>CAVVUY010000037.1:0-18360 GCA_963751375.1 uncultured Gammaproteobacteria bacterium
AGCAGGCACAGCTCGACTTCATGGAAGAGTTCGCCACGCAATGATGGGTAATCCGGGATGACAACGGCAGCAGTCAAAGGACTGCCAACGCGACCGCGGTGGCTCGATGACGAACCGGAGGTTGTTCGCATTGCTTGGCGCCTTTCTCGACAAGCTGGATCAGTGAACGAGGGGGATACAGGTTTCAGCCTGCCCGTATCGCAACGATCAGATTATGCGTTCCCATCAGGTTCATCATGCGTTTGTGGTTATAGGCCAGTACATGCAGGCTCATCTCGGTATTGACATGTTCCACGGTTCGGGGCAGGAAGTGCGTGGCGTAAGTGCTTTGAATAACGCGGATCGATTAGATGCAGAGCCCCGACTTGCGAGGCTCTGTAAGATAGATTTTTATCGGTCGGTCTGATCGTCGACCGCCGCATCCGGGGCGTTCTTTTTGACCGATTCGATCCCGTTGTCGCGCGACGCCGCCGATGCGTACATCTGGCTGGTGCCGATAACTTGGCTGTTCGTGGCCTTGAGATTGAACATGAACTTGCCGTTGCTGGCGTCCTTGCGTTCGTACGCGGCGTCGTTCGGTGCGTTCTTCTTCACGGACTCGATGCCGTTCGTCGCACTGGCCTTCTGTGTGTAGCCCTCGCTGGCAAGAATGTTTTCACCATTGCCGGCTTTGAGCCGGAAACGGAACTCACCGGCGTTGTCTTTGTATAGCTCGAATTTGCCCGCCACTTGAATGCCCCTTTGTTTGTGTTGTTGGTACTTCAAGCATAGTCGCTCAAACATGACAGGGATGTGATGTAGTGGTCTGCTGCATGGCCTTGTCGGCATGCCGTGACCTCAAGGAGTTAGTGTGGCTACACGTAAAATCACCTTTGCTGGCAATGTCGAGAAGCGACGCCGGTTGCGGCGTCTTCGCATACTGGCAATCGCACTGCTCACGCTGGCGATTTTCGGCATGCTGGTCAGCGCCCACTTCGGTGGCAGGGGCTTTTGGGAATGGAGTCTTGCGTTTTGCGAGGCCGCAGCGGTCGGCGCGCTGGCCGACTGGTTCGCCGTCGCTGCGCTATTTCGTCGGCCGCTAGGTCTGCCGATTCCGCACACCGACGTGCTCGCCCGGCGAAAAACGGAGATCGGAGAGGGGTTGGCGGACTTCGTCAGCGGAAATTTTCTGCAACCTGTACAGCTCGCAGCCAAGCTTCGCGAGCAGGACTTCGTGCGACGTTTCGCGCAGAGCATGGCGCAGCAAGATGAGGCGGGCCGTGTTGCTGGTCTCGTCCGTCGTTACGCGCTCGACCTCATCGACGCGCTGAGTGGCTCACAACTCGAAACCGCGATAGGCATGCTGCTGCGTACTGCCTTGGAACGCCTCGATGCCAGCCGGCTAACCGGCAACTGGCTTGATCTACTCACGCGCGACAATCGCCACCACGAAGCACTTAACGAATTCCTGCGCTGGCTGGCCGACCTGCTTGGCGAAGTGGACGTTCAGGATCGTATCTTCCGGAATATTGCGGACGGCATCGAAAACCAATCCGACTGGTGGCGGACTTTGAACAAAGTCGGACTGGCCGACCTGATTTCCGGCGAGATTACCAAGAGCTTGCCGATGATGGTCGAAAATCTACAGGAAAGCCTACGAGACCCCACACACTCCAATCGAGCGGCTTTCGATGATTGGCTGAACGGCGCAATCAAACGCTTGAAGAACGACCCTCAGACACAGGACTGGTTGAACGAGAGAATCCGAAGTTTCACGGATTCTCCTGGGTTCCGGGCTTGGCTAGTCGAAGTTGGCCGCGATGCGCGCGGTTGGCTGCATGACGATCTCGCTCGTGAGGACTCCATGCTTGCGTACTGGCTGGCGACCGGACTGCGCAATTTTGCGCAGCGGCTTCAATCCGATTCTGCGTTGCGTGAAGAAATGGAAAGCCGCCTAGAGGCTCTCGCCATATCCCTCGCGCCGGGCGTGGACGACTTTATCCACAAGCACATTCGGCAAACTGTAGATAAGTGGAGGGAACGCGACCTGATTGCGGCACTGGAGCTCGAAGTCGGCCCGGATCTTCAGTACATCCGCTTCAACGGCACGCTTGTCGGCGGCCTCATCGGATTGATGCTGCATGCATTGGTGGTGTTCGTGCTGCCGTTGCTTGCCTGAATGTCGCGAGTTGGTCGCTTCTACGACGCCACTTGGCGTCATGTGGTGGTGCTTATTTGAAAATTGCATCTACCAAGCGTATGTCTTCCAAAGTATGACGCAATTTTGCAGCTATATTCTGTTGTCTGGCATCTTGTCGGCGGAGGAGTGTTTTCGGCTTGTTTCTCATTTGGATTAACGACTTCGTTTCTTTGAGACTTTTGTTTCCGTGACGCTATGGATGAAAGTTTTCAGCATAAGTTAGAAAAATTCGACGTAGGCGTGGTTTGGCTGGACGCTCGTAACAGAGTGGTGGCGGTGAATAGGTTCGCCGCCAACGTGCTCGACGTTAAGCTCGGTCAGGTCATCGGCAGCGAGATCGTCCAGTTTCACCCTGAACGCAGCCGAGCGAAGGTTCAGTGGCTGCTGGAAACGTCTGAATGCCCGGCCGATTCGCCACCGCCCATGACTATGATGATCAATATTCCCGACCGGGTGCTGCTCATCAAGGTATCGAAGATGCTCGGCGACGAGGGCGGCGCGGGGACGAGCATGATTTTCTATGACATCACCGACCTGACGACCAGACCTTACGCGCCCGACGAGCGCTCCGATCAGCCGCGCAGGTTATACAAGCTGCCAATCTTCAAGAACAGCCGCGTTATTCTGGTGGAACTGACTGAAGTGGTGCACATCAAGGCCGAGGGACACTACACGGAGGTCTATACGACTCATGACTGCTACCACTGCAATCTATCCCTTTCGGATCTTGAGGAACGCCTCGATCCGCAACGTTTCGCGCGTGTGCATCGAAGCCACATGATCAACATGGATCATGCCAGCGCATTCGAGAAAATCGACGATCAATGCGTGCTGGTCATGAGCGCCGGCGGGGAAGTGCGGATCCCGATCAGCAGGGCTAACGTGGCCAAAGTGAAAGACTTGTTCGGCATGGTCTGATCCGAATCGACTCGGTTTCGGTAAACAACGTTTCGGCGCGATCGCCTTCCAGGCACCCGCGATCTCCCTCTCCTCGGCAACTCCCCCAGCACTCTCCTAGCTACCATTCAAGGTGCCTGCGTGCCGTTCATGTGGCGCGTTTGGCAGTTCGGGAATTCAGATTGAAAACCGGTTCCCGGAGAATATCCTAGAAAAACTGATGAGCCCATAAAGCCGACTTTCCGGGTTAGCCGAGCCGGCGCCAAAATACCTAAGTGCATCACTGGAGGAGATATCGATGATACCGGGTAGATGCGATTATCACGCGCCGGAGTCCCTGCCGGAAGCGCTCTCGATGCTGAGTCAGTTCGGCGAAGAGGCGAAAGTACTCGCCGGCGGACACAGTCTGATCCCCATGATGAAGATGCGGTTCGCAGAGCCTGCGCACCTTATCGATCTCAACCGCATCGACGATCTTCGTGGCGTGCGCGAGGCGGACGGCACCATCTACATCGGCGCGATGACGCGAGAAAACGATCTAATCGTCTCGGAGATCCTGCGTGACCGGTGTCCCTTGCTGCCGGAAGCGGCGCGCAACATCGCCGATCCCCAAGTGCGCAATTGCGGGACCATCGGTGGCGATATCGCCCACGGCGATCCGGCCAACGATCACCCCGCGCTGATGCTAGCCCTGGAGGCGAGCTTTGTGCTGACAGGGCCGAATGGTGAACGCATCGTTCCAGCCGACGAGTTCTTTCTCGGGACGTACTGGACCGCCCTCGAAGCCGAGGAAATTCTCACAGAAATCCGAATACCGGCATTCGAACCCCATACCGGATACGCCTACTGGAAACTGAAGCGCAAGCAAGGCGACTGGGCGACCGCCGGTGCAGTCGTTGTACTGCAACTGGAGCAGGGCAGGTGCAAGCGTGCTGGCATCGGCCTCACCAACGCCGGGCCAACGGCGCTCAAGGTCACCGCGGCCGAGGAACTACTGACGGGGCAGATCATCGACGATGCGCTGATTGACCGCGCCGTCGAGCAGGCCAAGGCGATCTGCGAGCCGGCCGAAGATTTGCGCGGCGACGTCGAATACAAAACGCAGATGACCGGGGAAATGACGCGTCGGGCCATCCGCCAGGCGCTTGAGCGGGCGAAGGAGAGCTGATTATGGCGAAGAAGCATATTGCGTTCACGCTCAACGGTGAGCAGGTCGAGACGCTGGTGGAACCACGCGAATTGCTTATCCATACGCTGCGCGAAAGGATTGGACTGACCGGCAGCCATATCGGCTGCGATACCTCGCATTGCGGCGCCTGCACGGTCGATTTGAACGGTCGGTCCGTGAAGTCCTGCACCGTCTTGACCGTACAG
Source organism: uncultured Gammaproteobacteria bacterium (assembly GCA_963751375.1). GTDB lineage: Bacteria > Pseudomonadota > Gammaproteobacteria > DSM-5130 > Acidihalobacteraceae > Acidihalobacter_A. The sequence goes on from CAVVUY010000037.1 coordinate 4,451, forward strand.
GCCGACGGCGCCGAGGTGCTGACCGTCGAGGGTCTGGCCAAGAACGGCGAATTGCATCCCGTGCAGGAAGGGTTCATGCAGGAGCACGGCCTGCAATGCGGCTTCTGCACGCCGGGCATGCTGGTGCGGGCCTACCGCTTTCTGCAGGAGAACCCGGATCCCACCGAGGAGGAAATCCGCTACGGCATGGCAGGCAACCTGTGCCGCTGTACCGGGTATCAGAACATCATCAAGGCGGTGCAGTACGCCGCCAAGAAGACGCAGACCGCCTAGGAGGAGACGCCATGGCTACCCCGGCCGAACAGATCGAACTGGACGACAAGGTGCAGGGCGTCGGTTGCGCCCGCAAGCGAAAGGAGGACCCGCGCTTCATCCAGGGCAAGGGCAATTACGTTGATGACGTGAAGCTCCCGGGCATGCTCTATATGGACATCGTGCGCAGCCCGTATGCACACGCGCGCGTGAAGTCGATCAACAAGGATAAGGCGCTGGCGCTACCGGGCGTGCATGCGGTGCTCACCGCCGAGGACTTCAAGCCGCTCAACCTGCACTGGATGCCGACGCTGGCCGGCGACGTGCAGGCGGTGCTCGCGGACGAGAAGGTGCACATGCAGTACCAGGAGGTCGCGGTGGTGATCGCCGACGACCGTTACATCGCAGCGGATGCGGTGGAACTCGTAGAGGTCGAGTACGAGCCGTTGCCGGTGTTGGTCGATCCGCACAAGGCGCTGGAGCCGGACGCGCCTATCCTGCGCGAAGACGTGCAGGACAAGGACAACGTCGGCCAAGGTCCCCGCAGGCACCCTAACCACATCTTTAGCTGGGAGGTCGGTGATCAGGACGCCACCGCGCGTGCGTTCGAACAGGCCGAGGTGACCGTCGAGCAGGATATGTACTATCCGCGCGTGCACCCCAGTCCGCTGGAGACTTGCGGCAGCGTCGCTTCCTTCGACAAAGTCAAAGGTACGCTGACTCTATACATCACCTCGCAGGCACCTCATGTGGTGCGCACGGTGGTGTCGCTGCTCTCCGGCCTGTCCGAGAGCAAGATCCGTGTGATATCCCCCGATATCGGCGGAGGCTTCGGCAACAAGGTGGGCGTGTATCCCGGCTACGTCTGCTCGGTGGTCGCCTCCATCGTGCTGGGTCGGCCCGTGAAGTGGGTCGAAGACCGCATGGAGCACCTGTCCACCACCGCCTGGGCTCGCGATTACTGGATGAAGGGTGAGTTGGCTGCCGACAAGGAAGGTCGCATCAAGGCGCTGCGGGTCAACGTGCTGGCCGACCACGGCGCCTTCAATTCTCACGCCCAGCCCACCAAGTGGCCGGCCGGGCTGTTCAGCATCGTCACCGGTTCCTACGATATTCCGGATGCATACGTGAAGGTGGACGGTGTCTACACCAACAAATCGCCCGGCGGCGTCGCCTACCGCTGCTCCTTCCGCGTCACCGAGGCGGTGTATCTGATCGAACGCATGATGGACGTGCTGGCGCAGAAGCTTGGCATCGACAAGGCGGAGATACGCTTCCGCAACTTCATTGCCAGGGAGCAGTTTCCCTACCAGTCCGCGCTAGGCTGGGAGTACGACAGTGGCGATTACGCCACAGCGCTCAGAAAAGTGTTGCGAGCCGTCGACTATGAGGGCCTGCGCCACGAACAGGCGGAGAAGCGCGCCAAGGGCGAGCTCATGGGCATCGGCATCTGCACCTTCACGGAAATCGTAGGCGCCGGACCGAGCAAGGCCTGCGATATTCTCGGCATCGGCATGTTCGATAGCGCCGAGATCCGCGTCCATCCCACCGGCAGCGTGATCGCGCGCATGGGCACCAAGAGCCAGGGCCAGGGTCACGAGACCACCTACGCGCAGATCATCGCTACCGAATTGGGCCTGCCGTCGGAGGACATCCAGATCGAGGAGGGCGATACCGACACCGCACCCTATGGGCTCGGCACGTACGGCTCGCGCAGCACGCCAGTGGGCGGTGCTGCCACCGCTGTCGCCGCGCGCAAGATCAAGGCCAAGGCGCGCAAGATCGCTGCGCACTTGCTGGAGGTCGGCGAGGACGATCTGGACTGGGATGTCGACCGCTTCAAGGTCAAGGGTGTGCCGGGTCAGGAAAAGACCATGAAGGAGATCGCCTGGGCCGCCTATAACGACGTGCCCGAAGGCCTGGAGATGGGGCTGGAGGCGGTGGACTACTATGATCCGCCGAATTTTACTTATCCCTTCGGCGCCTATCTGTGCGTGGTCGACATCGACAAGTACACCGGTGAGACCCATGTGCGTCGCTTCTACGCGCTGGACGACTGCGGCACGCGTATAAACCCGATGATCATCGAAGGCCAGATCCACGGAGGCCTCAACGAGGGCTTTGCGGTGGCAATGGGTCAGCAGCTGTCCTATGACGAGGAGGGAAATCTGCTGGGCAACACCTTCATGGATTATTTCATCCCGACCTTTGTGGAAACACCACACTGGGAGACTGACTACACAGTGACGCCCTCGCCGCATCACCCCATCGGCGCCAAGGGCGTTGCCGAGTCGCCGCATGTGGGGAGCATCCCGTGCTTCACTTCGGCGGTTGTCGATGCCTTCTCCCATTTAGGCATTACCCACGTGAACATGCCGCACAGTGCGTACAACGTCTGGAAAACCTTGCATTCCCTGGGCCTGGACAAGTGAGGCGACGTCTGAATAGGTGGCTGTGGACAGAGAGGTGTCCTAGCAAAGCACCCAGACGGACACGGAGGAGAGCATGCAAGTAAAACTTGAAAAACGATTCCCCCTCGAAGGCACGCCCGCCCAAGCCTGGCAGTTGCTGAGCGACATTCGGGGCGTGGCGGGATGCATGCCCGGTGCCGAGATCACCGAACAGGTCGACGAGCGCAACTACAAGGGCCAGATCAAGGTAAAGGTCGGTCCTGCCAGCATGCAGTTCAAAGGCGACATCGAGGTCTTGGGTGTGGACGCGGACAAGCGGGAGATCCGCCTTGTCGGCAAGGGAGCGGATATCAAGGGTACTTCCAGTGCGACTATGGATCTCACGGCGACAATCGCCGAAACCGACGGACATACCGAGCTGGTGGGTCTTTCGAAAGTCAGTGTGACGGGCAAGATGGCCAGCCTGGGCGGGCGGATGCTGACTCAGGTCTCCGAGCAACTCGTCAAGCAATTCGCCGACCAGTTCACTGCGCGTGTGGCTGCCTCGGACGCTGGCCAAGATGGCGATTCGGGAGGAGAGGCTACAGCTGAAAGTGTTGAGCAGCCGAAGGAGCTCAATGGCTTGGCATTCGTGTGGAGTGTCATCGTGAATTTGATCAAGGATCTGTTCGGAGGTCGTTCCAAACAGTCCGATTGAGGTAAGCAGGAGGAGAGATCATGAGCAAGGTACTCGAAGAAGTGCTGTCCGCCAACGAGCAGTATGCCGCCGCTTTCGGAGACAAGGGAAATCTGGCTATGCCGCCGGCGCGGCACTTCGCCATTCTTACCTGCATGGATGCAAGGCTAGACCCGGCCCAGTACGCCGGCCTCGCCGAGGGCGACGCTCATGTGGTGCGCAACGCCGGAGGGCGAGCCACCGACGATGCCGTCCGCTCGCTGGTGATTTCCTACAAACTGCTCGGCACACGGGAGTGGTTCGTGATCCACCACACCGACTGCGGCATGGAAACCTTCAGCGACGAGATCATGAGCGACCTACTCGCCAGCAGCCTGCAAACCGCCAGTCTGGATGCTTCAGGCTGGAAGGACGTAGGCCACGGGCCGGGCTCACCCGAAGGGCGCTATATCCGCTGGCTGACGATCGACGACCGCGAACGGGCTGTGGTGGAGGACGTGCAACGCATCCGCAGCCATCCGCTGGTACCTCGCGACATTCCGATCTACGGCTACATCTACGACTGCGGCAGCGGCCGGCTGGTCGAGGTACCGGCCGCGACAAGGATAGGGCAGGCGGCATAAGCGTGCTGCGGATCGGCCGAAGATGAACGAGGTCGTGCAGTTCGAGAGCCGGCTCGCGGAGGCGGGCTACATCGCCGACCGCGAGCTGGCCTCCACCCTTCTGTTGCTTGCCGCGTTGCGCCGGCCGCTGCTGCTTGAGGGCGATGCTGGAGTGGGCAAGACCGAGGTCGCCAAGGCGCTGGCGGCCGTGTTCGGCTGCCCGCTCATCCGGCTGCAGTGCTATGAGGGCCTGGACGCGGCGCAGACGGTTTACGAGTGGAACTACCAGCAGCAGCTGCTCGCCATCAAGATCCAGGAAGCAGAGAGCTACTCGGCCGCAGAAAAGGAAGAGCACATCTTTAGCGAGCATTTCTTGCTTCGTCGCCCGCTGTTGCAGGCCATCACTCTGCCGGAGTCTCCGGTGTTGCTGGTCGACGAGATCGACCGCGCTGACGAAGCGTTCGAGGCCTATCTGCTGGAAGTGCTTTCGGATTATCAGGTGAGTATTCCCGAGCTCGGCACCATCGAGGCGACCAGTGTGCCCTACGTGGTGCTGACCTCCAACGGCACGCGTGAGATCTCCGATGCGCTGCGCCGGCGCTGTCTGTATCACTATGTCGACTATCCGAGCTTTGACAAGGAACTGCGTATCGTCATGACGCGGCTGCCGCAGATCGGCGCACAGCTTGCCGAACAGGTGGTGGGTTTCGTGCAGGACCTGCGTAGGTTTGACCTGCGCAAACGCCCCGGGGTTGCCGAGACTTTGGACTGGGCCGCAGCCCTGCTGCACTTCGAGTTCACCGTGCTGGACCGTGAGCCCGATCGCGTGTTCGAGACGCTCAGCTGCTTGCTCAAGACCCGGGAGGATTGCGAGGCAGTTACGCCGGAAGTCTGCGCCAGACTGGCGGCCGGAGCAGGGCGATGACGGCGCCGTCGATATCCATGGAAGAGTCGCTTGAGCTTGGAGCGGAGGCGCGCATCGTCGGGAGGATACTGGGCTTCGCACGCCTGCTGCGCGACAACGGCTTTCTGGTCGGTGTGCAGGAGGAGCTCGATGCTCTGCGCTTGGCCGCGCTCAACGATGCATTCGATGCCCGCCGCGTGCGTAGCGATCTACGTGCTCTGCTGTGTTCTGATGCGAGCGATTGGGAACGCTACGAGGCGTTGTTCGAGGCGTACTGGCGCCGCCCCAATCGCAAAGGGACCGTGCGTGCGTCCGGCTCGCCGCCCAATGCGCTGCTCGCGGGCGATGGCGCCGCGCCGCACGGCGGACTTGCCGCCGAGGCGGATCATGCAGGTGACTCGCATGACGACGGTGCCGCAGCGCCGGATGGCACGCGCGGTGGTGCCAGTGCGCGTGACTCGGTGGCCCGCGGCGATTTCCGTTTCATCACGGACGAGACTTCGATGCGGGCGACCGAGGAACTGGTCGAACGCCTGGCCCGACGTATGCGCCGGCGTCTTGCTCGGCGTATGCGTCTCGATACGCAGGGGCGGCGCATTCATCTGCGCCGTACCCTGCGCAAGAGTCTGCGCTACGGCGGTGTCCCTCTCGATCTGGCATATCGTCGACGTCATCGAGAACTGCCGCGCCTGGTGCTGCTGCTGGACGTGAGCCGTTCCATGAGCCTGTACAGCTTTTTGCTGCTGCGTTTCGCGCGGGGTCTGGTGGGCGCGTTCCGCGATGCCGAGGTTTTCGTCTTCCACACCCGTTTGGTGCATATCACCGAGGCGCTCAAAGAGAGCGATTTGCGGCGCGTGCGCGAGAAGTTGGCAGTGCTTTCCCTTGGCTGGTCCGGCGGCACGTGCATCGGTGAGTCCTTGCAGGCGTTCGAGCACGATTATGCGGGACGACTGCTAACAGGACGGACCGTGGTGATCGTCATGAGCGATGGTTTTGATACCGGCGAGCCAGCGCAGCTGGCCGAGGCGCTGCGGCGGATTCGTGCACGGGCCTGGCGGCTCGTATGGCTAAACCCGCTGCTTGGGCGTGAAGGCTATGAACCCCTTGCCGGGGGCATGCAGGCGGCGTTGCCTCTGCTGGATCGCTTTCTGCCGGCGCACGACTTGCCGAGCCTGGAGGCGCTGGAGCACGAACTGGCCGCACTGTAGCGCGGATTTCACGCGCCCCATGCGGCGCACGGAGGATATGAGCATGCTCGAGAGCGATCGCATTCTGGAAGAGGCGGCCGCGCTGAAGGCGCGCAGCGAGGACTTCGCCCTGGTCACCGTGGTGCGCTGCGAATCTCCAACGTCAGCCAAGCCGGGTGCCAAGGCAGTAGTCATGGCCGACGGCGAGATCCGCGGCTGGATCGGTGGCGGTTGTGCGCAGCCCGCCGTGATCAAGACCGTAAAACGGGCAATCGCGGACGGGCAGGCGCGGCTGATTCGCATCAGTCCGTCCAAAGGCGAAGAGGTGGAAGAAGGCGTCGAGGATTTCGGCATGACTTGTCACAGCGGCGGTACTCTGGATATTTTCATTGACCCCGTGGTGGCGCGTCCTGCTCTGCTGGTCATCGGTGCCTCGCCTGTCGCACAGGCACTGGTGGGTCTGGCACGGCGGGTGGGTTATGCGGTCACTGCGGCCTTTCCCGGCGCGGACCGGGTGTTGTTTCCGGAGGCCGATCAGTTGCTGGGCGGCCTGGATATGGACGAAATTCCCGTCCGCCCTGCGTTCGCGGTCGTGGCCACGCAGGGCAAGCGCGATGAGGAGGGGCTTGAGGCAGCGTTGACTACCGGCGCGCCCTACATCGCTTTCATCGCCAGCGAACGCAAGGCGACCAAGTTGAAGGACTATCTCAAGGAACGAGGACACGAGCCCGCCAGGGTCGACGGCATCGTCGCCCCTGCGGGCGTAGAGATCGGTGCCGTCACTCCGGAGGAAATTGCGCTGGCGGTCTTGGCCGGCGTGGTGCGTGCACGGCGTGGCAGCGAGCAGTCGGCAGTGTCGGAACCCTCTTATGCAGATGTCGGGGTTGGCGAAACACAGGCCACTGCGGTGGATCCGATCTGCGGGATGAGCGTCGATGTCGCTACAGCCGAACATAGCTCTGAATATCGCGGGCAGAGTTTCTATTTCTGCTGTGCTGGCTGCAGACATGCCTTCGACAAGGAACCCGAGCGCTATATTGCCGCGGCAGGTGGTGCATGACAGCGAAGCCGGACTTACGCATTGCCGCTGTTCTTCTGGCCGCGGGCGAATCCCGACGGATGGGGGCGTGCAACAAGCTTGCGCTGCAGGTGGACGGTATTCCTTTGGTGCGGCGCACGGCGCGGGTTCTTCTGGATTCGAAGGTGTGCGAGGTGGTTGCCGTGCTGGGACATGAGGCCGAGCGGGTGCGTGGACTGCTGACCGGCCTGCCGCTACGCGTCGTGATCAACGAAGAGTATGCAGAGGGCCAGATGAATTCGGTGCATTGCGGCCTGGCGGCGCTCGACGACGTCTACGACGGTGTAATGATCGCGCTGTCGGATCAGCCACTGATCGAAGCCGAAGACATCGACCGCATCGTTGCCGGGTTTGCCCAGTGCGAGCGTGGCTCGGTGCTGGTGCCTGTGCACGCCGGTCAACGCGGCAATCCCATCGTGCTGCCCTGGGAGCATCGTGAACGGATACTGGCCGGCGAGCGCAATCTTGGCTGCAAGCGCCTGATCGAGCGTAACCCGGAACTGGTGACCACGCTTGAGTTCGAGCATGCAAGGGTCACGGTCGATCTCGATACGACAGCTGACTACGCGCGGCTACAGCTCCACGTCGCCGAGCGACGGGGTGCAGTTGGTCTGAACGCAAGGAGTACGGGTGCATGAGCAAGGACATCATTGACGTACAGCAGCAGTTGCGCGCCAAGGGCCTGGCCTATGCGGTTGCGACGGTGGTCGAGACGCGGGGATCGGTTTCGGCCAAGACCGGGGCGAAGGCCGTGTTCGACGCCGAGGGGCGTGTGCTGGCGGGCTGGGTGGGCGGCGGCTGCGCAGAATCCTCCGCTTCGGAACAGGCCGTAGACTGTCTCGCCTCCGGTCAGACTGCGGTGATCGACATCGATCTCGATGACGAGGTATTGGGCGCCGGCATGCCCTGCGGCGGCGCCATGCGGGTCTACGTTGAGCCGGTGCTGCCTCGGCCTGTGTTGTGGATCATGGGGCATGGGCGCGTTGCGGAGTGCCTGTGCGAATTGGGCGAGATGATGGGGCTTGCCGTGGTGGTCAATGATCCGGCAGTGACGCGCGAACGCTACCCGTCCGCAGCGCGTCTGATCGACGACGACATCGATTACGAACAACTGCAGCCGGAGGCAGGGGACTATGTGGTGATCGCCACCCAGCACAAGGGCGATCACGAGTCCATGCGACGCGCGTTGGTTTCCGATGCGGGCTACATCGCGCTGATCGCTAGCCGCAAACGCTCGCGGCTGGTGTTGGATTACCTGCGGCGGGAGGGCTTCGGCGACGCTGATCTCCAGCGCGTGATGGCGCCATCCGGGCTCGACCTCGGCGCGCGCTCGCCCGAGGAGATCGCGCTGTGCGTGGTGGCTGAAATCGTGCTGTTGCGCCGCGGCGGAACGGGGCAGCGCATGCGCGACAAGTTGCGCGCGGAGTCTTCGCCACGCAAGGCGGTGGGAGAGTGAGTCCGATGGCGTCTCCAAGTCCCGCTTCTGCATCTTTCGATCCCTGGGCGGTGCGCGCCGACTTCCCGCTGCTGGCGGAGTCGCAGGCGGGCAGGGAACTGCATTACCTGGACAATGCCGCGACCACGCACAAGCCGGGGTCGGTGATCGAGGCGGTCGCGAGGTGTTACACAGAGTCCTATGGGCCGGTGCACCGCGGTCTGTATCCGTTGGCAGAATTCGCCAGCACCGAGTACGAGGAGGCGCGGACACGCATCGCCAGCTTCATCGGCGCGGCCGCTGTTGAGAGCGTGGTGTTCACTCGCTCTGCGACCGAGTCGCTCAATCTCGTGGCAAGGGGGTGGGCACATCAGCGTCTCGCTCCTGGGAACGAGGTATGGATCAGCCGTCTCGAGCACCATTCCAACTTCCTGCCCTGGCAGCGTTTGTGCCAGGAACAGGGTGCGCGTCTGCGTCTGATCGAACTTGATGGCGACGGTTGCTGGGATCTTGCGCGTGCCGAACGCGAGGGGTTGTACGGTCCGTGCACGCGCATCATTTCGCTGAGCCTAGTCTCGAACGTGCTCGGCCTGCGCAATCCGGTAGAGGAGGTGATTGATCAGGCGCACGCCCGCGGTATCGCTGTGGCTATCGACGCGGCGCAGGCTGTGGCGCATATGCCGTTGGATGTTCTCGCGCTCGATTGCGACTTTCTAGCCTTTTCTGGGCACAAGATGTATGGCCCGGATGGCATTGGTGTGCTCTACATAACCCCCGAGCGTCTGCAGGAGATGGAGCCTCTGCTGCTCGGCGGTGGAATGGTAGACCTGGTCGAGGAGCACTGGAGCACCTGGGCACCCGTCCCAGCCAGGCTGGAGGCCGGCTCGCCCAACCTTGCCGGTGCGATTGGCCTGGCCGCTGCGGCTGGGTATCTCGACGTGCTCGACAGAACCCGCGTTTGCGAGCATCTCCGACAATTGGCTATGGATGCACGCGCGGCGTTACGCAAGTATCCCGGCGTGCGGGTATACGCGACGTCGGCTGCAGAACTGCAAACCGGGATCGTTGCCTTCGACGTCGCGGGTATTCATCCTCATGATGTGGCGCAGGTCGCCGGCGAGCACGGCGTGGCTCTACGCGCCGGACATCACTGCTGCCAGCCGTTGATGCATGCCCTGGGCGTGCCCGCGTTGGTGCGTGCGAGTTTCGGCATCTACAACGATCGTTCGGATGTGGATGCCCTGGCCACGGCTGTGGGAGCGGCACAGAGGCTGTTGGGGGGGAGCCCATGAGCACAGACGGAGGCGTTTACCGGGAACTGTTGCTCGATCATTTTCACCACCCCCGCAATCGCGGTGAAGTGGCCGGCATGATGCGCGTGCGCCGCGGAGCCAATCCGAGGTGTGGCGACGAGGTGGAAGTGGGGATTGACCTCGACGGTGAGTGCTTGCGCGCCGTGCGTTTTCGTGGAAGGGGCTGCTCAATCTGTATCGCTTCGGCATCGATGATGAGCGAAGTACTCAGTGGGACGACTGTCGATGAGGCGATGTCACTCAGTTTGGCGATGACCGGATGGTTTTCAGGGGCGGCCGGCAGCCGGCCACCGACCCGAATTTCCGAACCGTTGGCAGCGCTGAGCGCCGTGCAGGGGCATCCGGCGCGGCGACGTTGTGCCTTGCTGGCCTGGGAGGCGTTGATGGCGGCATTGCGCGATAAGTCGTAGCCGATAGGATAAGGTCAGTACACCAAAAATGCGCGGGAAGGCCCGGCTTTAGCCGTGGGGAGGGATAGCGCAGGCGGCGAATCGCCGCCCGTGTTGGTATTATTTTGACGATTGGTGCATAATACCATGCGATGCACTATCGCTCAAACAACAACGTCGTCTTCGCCTGCCAGTACCATGTCATCTTCTGCCCGAAGTATCGGCGCAAAGTTCTGGTCGGAGAGGTCGAGCAGCGCCTCAAAGCGATAGCCCGCGAGGTGGCTGCCGAGATGGATGTTGAGATCATCGAAATGGAAACCGACGTTGACCACATTCATCTGCTGGTGAGCGTTGATCCACAGTGGGGCATCGCGCGTTTCGTTAAGACAATCAAAGGCCGCAGCTCGCGGATTCTGCGCTCGGAGTTTGCGCATCTTCGCAGCCGTCTACCGACCCTGTGGAGCAATAGCTATTTTGTCAGTACAGTCGGCGGTGCGCCGCTGGCGGTCATAAAGCAATACATTGAGAATCAGCAGACATCCGAGCGACCAAAAGAACGTGAGAAGTGGGCGCGGTATCTGGAATCAATGTCGTGACCACGCAGCCTACAAGCACCTCAAAACGCTCAGCGTACGGGTCAAGGACAAATCGGTGTACCAGTCAATGATGTTCAGGAAGTGATCGATAGCGGGGTGGCGCATGCTGATCTGGAAGCGGATCGCCGTGACCAGCAGAGACTGATGATTCAGGGCAGCCCCACATTCGTTCTCAACGAAGGACGCCAGAAACTATACGGAAACGTTGGCTATGGCGTCATCGAAGCAAACATTAAGGAACTGCTGCGTTCGCCGGCCGCCGGTGCGGCGAGCTGGTGTTAGCCCAGAAACGAATGGCCGTCTCCGGAGCGAACGAATACAGCCTGAGAAGACACCGATTGCGGATCGGGGCTATTACAAAGGCAAAGCAGATTCGAGCCTGTCATGAGGCGGGCATCACGGCCATTTGCCCACGCTGTGACATCAAGGCGCAGTGCACGCCCAGCGATTATCGACGTGTCAGTCGGTGGGAACATCAGGCTGTCCTGGAGGCCATGCAGAGGCGCCTGGATCGGGCGCCGCAGAGCATGCGCATCCGAAGACAAACGGTCGAGCATCCGTTCGGAACGATTAAATCATGGATGGGCGCCACGCATTTCTTGACCCGAATCGTGGAAATGGAGGGCGGCTACTCTCCTTTCGACTGGCGCTGCATATAGGGCGCGACGGTACTGGTCAAAGTGACTGTGGGGCCGGTACGTAGACTGCTAGTGCAGAGTTTCGATGGTTGGATCGAGTTCTTGTCTACGCAGCGGGTGTCTGTGAAATGCGGCATAGTCGACCATCAAGTGGAAAAATGCACATGGCCGTTCAGGGTCCAGGCTGTGTGAAAACTCAAGACCGACTCTGACGAGCAAAAATTCCAAACGAATTTTGCCGTCTACAGTGAAATTTGAGTGTCTGGACATCTGCTGACTGCTCAGAATGCGGCTGTGGCGAGCGCCGCTAATAGTTTTCACACAGCTTGGGTCGACTAGAGACAAAGCGGAGTGCGAGATGGCTGAGCTTGGGCCAGGAGCGGTCATATAACATTTAAAATTAGATGACTGCTTTGTTGCTTAAAACCGTCCTTCAATCTTGATCGTTTGACAAACTTGCTTTGCGCCTGCCTCGGTAGAGCAGATACGCCGCGCCCCCAACGAGACCGATGGTCACAGCGACAAGGACGATACGTCCCATCCAGGCATAGAGCACAGCCAGATGATCACCTAGATAAAAGGCGGCCGTGCCCCAAAAGCCAACCCAAAGCGCTGCACCAATGATGTTGTATGTCAAGAACTTCAGCGGTGCCCATACCCGAAGATCCTGCGACCAAACCGTTAAGTTGTCGCGCTCCTTCAAAAAAGCGCGCCACGATGACCACTTCAGAGCCGAAACGCTCATAGAAGTGTTGCACCTTATCCAGCCTCTCATGCGTTAACCCCAGTCGGCTACCCAAACGCAAGAGCAGACGTCGTCCACCGAAGTGGCCGATATAGAACGCGCGTGTTGTCACCCAGCACGGCAGCTGCCCAGCCCACCAGCAGCACAACGGGTAGCTGAAACTGCCCATTAGATGCGAGTAGTGAGGCGGCGATCAGCAACGTCTCGCCGGGCAGTGGCAAGCCGAACGTCTCGAGAAACAAGGAAAAGAACACCGCCCACAGACCGTAATGCTGGAGAAAGGGCGAGGCGTGCTGCAAAAGTTCGTGCAAATGGCTCACAGTTGTTGTGGTCTCCATTCAGATACAGCAAAGCCGAAACCGGCTAATCAGTATCCCACTGATGGTTAGGCGGGCGTAGCAATGCAACAAAATGGAAATACAAATGTCATGATCGAACTGGGGCATTAGTTTCTCCCCGCATCCGCCCGACAACTCCTTTCCTCGCGACAATGCGACTTTCCTGTGGGGCGTCGGTTTTGCTTTGCTGGCCTCCAGACGCCCGAGAACCCGTGCCGCCGACACAAACCCTTCACCGCTAGGCCCGCGTCCGCTTCCTTCAGAAACCCGATGATCTGTTCTTCGCTGTAGCGCTTCTTCACGTCCAATCTCCTTGCCTTCATGGGATTGGATCTAAAGGCCGTGCTACTCAATCTCGGGGGGACGGCAGCGGGGGCGTCACGCCGACGCGCCGCGGCCAAGGGGCGGCCCAAGAATCGGACGATCCCCGTCCCTGTTGGTGGTGTCGACCCGGCGCAGGGTGACTCCCTCCTGGAAGGTGGTGCGGGGGTGCCCTCTGACGTCGATTTTGGGGGGTCTCAGGCCGTTGTAAAAGGGTCTCGCCAGAGCGCTGTTGAGGGGGGTGTTTCCGAGCAAGATACAAAAGGGGGTTCCCCGGCTGTTTCGGAGGGGGGTACGCCGACTGGTCCTGCGGCCGAGGGGGGCGGTTCAACTCCTAATATTGAGTCTGGAGGGCCTGTCAGCACGCTTGCTGGGCTCGCAGATGTATTTTGATTGGCCGGGCCTCTCCCCACGTTAGGTACATCTTTGACACGCAAAAAAAAGTACCGTTATTGCAAATGCAATAACAACACCCAGTTTTTAGTAGGGGAATAGGTCTGCCGAGAAAATTTGCGGGCGTCAGGTGCACGGTGAAACGCAGGCGAAACGTTCCAGAAAACTGAATTTATTGCATTTGCAATAACGGTACTTTTCTACACCCCAGAAAAAATTGGCCTCTTTACCACAGAAACTCAGATCAGGTGCCACGTGATGACCATGAGAAAGTGCTCTACTCCCGTCATTTTTTCCTCGCGACGAGCCTGTTCGGCGTTGCGATTTTGTTGGGTTGTGCCAACACGCGCCCCCCGGCGACAAAGCCGCCGCTCAGCCCGGAGCAGGTGGCGCTGAACAAGTCGATCGCGCAGATCGCCACGGTGAGCGAAAGACCTGCGCACCGCCAGCGAGCCATACAAGGGCTTCCCGCTTCCCCAGGCGAGCGCGACGTCGGCGGACATGTGTCATGGGTTGCAGCCCAACAGCCCGCTGGCGCAGCGCCTGAGCGTTCAGTGGTCGGGGAAGGCCTCCACGCTCCTTGAGGGGATGGCTGCGCGCTGGGGTTGGTCGTTCGAAAACAACCTCGGCGA
>CAVVUY010000038.1:0-17299 GCA_963751375.1 uncultured Gammaproteobacteria bacterium
AAACGATTATTGCTTATTGCAATTGCTGCATTTGCACTCGTCGGCGCCAACGCTGCGCGCGCCGTACCGGTCGACCTCGAACTCGCACTGCTGGTCGACGTATCAGGTAGCGTAAGCGGCACCGAGTACAACCTGCAGAAAACCGGCTACGTCAATGCCTTCCAGAACGCGGGCATCCAGAATCTGATCGCCGGACTGCCCGGCGGCATCGCGGTGACCTACATCGAGTGGTCAGGTGCTAGCCAACAGTCCCCGCTGGTAGGCTGGAGCCAGATCACCGACGCCGCGAGTTCGAATGCCTTCGCTTCCGCAATCGCCTCGTCGAGCCGTGCTTTCTCGGGCTAAACCGCACCGGGCAGCGCCATCAACTACGCTGTGCCGATGTTCAGCCAGAACGGCTATGAAGGCAGCCGCTGGGTCATCGACGTGTCCGGCGACGGCACGCAGAACGACGGCGCCAACACTGCCTCCGCACGCAACAACGCACTGGCCAACGGCGTCAACTGCGATCAACGGCCTGCCTATTCTGGGCAGCGAAGCCAATCTGGACACTTGGTACCAGAACAACATCGTCGGCGGCACCGGCTCCTTCCTGATCGCCGCCAACAGCTTCGCCGACTTCCAGAACGCCGTCTACCAGAAGCTGTATCGCGAGATCCATGGTGGCGACGTGCCCGAACCGTCCTCGCTCGGCATGCTGGGCTTCGGTCTGATGGCACTGGTCGGCTTCGTGGCGCTGCGTCGGCGCATGCTCTGATCCCGAGCGTCGGATCGCTTTACGCTTCAGCGGCGGCCTTCGGGTCGCCGTTTTCGTTCTAATTAGCCTCGCCCGTCAGGCGTCCGGGTAGATTTCCTCGTCCTCCTGCGCCAAACCATCATCCAGCGTTACCCAGGCTAGACGACTTCCGACCCAGATATGCCGATCCGGCGGATAATGGTCGGCATGGTCCAGCGTGCTCACGCTGACGTCTATCGTGTCCGGCGAAAGCGCCGTCCAAAGCGCCAACTGCGCGCCGCAATCCGGGCAGAAATAGCGATCGCTTCCTGCCAATGCGCTGTAGCGGCGTGTTTCGCCCGCAGTCCAGCGAAAAGCCCCAATGGGCACGGTTGCCCAGGTCACATGCGTGCCCCCCGTGGTACGGCGGCATATCGAGCAATGACAGACGGCAACGTCCTCCAGCACCTCCAGGTCTATCGCATAGCGGCATGAGCCGCAGTGACAGCCTCCCTCGAGCATCGTCGTCTCCCCATTTCCATTCAGCCCGAGCTTGGCACCAAACATTGATCGCCTCAACATAAGACCTCCCTAATACACTCTCAAATATCAATAGTAATGTTTGATACTTGATTATGGATTTACGGAATTCCATAATTAATCTTTCAAAATATCCGATTACGCACCGCAATGATCACTGCCAGCCAAATGCGAGCCGCCCGCGCGCTGCTCGGAATCGACCAGCGGCAACTTGCCGAAGCTGCGGGATTGTCCCTGCCCACCATCCAGCGCATGGAAGGCAGCGAAGGTCAGGTCCGCGGCAACGTCGAATCGCTGGTACGGGTGGTGGAGGCACTGGACCGCGCCGGTTTGGAACTGCTCGGCGAAGGCGCCAGCAGCACCGCAGGCGGACGCGGCGTCCGCCTCAAGGCACCCGCCTCCGACAACGGCGAGGCTAACGCCTGAAACGATTATGGACGCGGTATGGACATCGGCAGCGGCTTCGCTAGGACTGGCACTCGCCTCGTCCCTGGCGTGCTTGCCGGCCACCGCGCAACGCCCCGGCCTGCTGCGTCGGCTGGCACTGCCGCTGTTCGCCCTGGCCGGGCTGAGCGCACTGGTCTGCGGGATGGTGGTGCTGGCGAGCGGTGAAAGCGCCACCGTGCAGTTGCCGCTCGGCCTGCCCTGGCAGCCCTGGCGTTTGCACGTGGATGCTCTTGCCGGCTTCTTCCTCAGCCTGATCGGCGCCCTGACGCTAGCCGTCGGCATCTACGGCATGGGCTACGTACGCGATTTCGAGCGCGGCCGTGATCCGCTATCCGCGCTGGGCTTTTTCTCCGGACTCTTTCTGCTCGGCATGCTCCTGGTGGTACTGGCCGACGGCGCCTTCGCCTTCATGGTGGCCTGGGAGCTGATGACCCTGGCGAGCTACTTTCTGGTCGCCTTCCAGCACGAGAACGCCGCCAACCGGCGCGCAGCGTATCTTTACCTGCTCATGGGACAGGCCGGCGGCGTATGCCTGCTGCTGGCCTTCGGCGTATTGGCGACATTCGGCGGCGGCTTCGGCTTCGAAGCGCTGCGGAGCGCGGAGCCGCCATTCCTTTGGGCCAGCGCGGCCTTCGTGCTGGCCTTCGCAGGCTTCGGCATGAAGGCGGGCTTGGTACCGCTGCACGCCTGGCTGCCCGAAGCACATCCGGTAGCGCCCTCCCACATCTCCGCGCTGATGTCGGGCGCCATGCTCAAGGTGGCGGTATACGGCTTCCTGCGCTTCGTCTTCGACCTGCTGGGACCGACGCACTGGCAGTGGGGCGTTGCGGTGCTGCTGGTCGGCTGCGTCTCGGCATTGCTCGGCGTACTGCTGGCGCTGGTGCAGAACGACCTCAAGCGGCTGCTCGCCTATTCCTCGGTGGAGAACCTCGGCATCGTCTTCATCGGCCTGGGCTTGGCGATGATATTCCTCGGCAGCGGACATCGCGTACTCGGCGCCCTGGCCCTGGTCGCCGCGCTCTACCATGCACTCAACCACGCGCTGTTCAAAGGCCTGCTGTTCATGGGCGCCGGCGCCATCCTGCACAGCGCGCACGAACGCGATCTAGACCAGATGGGCGGCCTGCTGCGGCGCATGCCCTGGACCGGCAGCTTCTTCCTGATCGGCAGCCTGGCCATCGCCGGCCTGCCACCGCTCAACGGTTTCGTCTCGGAATGGCTCACGTTCCAGGCCGCGCTGCAGACCTGGCAGCTTGAGAACGGGCTGCTACGCACGCTGATCCCAATCGCCGCCGCGGTGCTGGCTTTGAGTGCCGCACTAGCTGCGGCGACTTTCGTGAAAGCCTACGGCGTGGCCTTCCTCGGCCAGGCCCGCAGCCGCCACGTCCGCCGTGCGCGCCAGGTACCGCTCAGCATGCGCGTCGGGCAGGGCCTGCTCGCCGCACTGTGTCTGGCCGCCGGCGTGCTGCCCACCATCATCCTCGCCTGGATCGCACGCGTACCGCAGCAACTGCTCGGCACAGGCCTGCCCCAGGCCAGCGCACACGGCTGGCTGTGGCTCACGCCCATCGCACCGGCGACCGCCAGCTACAGCGCACCTGCCGTGGTCGCGGCCCTGTTAGTGCTCTCGGGCCTGGCGGTCGCCGTACTCAAGCGCGGCGCGGTGCGGCGCGTCCGCCGTAGCGATGCCTGGGACTGCGGTTTCGCCCCCCCCACTCCGCGCATGCAATACACCGCCACCGGCTTCGCCCAGCCGCTACGCCGGGTCTTCGGTGCCTGGCTCGATATCGACGAGAATCTGGAAACGCGTGACGACGGTCCACCCCGCTACCGTCTGCAGATCACCGACCGCAGCTGGGCGCTTTGCTATCTCCCCTTGGCGCGCCTGCTCGAGCGAGCGGCACGCCTCGTGACCCGGCTGCAGACGGGCAATCTGCGCGCATATCTGGCTTGGACGCTGGGCACACTGCTACTCCTGCTGTGGGTGGTCACGCTATGAGCACGGCCGACGTTCTGCTGGCCGCCGCACAGGCGCTCGCCTACCTGGTGCTCGCGCCGCTGCTGGTGGGCTGGGTGCGCAAGGCCAAGGCCGTGCTGCAAAACCGCCGCGGCGCCTCCGTGCTGCAACCGGCGTACAACCTGCGCAAGCTGTTCTCCAAGGAAACTCGCGTGGCGCACACGGCCTCGCCCTTGTTCCGCGTCACGCCTTATGTGGTCTTCACTGCCACCTGGCTGGCCGCCGCCGCGGTACCGCTGCTGGCCACCAACCTGCCGACCGCCGCGATCGCCGACGTCATCGTCGTGGCCGGACTGCTAGGGCTGGCGCGCTTCTTCATGGCGCTGGCCGGGATGGACGTCGGCACCGCCTTCGGCGGCATGGGCGCAAGCCGCGAGATGATGGTCTCGGGTCTGGCGGAGCCGGCGTTGCTGATGGCCGTGTTCACTCTTGCCATGTCCGCGCACAGCACCAACCTCGCCAGCATGGTCGACCACCAACTCGCCGGCGGATCGCTGCTGCTGCCCTCGATGCTCTTCGCGCTCGGCGGATTGGTGCTGGTGGCGATCGCCGAGACCGGACGCATTCCGGTCGACAATCCCAGCACGCATCTCGAACTGACCATGATCCACGAGGCCATGATCCTCGAGTATTCGGGCCGCCATCTTGCCTTGCTGGAATGGGCCGCGCAGGTACGCCTGGTGCTCTACGGGGCGCTCATCGCCAACATCTTCTTTCCCTGGGGCATCGCCACCACGCCCACGTTGGCGGCACTGGGCCTGGGCATTGTCGCAATCCTCGCCAAGCTGCTTGCGCTCGGCCTGCTGCTGGCAGTCGCCGAAACGGTGCTGGCCAAGAAACGCTTGTTCCAGGCCCCGGCTTTTCTCAATCTCGCCTTCCTGCTCTCACTGCTCGGTTTGCTCAGCCACGTGATCCTGGAGCGCGGCGGATGAACGCCGGCCTGCTGCACTCTTTCGTCCTGGTGCTCGCCGCGCTGGTGCTGTTCACCTCCTTCGCGCTGCTGTCGCAGCCGCGGCTGCTCTCGGCCATCCATGCCTTCGCCTGGCAGGGTGCACTGGTGGCTGCCGTCACCACCGTGGTGGCCGTCGCCGACCACGCCCCGGAGCTCTACTTCTCGGCCCTGCTCACGCTCTCGCTCAAGGCGCTGCTGATCCCGTGGATGCTGCATCGCCTGATGCGACGCCTCGGCCTAGCGCGCCATCAGGACATGCTGCAGCACCCGACGCTGTCGACCGTGGCGGCCGTGAGCCTGGTGGTGTTCAGCTACTGGCTGGTGCTGCCCATCGTGCAGCAGGGGCTGGAGTTCACCCGCAACATCGTCGCCATCAGCCTGGCAACGGTTCTCATCGGCCTGTTGATGATGGTCGTACGACGCCAGGCGTTGGCGCAGGTACTCGGTTTCATGTCGATGGAAAACGGCCTATTCCTGGCCGCGGTGAGCGCCACCGGCGGCATGCCGCTGGTGGTGGAGCTGGGCGTGGCCTTCGACGTGCTGGTCGCCATGGTGCTGTTCGGGGTGTTCTTCTTCCAACTGCGCGAAAGCATCGACTCGCTGGACGTCGACCGCCTCAACCGCCTCAGCGAGACCGAGGAGGAACGGCCGTGAGCGCGCTGTGGCTGACCACGTTCACGCCGCTGGCCGGCGCATTGCTGCTGGCCCTGTTGCGCAACGACCGCCTCGCCGGCTGGGTCAACGTGGCGCTCGGAGCGCTGTCCTTCGCCGCCTCGACCGTGCTCGCCTGGCAAGTGGCGCACCACGACGTGATCGCCGGTTTCGGCCTGCGCGTGGACGCCTTCAACGTGTTCCTGGTGGTGCTGACGAGCTTCGTCGGCCTGACCACCTCGATCTTCTCGCGCCCCTACATGCAGCACGTGCTGCACACGCGCCTGACCGGCCCGCACGGTCTGCGCCTGTACCACGCCATGTACCAGAGCTTCCTGTTCACCATGCTGCTGGCGCTCACCACCAACAACCTCGGCGTGTTGTGGGTGGCGGTCGAGGGCGCCACCCTGAGCACCGTGCTCCTGGTTTCGCTCTACCGCACGCCCGAATCCGTGGAAGCGGCGTGGAAGTACTTCATCCTGTGCGGCGTGGGCATCGCGCTCGCCCTGTTCGGCACCGTGCTGACCTACTTCGCCGCCCAGCACGCCCTGCCCGACCCCGCGCAGGGCCTGGACTGGAGCGTACTGCACGCGCACAGCGCACAACTGCAGCCGGCGGTGATGAGCATCGCCTTCGTATTCCTGCTGGTCGGCTACGGCACCAAGGTCGGCCTGGTACCCATGCACCAGTGGCTTCCCGACGCCCATTCCGAAGGCCCCACGCCAATCTCGGCGATCCTCTCCGGCCTGCTGCTCAACGTCGCGCTTTACGCCGTGGTACGCCTCAAGATGCTGGTCGACGGCGCCCTAGCCGCCACCCCCACGCCGCATCTTGCCGGCCATCTGCTGATGGGCTTCGGCCTGGTCTCCTTCCTGGTCGCCGCACTGTTCCTGCATCGCCAACGCGACGTCAAACGCCTGTTCAGCTACTCCTCCATCGAGCACATGGGGCTGATGACCTTTGGCTTCGGCCTGGGCGGCCCGCTGGCGACCTTCGGCGCACTGCTGCACATGCTGGTGCACTCGCTGACCAAGTCGGCCATCTTCGTCACCGTCGGCCACGCCGTGCACATCGCCGGCACCCAATCCATCGACCACATCCGCGGGCTGATCCGCACGCAGCCCGGCGTCGGCTGGCCGCTGATCATCGGCGTGGCCGCGATCGCCGGCTTTCCGCCCTTCGGCATTTTCACCAGCGAATTCCTGCTGCTCACCGCCACCATGCAGTCCGCCCCCGTGTTCACCGTCGCGCTGCTGATCGGCCTGGTGATCGCCTTCGCCGGCCTGTTCCGTCATTTGCAGCCCATGGTCTACGGCACCGCCCCGGCCGGACAGACTCCGGTGAAGGCCAACATGCTGCCGGTGCTGCTGCATCTCGCGCTGGTGCTGTGGCTGGGGCTCGCCATCCCCGGCCTGCTCGCGCACTGGCTGGACAGCGCCACGGAACTCATCGCCGGAGCTCGCCTGCTATGAACCGTTTCGGCTGGCTGCCGGATTTCGAAGCCCGCCTGAAGGCGGCCGGCATCGCGGCGCACGCCGTGCCCGAGCCGGCACCGGCACGCCGTCTCGCCATCGCCGCAGGCGACTGGGGCGCGGCTGCCGCCGTAGCCCTGGAGCACGGCTGCCGCTGGGCGGGCATGTGGGCCGACGCCGAGGCACAACACATGCGCCTGCATTGCGTACTCGAATACGCCGGCGACCATCTTCTGCTTGGCGCCGAAGACCCGCTCGGCGAACCGACGTTCGGCTCGCAGACTCCGCACTACCCCGCCGCCGACCGCCTGGAACGACACGCGCGCGACCTCTTCGGAGTGGTCTTTTCCGACCACCCGGATGCACGCCGCTGGACTCGCCATCGCGCCTGGCCGGAAACCTGGCACCCGCTGCATCCGGAAGCGGCGACAAGCGAGACGGCACCCGGGCGCACCCCGGCCGACAACGGCTACCCGTTCGCCACGGTACAAGGCAACGGCGTGTTCGAAATCCCGGTCGGACCGGTGCACGCCGGCATCATCGAGCCCGGCCACTTCCGCTTCCACGCCGCAGGCGAACCCGTACTGCGCCTGGAGGAGCGCCTGGGCTACGTGCACAAGGGCATCGAAAAGCTTGCCGTAGGACGCGAACCGGCAGCGCTGGCACGCCTGGCGGCGCGCGTTTCCGGCGACAGCGCCGTGACTCACGCCTGGGCCGCCTGCCAGGCCATGGAACGCGCCCTCGGCGCCGCCGTGCCGCCGCGCGCGCTGGCCCTGCGCGGCCTGCTCGCCGAGCGCGAACGCGTCGCCAACCACCTCGGCGACATCGGCGCGATCTGCAACGACGTCGGCTTCGCCTTCGCCCATCTGCAGACCGCGCGCCTGCGCGAGCGCTGGCAGCGGCGTAGCCGCGAATGCTTCGGCCACCGTCTGCTGATGGATACCGTGATCCCCGGCGGCGTCGCCGGCGATCTCAACAGGCAGCAAATCGACACGCTGCGCACCGATCATGCCGAGTTCCGGCGCGAACTCGCCCCGCTGTTCGATATCATTGACGACCACCCGCCGCTCGAGGATCGCCTGGTCGGCACCGGCATGCTCAGCCACGAAGACGCCAAAGCGCTGGGCTGCGTCGGTTATATGGGCAAGGCCAGCGGCCAGGCCTTCGACCTGCGCCGCGACGCCCCCTACGCGCCCTACAGCGGACTGGATGTGCAGGTGGTGGTGGAAAACGAGGGCGACGTAGCCGCGCGCATGCGTGTGCGCATGGCCGAATTGCTCGACAGTCTCACGCTGATGGATCGGCTACTGGAAACCCTGCCGGCGGGCGACATTGTCGCCGAACTACCCGCTGCAGCCGGCGGCGCACAGGGGCTCGGCCTGGTGGAAGGCTGGCGCGGCGAAACGTTGGCCTGGGTGCGCTTCGGCGGCGACGGGCGCATCGCACGCTATTTCCCGCGTGATCCGAGCTGGTTCGCCTGGCCGGCGCTGGAGCGACTGATCCACGGCGACATCGTTCCCGACTTCCCGGTGTGCAACAAATCCGTCAACGGCTCTTATTCGGGAGTCGACCTGTAATGCTCCGCATCCTCGCCCAGATACTGCGCACAGGCAGCGTCACCGAGCCGACGCCTGCCGTCGACGACGCCTCGCTGGAGGCGCTCGGCCTCGAACTGCACCGCGCCATCGACGCCCGTTTCGGCCGCAGCCTGGCGCTGCGCCACGTCGACGCCGGCTCCTGCAACGGCTGCGAGCTGGAAGTCCATGCGCTCGCCAATCCCTACTACGACCTGGAACGCTTCGGCGTGAGCTTCGTCGCCTCGCCCCGCCACGCCGACGCCCTGCTGGTCACCGGCCCGGTTTCACGCCACATGGAAACCGCGCTGCGGCGCACCTGGCGCGCCGCACCATCACCCAAGTTCGTCATCGCCGCCGGCCAGTGCGCCTGCGACGGCGGCGAGTTCGGCGTGTCCTACGCCAGCTGCGGCGCGGTGGAAAACGTACTGCCGGTGGACGTCAAGATCCCCGGCTGCCCGCCGGCGCCGGAGGACCTGATGCGGGGGTTGCTGTCGGCGATGCGCACCGACGCGAAGTGAGGCCTCGGTCGGCGCTTCAGGAAGATGCTGTTGCCGTCGGCAAGCGCAACATGCGCCGCAACTGCCGCGCCATGCGCACCAGCCCCAGCCATTGCTGCGCCCAGAAACCGCGCCCGTAATCCTCGCCTTCGACTTCCGCGCGCACACCGGTCGGCTGCAGCGGGGTGTCGAAATCGGCACTGCCGAACAGCATGTCCCACCATGGCAGCAGGATGCCGAAGTTGCAGCCGTAGATGCGCGCGCGATTGTGGTGATTGAGTTCGTGGCCGTAGCCGATAGCATGGTGCAGGCGATGAAAGCGCGGGCTGACCAGCAGCCGCTCGCCCAGCCAGCCGAAGTTCATGCGCACGTTGGCGTGCTGCAGGCTCTGCAGTGCGCCGCTCAGCAAGGTCAGCATGACGAACTGGCCTGGCTCGATGCCGATCACCAGCGCCAGCGCGGCGAAATAGGACTGCAGCAGCATGCTGTCGAGAAGGTGGTTGCGATCATCCGCCCACATGCTCAGCTTGCGCTGGGCATGGTGCACGGAGTGCAGTTCCCACCACCATTGGAACTGGTGCTGCCAGCGGTGGTACCAGTAGCCGGCGAAGTCCAGCACGACGAAATAGACCAGAAAACCGAGCACCGGATGGGCGAAGGCGCCGGGCACCAGCTGCTCAAGGTTGAGGTTGAAAAGTCCGTGCAGCTGCAGCCAGGCCTGCAAAGCGTCGAACACCGGTTGCAGGATGAAGAAGAACGCCAGCCCGATCAGGCCGAGGCGGCCAATGAGCGTGTAGATCACGTCCACGCGCACGCTCTTGCGGTCAGGCCAGCGCTCCAGCGGACGCCAGCGCTCCAGCGGACGCAGCACCGCGAATACCACGACGATCTGTACCGCGCCGGCGACGAACCAGAAGGTCGCGTCGTAGGCGAGATCGCTCAGCGACATCATGTCCAGGCGATACAGCAAGGGCTGCACGATGCTCACGAATAGCCAGGTCTGCGCGTCACCGACCAGATTGCCCACCGTCTGCGAGAACGCGTCGGTCCAGGATGCGAACACGGCAGCGGCTCAGACCGCCCTAACCGGCACGGGACGTTGCGCGGCGTAGGGCAGGTTGTCGTAGAACGGTGCGCGGTCGTGGAAATAGAGCCCGTGCGGCGAGCGCTCGACGCGGATCACGTCGACCAGCTTGCGCGTTCGCATGTCGATCACGCCCACCTCTCGGGAGAACCGGAAGGTCGTCCACAGCCAGCGGCGATCGGCCGACAGCTCCATGTCGTCCGGGCCGGGGCGCAGGCCGTGTATGTCTTCGACCTTGCGCAGCCCCTGCATGTCCACAACGCTGATCGTGTTGGACAGGCGGTTGCTGACCAGCACGTGGCGCTGGTCGGCCAGCGAACGGAAATTGTGCGCTGCGCGGCCGGTAACGATACGTTTGACCATACGCTGCCGGCGCCAGTCCACCGCCACCACAGCGTCTTCACCTGTCAACGCCACCAGCAGATGCTCGTCGCGCGGCGTCATCCACAGTCCCGCGGTAGCCTTGCCGATCCTCATCTTCCACAGCACGCGCTGCGTCGGCAGATGCAGCGCGGCCACCGAATCACTGCCCTGCAGACTGACGAATAAGGTCTGACTGTCGGCGGTGAAGGCCATGTGGCTGGGGATAGTGTCCAGCGGTACCCGCTTCGCCAGCTGCAGCTTGCGTCCGCCGTCGTAGTGATAGATGTCCACCCGATTGAGGCGCAGACAGTTGGCCACGAACCATTTTCGGTCCGGCGAAAAACCGATCTGGTAAGGGTCCTCGATGCCGGGCAGCTTGCCTTCGTAAACGCCCGTGATCGGATTCAGGAAATTCAGTTCGCCTCCCACCGCATCGGCCACGACGAGTTGCTGCCCGTCCGGCAACAACATCAGATGATGCGGCTCCTTCCCCACCGGGAAACTGTTCGTCACGCGGCGCGAAGCCTGGTCGATGAGCGTGATGTTGGCCGACCCCGAGTCGAGCACGATTACGCTCTCGCCAGACGCGGCGGCCAAGGCCGAACCTGCGCGCATGAAGGCGGGCGTCAATGCCGTCAGTGCGGCGGTCTTGAGAAATTGGCGGCGGTGCATGATTGACCTGTCTGAGAGTCGACGAACGAGCGTATTGGACGCCTGCGACAAAGCGGCGTCAATACCCTTTTTATCGACATGGGCATTTACCGGTCACGCGGCACATTCTGCGGGTGCTGAAACTCGCTTCGGGCGATATTCGAAGTTTGGGACGATTGACGATGCGCTGACAACTAGCATTCTTCAAGGTTCTGGGGGGCTATTTCGTGCGCGATTTGGAGCTGGCAGTTCTGATCTGAATCGGTGACGCGCCCGAAATAGGGCACCAAGGCCAAAAACTACGTCAATGACACTCACGCAGCACCAAGAACATAACCCCTGATTCGCACCTGGAAAAAAACCCAAAGTTCAACGCATGCAATACACCCAAACGCCCAACACCAAAAACGCTACTCGCCAATCCTCCGCACCAACCCCAACGGCACCACCCGCGCCATCTCGGCATAACCGGCATCGCTCGGATGAACATGATCCCCGCTGTCGTAACGCGCGAGCAACCGCGCCGGATGCACCGGATCGCGCAGCGCGGCATCGAAGTCGATCACCGCATCGAAGGCGCCGCTACCGCGTATCCACGCATTTACCTTCCGGCGCACGGACTCGCGCGCCGGCGGCAAGGTCGCCGGCGTCAGCGTCGCCCCGTACACTCGGATACCCTGCGCATGAGCCTCGGCGATCAGCCGGCGATAACCGGCGATCAATTCATCGGCCGTCACCTTCGCGTGCGGTGTGTCGCAGTCCAGCCCCCTGCGCTTGGGCATGTAGCCAAAGTTGATGTCGTTGATCCCGATCAGTACGACGACCGCACGCACGCCCCTATGCTGCAGCGCATCGCGCCGGAAGCGCGACAGCAGGCTCGGACCGTAGCAGGCGGAGTCGTGCAGCAAGCGGTTACCGCTGATGCCGGCATTGAGCACAGCGACGTCCATGAGCCCTGCCGCACGCAGACGCCGCGAAAGTTCGTCGGGCCAGCGCCGCTGGGCATTGAGCGTCGCGCGCATGCCGTCGGTGATCGAATCCCCGATCGCCACCAGCGCCCAAGCGCCACCTTTTGCCCGCACATCGACGCCGTCGAGCCATAGCACGTTGGTGTTGCGGTGCTTATACGCGCGGCCGGAAACGTCCCGACTGTGGTCGCCGCGCACGGAGAGGAAGTTCACCCGTCCCGCGATCTTGTGCCAGGTCAGCGGCTGCGCCTGTTCCGGCACGTACAAGCTCACCGCCAGCGCCCGCCGCGCCACGACCGGCGCTTCGACCGGATCGCTGGTGACCGCACCCCCAGCGGGAACATCGACCTGCTCCTTTCCCCCGAAAGTCACCTGTCGCAGCGTGCCCGGCACCATCGCGCCCACGCCGCGCGCGACGCCCACGGTGACCGAACCGAGCCGCAGCGCACGAGTGCCGTAGCGGTTGCTGATGTGCAGGCGCAACGCCGTACCGGAAATGGTGGGGCGCACGATCTCGCGCACGGTCGCATCGTCCACCTTAGGCGCACGCAGATAGGGTGGAGCGCCATGATTCGTTGTAACCGCCTGAGGCGCCATGTACCACGCCCCCACCCACCGTTCGGAAGCAGTTGCCGCCTGCATCGGCACGAGCCACGCCAGGCAAAGCACCAGCACATAGCACACCAGCGGCACGGAATGAGGTCGGATCGCCGACGCCGGGTTCGGTCGGACGGACATGATGCTCCTTTGAACAAGTCGGAAGCCGGCACCGCTCGGCCGGCGGATAGCGTGGTATTACAGCATGCCCCGCTCGGCAAGCGACACCGCATCGTCGCCGATGACGATGTGGTCGAGCACGCGCACGTCGATCAGCCCCAGTGCCTCCTTCAGCCGGCGCGTGATGGCCGCATCCGCCGCGCTGGGCTCGGCGATCCCGGATGGGTGGTTATGCGCGAGAATCAGCGCCGCGGCATTGTGCGCCAGCGCACGCCGCACCACCTCGCGCGGGTGCACGCTGGCGCCGTCGATGGTGCCGGTGAACAGCTCCTCGTAGGCGATGACGCGGTGGCGGTTGTCGAGAAACAATACCGCGAACACCTCGTGAGGGTGATGGCGCAGCCGTGCACTCAGATAGCGCACCGTCTGCGCCGGACTTTCCAGCGCATCGCCACGCCGCAATCGTTCGTCCAGATGCCGGCGCCCCATTTCCAGCACTGCCTGCAACTGGGCATACTTCGCCGCACCCAAGCCCTTGCCGATGCTGAAAGTCTGCCGGTCGGCCTCGAGCAGTGGCCGCAGGCCGCCGAACCCCTCCAGCAGTTCCCGGGCCAGATCCACCGCGCTCTTGCCCGCAACGCCGGTACGCAGAAAAATCGCCAGCAGCTCTGCATCCGACAAGGCCTCGGGGCCGCGTTGCAGCAACTTTTCGCGCGGACGCTCGTCCGCCGGCCAATCCTTGATCGCCATTGCCCTTCCCCTACCCGCACCATGCGAGCCACCGCAACTCTTTCAGCTTGCGTTCAGCGCCCCAGGCATACCCTTCCACATGCGGGGACCCGCTGCCGTGCCGACACAGTTGGCCGTACACGCAGCGAATGCCCCGCCCCCCGCGAAAGGGGTCATAATTATTAGGCGAACGTCTCCCACACAGTTGCCTGGAGGTGTTTCATGTTCACAAGCAAACGTTCGGGCCTTATCGCCTCGGTTGCCGGCGCACTGCTGCTCGGAGCCTTACTCGGCGGCTGCACCGTATATCCGCACCGTACCTACTACAGCAGCGCTGTAATCGTCGGCAGTTCGCCACCGCCCGCCCGCGTCGAGGTCATCGGCGTCGCCCCCTGGCCTGGCGCCATTTGGATCACCGGCCGCTGGATCTGGCGCGATCGCTGGGTCTGGCAGCAAGGTTACTGGGCCAAACCTCCGCAATCGGCTACGAGATGGGCGCCCGGCCGTTGGACGCCGCACGGCCCGAACCGCTGGCAATGGGTGCCCGGACAGTGGCGTTGAGCATCCAGCCCGTGCCCGGCAGCGCCAAGGCCCACGCTCAGTAGCGGCCGTGGGTCTTGGTAATGTAGTTGTTCATTTCGACGAACTGCATGTTCATGCGCTTGAGCGTGGTATGCCCTAGGCGCACGATGGCACGCATGAAGTGGTAAGCAAGGTTCGGGTGCTCCGGCACCAGCTTCTCGAAGGCCTCTCGCTCCAAACAGAGCACCGTAACCGCCTCCAGCGCGACCAGGCTGGCCGAATGCGGCGCGCCGTCGACAAAACCCATTTCTCCGGCCAAACCGCCGGGGCCCATGATATGCAGGGTCACGCTCTCGCCTGCAGCGTCCTTGGTCACCGCAAGGCGGCCCGAGACCACCAGGTGCAACATATGGTCGATTTCACCCTCGCGCAGCAGGACCTCATCCTTTTCCAGCGTACGCGTACACATCGCCTCTTCAAGAAATCCGCAGTCGCGCTCGGTAAGATCCTGCGACAGAGGCGAGTTCTTGATGAGGTCTAGCAGGCGAGGGGTACTGGGCATGATTCAGACTCCTGGATTGATGGCTTATTTATACATGATATTCATAGGGAAATTCACCGTGCCGCAGGCACGCCCTCAGTGATAGCACAATTCGGCGGCATCGCTGCAGAATCCGGCATCGGGGTATGGCCGCGGGTTTTTAGACGGCCTCTGTTATAAACTTGCCCACCATGTCCACGCCCCTTCCCCAGCGCATCCTGCTCGGCGTCACCGGCGGCATTGCCGCCTACAAGGCGTGCGAACTGACGCGTCTACTGATTAAGGCGGGCTGCGAAGTTCGCGTGGCAATGACCCGTGCGGCCACGGAATTCGTCACTCCGCTCACCTTCCAGGCACTTTCCGGGAGCCCCGTGCACACCACGCTGCTCGACGAGGCCGCCGAGGCCGGCATGGGCCACATCGAGCTGGCGCGCTGGGCCGATGCCGTACTCGTCGCCCCGGCCAGCGCAGACTTCATGGCACGCCTCGCCCACGGCATGGCCGACGACCTGCTCGCGACTCTGTGCCTGGCCACCGAGGCGCCCCTATTTCTCGCCCCGGCCATGAATCGCGTGATGTGGGCCAACTCCGCCACGCAGGCCAACCGCACCCTGCTCGAAACCCGCGGCGTGACGCTGCTCGGCCCGGCCGAGGGCGACCAGGCCTGCGGCGAAACCGGCGCCGGGCGGATGCTGGAGCCATCCGAAGTCGTCACCGCTCTGCGCACGCGCGGCGCCACCGGCCCGCTGGCCGGCGTCCGCGTAACCGTCACCGCCGGCCCCACCCGCGAACCCATCGATCCGGTGCGCGTGCTCAGCAACCGCAGCTCCGGACGCATGGGCTTCGCCGTCGCCGCCGCGGCACGCGCCGCCGGCGCCGAGGTCGCGCTGATCGCCGGCCCGGTCGCCTTGCCCACGCCAGCGGGCGTGACGCGCATCGACGTGGAAACCGCAGCGGACATGCACCATGCGGTCCTGGAACGGCTGCCGGCCACCGACCTGTTCATTGCCGCAGCAGCGGTCGCCGACTATCGACCGGCCGCCGCCGCTACGCACAAGATGAAGAAAAACGCCGCTGCGCTGGCGCTCGAACTGGTGCGCACGCCGGACATCCTCGCCGAGGTCTCCGCACACGCGCCGCGCCCGTTCTGCGTCGGCTTTGCCGCCGAAACCGACGATCTGCTCGACAACGCGCGTGGAAAACTCGCCGCCAAGAGCCTGGACATGATCGCCGCCAATCGCGTCGGTGCGACGCTCGGCATCGAGCAGGCCGACAATGCGCTCGAAGTGCTCTGGCCCGACGGCGCCAGCAGCCTGCCGCGCGCGCCCAAGGAACGGCTCGCCCGCGATCTCGTGGCGCTCATTGCCGAACGCTACCGCCTCATTCATCCGCTCAAGGAAGACACTCCACCCCATGCGCAAGATTGAACTCAAGATCCTCGACCCGCGCGTCGGCCGCGACTTCCCGCTGCCTGCCCATGCCACCGACGGCGCCGCCGGCATGGACCTGCGCGCCTGCCTCGACGCACCGCTGGAACTCGCCCCCGGCCAGACCGAACTGATCCGCACCGGCCTCGCCATCCACATCGGCGACCCGGGACTGGCCGCCACCATCCTGCCGCGCTCGGGCCTCGGCCATAAGCACGGCATCGTGCTCGGCAACCTGGTGGGACTGATCGATTCGGACTACCAGGGCGAACTCATGGTCTCGTGCTGGAACCGCGGCCAGGACTCGTTCACCGTGCAACCCGGCGAACGCATCGCCCAGCTGGTGTTCGTGCCGGTGGTGCAGGCCGACTTCGAGATCGTCGACGAGTTCGACGAGAGCACCCGCGGCGAAGGCGGCTTCGGCCACACCGGCCGCCACTGAATCGGGATCGACGATGAGCCAGATCAGCCCCACCCTGTTTCGCGCCTACGACATCCGTGGCGTGGTCGATCGCGACCTCACCGAAACCGCCGCCCGCCTCATCGGTCATGCCTTCGGCAGCGAAGCCCGCGCGCGCGGACAAGCCGCCGTGGCGGTCGGCCGCGACGGCCGCCTGAGCGGTCCGCGACTGATTGCCGCGCTCACCGAGGGTCTGCTCGCCAGCGGCATCGACGTGATCGACGTCGGCTGCGTGCCCACGCCGGTGGTCTACTACGCCGCCGAGGAACTGGGCACGCGCACCTGCATCGCCGTCACCGGCAGTCACAACCCGCCCGACTACAACGGCCTGAAAATGGTCATCGGCGGAGAGACCCTGTATGGCGACACCATCCAGGGACTGCGCACACGTATCGAGCGCGACGACTTCACACAGGGACAAGGCACACGCCGCGAAGAGGACATCGCCGAGCGCTATCTCGCGCGCATCACCGGCGACGTCAAGCTGGAGCGCCCGCTGAGTCTGGCCGTCGACTGCGGCAACGGCGTGGCCGGCGAACTCGCCCCCCGCCTGCTCGAGCGCCTGGGATGCCGCGTCGAACCGCTCTACTGCGAAATCGACGGGCACTTCCCCAACCACCACCCCAATCCCTCCGAGCCGGAGAATCTCGTCGACCTGATCGCCTGCGTGCGCGAACGCGGGCTTGACCTCGGCCTGGCCTTCGACGGCGACGGCGACCGTCTCGGCGTGATCGACGCCTCCGGGCGTGTGGTCTGGGCCGACCGGCAAATGATGCTCTATGCCGCCGACGTGCTCTCGCGCCATCCCGGCGCGACCATCCTCTACGACGTCAAATGCACGCGCCACCTCGGCGACCAGATTGCCGCGCCGGCGGCGAACCGCTGATGTGGAAGACGGGGCACTCGCTGGTCAAGGCCAAGATGCGCGAAACCGGCGCCCTGCTCGGCGGCGAGATGAGCGGGCATATT
>CAVVUY010000039.1:0-16123 GCA_963751375.1 uncultured Gammaproteobacteria bacterium
TGTCGTCGTCGCAGATGGAACCGTCGGGTGCGAAGCCGTAACAAATGCCGCCGTACTCGGGGTCCCAGGCTCGGGCGAGTGCGGTATCGAACAGATGTCGTGCGGTCGGTAGTTGCCAGTCGCGCGGGGCGTGCCGCTCCAGGATCAGCAGCAGCTTGGCCCATTCGGTCTGGTGTCCGGGCTGGAAACCCCATGGCCTGAACAGGTGTTTGGGGTTGTCGCGGTTGTAGTCCCAGTCGGGTTCCCAGTTCGTGTCGTAGTGCTCCCAGATCAGCCCTCCGGCCTTGGCGGCCTGGCGCCGCGTCATGTGGTCGGCGACGCTCAGCGCGCGGTCGAGATAGAGCTGCTCGCCGCTGGTCTCGAAGGCGGTCAGCAGCGCCTCGCACATGTGCATATTGGCGTTCTGCCCGCGGTAGGCGTGAAGTTCCAGGACGCGTCGGCCTCGTCCCGATAGAGCCCGGCGTCGGCATCCCAGAAGCGCGCTTCCAGCAGGTCGCGGGTTTCGTCCATCCAGGCTTTTGCCTCTTCGATGCCGGCACGAACGGCGCTGGCATAGGCGAGCAGCACGAACGCCAGGCCGTAGGCGTGGTTGGTGCGGTCCTCGGGTACGCCATCGCACAGCGTCCAGGCGTAGCCGCCGGTGGCGGGATCGCGATGCACCTCGCGCAGGTAGGCGAGCCCGTGGCGTGTTGCATCGAGATAGGCCGGTTCGTCGAACGTGCGGGCGGCCATGGCGTAGTTGAAGACGAAGCGGGTGCTGCTGACGAGATGTCGATGCTGCGTGTCGTAGATCGTGCCGTCGTCGCGGAAATACTGGAAATAGCCGCCGGCCGGATCGATGCAGCGCGGATGATAGAAGGCCATGGTTTGGCGCACATGCCCGAGCAGGAAGTCGGGCGAGCGGAAGTCGGGGGCGTTGTGCATGCAGTAACCTATGACAATTGAGACGAATGACCGGACGAGTCGTGCGCTGCATCGATCTTGGCGGCTGGAGTCGAATCCTTCAGCATAGCCGACATAAGAGACTGCGGCGTTGCTAGCGAAGGATGTCGAACAGGTGGCAACGATGTCATATTCAGGCGTGTGGCGGCGATTGCTGGATGTCGTGTATCCGCCGGTTTGCGTGCTATGCGCCGCGCCGGGTGTGCCCGGACGCGATTTGTGTGTCGCCTGTGCGAGGGAATTGCCGCGGGTGGAGCATGTCTGCGAGCGTTGCGCGCGGCCTCTTCCCCCTTCGGCGGGCACGGTCTGCGGACGTTGTTTGAGGCGCCCCCCGCCGTATGCCGATGTGTTCGCGCCCTTGCGCTATGCCGAGCCGGTGGATCGCTTGATTGCGGAGTTCAAGTTTCGTGGGAAGCTGACGCATGCGGCATTGTTTGGCACCTTGCTGATCGAAGCGGCCGAGGCGTCTGGCCGCCATCCCCCGGAATTGCTTCTGCCGGTTCCGCTGCATCGCTCGCGCCTACGCGAACGTGGCTACAACCAGGCCTTGGAGCTGGCGCGGCCACTGGCCCGCCATTGGGGAGTGGGCGTTGACGCGTTCGCGCTGTCTCGCGTGCGAGCTACCGCGGCGCAGATGCAGTTGCCGGCTAAACAGCGACTGAAGAACGTGCGCGGGGCTTTTGCTTTGCGCGACGGCGTGCGTCTGCCGGCGTCGGTGGCCGTCGTCGACGATGTGATGACCACCGGGGCGACCGTATCCGAGATCGCGAAGCTTTTGCGCCGGGCGGGGGTGAAGCGGGTCGAGGTGTGGGCGGTGGCTAGGGCTGGGTTTGGACGGTAACGGGTGTGGCGCGACGAGCGGCGCTTTCTTCTGGTGGCTAGGGTCTGCTTCGTGTGCGATTCGAGGTATGTCGTTTCTGTTGGCGACTCGGTGGGAGTTTTTCCTGTTTTTGGCGCTGAGGCACGTTTCGTGCGCGAATCAGCGTTAGGTAGTGCTGGTCTTAGGTGAGTGACGCGCCCGAGTACCTTTCTTTGCACGCCCAAAGAAAGGTACGAAAGAAAGGCGCCCGAAAGGCCTTGTCCCTACGGGCAAACCTCGAGCGCACACCCCGTCCCGGGGCACCGCAGGCACTTGCCCTCCTGGCAAAGCCTGCTCGGGCGGCGTCCCTGCCGCCCGACCCCGCGCCGGGGCGCACGCTCGAGGCAAGGCCTAACGGGAACCGAGAGTCAAAACAGAACGTATCCCAAACGCTTGATCTGCTATCAAACTGACTCAGAACGATTCAGCTTCAGACTCGCCTTGTTTTGACGTTCGGTCCCCCCTTGATCGCTTGCCTCGCGGACGTGCGCCTGGGCGGGGATGGCCGGCAGGACGCCGGCCAAGCAGCCCTTCGCAGGAGGCGAATGGCTGCGAGCCCCGTTCAGGCGTGCGTTCGCGAGGTTGCCCGCAGGGACAAGCGATCCTGGGGGTGCGTTTCTTTCGCCGGTTTCTTTGCGCATTTCAAAGAAATCGGCTCGGGCGCGTCACCCAAGTAGGATCAATACTGGAAACGCTGATTCGCGCCCGAAATGTGCCTCAGCGCCAACAATTGGGAACAGATTTCACCACGTAGCTAATAGAAACCACATACCTCGGATCGAGTCCGGAAAACGCTTAGTTGCTAACGAATGCGTGATCCACATCCGCAAAAAACCAACCTCAGCTTCTCAGCCACGCAACAGATAACTCAACAGCACTCCCGCAAAGATCACCGCCCCGAACCAGTTGTTGTTCATGAAAGCGCGGAAGCAGAATTCGGGTACCCGATAGGCAGTGAGCATCTGCTGATAGCCGAACATGCCGGCACCGACGACCAGCGAGAGGAAATAGGGCCATCCAAGGCCGGCGTTGACGCCGATGAGCAGCAGAGCCAGCAGCATCAGTACCTGCAGAACCCCCAGAATCAGGCGGTCGGCCTCGCCGAACAGGATGGCGGTCGATTTGACGCCGATCTTGATGTCGTCGTCGCGGTCGACCATGGCGTACTGCGTGTCGTAGATGGTGGCCCAGACCACCGCGGCCAGGAAGATCAGCCAGGCCAGCGGCGATGGTAACTGACCGGTCTGTGCCGTCCAGGCCATTGGTACGGCCCAGCCGAAGGCGGCGCCGAGATGGACCTGCGGCAGATGATGGAAACGCTTCATAAAGGGGTAGCTGGCGGCCAGTGCGACGCCGGCGAAGGACAGCAGGATGGTGAGGCGGTTCTGCGTCAGGACCAGGGCGAAGGCGATCAGGCTCAGCACGACGAAGACCCAGACCGCCTCGCGCGGTTGGATGCGCCCGGCGGCCAGCGGCCGTTCTGTGGTACGGGCTACGTGCGGATCGACCTTGCGGTCGGCGAAATCGTTGATGGCGCAGCCGGCCGATCGCATGAGCCAGGTGCCGAGCAGAAAGACGACGAGCACGCTGAGGTTCGGGCGGCCGGCGGCGGCGATCCATAGTGCCCACAGCATGGGCCAGAGTAGCAGTAGGGAGCCGATGGGCCGGTGCGCCCGCGTGAGCAGTGCGTATTGCCATAGCCGCGCGCGAATGCGTGGCCACTGGGTGTCGACGAAAGAAGTCTTGGATGTGGTCATGGCGCAGGACTTTGGCACCAGCGGCGCCGCAAAATCAAGCCGGCGGGCGGTGGCCTGCGCCGATCCCGAGGGGTAAAGTGCAGCCTTTGTGCGGGCGGCGTCCCGCCTATGGCTATATGCCCAAATGCATCTGCAGCACGGGAGTATGTATGTCTGAACAGCATTTCGATCTCATCGCCATCGGTGCGGGTAGCGGCGGCCTGTCGGTGGCTGAGCGCGCTGCCGGCTACGGCGCCCGCTGCGCGGTGGTCGAGTCGCGCCGTCTAGGCGGCACGTGCGTCAACGTGGGCTGCGTACCGAAGAAGGTGATGTGGTTCGGTGCGCAATTGGCCCATGCGTTGGAGGATGCGCGCGACTACGGTTTCGAGGTCACGCGCGGGAGCTTCGACTGGGCCACGCTCAAGACCAAGCGCGATGCTTACGTGAGCGGCATCAACGCCTGGTACCACACCTATTTGGCCGATTCCGACGTTACCGTTCTGCAGGGGCATGCGCGTTTCCTCGACGCCCATAGAATCGAGGTCGACGGCAAGACGTACACAGCAGATCACATCGTCATCGCCACCGGCGGCGAACCCATGCTGCCGGAGATTCCCGGGGCGGAGCTGGGCATCACTTCGGACGGTTTCTTCCAGCTCGAGTCGCTGCCCGAGCGCGTGGCCGTGGTGGGAGCCGGCTATATCGCGGTAGAGCTGGCCGGCGTGCTCAATGCGCTGGGTGCCGAGGTCAGCCTGTTTTTGCGCGGAGAGCATCTGCTGCGGCGCTTCGACAGCCTGCTGCGCGAGCACCTGACCGAGGCCATGCTGGATGACGGCGTCAACATCTTTCCGCGTACCCGGGCCGAGGAGGTACGGCGCGATGAGGATGGCAGACTCAGTCTGATCTGTGAGCAGGGTCGCGAGAGCGGCGGTTTCGACGCGGTAATTTGGGCGGTCGGTCGTCGTCCAGCGGTCGCGGGGCTGAATCTGGAAGCGACGGGCGTGATTGTCGACAGCGCTGGCTATGTGGTGGCCGACGCACATCAGAACACCAACGTCGCGGGCGTGTATGCGATCGGCGACGTGACCGGGCGGGCGGAACTCACGCCGGTTGCGATCGCCGCCGGCCGGCGCTTGGCCGACCGGCTGTACGGCGGGCAGCCTGACCGCCATCTGAACTACGAGAACATCCCGACGGTGGTATTCAGCCATCCGCCGATCGGCACGGTGGGTTTGAGCGAGGACGAGGCGCGCGAGGTGCACGGCAGCGCGGTGAAGGTCTACCAAACCTCGTTCACGCCGATGTATCACGCTGCGACCGAGCGCAAGGTGAAGACCGCGGTAAAGTTGGTCACGGTCGGGGCGAAGGAGAAGCTGGTCGGCGTACACGTCATCGGCCAGGGCGCCGACGAGATGTTGCAGGGTTTCGCGGTGGCGTTGCGCATGGGCGCGACCAAGCGCGACCTGGACGATACCGTGGCTATCCATCCGACCAGCTCGGAGGAACTGGTGACTTTGCGCTGAGCGTTGTCGAATGTTGCAACCCTGCCACGCCTGATGGCGTGGCAGGGTTGGCGATCAGCCGCCGTTGGTTTGGGTTACCGGTATCAGCGTGATGGTGACGCGCCGGTTCATGGCACGGCCGGAAGCGGTGGCGTTGCTGGCGATGGGGTTGTTCTCACCGTAGCCAACGGCTTTGATACGCATGGCCTGCACGCCCTGGGCGACGAGGTAGTTGCCGACGGACTCCGCCCGGCGCATCGACAACTGCTGGTTGTAGCTGGCGGTGCCGGTGCTGTCGGTATAGCCGGCTACATCGATCAGTGTCTTGTCGTAGTGGTTGAGCACCTTGGCAACCGAATTCAGCACCGGGTAGAAGCGCGCCTCGACCTGATACTGGTCGGTGGCGAAGGTCACGTCGCCGGGCATGTTGAGAATGATGTTGTTACCGCTGCGGGTGACGCTCACGCCGGTGCCCTGTAACTGCTGGCTCAGCTCGGCCTGCTGGCGGTCCATGTAGTAGCCCACCGAACCGCCCGCAAGTGCGCCGATGGCCGCGCCAACGGCGCGATTGCGCCCCTGGTTACCGCCTACGGCATTGCCCACGATCGCGCCGGCAACCGCGCCGATCCCGGCGCCGATGGCGGTGCGACTGACTTCCTGCTGGCCGGTGTAGGGATTGGTGGTGCAGCCGATCAGGCTTACGCTCAGGGTGATTGCCGGGAGCAATGCGAAACGATGCAACTTCATCGGGGGTTTCTCCGGGGGAAAGTGTTGTAACCAATATGATCAAGCATATGGCGCCCTGAGCTGTGCGCGCAAGCGGCTGATCACTGGGGCTGTCTGCGGGCGCACGCCGCGCCACAGCAGAAAGGATTCCGCGGCCTGTTCGACCAGCATGCCGAGTCCGTCCGCACACAGGTCGGCGCCGTGCGCGGCGGCCCATTCCAGAAACGGGGTGGGGCGTGCGCCGTAGACCATGTCGTAGGCCACCGCCCCTGGCGCGGCGAGATGGTCCGGCAGTTCCAGCGCGGCGCCGCCGAGACTGGTCGAGGTGGCGTTGATCAGCACGTCGAAGGCGGCTTGGCGGCCCAGCGCATCTATGCCGATGCCATCGATAGGGCCGAATTCGGAGAAGGCCCGTGCCAGTTGCTCGGCACGCTGGGCGGTGCGATTGGCGATTACCAGCGCTTCGGGAGCGGCTTCCAACAGAGGCTGCAGTACGCCGCGCGCTGCACCGCCCGCGCCGAGCACCAGTACGCGCCGTGCCGGCCAGCGTCAGCCCGAGGTTCTGCTGCAGGTCGGTGAGCAGGCCCACGCCGTCGGTGGTGTCGCCCAGCACGGATTCGCCCGGGGTGAAGCACAGGGTATTCACCGCGCCGGCGCGCTGCGCCCGCGGTGTGAGCCGGTCGGCCAGCGTATAGGCTTCCTGCTTGAACGGCACGGTGATGTTGAGCCCACGCCCGCCCTCGGCGCGAAAGCGTGCAATCGCGTCCGCGAGTCCGTCGACCGGGACGAGCATGGCGCGGTAGTCGAGCGCCTGGTCGGTTTGTTCGGCAAACTGGGTGTGGATGGCCGGCGACAGGCTGTGGCCGATCGGGTTGCCCATCACCGCGTAAAGGTCCACCGCGCTCACGCCGTTTCGCGCAGCCAGGCGGCGGCCTGCTTGGCGTAATAGGTGAGGATGCCGTCGGCGCCCGCGCGTTTCATGCTCATCAATGCCTCTAGCGCGCAGGCGCGCTCGTCCAGCCAGCCGTTGCGTCCGGCCGCGGCGAGCATGGCGTACTCGCCGCTGACGTGGTAGACGAAAGTCGGCATGTGCAGTTCCTGCTTCACGCGGTAGAGAATGTCGAGATAGGGCAGGCCCGGCTTGACCATGACCATGTCGGCGCCCTCGGCGATGTCCAGAGCGGTCTCGCGGATGGCCTCGTCGCTGTTGGCCGGGTCCATCTGGTAGGTGAACTTGTTGCCCTTGCCGAGGTTGCCGGCCGAGCCGATGGCGTCGCGGAATGGGCCGTAGAAGGCCGAGGCGTATTTTGCCGAGTAGGCGAGAATGCGCGTGTGGATGTGACCTTCGTCTTCCAATGCGGCGCGAATGCGCCCGATGCGGCCGTCCATCATGTCGGAGGGCGAAACGATGTCGGCGCCGGCCTCGGCGTGGGACAGCGACTGGCGTACCAGCACCTCCACGGTCTGGTCGTTCATGACGTAGCCGCTATCGTCGATCAGTCCGTCCTGGCCGTGCACCGTGTAAGGGTCGAGCGCCACGTCCGTGGTCACGCCGAGTTCCGGCAGTTCGCGCTTGAGGGCGCGGATCGCGCGTTGAACCAGGCCGTCGGGGTTGTAGGCTTCGCTGGCCTGCAGATCCTTGCGTTCGGTCGGGACGACGGGGAATAGGTCGAGCGCCGGCACGCCCAGTTCGAGCAGGGCCTCGCCCTCGCGCAGCAGATCTTCCAGGCTGAGGCGGCTGATGCCCGGCATGCTGGGAATCGGCTCGGAGGCTTTGCCCTCGTGAATGAACACGGGCAGGATGAAGTCGGCAGCGCTCAGCGTGTGTTCGCGCATGAGGCGGCGCGAGAACTCGTCGCGGCGCATGCGTCGCGGGCGGCTGTGAGGGTACGGGGCGTGTTGCATGCTGTAGGGCTCCTGCTGCGGGCGACGGCTCAAGCTGGTGCCAGCCAGTCGCGCGGCTTGAGAAAGTGGGTGAGGAGACGTTCCTCGGGACTGCCGGGTTCGGGGTGCCAATCGTAGCGCCAGGCGACCTGCGGTGGCAGGGACATGAGTATGGATTCGGTGCGTCCGCCGGACTGCAGTCCGAACAGAGTGCCGCGGTCGTAGACCAGGTTGAATTCGACGTAGCGTCCGCGACGCAGGCATTGGAATTCGCGTTCGTGCTCGCCGTAGGGCGTGTTGCGGCGGCGTTCGACGATTGGCAAGTAGCCATCCAGATAGGCGCGACCTATGGCATCGATGAAGGCCAGGTCGCGGTCGAAGTCGCCGCTGCAGTGATCGTCGAAGAACAAACCGCCGACGCCGCGCTGTTCCTTGCGGTGCGGCAGGAAGAAGTATTCGTCGCACCAGGTCTTGAAGCGTGGGTGCAGGTCGGCGCCGAAGGGATCGCAAGCGGCTTTGGCGGTGCGGTGCCAGTGTACGCAGTCTTCGTCGAAGCCGTAATATGGCGTCAGGTCGAAGCCCCCGCCGAACCACCACACCGGCTCTTCGTCGGGATGCTCGGCAATGAAGAAGCGCACGTTGGCGTGCGAAGTCGGCACATATGGATTGCGCGGGTGCACAACCAGAGACACGCCGAGGGCACGAAAGCTGCGGCCGGCGAGCTGCGGCCGTGCGGCGCTGGCTGAGGCCGGCAGTGCGCGACCGTGCACGTGTGAGAAATTGACGCCGGCCTGTTCGAACACGCCGCCGTCGGCGAGCACACGTGTACTGCCGCCGCCGCCCTCTGGGCGCGTCCAGTCGTCGATGCGAAAGCGCGCTGTAGCGTCCACCGTTTCCAAGGCGGTGCAGATATCTGCCTGCAGACGGGTGAGCGTGTGTTCGACGGCGGCGATGTCGGGCATTTTCAGTTCCTCAGAATTTCCCCGCTCAGCGCGTCGCGGATCTCGCTCGGGCGCTCGCGGCCGCCGAGCGGCCCCGCCAGATAGTAGTCGATGGCATCGCCGAAGCGCGCGCGCAGTGCGTCGAGGTCGCGCGCCGGCGGCGCTCCACTGGGGTTCGCACTGGTCGAGACCAGTGCGCCGCCGAAGGCTCGGGCCAGCGCGGCGGCTACAGGGTGGGCGGTGACGCGCACAGCGAGACTTGTGTGTGCTCCGCGTAGTCGCGTGGAAATGCCAGGGCGTGCGGGAATCAGCCAAGTGACCGGTCCGGGCCAGGTGGCGCGCACGCGCGTAGCCGCATCGTTGGGCAGCGCTTCGATCCAGGGTTCGAGCTGCGCCGCATCGGCGGCGATCAGGATCAGGCCCTTCTCCTGCGCGCGCCCCTTGAGTTTAAGCAGGCGGTCAAGGGCGGCCTCGTTGCGCGGATCGCAACCCAGGCCAAAGACGGCTTCGGTCGGATAGGCGACCAGGCCGCCGGTCCGCAGGACGCGGGCGGCTTCTTGCACTGTGGTGTCGTCAGCGGTGTTCATGTGTCGAATCGGTTCGAAAAATCCGCACGCTGTGGATGACGCGTTGCATCGTCCGCCGAGTTGGGCCGGCTGTGCGACCGGGGCCGTTCGTGGCGATATTGTGCGGCCTCAGGCCGTATCAATTGGCCGTGCCATCCAGGCGGGCGCCTGGATGGCACGTCATTAATCGGCTTTGGCCTTTTTCTTCGTGGTCGAAGCGCGCTTGCCGGTACTGCGTTTTGCTGCCGCGGTTTTGCTGCCGCTCTTGGCCGCGCCGCGGCGGGCCTTTTTCGGCGGCGCTTCGGCCAGTAGCTTTTCGCAGGCGGCAAGATCGAGCGATTCGGGCTCGACGTCCTTGGGAATTCGGGCGTTGCGCTCGCCGTCGGTGATATAGGGGCCGTAGCGGCCGCGCAGCACTTCGACCTTGCCGCCGTCTTCGCGCTCGAACTGGTGGATGATGCGTTCGGCTTCGATGCGCGCTTTTTCCTCGATGAGTTCCAGCGCGCGTTCCAGCGTGACGGTATAAGGATCGTCGTCGTCGCGCAGGGAAACGTATTTCGAACCGTGCTTTACGTAGGGGCCGAAGCGTCCGATATTGGCGCTGACGTCGTCGCCGTCGGGAGTGCTGCCCAGATGCCGGGGCAGGTCGAACAGCTTGAGGGCTTCGTCGAGTGCGATGCCGTCCATTTTCTGGCCAGGCCGCAGGCCGGCGAAACGGGGTTTTTCCTCGTCCTCGCGGGTGCCGATCTGCACATAGGGCCCGTAGCGGCCCATACGCACGCTGACCGGCTTGCCGCTCTTCGGATCGGTGCCGAGTTCGCGGGCCTGCACGGCCTCCTCGCGCGTGACCGTACGGGCACGCTCGTCGAGCAGTTCGTGGAAGGGCTCCCAGAATTCGCGCATGACCGGAACCCAGTCCTTTTCACCGCGCGATATCTCGTCGAGTTCGTCTTCCAGTCGGGCGGTGAAGTCGTAGTCGACGTACTGGCTGAAGTACTGGGTCAGGAAGCGGTTCACCACGCGGCCGACGTCGGTAGGGGTGAAGCGCCGGCTTTCGAGTTCGACGTACTCGCGTGCGAGTAGGGTCGAGATGATCGAGGCGTAGGTGGAGGGGCGGCCGATGCCGTATTCCTCGAGTGCCTTGACCAGGCTGGCTTCGCTGTAGCGCGGTGGCGGTTCGGTGAAGTGCTGTTCGGTAAGGATGTCGCGCAGTTCGAGGCGTTCGCCTTCTTCCAGCGGCGGCAGCAGGCGGTCGTCGCTTTCCTGTACGACATCGTCGACGCCTTCGCGATAGACCAGCATGAAGCCCGGGTCGCGCAGTGCGGAGCCGGTGGCGCGGAACATGTGACCGCTATCGTCGCCGGCTTCGAGGTCGGCGGCGACGGTGTCCAGCGTGGCGTGGATCATCTGGCAGGCGACGGTACGCTTCCAGATCAGGTCGTAGAGCCGTGCCTGATCGTTGCTGAGGTGGCCACGCAGTTCCTCGGGCAGGTGCATGGCCGAGGTCGGGCGGATCGCCTCGTGGGCCTCCTGGGCATTCTTGGACTTGGTCTTGTAGTGCTGCGGCTGAGGCGGCACCTTGTCCGTGCCGTAACGCTGGCCGATCAGCTCGCGCAGTTCGGCGATGGCCTCCTCGGCGAGGTTGACCGAGTCGGTACGCATGTAGGTGATCAGGCCGATGGGGCCGGCACCCAGATCGATGCCTTCGTATAGTTCCTGCGCAACCTGCATGGTGCGGCGGGTGCTGAAGCCGAGCTTGCGGGCGGCTTCCTGCTGCAGCGTGGAGGTGGTGAACGGCGCGGCGGGATTGCGTTTGCGTTGCTTCTGTTCGAGCTTGCGCACGATGAGTGCGCCCTGCGCGGCATCCAGCAGCGTCTTGCGGGCTTCCTCGGCACTGGCTTCGCTGTCGAGGTCGAACTGTTCGAGTTTCTTGCCGGCGTAGCGCGACAGGCGCGCGTTGAACGGGATGCCGTCTTTGGCGTTCTGAGCATCGACCGTCCAGTATTCGCGTCTTACGAAACGTTCGATCTCCTCTTCGCGCTCGACGATCATCCGCAGGGCGGGGCTTTGCACGCGGCCTGCAGACAGCCCACGGCGGATCTTGCGCCAGAGCAGCGGCGAGAGGTTGAAACCGACCAGGTAGTCGAGCGCACGCCGGGCCTGCTGGGCGTTGACCAGGTCGGTGGATAGTTCGCGCGGGTGGCTGACGGCGTCGTTCACCGCCTGTTTGGTGATTTCGTAGAACACCACGCGGTGCACGGCGCGGTCTTCGAGCAGACCGCGTTCACGCAGGAGTTCGTGTAGATGCCAGGAGATGGCTTCGCCCTCGCGATCAGGGTCAGTCGCGAGGTAGAGGGCGTCTGCCTTCTTGATCGCCTTGACGATGGCGTCCACGTGTTTCTGGTTGCGCGGGATGACCGCGTAATGCATGGCGAAACTTTGTTCGGGGTCGACCGCGCCTTCCTTGGGCACCAGGTCGCGGACATGGCCGTACGAGGCCATGACTTCGAAGTCCTTGCCGAGGTATTTCTTGATCGTTTTGGCCTTGGCCGGCGATTCGACGATGACCAGTTTGTTACCCATGGCACCTACTATTCAAAAACGAATGACTTGATGGGGCGGGCTGAACCAGCCGCGATATTTTCAATGCAGGTAAGGCGGCGTTTCTTCGAACACCAGGTCCTCGAGATCGGAATAGGCGAGCTCGCGGTCCGGCTGATTGAACAGCACCATCAGTACCACCCACTTCAGCTGTTCGAGGTCGATTTCCTCTTCATTCAATGCCATCACGCGATCGATGACCAGTTCGCGCGTGGTCGAAGTGAGGATTCCACCCTGCTCTAGAAATAGCAGAAAGCCGCGCAGCTCACTGTCCAGGCGCGTCAT
This sequence comes from uncultured Gammaproteobacteria bacterium, assembly GCA_963751375.1. Taxonomy (GTDB): domain Bacteria; phylum Pseudomonadota; class Gammaproteobacteria; order DSM-5130; family Acidihalobacteraceae; genus Acidihalobacter_A. The sequence continues at coordinate 12,043 of CAVVUY010000039.1, forward strand.
TTCAGCCTGCGTATACAGCCGCAGCGAGGCATTCGTGCCCGAATTCGCCAGCGCGCTGCCTTGTTCGACCAAGCCGTCCAGCCAGTCGAAGGCGCGGTCGATCTCGGCGGTGGGGAAGCCGGCATCGAGCAGGCGGATTTCAAGTTGTTCGCGATCCGGTTCGAGGTCTTCCATGTCCTCGTCGACGTAGTGCTCGAAGAGGTACATGAGGACGTCCAATACGGATTCTTTCATCGATAATCCAAACAAGTAAGGCCCAGAGCGCCCATGGCTCTGGAGGGCGCGGTCAAGGGGTTTGCTGGTAGCGTCCGCCGTCGACGACGGCCACCAAGCCCTTGAGTTCGAGGATCAGCAGCATGGAGGAAACGGCCTCCGGGGTCAATCCAGTGCGCTCGACGAGCAGGTCGACGGGCACGGGGTCGTGACCCATCGCCTCGAGCAGTTGGCGATGGTCGCTATTCTGCGTTTCGTTGCGTTCGTCGTCCTGTGGCGGCGGGTTTGCTGCAGGGCGGGCGTCGAGTGCGCCGCGGTGCGTCAGCTCGGCGAGAATGTCATCGGCGGTTTCGACCAGTTTGGCCCCTTCGCGGATCAGATGGTGGCAGCCGCGTGCCATGGGATTGTGGATCGAGCCTGGGATGGCGAAGACCTCGCGCCCTTGTTCGGCGCTGAGTCGGGCAGTGACCAGCGAGCCGCTTTTGCGCGCGGCCTCGACCACGAGTACGCCAAGGGCGAGGCCGCTGATCAGGCGATTGCGGCGAGGGAAGGCGCCGCGGTTGATCGATGTGCCGAGCGGATTCTCCGAGATCATCACCCCTTCGGTGACGATGCGCCTGGCCAGTGTGCGGTGGCTGGCGGGGTAGACGCGGTCGAGGCCGGTAGCGGCGACGGCGACGGTAATGCCGCCGGCGTCTAGTGCGCCTTCATGCGCTGCGCCGTCGATGCCGAGGGCGAGGCCGCTGGTGATGCCCAGTCCGGCGGCGGCGAGATGACGAGCGAAGCGATAGGCGTTGTCGCGTCCGCCGGGCGTGGGGTGGCGACTGCCGACGATAGCCAGCTGAGGGTGCTGCAGGAGATCGATGTCGCCGGCGGCATACAGCAGAACCGGCGCGTCGTCGAGTTCGGCCAGTCGCTGCGGGTAGGCTGCGTCGCCGTAAGGAATGATGTGATGATGAGGCTGTTGCGCCCACTCCAGTTCAAGCTGGACGTCGAGTTCGCGGTTGTCGGCGAGAGCCTGACAGGCGGCCTCGCCGAGGCCTGCCGAGCGCAGCGCGGCAGGCGAGGCCGCCAAGACGTCCTGAAGTGAGCCGAACGCGGCCAGCAGGCGGAGGACGGCGTGGATGCCGATGCCGGGCGCGCGGTGAATGCGCAGCCAGGCTTGCAGTGCGTCGTCGTGCGCTATCGTCGGCAAGCTCCCGTCAGGGGTTGGTGACGACATCCCCGATTTCGATGGGGCGGGTCGAGGACATCACTAGGGCGTAGCTGATGTGGTCGAACGTGCGGAAGATCATGGCCACGCCGGAGCGCGAATTGGGCAGGCGGACGGTGCGCGATTCGCCGGGCGCGGCATGGTCGTCGCTGATCAGGCGGCCGTGCTGTTCGAGCGCGACCACATCGCCTTTGCGCACGCCTTCGCTATTGCCGACGTCGAGTACGATGACCTGGTATTGGCCGACCATGCTGATCGCGTTGAACAGCGAGATGACCTGGCCGTCGACGTTCACCTTCGGGGCCTGCGGCATGAAGGTGTAGTCGAGCTCCTTCTTGGCGTAGGGCAGCAAACGGTCGCCGGGCTGTACCTCTTCGGTGATGTTTTCCAGCACGCCGGTGGCGATCGAGCCGTTATGGATGATGCGGATGTCGCCGAGATAAGTGACCTGATGCGCTATAACCTTGCCGGTCTTGGGCGAGCGCAACACGGCGCCGGGGCGGTACAGGCTGTAGACGGAGGACTTGGGCTTGTCCGGCAGGCCGCGCACGTAGACCTGGTCGCCGTTGCCGAAGAGGATGCGGTCCTCGCTGGAGCCGACGATGTGCGGCGCCTTGAGCATCTCCTCGACCGGCACGACACGCGGGTGAATAAGGAAGGGACGGATGGCCTGAATCGGAATCGGATGTTCGGTGCTCGGCAGCTTTTCATACTGGACGCCGGGCTTGAGCACGACGGTGGGTGTGCCGTTCACGCGTGGTCCGCCGGTGACTGAAACGCGCGGCTTGCCGTTGACGTAGTACAGCGTCAGCACGTCACCCGGGTAAATCCAGTGAGGATTCTTGATCTGGGGATTGGCATACCAGATTTCCGGCCAACTCCACGGCGTGTAGAGGAAACGCTGCGAGATGTCCCACAGGGTGTCGCCTTTTTGCACGACGTAGCGCGTGGGCGCCGTGGGCTTGATCACGACCGGAGCCGGCTTGGGTGGCGCGGGTGCCGGAATGGCCTGGGCGGGCGCGGCCGTAGGCGCAGGCGGCGCCGCAGGCATCGGCTGGCGCTGGCTGGCGCAACCGGCGACGAGAAGCGTTACAATAACGGCAGATGCCGAAACGATGGCATATGAGCGGGTGCGCAGGGCCGGCATTCGGGTTCCCCTTGGAGCCATTCTTGTTCGTGTCGGGTCACACAATATATATGGTTCTTAGCCGTTAGCCGAGGCTGAATTCGCAGCGACTAAGCGTAGCCTGATCATTACTTTAGCAGAGATTCATTCGAGACTGCACAAATTAATCCGGACTGTATCAAAGGTATGGCTCTTCTCGAAGTACTACATTTCCCGGACACGCGGTTGCGCACCAAGGCCGCGCCCGTGTCCGAAGTCGATGATGCTGTCCGCGTCATCGTGCGCGACATGTTCGAGACCATGTATGCGGCGCCTGGCATCGGCCTGGCGGCGACGCAGGTCAACATCCACCAGCGCATCATCGTGATCGATGTATCGTCCGAGCAGGACGAACCTCTTTGCCTGATCAATCCCGAGCTGGTCGCTAGCGACGGCGAGGAGGAGATGGAGGAGGGCTGTCTGTCGGTGCCGGGCTACTACGAGACGGTGCGCCGGGCGGAGTGCGTCAAGGTGCGCGCCCTCAACGAGCAGGGAGAGTCGTTCGAGCTGGAGGCCGATGGCCTGCTCGCCGTGTGCATCCAGCATGAGATCGATCACCTCGACGGCAAGCTGTTTGTGGATTATCTCTCGCCGCTCAAGCGCACGCGTATCCGCGCCAAGCTGGAAAAGCAGGCGCGATTGGGCAATCTGCCGGCGCATGAAACGACGCCGGCGATCTGACGCCGAGCCAAGAACGATTCAGCCCGGGAGGCGACAGTTGAATATCGTTTATGCCGGCACGCCGGAATTTGCCGTGTCGGCGCTGCGCGCGTTGGTCGACGCGGGACACCGAGTGGTGGCCGTTTACACGCAGCCGGACCGCCCGGCGGGCCGTGGGCGCAAGCTGCGCCCGAGCCCGGTCAAGGAAGCGGCAACGGCGCTTGGCATCGAGGTGCGTCAGCCGCAGAGCCTGCGCGATGACGAGGCTCAGGCGGCGCTGCGCGCGCTGGCGCCGGATCTGATGGTGGTCGCCGCCTACGGCTTGATCCTGCCGGCGGAGGTGTTGGCCATCCCGCGTCTGGGCTGCGTCAACATTCACGCCTCCCTGCTGCCGCGCTGGCGCGGCGCGGCACCGATCCAGCGCGCCCTGCTCGACGGCGATGCGCAGACCGGCGTCACCATCATGCAGATGGACGAGGGCCTGGACACCGGCGCGATGCTGGCTCGCAGCGCGACGCCGATCACGCCCGAAGACACCGCCGGCAGCGTGCATGATCGGCTTGCCGAACTGGGCGCGCAGGCGCTGCTGGAAGTATTGCCGGCGCTGGACGCCGGCAGCCTGAGGGGAGAGCCGCAGGACGCTTCACAAGCCACGTACGCACGCAAGTTGTCAAAGGACGAAGCGGGCATCGATTGGGCGCTGCCGGCCGTGCAGATCGCGCGTCAGGTCCAGGCCTTCAATCCCTGGCCGGTAGCGGAAACCCGCTTTCAGGGCGAGCCGTTGAAACTGCTGGAAGCGCGGGCTCTGGATCGGACCGCTGCTGCGGCGC
>CAVVUY010000040.1:0-11839 GCA_963751375.1 uncultured Gammaproteobacteria bacterium
AGCGGAGTGTTCGGGGAGCAGGATCCGGAGAATGCCGCCGGGGAGATTGTGCGCGTGATGGAGGCAGGTCTTAGCGTTTCCCGCCGGTGATCTGCCCAGGGTTGCCGCTTTCGGCGCCGATCATGTTGCTGCTTTCGGAGAGGACGTGTTCCGACTCCGCACTCGTTGAATTGAGCTACCCACTGATCACTTGCGCGGCGGCCCTTCGCGCTCGGCCGACTCGGCCCAGATATTGATATCCGCGTCGCGCGCGTAGCGCTCGATTTCGGCCAGTTCGGCGTCCTCGAAATGCAGCTTGTCCAGCGCGCCGACGCAATCCTCGATCTGCTCCGGCCGGCTGGCTCCGATCAGCGCCGAGGTAACGCGCGCGTCGCGCAATACCCACGCCAGCGCCATTTGAGCCAAGGTCTGACCACGCCTCTCAGCAACTTCGTTGAGTTTGCGGATATTGGCAAGCGTCCGCTCGGTCAGAAAATCGGCACGCAGCGATTTTTGCTGGGCCAGCCGACTGTCATCGGGCACACCGCCGAGGTATTTGTTCGTCAGCATGCCCTGTGCGAGTGGAGAAAACACGATCGCGCCGATGCCAAGGTCGCCGAGGGTATCCAACAAGGCATCGTCTTCGATCCAGCGGTTGAGCATCGAATAGCTGGGCTGGTGAATCAGACACGGCGTCCCCAATTCTTCGAGGATCGCCGCCGCTTCGCGCGTGCGCCTGGCATTGTAGGAAGAGATGCCTGCATAGAGCGCCCTGCCGGAACGGACGATATGGTCCAGCGCCGCCATGGTCTCCTCCAACGGAGTATTCGGGTCGAAGCGATGCGAGTAGAAAATGTCGACATAGTCGACACCCAGGCGCTTCAGGCTCTGATCGCAACTCGAGATGAGATATTTCCTGCTGCCCCATTCGCCGTAGGGGCCGGGCCACATGAGATAGCCCGCTTTCGACGAAATGACCATTTCGTCGCGGTGCGTCGAAAAATCGGCTCTGAGTATGCGGCCAAACGCCTCTTCCGCCGCGCCGGGCGGCGGCCCGTAGTTGTTTGCCAGATCGAAATGCGTGATGCCCAGATCGAAGGCTCTGCGGCAGATGTCCCGTTTAAGCTGGTGCGGTGTATCGTCGCCGAAGTTGTGCCACAGCCCCAGGGAAATCAACGGCAGCGACAATCCGGAGCGCCCGCAGCGCCTGTACTGCATCAAATCGTAGCGATTCTCGCGTGCGTGCCACATGCTGTGTCCCCATGGTTGTCGTCCAGGCAAGCGTTCCGGCGGATTACGTCAGCCGGCCGGCACGCACTTTACGCCGGTATGGTTTTGCCGCCAAGACCGCACGGACACTTGCAGGGCGGAGCCATCCACGTTCAAACCGTACGCCACCCGATCCCCTCGTCCTGTCCCGCCACATCGATGCAGTCCTCTTCGCAGCCCAGCCCCGCGACCAGAGCCATGCGGGCATGCGCAGGCGTGTTGTTCTTTTCGCTCACATGGGCGCCGATCAACCAGTTCAGGCGTGTCGTATCCAGCCGCGAAAGCAGCGCCGCTGCCTGATCATTGCCAAGATGCCCGTAATCGCCGCCGACCCGTGCCTTGAGCGAAGGGGGGTAAGGCCCACTCCGCAGCAGTTCCGGCTCGTAGTTGCATTCCAGCACCAGCGCGTCGAGCCCCGCCAGCATGCGTTCGATATGCGGGGTGATGCTGCCGGTGTCGGTGAGCTGGCCGAAGCGGCGGTCGCCGTCGCTGAACACGAACTGCGCCGGTTCGCGAGCATCGTGGGGGACTGGGAAGGGATGCAGCTGCAAGTCGCCCACTTCGAACACGTCATGGGCATGGAACACCTCGACCTGGTGATAGCCGTCATCGCGGCTGGCGGCCAGGGTACCTGCAGTCAACCACACCGGCAGACAGTAGCGTCGCGACAGCCGCGCTGCGCCGGCAAGGTGGTCGCTATGCTCGTGCGTAACGAGAATGGCGTCGAGATCCCCGCCGCCCAGCCCCAGCCGGGCCAGGCGGCGATCGATTTCGCTGACGGAAAAGCCGCAATCCAGCAACACCCGCGTCGAACCGGACTCGATAACGCAGGCGTTGCCCCGGCTTCCGCTGCCCAGCGAAGCGAAGCGCAGGCTCACGACCTCACTGCAAACCGCTCAGCAGCAGGCTCAGGACCTCATGCGCGCCCTTGGGCGAAAGAGGCTGCCCCTTGGCGTCGAGCGCGCGTACCGTCACGCCGCTGCCCTCGCTCACGACCGTGATCTGGAACTTGGCACCGTGGTTGAGCACCGAACCGCCACCGAACAGGCGTTGCAGGGCATTGCTGCGGCTCTCGCCGACGTAGCTGACGTCATAGACGCCCTTGGCGCGGTCCTGCTGGTCCACCACCAGATCCACCCGGTCGAGCCCCAGACCGATCTGCGGCCAGGCCTGATCGAACGGCTGCGCCGCCTTGAGCACCGTGGTGCCGCCCTGCTCGCTCAGCGCGTAGACGGAAGCGCCCGGCGTACTGACGGCTTCGGCCAGCGTCTTGGCCTCGGCCTGCGGCGCGCCCATATAGACCATCAGGGCTTGCAGCATGCTGGCTTCCTTAGCCGGATCGGGCGGCTGCCACTGCCAGACCATGTCGCCCTGCGCATCCTTGGCCTTGAGCGCCCCCTGATGGCTGAGATAAACATCGGTCGCACCGTTCGACCCGCGCACCAAACGCACGACGTAACGGTCACGCGCACCCGACGCGGAGATATTGTTGATCAGAGCCGCCAGGAAACCCTTGGGCAGGCCGTTGTCCTCGATCTTCCAGTCCGTACGGATGACGCCGGTGCGCACATCGGATTTCACCAAAGTGAAACCACGCGCCTTGAAGAAGGCCAGCACTTGCGGCCATACCTGACCGGGCTTGGCATCCACCGAAAGCCAGCGGAACGCGCCGGCCTGCTGCAAATGCATATTCGGCACGACCGGCAGGACCCCGGGCTGGGCGGCACCTGAACCTACACCGCCCGCGCTGGCCTGTGCAGCGCTTTGCGCCGTCGCCGCTTGCGGGCCGAGACCCTGCGCCGGCGGGATCGCATAAGTGCTTTCCGCCCTTGGCGGCGTCAGTTGCGGCGGAACCTGCAGCTCCTGTGCCGAGGCGTCCATCTGATAACTTCCGGAGCCGCCCCACAGGGAACAACCACCCAGGCCCAGCGCCGCCCCCAACAGGGCCGCACGGCGAAATGCATCAAGCATCTGAATCTCCTGGCAAAACGATCTCGGCCTGGCGCATCGCTGCGCGTAGCTCATCGTAGTAATCCGGGGACAGCGGCGTCAGCGGCAAACGGATGCCCACATCGATCAGACCCATTTCGTGCAGCGCCCACTTGACCGGAATCGGATTGGCTTCCACGAACAGCGCGCGGTGCAGACCCGCGAGGCGGGCATCCAACTCCGTCGCTTCATCGCGATCGCCGCGGCAAGCCGCCGCGCACATGTCGTGCATCAGTCGCGGCGCCACATTGGCCGTCACGGAAATCACGCCCTTGCCTCCGGCCAGTATCGATTCCATGGTCGTCGCGTCGTCGCCACTGAACACTCCGAGGCGATCACCGCAGCGCCGGACCAATTCCTCGATGCGCTCGACCTTGCCCAGGGCTTCCTTGATGCCGACGATATTGGAAATCGGCGCAAGCCGCTCCACAGTCGCCGGCAGCATGTCGACTGCGGTGCGCCCGGGCACGTTGTACAGAATCTGCGGAATCGGCACCGCTTCGGCCACCGTCTTGAAATGCCGGTAGAGGCCTTCCTGCGTCGGCTTGTTGTAATACGGGGTTACGAGCAAGCAGGCATCGGCACCGGCGTTCATGGCGCAACGCGTCAGCCGGATCGCCTCGGCGGTCGCATTAGCGCCGGTGCCGGCGATCAGCGGTACACGCCCCCGCACCAGTTCCACAAAGCGTTTTATGAGCCGGCAATGCTCGTCGAAATCGATCGTCGCCGACTCGCCGGTCGTGCCCACAGCCACGATGGCGTCGGTACCGTTTTCGATATGAAATTCGATCAGCCGCGCCAGGGCGACGTCATCAACTTCGCCGTCAGGCCTCATCGGCGTGACCATTGCCACCATGCTGCCGTGAAACATGCCCTGTCCCTAACGAAAAATAAGCCGCCATAGTACGTTCGGGCACTCTCACTGACAAGCCGCAGACCCGGTGATGTCGCGTTTCGCACCCGGCCGCGAACTGTTACTCTTCCAGCAAGACAATCCATTGCAACCGGAGCAACATGAACACTCATTTGGTGGTATCGATTCTCGGCGAAGACCACCCTGGCATCGTCGAATCGATCTCCGACGCCGTACGCGAGGCCGGCTGCAACCTGGAAGACAGCCGCATGAGCGTTCTCGGCGGCGCTTTTGCCATGATCCTGCTCGCCCGCGGCAACTGGAACACCACGACCAAGCTGGAAAAAGCCCTCGACCGCCTTGCCCAGACCATGGAACTGGTCATCACCACCCAACGCACCCAGCGCCGCGAGCCGCACGGCGACTTCGTCCCCTATGGCGTCGATGTGGTCGCGCTCGACCAGCAGGGCATCGTCCACGAGCTGGCCAACTTCTTCGCCTCGCGCGGGGTCAACATCCAGAACATGACCACCGCCACCTACGCCGCGCCCCACACCGGCTCGCCCATGTTCTCGCTGCACATGACCGTCGAAATCCCCGGGCATGCGCATCTGGCCACCCTGCGCGACGAATTCCTCGACCTGTGCGACGACCTCAATCTCGACGGCATCATGGAGCCGGTCAAGCATTGAGCGCCTGCGCCGCCTCAGCCACCGGCACACGCGCCCCAGCGCGTGCTGTCGCATAAGGAGACCTGCATGCCCAGCATCGGCCAACCCGCCCCGGATTTCACCCGTCCCGCCACCGGCGGCGAGATCACCCTGTCCAAACTGCGTGGACAGCATGTCGTGCTCTACTTCTACCCCAAGGACAGCACGCCCGGCTGCACCACCGAAGGCTCCGACTTCCGCGACGCCTACGCCGATTTCCAGGCCGCCGGCGCCATCGTGCTCGGCGTCTCGCGCGATAGCCTCGCCTCCCATGAGCGGTTCAAACAGAAACTCGGCTTCCCCTTCGAACTGATCTCGGACGAAGACGAAACGCTGTGCAGGCTTTACGATGTGATCAAGATGAAGAACATGTACGGGCGCCAGGTCATGGGCATCGAACGCAGCACTTTCCTCATCGACAAGGACGGCGTGCTGCGCGACGAATGGCGCAAGGTCAAGGTGGCGGGGCACTGCGCGGCCGTGCTGGAAGCCGTTCGCGCGCTCTGATCCATCCGGAACGCGGGCCGGCATCCCATCGTCGGCCGCAAGCCCGCCCCGAGGCTCAGAGGGGCAGCGAAGACAGACATTGCGGCACACATCACCCGCCCCAGGCGATAGGACTTGTGCATGAGCAAAGCCGATTCAGGGAAACGCCTCTTCGTTCTCGACACCAACGTGCTCATGCACGACCCCACCGCCCTGTTCCGCTTCCAGGAACATGACATCTATCTCCCCATGGTCGTGCTCGAGGAACTCGACCGTTCCAAGAAAGGCGTTTCCGAAGTGGCGCGCAACGTGCGCCAGGTCAGTCGTTTTCTCGACGAGATCATGGCCAGGGAGAGCGGGAACGACGGCGACATCCTCGCCGGTCTGCCGATAGCGCCATCGCAGACCGATACCCCGGCGCCGCTCGGCTGCAGCGGACGCCTGTTCTTCCAGACCAAGGCACTGCCGCAGGCGTTGCCAGAATCCCTGCCGGGCTCATCGGCCGACAACACCATCCTCGCCACCGCCCTCGCGCTGCAGAACGACGACCGGTCGACACCCGTCACCCTGGTCTCCAAGGACATCAACCTACGGCTCAAGGCAAGCATCGTCGGCGTGCACGCCGAGGACTACCACAACGACCAGGTGCTCGACGACGTCAATCTGCTTTACAGCGGACTGGAGGAACTGCCCGCGGACTTCTGGGAGTTGCACAGCAAGGATATGGAGTCCTGGCAGGAGAACGGCCGCACGTTCTACCGCATGCACGGCCCAATGACAGACAAGTGGCATCCGAACCAATGTCTGACGCTACCTGGCGAACACGGTTTCTCGGCGCTGGTGCGCGAGACTCGCGACGACCACGCGTTGATCGAAACGGCGATGGACTACACCAGCGCGCGACACAGCGTGTGGGGCATCCATGCCCGCAATCCGCGAGCAGAATTTCGCCCTCAACCTGCTGATCGACCCGGAGGTCGACTTCGTCACCCTGGTCGGCCCCGCCGGCACCGGCAAGACCCTGCTGACGCTGGCCGCCGGCACTGATGCAGACGCTGGACGAGAACCGCTACAAGGAGATCATCATGACCCGCGTCACCGTGCCGGTGGGCGAGGACATCGGCTTCCTGCCCGGCACCGAAGAGGAGAAGATGACCCCCTGGATGGGCGCGCTGATGGACAATCTGGAGGTGCTCACGCGCACCGACATCGGCGGCGAATGGGGCCGCGCGGCGACCAACGACCTGCTGCGCAACCGCATCAAGATCCGCTCGCTGAATTTCATGCGCGGCCGCACCTTCCTCAACCGCTACCTCATCATCGACGAGGCCCAGAACCTGACCTCCAAGCAGATGAAGACGCTGATCACCCGCGCCGGCCCCGGCACCAAGATCGTCTGCCTCGGCAACGTCGCGCAGATCGACACGCCCTACCTCACCGAGACCACCTCGGGCCTGACCTACGTGGTCGACCGTTTCAAGGACTGGGCGCACAGCGGACACATCATCCTGCGCCGCGGCGAACGCTCGCGCCTGGCCGACTTCGCCTCGGACACGTTGTAACAACCGTTCGATACAGGACTCGATCGCTCATGACATCCGCCATCGAGAGCCTGCCACTACAAACCGAGCGTTTGCGCCTGCGCCTCTGCGGCGCGGCGGACGCGCAAGCGCTGTTCGCCATACACTCTGCCCCGGAAATCATGCGCTACTGGAATTCGCCGACCTGGACCTCCATCGAGCAGGCTCACGAGACGATCAAGCACGACGCCGATGCCTTTCGCCGCGGCGAATCCCTGAGCCTGGGGCTCGAAACGCTCGACGATGCGCGGCTGATCGGACGTTGCATGCTGTTCAAGATTTCCACAACCCACCGCCGCGCCGAACTCGGCTACGCTCTGATCGCATCGGCATGGGGCAAAGGCTATATGGGCGAAGCTCTGCGTAAACTTGTCGGCTATGGCTTCACGCACCTCGACCTTCATCGCATCGAGGCCGAAATCGATCCTCGCAACACCGCTTCCAGAAAGACACTGGAACGCCTCGGCTTCCAGCACGAAGGCCTGTTGCGTGAACGTTGGCTCGTCAACGGCGAAACATCGGACGGCGCCGTCTACGGCCTGCTGCGCCCGGACTGGCGCAGTCTGCAGACCTCCTCCCCTCCCCCGACGTCCCCCCGCGCTTGATGGCGCCGCGGCACTTCCGGCAGTAGCCGCTCACGGTATCAGACCAGGAGGCGTAGTCGCCCGTTTCAGGGCGTGTGCAACGGCCTGGACCAGCGTAGCCAGCGGGATCGCGAAGAACACGCCCCACACGCCCCACAGACCGCCGAACAGCAGCACGGCCGTCATGATCGCGACCGGATGCAGATTGACCATTTCCGAAAACAGCAGCGGCACCAGCAGGTTGCCGTCGAGAAACTGAATGATGGCGTAAGCGCTGACAACATAGACGAAATCGCTGGTGAATCCCCACTGGATATAGGCCACGAACACCACCGGCACGGTCACCACCGCCGCGCCGACATAGGGGATCACCACCGAGAGCCCGACCAACACCCCCAGCAGCAGACCGTAATTCAATCCGAAGGCGGCGAAACTGGCATAGCTCGCGGCCCACACGACCAGGATCTCCAGGATCTTGCCGCGCACATAGCCGACGAACTTGATGTTCACTTCCCGCCAGACCTCGGTAGCCAGCGCACGCTGTTTCGGCAGCAGACCAGTCGCCCAATCCAGCAACATCTGCTTGTCCTTGAGAAAGAAGAACACCAGCAGCGGCACCAGAATCAGGTAAATGATCAGCGAGATCAGCCCGATCACCGAAGCCAACGACAAGCTCAACACGCGCTGCCCGAACGTGGCCAGGGCATGCCGCAACTCACCCATCAGACCGTCGATCTGCGCCTGGGAAATGAAGTGGGGATAGCGTGCGGGCAAGGTGCGCAGGGCGTCCTGTCCCTGCGCGACCATTTTCGGCAGTTCACGCATAAACTCGGTGATCTGGCTCATCAGCAGCGGCACCAAGCCGCCCACAAACAAGGCCACGCCCGCGATGAAGATCAGGAACACCAGCCACACGGCGGGCAGCCGCGGCATGCCGAGACGGCACAGCCAGCCGATCGCCCCTTCGAGCACGAAAGCCACCACCAGCGCCGCGATCAGCGGTGCCAGCAGATGCCCGAGCAACAGCACGATCCCGGCACCGATTATCAGCACCAGCCCCAGGCTCACGATCTGGGGATTCGAAAAGTATCGTTGGAACCAGGCGCGCAGCAGCTCGATCATGGGGTAGGGTTCGGTTGCATTAAGTGACCGGGACGCCGCCCGGATATGCCTGCGACGATATCGCTCGCATGTTAGCAGCACCACGGGCCGCACCGCATTGCTAACGAAACACACGGGACAAACCGCACTGGCGACCAAGCCGGCTGCGCGACAGACTTCTAATCAAATAGTTAGACGAGGACGTGGGGGCCGCGCAGGGCGGCGAATCGCACGCGCCGCCGTTTAGTCGGCGGGCGCCTGAGCGTCCTTGGCCTCGGATTCCCGGTCGCGCTCTTCGAACTCGACCACGAGCTTGCGGTAATGTGACTCGAATACGACCTCGAGTTCGTCGATCACCGCCTTGGTCTCGCGCCCCTGCATGACATGCTGCGCGACCAGCGACGAGGTCTGGTTGAGCATCTTGGACTTGTCCAGCATCGGGTAGGTCGCCGACAGACGGCGAATGGCCTTGACCACGGACTCCTGCTCAGGACGCGGCTGTGGCACGGGCTTGGACGGTTCACGCGGCGCCTGCGGCACCCGGGAAGCGAGGAATTCGGCGAACTCCAGCAGCATCGCCTGCTGTTCCTCCGGAAGCTGCTTATACAAGCGGACGAGACTCTTCTGCGGATCCTTGCCCCGCTTGGTCTGCGTGGGGAGCATCATTGCGTCATTCCACCTTGAGCGAGAAGATTGGCGTCTTGCGCCTCTCGCGCATCAGTCCCAGTTCACTGACCAGCGCCACCACGACCTTGTCGGTGACCTCCTGCATCTCGCCCCAGTTCATGCGCGCCTCGCCCAACAGTTCGCCGATATTGGGCGGAGGATTGTGCCCGTCCTCCATGATGATGTCTTCGAGCATGCCGGGCTTCATCTCGGGGCGGAACAGCAGGCCATAGGTGTTCTCGTCCGGCCTGATCGCCAACCAGCGTCCGTCGTCGTCCACCAAAATCGGTTCCATGCCCTCGGGCAGGCTCACGGAGCCGTGATACAGCACGAACACTTGGTGCCCGTCGAGCGCTTCGGCCAGCGCATCACCCTCGCCGGCAGGCGTCTTGCGAGCCGTCACGAAGCCGGCGGTGAATTCCGGCTCCGCGCCGGCCTGGCCGCCGACGGCTTCGGCAACCAGCAATCCGCCAAGGCCGATGCCGGTGATCGGGCGGCCGGCCTTCTGGAACAGATTGATCACGCGCAACACGTCGTCATGATAGGGCAGGCGTTCCTCATCGGTGGGCGCACAGGCGCCGCCGAGCACGAACAGGCCGTCGAACTGCCCGACACTGGCCGGCAAACCCTGATCGAGGAACGGGCGATGGTAATCGAACCCGATGTCACGACGTTCGAGCTGCTTTTCGATCAGCCCCAGAAACTCCGAATAGGTGTTCTGGACGACCATGTAATTCTGCATCTCGTGTCTCCTTGCGAGGCTGTCGTATTGATAGGGCGACTGTTGTTCTCCCTCTTATGCTGCGAGGCCGGTCAGACATCCGCCGGCTTAGCTGTGTGTGCAGGGGATTAATCGGTGCCGGACGCAGCCTCTGCCGCACGCACGTTGCAGTATCCGCGCGCAAATTCGAGCAGCTCCTCCATCGCACGCAGACGGAATTTCTGGCGCTGGCGGACGAAGGAAAACGGCCGCGTCAGCGGCGGATCCAAGCGCACCGCCGCCAGCATGCCCAGTTCCAGCTCCTTGGACAGCGTAGCGCGCGACAGAATACTCACGCCCATGCCTGCTTCCACGGCGCCCTTGATGGACTCCGAACTGCCCAGCTCGAGGCACTCGTTCATATCGGTGCGATCGATCCCCTGCGCATTGAGATACTCAGTCACGACCTCGCGCGTACCCGATCCCTCCTCGCGGCAGATGAACGGGTATCCCACCAGTTCCGAGGCGGCCACCGCTTCGCGCTGCGCCAAGGGATGATCCGCCGGAATCACCAGCACCAGTTCGTCCTCCTGGCACACCTCGACCAACAGATTCTTGTTGGCCACCGGCGCCTCCACCACGCCGAGGTCGATCACGTTGTTCTCGACCATGGACACGATGCCTTCGGTATTCGACACCTTCAAGCGCAGGTTGACGTCCGGGTGCTGGGCCTTGAAGGTGCCCAGCAGGGAGGGCAGCATATACTCGGCAATCGTCGTGCTGGCGCCCACGGTCAGCGCGCCGCTGACGTCACCGGTCAGCTCCTTGATGGCGTTTTCCATCTCGGCATAAAGCTCGAAGATGCGCTCGCCGAACTGGTAAGCCACCTGCCCGGCCTCGGTCAGACTCACACGATTGTGCGTGCGATCGAAAAGCCGCGTATTGAAGTGATCCTCCAACTGGCGGATCTGAAAGGTCACTGCCGGCTGAGTCATGTGCAAGGCGTCGGCCGCCTTGGTGAAACTGAGCAGCTTGGCCACGGTGTAGAAAACTTGCAGTCTGCGATCTGCCACGGAGTAAAGCTCCGAGTACACGCCGTCGGGCGGATAGTAAGTATCAAACCCGGACTGCAGCCAACGAACCGGCCGCGTTCAGGGCAAGCAGGCATACTAACAGCCTGCCCGTTGCCAGAAAACCACACAAAACGCCCGCATCACGGGCTCGTCCAAAGAGAAATCGATGAAACAGGCCTGGAAACAACTCGACCTCGGCGGCGAGGGGCTGCAGACCCTCAACGCCCAGTACACCCGACAGATGCGGCGGCGTCCGCTGGCCTACTCGGCCATGCTGCTGTTTCCCCTCGGCGCCCATCGCTGGTATCTGCACGAACCCATCGGCGCCCTGGCCTATCTCGCGCTGACCCTGGCCGCGACCGCCGGCGCACTCACGCTGGGCCTGTTCGGCTTCGCGGTCCCCGCCATCGCCGCGCTGCTGTTCGCCGCCTTCGACCTGTTATGGGTCGACCGCCGCGTGTCGGCGCTGAACAAGAGCCTGCGCATGTCGCAGTTCATGCGCCCCGGCACCGCCCCACCCAAGAATTACCGCGGACGCTACCCGGACGACGGCCTGGACGAATATCTTCGCATCAAGGAACGCGAACGCGCCGGGCATCAGCCCGTCGCCGACGACGAGGGGCAGGAACGGCCGGCAACTCGCCCACGCACGCCCTCATTCAACGAGCAGGAAGCCTTGCTGCGCGAACTCACACGCAGCGACAAGGGGCGTAAACCCCGCGATACGGACTGAGTTCCCGAACACAAGCGTACGGCGAGGACGAACGACGTCCTCGCCGCGCTCGTTCGCCATGCTCAGACCGCGGCCGGCTGGCGCTGCTCCTCGCGGCGCTGCCACAAAAAGTAGAG
>CAVVUY010000041.1:0-12877 GCA_963751375.1 uncultured Gammaproteobacteria bacterium
GGAGGAAATCGCGCGCAAATCCAATCTCGATCTGGGGGGGCTGACACCGGACGGAAAAAAGCAGTCTGCTTGATGGCTTGCGGCAAAACATACAGATGCAGAATGCAGGAACGGATCTTTACGTCATCAGTTACACGAACCCCCAATCCGGCGATGGCCAAAGATGTCGTGCAGCAGGTCCTCAACATCATGATGACCAATGCGCTGGGCTCATCTCAGCAGAGTTCGGTTGCCGCACAGTCCTTCCTTAAGAAGCAGGTTCAGGACTATGCCAAGCAACTCAACGGGGCCGAACAGGCTTTGGCGAGGTTCAAGCGTGAAAACGTGGGGCTTATGCCTTCCGGCGGCGGGGACTATTTCAGCCAATTGCAGGCGGTACAGAGCAAACGCGAGGATCTGAAGAACAAGTTGGCGATTGCGTCCGCACAGGAGCGAACGCTGTCACAGCAGATACACGCGATGAAAACGGGGCAGACGTCGGTACGCCCGAGCAGCGATCCGCAGGTGCAGGCGCTCAATACGCAGATCCAAAATGATGAGCAGCAGTTGAACAGCATGCTGACCCAATACACCGATGCCTACCCGGGCGTGGTGGACCTTAAGGATCGTATTCGGTTGGAGAAGAAACAACGGACCGACTTGATCTCGAAATTGAAGAACAAGAAGACCGGTACGTTCGACCCGACAAACCCGGTGTACCAGGACCTGTCGATGCAGCTCAACAAGACCTCGGTGCAAATCCAGACATTGAAGACGCAGATCGCGCAGGCCGATGCGCAGATCGCGAAGTTCAAATCCAAAGCCGGACAGATGGCGGATATTCAGGCGCAGTTCGAGTCGCTTACCCGCAATTATCAGGTCACCAAAAAGCAGTACGATTCACTGCTCTCGCGCCTCTATTCCGCGCAACTCTCGCAAAGCGCGCAGACCAGCGGCAATCCTTTGAAGTTCCAGGTCATCGACCCGCCGGTGACGCCTTTGACTCCTGCTGCTCCGAAACGCCATCTGATGGCATTCATGGTGTTGATCGCCGCGCTGGGGGCCGGTGGGGCGCTGGCGTATCTGCTATCGCAGCTCAAGCCGGTGTTTCCTGACTCGTTCCGATCTGACCGAAATGTTCGCCTTGCCGGTCATCGGAGCCAGTTTCTTTCGCAGGTACCCCCTCATTCCAGCGAATGCGGAGAAGCAATCTGACGCTGTTCTGGGCCGGTTGCGGCGTATTCCTGCTGGCCGGCATTATAGCGATCCTGTTCGCTAATGAGGGAGCTCATCTGGTGCAGACGCGTTTATTGGGGGGCGGGCTGTGAGCATCATCGAACGTGCCGCGGAAAAACTGCGCGCATCCCAGAAAGAGGGGGATGAGCAGAAAAGTGTCGCTGCGCCGGAAGAACAGCTAGAGCGGCAGCCCAAGGCCAAGGCTTCTACCCCCGAGTTGATGGGGAGCCGTTTGCTCGATGAGGAGCCGAGTTCGAGTGTGCCGGCTGCCGAAAAGCAACGCCCTCGCCGTGCATGTCGATCTGGCGAGGCTGCAGACCGACGGGCTGTTGCCTTCGGAGATCGGCACGCGAACAACTGGAAAGCGAGTACCGCCGAATAAAGCGACCATTGCTTGCTAACGTCACTGGGCGCGGTGCGGTGAAGGTCGAGCATGGTGAAATGATCATGATCACCAGTGCCTTGCCGGGCGAAGGCAAGACTTTCACCGCATTCAACCTCGCCCGCAGTCTGGCCCAGGAACCGGACTGGGAAGTCGTCCTCGTCGATGGCGACAACGTTCGTCAGAGCCTGACCCGGATGCTCGGACTGGGGTCGGCCAAGGGCCTGATGGACGTGCTGAGCAAAGCGCATGCCGACGTGGAGGATATTATCGTTACGACCGACATTCCCCGGCTGATGTTCGTGCCGGCGGGAACTCGGCATGCGCTCGCCACGGAATATCTTTCCAGCAAGCACATGCGAACGGTGCTGGATCGTCTGGCGGGAAACAGGAACAGGGTGCTGTTGTTTGACGCGCCGCCCCTATTGGGTGCTCCTGAGGCGCTGGTGCTTTCCGAAGCCGTCGGGCAGATCATCATGGTGGTCAAGGCCGGCGCAACGGAGCGTAAAGCAGTGGCGGCGGCCGTGCAGCCTCTGGACAAGAAGAAGGCCATCAACTTCCTGCTGAATCAGGTCGTTCGTGCGCATGGCGACAGTTACGGCGGGTATCACTACGGTTACAGCTACGAAGCTCTGCCGGATGCGGCCGAACGCGGGCGGCATCGTGTCAATAGGGAATGATCGGGGAGGCAACGATGTCGGAATGTTTGGAGAGCCGTCGCCGGGAGCCGTCATACGGCAAACTCTTGTTTTGTGCCCTGCTGGCATCGCCGATGGCCTTGCCGTTACCGGCCGGGGCTGCGACATCGGATAGTTCCGCATCGGCGACCGGCGGCGACACGGTCACCGTCGGTTCCGGGCGTTGGCGCGGTCAATACATTGGCGCCGCCCGCCCCGGGTGCGCTGGGGAGCTGCGTGCCCGTCCAGCCCATGGCGACGCTGGGCAGCGATAGCCAGCCAGCGCCGGGGCTGGCGAAGTATCTGCAGCCGTCGATCAGCGTGGCGGAGATGTATTCCGACAACTTCGAGTTGGCGCCTGACAGTGCGGCCCGTTCGAACTACGCGACCGTGTTGCGCCCGGGCATCTCGGGCTGCAGCGTCGGCAGCCGACTTTACACGACCTTCGATTATTCGGCACAGCTCATCCGTTATGCGCGCAATCCGCCGAAGGACACGGTCTACAACCAGTTCAAGGGAGCGCTGAAGGCCGACCTGTACGCCAATCACCTTTTTCTGGACGCCAATGGCAGTTACGGCCAGTCGGTCATCGATCCGATGGCGGTGTACTCGACCAACAATGTTTTCGCCACCACGTCCAACCGGACAAACGTCTGGACGTCGTCGGTCAGTCCATATTGGAAACAAAGCCTGGGGCGGCTGGGGTTGGCCACCCTGCGTTATACCTACGGGCGCGTTGTTTACACGAATACCTCTTTGGACGGGTCGAAGAACTGGGGTGGATCGTTCAATCTGGTCAGTCCTTCCAGCAACGTGGACTGGTCGTGGGCGCTGGACTGGAAGAGTACCCGGGTCAAGCATGACGGCACCGGCAAGGTCGATTACTTCGACAGCGCGTCGCTGCAACTCGGGTACCAGCTGTTTTACAACGTCAAGCTACTGGCGACGGGAGGCGTGGAGGACGACTACAAGTCGGACGGTACGGTCGATCGTTACGGCAGCCATTTCTGGAACGCCGGCTTTCAGTGGGCGAATCCATACAGCTCGCTGCAGGTGCTCTACGGACATCGTTTCTTCGGGCACTCGTGGACCGTCAACGCCAACTATCATGCCCAGGCTCTACGTGTTGGCGTGGGTTACACCGAAACGCCTACAGTGAATTCGCTGCAGCAGACCGAAGCGGTCACGGCGCAGACGACGCCGGTGACGCCGATCGTGCCGCTCAACCAGTTGCAGAATACGAGCATCTACGTGGACAAGCGCTGGACTGCCAACGTGACCTATCTGATGTCCCGAAGCCAGCTCAACGTGGGGCTGTACGACGACCGCAAGTACTACCGTCCGGAGAGCCTGGGCCAGGATCGCACCAGTGGCGGCAGTCTCGGCTGGTTATGGCAAGCGACCGCCAGGACGAAGGTTAATGCCAGCTTCAACCGCCAGCGTCTGCTGAGCAGGCTGACCCCGGATTCCGCGGATCTCATGAATACGGCGAGCCTCGGTGTGACCTATGCGCTGCTGACCAACACGGATCTGAGCTTCGTGCTGAATCGCCAAACACGCCGTTCATACACGGAGGCGAACAACTACACAGCCAACAGCGCGTTGTTGCAATTGTCGGCGACCTTCTAGCAGGAAACGCGCGAAGCGCGTTATGTCATGCTAAACGGTCGTTCGGCGCAGTAAGTGGCGGGCAGGTTGACAGTTACAGGCGGCGGTGCGACCAGGCGAGTCGCGCAGTGCCTTCGCAAGCCAAGGTGTGCAATATCCATGTATGAATCTTTCTACGGCTTGAGCAAACGACCGTTCGCATTGACGCCGGACAGCATGTTTCTGTTCCCCAGCGCCACTCATCGCCGCGCGCTCTCGTATCTGATCTACGGCCTTGGACAGCGCGAGGGCTTCATCGTCATTACCGGCGATGTCGGCACGGGCAAGACGCTGACGATCCAGACCATGCTGGATTATCTGGCGAACAAGCAGATTCGCGGCGTGCGTATCGCGGCCGCGAACGTCGGGGCTGCCGAGGTGCTGCCGCTGGTGGCTTCCGCTTTCGGTTTGTCGCCGGAGATCTCGAGCAAGGCAGCGTTGCTGGTGGAACTCGAGCGCACCCTGCTGCATGCCTACCCGAAAGGGGTGCTGTTGATCGTGGACGAGGCGCAGACGTTTTCGGCCGAGGCGCTTGAGGAACTGCGTCTGTTGTCGAACATGAGCATGGAGGGCCGCGCCCTGATGCAGATCTCGCTCGTCGGCCAGACCGATTTGCGCGAAACGCTCGACAGCTCGCGGATGGAGCAGCTGTGGCAGCGCATCATCGCCTGGCATCACCTGCAGCCGCTCAATCCCACCGAAGTGAAGGAATATGTGGAACACCGTCTGGGGGCGGCGGACTGGAATGGTGTGCCGAGCCTGGAGGAGGATATTTTCCCTTTGCTTCACGAGTGGTCGCAGGGCGTTCCGCGTAAGGTCAACATCCTGATGGACCGCTTGATGTTGTTCGGCTACCTGGAGGAGCGGTCGCAGCTGGGGCGGGAGGAACTGCAGGCCGTGATTGACGAACTTGGCCAGGAGTTCGGACGTCAGGCCGACGGCTTCGGTTGGTGTCCACGCACCAGAGCCGGATTCCGGTCGCCAGAGCGATGAGGATGTGGCGGAAATCGAGCGTCGTTTCACAGCGCTCGAGCGCAACGTCGCGGAATTGCTGGGGCCGGCCAGGGTGCAGGAATTCCTGGAGCTGGACGACGACTCCGATCTGGACGGGGAGTCTACCGGTACAGGGGCGTTGCTGTCGCGTATCGAGCGTCTGGAAAAGCTGCTCGGACAGCTGCGGCAAAAAAGCCGCCGGCCACGCAGGCAGGGGCGCTGACGAATATGCTCGTGGTGTCATCGGTATGCCGCATGCGGTCGGCGTATGCTGCGCAGGAGAGGAAGCCTGCGGCGCGAGGCCGCCCGCGAATATACGGATTGTTTCCGGAGAGTGGCATGACGCAAGAAATCGTCAACGCGATGAGTATCGACGTGGAAGACTATTTCCAGGTGTCGGCCTTCGAAGGCGTGCTCTCGCGCAGCGAATGGACGGGAATGAGTCTGCGGGTCGAGCGCAATGTCGAACGCATCCTGGAACTGCTCGACGAGCACGACGCCAAGGCGACCTTTTTTACGCTGGGCTGGCTCGCCGAGCGCTTGCCGGGCATGGTGCGCCGGATTGCGGAGTCGGGGCATGAGGTGGCGAGCCACGGCATGGAACACCACCGCGTGACCAGTATGGATCCGGCGACCTTTCGCGACGACATCCGGTGTTGCAAGGCGCTGCTGGAGGATATTTCGGGCCAGGAAGTCATGGGCTATCGCGCGCCGAGCTATTCGATCGGCCGCGACAATCTCTGGGCGCTGGATGAACTGGCGCTGAGCGGTTTTCGCTACAGTTCCAGCATCTATCCCATTCAGCACGATCATTACGGCATGCCGGAAGCGCCGCGCTTTGCGTTTTCGCCTCGCGACAACGGTCTGCTGGAAGTGCCGGTCACGACCTTCAGACTGTCCGGGAAGACGTTTCCCTGCGGTGGTGGCGGTTACTTCCGGCTGTATCCCTATGCCTTGAGCCGTTGGGCGATCCGCCGCGTGAACGAACGCGACGGACAGGCGGGCGTGTTCTACTTCCATCCCTGGGAAATCGACCCGGGACAGCCGCGCATCGACGGCATCGGTGTGAAAACCCGCTTCCGGCACTACCTGAACCTGGCGAGGACGGAGCGCCGGCTTGCGCAGCTGCTGCAGGACTTTCGCTGGGATCGCATGGATCGCGTGTTCGCCCCTTCCATGCGTCTGGCGCAGGAAGCGACCGATAGTGACGCGGCGGCGAGGGGGGCAGCCTGATGCGAGTCAGAGCAATGGCCGGCGCGGACGCGCCGGCCTGGGATGCTTTCGTCAATGCCCATCCCGAGGCGACTTTTTTCCACCGCGCCGGCTGGCGTACGGTGTTGGAGCGCGCTTTCGGGCACAAGGCGCACTATCTGTTGGCGGAAGACGATGGCGAGGTGGTCGGCGTGCTGCCGCTGGCGCGCGTGCGCAGCCGGTTGTTCCACGACGCACTGATTTCGACGCCGTTCTGCGTCTACGGCGGAGCGGTGGCGCGTGATTCGCAGGCCCTCGATGCTCTGTTGCAGGCCGGGAGCGAACTGGCCCGCAGTCTCGATGTGGAATACATGGAATTGCGCCAGCAGCGCTCCACGCGCCCGGACTGGCCAGCCAAATCGCTTTACGTCACCTTTCGACGTGAGCTGTCGGCCGATCACGATGCCAACCTCAAGGCGGTGCCGCGCAAGCAGCGCGCCGTGATCCGCAAAGGTCTGGCGGCCGGGCTCGATGTCCAGGTGGATGAGGACACCGCCGATTTCTACCGGGCCTACTCCGAGAGCGTGCGCAACCTCGGTACGCCGGTCTTTTCGCGCCGCTACGTGCGCACGCTGCTGGACGTGTTTCCGGAGGAGAGCGAGATACTCACGGTGCGTCATCAAGGGCAGCCGGTCAGTTCTGTGTTGAGCTTCTATTTCCGCGACGAGGTGCTGCCCTACTACGGCGGGGGCACCGCTGCCGCCCGCGACCTCAAAGCCTACGATCTGATGTACTGGGAGCTGATGCGTCGAGCGGTCGATCGCGGCGTGCGCGTGTTCGACTTCGGGCGCAGCAAGCGCGAGACCGGTTCGTACAGCTACAAGACGCACTGGGGTTTCGAGCCCGAACCGCTGCATTACGAGTATGACTTGGTGCGGATGCAGTCGATGCCTGACGTCAGTCCGAAAAATCCCAAGTACGAGCGCTTCATCCGGCTGTGGCGCCGTCTGCCGCTGCCGGTCAGCCAGTTGCTGGGGCCGCCTCTGGCCAGGAGCCTGGGGTAGCATGGGCGCACCGGATTTATTGTTTCTGGCGCACCGCATTCCCTATCCGCCCGACAAGGGCGACAAGATCCGTTCATTCCATTTTCTCGAAGGCCTGTCGCGCCATTACCGTGTCCATCTGGGAGCGTTCGTCGACGATCCGCAGGATCTGGCGTATGTCGAGCGTTTGCGCCCGTATTGCCACAGTCTTTACCTGCCTCGCCTGCGGCCGTGGGTGGGGCAGTTGCGTGGCGTGCCCGCCGCGCTGCGTGGGGCGCCGCTCTCGCTCGCGCGTTACGAGCATACGCGTTTCGCCCGATGGGTCGGGCAGACTCTGCAGCAGTATGAGGTGAAGCGCGTTTTCGCATTTTCCTCGGCAATGGGGCGATACGGGCTGAGCGCGACGCAGCATCCTGTGCGCCGGGTCATGGACTTCGTCGACGTCGATTCGGAGAAGTGGCGGCAGTATGCCGATCAGGCCAAGTGGGCCGATGCGCCTGGTCTATGACCGCGAACACCGTACGCTGGCGGCCGAGGAGGCGTATCTGGCGGCGGCGTACGATACCGGCTTGTTCGTGTCCGAAGAGGAGGCGCGGCTTTTTCGTCGTTGCAATCCCGGGCTGGACGAACGCATATGTGCCGTCGGCAACGGCGTCGATCTGGACTATTTCAATCCCGCCCTGCCGCACGCCGATCCCTTTCCGGCTGAGGGGGATGACGTCGTTTTCACCGGCGCGATGGACTATCAGGCCAATGTCGACGGAGTCGTCTGGTTCTGCCGCGAGGTATGGCCGCGGGTGCGAACTGCGCTGCCGTCGGCGCGATTCCACATCGTCGGCCAGAGGCCGGCGGCGGCGGTTCGGTCGCTCGAGCAGGAGTTCGACGGGGTGACGGTAACCGGCCGCGTGCCGGACGTGCGCCCCTATCTGGCACATGCGGGCGCGGTCTGCGCCCCGCTGCGCGTGGCGCGCGGCGTACAGAACAAGGTGCTTGAGGCCTTGGCCATGGACCGGCCTGTGGTCGGTACGGAGGCGGCCTGGGAGGGCTTGGGCGCGTTCGATGCGGCGCTGGGCGATCGGGTGGACGAGCCCGATGCCTTCGCCCGGGCGCTGGTCGCGCGGCTGCGGGGTACTACACCCAGTGAAGCGGGCGTGCGCCGTCGGCTGATTGGCCAGCGATTCAGTTGGGCGCATTCGCTGGAACAGTTGTTAAGTCTGCTGGAAGGCGACGTGCAGGAGTTCGGTGAACCGCAACAGGCGGTGGCCGGATGAGCCGCACGATGGACAATGCCGGCGGCCGACGGATGCTTTCGCACGCGCTGTTCGGCCTGCTTCTGCTGTCCTATGTGCTGGGCTACCGGTCGACGCTGGAGACGCTGGTCGGCGTCTGGGCTGGCGACGGGACATTCCAGTACGCCTTCCTGATCGTGCCGATCTCGGTGTTTCTGATCTGGTCGCGCCGCAGGGAGGTGGCCGCCTGCGATTTCGCACCAAGCATGGTCGGCCTGCTGTTGGTCGCGGCGATGGCGTTGTTGTGGCTGACGGGCGAGTTGGTCGGCGTGCAACTGATGCAGCATTTTGCAGTGGTGGCGCTGCTGCCTGCGCTGGTGCTTGCGATCTATGGTGTCTCTGTCGGTCGGGCGCTGCTGTTTCCGTTGCTGTACCTGTTCTTCGCCTTTCCCTGGCCGGTGGCCGGTCTGACGGCGTTGCTGCAGCAGATTACGGCCGAGTTCAGCGTACGCGTGCTGCAGCTGACCGGATTCACCACGGTGCTGCAGGGGGTGTTGATCGAGACGCCGTTCGGAGCCTGGCATGTCGCCGAGGCCTGCAGCGGCATCAAGTTCTTCATTGCCTCCCTGGCGCTTGGGGCGCTGTACGCCAATTTGTTCTATTGCAGCTGGCGCCGCCGTCTGGTGTTCATGCTGTTCGCCTTCGTGGTGCCGATCGTCGCCAATGGTTTTCGCGTCTATTTCACGGTGGTGATCGGCGAGGTGTTCGGCGTGCAGTACGCTACCGGCACCGATCATCTGATTTTCGGTTGGCAGTTCTTCGGCACGGTGCTGCTGCTGCTCTTCCTTATCGGCTGGCGCTGGCGCGAACTGCCGCCGCAGGAAACGCCGGTGATCCGACGGGCACGGGACATGGCCGGCAGGAGGATCGATCCCGGTCGGGGCGTTGGCGATATTGCTGCTGGTGGGAGGGCCGGTGATCGGATGGGCGTTGGCCGCTCTCGACGCCTGTGGCACGCAGCGTTGCCGTGTCGACGCTCACGCCGCAGGCCTTTGGCGCCTGGCGTCTGCTGTTGCCCGAGGCAAATCCGCTCGGGGCGCGCTACCGCGCTCCGGATCACGAGTTCACGGGCACATTCGTCGATGGTGAACGACACGTCAACATAGTGCGGTCCGTTACGACGGACGCCCCCGCGACGGACACAAACTCTTCCTCACCGGAAATCGGCTGTACAACACGGGGCAGTGGTGGCCGATCGGAAGTCGAAGTATGTGCATGGCTCGGCCGGGCTGCATGCCGTGCATCAATTGCTGCTCAGTTCAGGCGGTCAGCGACGACTGGTCTGGTATTGGTACGAGGTTGAGCGGCCGGATCGTTCCTGGCCTGTTCCAGGTCAAGCTTCGGCAGCTGTTTGACGGGTCTTCGGGCGGCACCGCAGTCGACCCAGGTGGTGATCCTGTCGACGCCGTTGCGCCGTCCTGTGCTCAGGATGCCGTCAGCAGGCGCGGCGGAAAGCCTGCGGGCGTTCATGCAGGCCTATACGGCTCGGGGCAAGGCCGGTGACTGATGTGAATGAGCTGCCGCTGATCGTCCATGTGATCCATCGTCTGGATTACGGTGGCATGGAGACCGTGCTGGTCGATCTTATCAACAGCATGAGCGGCGGCCCCTACCGCCATGCCGTGATCTGCCTGACCGACTTCAGCGAGTTTCGAGAGCGTATCCGTTCGCCGGAGGTGGCGGTATTCGCGCTGGGCAAGCGCGAAGGCAAGGATTTGCCGAGTTACTGGCGCTTGTGGCGATTGCTGCGGCGCCTGCGGCCGGCGTTGGTCAACACTTACAACCTGGCGACGCTGGATGTCGCGCCGATCGCGCGATTGGCGGGCTGCCGAGTGGTCCACTCCGAGCACGGTTGGCTGGTCGGACGCGAGGCCGTTCCGGCCCGTTACGTGCGGCTGCGGCGTCTGGTGCGCCCGTTCATAGACCGTTTCGTGGCGGTGTCGCTTGATCTGGAGACCTGGCTGAATCAGGTCGTTGGCGTGCCTGCGGCCAAGCTCGTCTGCATTCATAACGGTGTCGAGGCCGCCGGTTTTCAGCACGATGCGAGTCGAGCGGGAACGCGCCCGGGAACGCATGGGAGTGGCTCCGGAAACCTTCGTCGTCGGTACGGTCGCCAGGCTCGATCCGGTCAAGGCGCAGACGCAGCTGATCGAGGCGGTTGCCAGGCTGGCCGCAGTTCATGAATCGTCGCGCGATACACGGCTGTTCATCGTCGGCGAGGGTCCCGAGCGGGCCAGGCTCGAGGCGTTGATTCGCGCACGGGGCTTGGAACGCGAGGTGACGCTGACCGGCGCTCGCT
Organism: uncultured Gammaproteobacteria bacterium; assembly: GCA_963751375.1. GTDB lineage: Bacteria > Pseudomonadota > Gammaproteobacteria > DSM-5130 > Acidihalobacteraceae > Acidihalobacter_A. The sequence goes on from CAVVUY010000041.1 coordinate 10,737, forward strand.
CGGATGTGCCGCAGTTGCTGGCGGCATTCGACGTGTTCGCGCTGCCGTCGCACATAGAGGGAGTGTCGATCGCGATTCTCGAGGCCATGGCCAGTGGCTTGCCGGTGGTGGCTACGCGGGTCGGAGGCAATCCGGAAGTGGTGGTCGATGGCACGACGGGGGTGCTGGTCGCGCCCGGCGCCGTCGATGAGTTGGCGGAGGCGTTGGCCGGCTATCGCGAGGACCCGGCGTTGGCGCAGCACACATGGCGAAGCCGGCCGGGCACGCATGCGGGCGGAGTTTTCCCTGGAAAGCATGGTAGGGCGCTATCGGCAACTGTACGATGATGTCCTGGAGCGCGGATCGGCCACGATCGAACACAGGGGGGCGGCGTAGAAATGTGCGGAATCGCGGGCATCGTCTGCTGCGCGCCGGATCGCACCCCGGAGCGCGACTTTCTCGAACGGGTGGGCGAATCCCTTGCGCACCGCGGTCCGGACCAGTCCGGCGTGTACATCGCGCCGGGCGTGGGCATCGTGCACCGCCGCCTGTCCATCATCGATCTGGTCCATGGCCGTCAGCCGATGGTCGGCGGCGATGGTCGCTGGGTATTGAGCTACAACGGCGAGATCTACAACTTCCGCGAGTTGAAGCAGGAACTCGTCGGTATGGGCTACGAGTTCGAGGAGCATTCCGACACCGAGGTGCTGCTGCAGGCATGGCGTGCCTGGGGGCGGGCCTGCGTCGAGCGTTTCATCGGCATGTTCGCCTTCGCGCTGTGGGATGGCGAAACGCGCGAGCTGCACCTGGTGCGCGACCGTCTGGGCATCAAGCCGCTGTACTACGGCTTTACCCGCGAGGGCGATTTCGTCTTCGGTTCGGAACTCAAGGCGCTGCTCGTGCACCCGGGGCTGGAGCGCGAGCTCGATCCGTTGGCCATCGAGGAATATCTTGCGCTGGGCTATGTGCCGGATCCGCGTTCGATCCTCAAGCGCGTATGCACGCTGCCTCCCGGCCCATACCCTGTGCTTCCGTGCGGGGGAGTCCGAGCCGGCGCCGCAGCCGTACTGGGATGTCGACCTGGAGGCCCGCCGCGAGGGCGGTGAAGGCGAGCAGGCCGAGGCGCTGCGCGAGCGTTTGGCTGACGCCGTGCGCCTGCGCCTGGTCGCCGACGTGCCGCTGGGGGCGTTCCTGTCCGGCGGCGTGGATTCGAGCGCAGTGGTGGCGCTGATGTCGGAGGCGATGCCCGCGGCGGTGCAGACCTGCGCCATCGGTTTCGACGATCCGGCTTTCGATGAGACAAAGTATTCGCGACAGGTGGCGCAGCACTTCGCCACGGATCATGACGAGCGCATCGTGCACGCCGCAGGCCATGAGATGTTCGACCGCCTGGCCGAGGTCTACGATGCGCCGTTCGCGGATAGTTCGGCGTTGCCGACCTACGCGGTCTGCGAACTGGCGCGGCGGCGGGTCAAGGTGGCGCTGTCCGGGGACGGTGGCGACGAGGTGTTCGCCGGCTACCGCCGCTACCGCTGGCATCTGCGCGAGAGCCGGGTCCGGGAGTTGTTGCCCGCAGGGTTGCGCAAGCCGGTGTTCGGCGTGCTCGGACGGCTGTACCCGAAGGCGGACTGGGCACCGCAGGTGCTGCGCGCGAAGACCACGCTGCAGGCCTTGGCGCGCGATACGGTCGAAGCCTATTTCCATACCGTTTCCTCGATACCGCAGTCGGTGCGCCAGCGACTCTACAGCGCGCGCTTTCGCAGCGAACTGCAGGGCTACAGCGCGCTGGAACTGTTCCGTGAGCATGCCCGCCGTGCGCCGACCGACGATCCCTTGCGAATCGCCCAGTATCTCGATCTCAAGACCTGGCTGCCCGGCGACATCCTGACCAAGGTGGATCGGGCCAGCATGGCGCACGCACTGGAAGTCCGCGTGCCGCTGCTCGATCATCGGGTGGTGGAGTGGGGTATGGCGTTGCCGACGCAGCACAAGATTCATGACGGCGAGGGCAAATATCTGCTCAAGCGCGCGCTGGAACGCGATCTGCCGCGCGAGATCATCTATCGGCGCAAACAGGGCTTCTCGGTGCCGCTCAAGCAGTGGTTCCGGGGAGCCGCTGGCCGAGCCCTTCGAGCGAGTGCTGGAGAACTCCGCGCTGGCGG
>CAVVUY010000042.1:0-21866 GCA_963751375.1 uncultured Gammaproteobacteria bacterium
GACGCATCCGGTCTGCTGGCGCAACCGCGCATCACCGGCAGCGCCTCGCTCAGCGATGCCAGCGCCACGGTACTGGCCGCCGGCATACGCCTGCAGCACGTGCAGCTTCAGGCCCGCATGCCGGAGAACAGCGGCATCCTCAACTTCGAGGCCAGCGCCGACTCAGGACCCGGTTCGCTGCAGGCCAAGGGCGAAGTGCGTGGCCTCGACACCGGCAAACCGCAACTCGCCATGCAGGTAAACGGCAGCAACTTCCAGGCGGTGGATCTCCCTCAGATTCAGGCGCAGATCAGCCCGCAGCTCAACATCGACGCCGATCCGGCACTGGTAAAAATTCGCGGAAAAATCGTAGTCCCGGAGGCGAAAATCCAGGTCCACCGCTTACCCGCGAAGGCTGTCAGCGTATCACCGGACACCGAAATCGTCGGTCAGACCAAGCCCCAGAGCCGCGGGCCGCAGATCGATGCCGAACTCGAACTCGCGCTGGGCGACAAGGTCAGCATCGACGCCCTGGGCCTGAGCGGCAAGCTGCGCGGCAACCTGCTGGTACACCAACAGGGCAATGCGACACCCACGGCCGACGGCAGTCTGAACATCGTAGACGGAAGCTATTCGGCCTACGGACTCAATCTCACGCTCAGCCGCGGCACGCTGTACTTCGCCGGCCCCGTCGACAATCCGGGGCTGGACGTCGTAGCACAGCGCCAAACCGGCGCGGTCACGGCCAAACTGACCGTCACCGGCACGCTCAAGTCGCCACGCTCGGAAATCAGCGCCGATCCGCCGATGTCGCAAGCCGATGCGTTGTCCTGGCTGCTGACCGGCCATGGCATGAACGAGGGTTCGCGCAGCGACGCCGCGTTGCTGCTCAGGGCTGTCTACAGCATGAACGTCGCCGACAACGGCGGCGGTCTGGTCACCCAGCTCGAGCAGCGCACCGGCCTGAACGAGATCAGTGTGCAGGGCGGGGACACCTTGCAGCAGAGCGCGCTGGTGCTCGGCAAATACCTGACGCCGGACATCTACGTCCGCTACTCCACAGGTCTGTTCAAACGCATGAACACGCTCTCGATGACCTACCGCCTTACCCGCCACCTCAGCGTCGAAGCTCAGTCCGGCGCCGCCCAGGCGCTCGACCTGCTCTATCAGATCGAGTTCGGAGGACCATAAAGGCCCGTCGGCCGGGATTGCCCGGCAACAGGCATCTGCGAATCGCCTTTCACAGAGGAGACAGGCTCTTCTTCTGGGATGCCGCCAAGTCGCCGCGTGAAGCGCGAACGCAATCGATGAGGCGCACCTCGCCCAGCCAGGCTGCGGCCAGAATCACCAGATCCTCGTCATCGGCATCGGGCGTCTCGAGATCGGCAGCTCGACGCACCGCCACGTAGTCGACGCGAAAGCCCTGCTGGCCAAGCCGTTCGGCAGCCGCCGTCTCGACGGCCTCGTTCGGCGCGCCCTCGGCGAGCAGATTCGCAGCCGTTCCCAGCGCCGCGTACAGACGCGCGGCATGGGCACATTCTTCCTCGCTCAGACGACTGTTGCGCGAACTCAAGGCCAATCCGCTGTCGGCACGCACCACCGGCACGCCGTGGATACGCACTGGCAGGTGCAGGTCCTCGACCATGCGCCGGACCAGCAGCAACTGCTGGTAGTCCTTCTCGCCGAACACCGCGTCGTCCGGCTGCACCAGGTTCAGCAGCTTGCACACCACGGTGGCGACGCCGGTGAAATGTCCCGGCCTGGCCGCGCCCTCGAGCAGTGCGCTCAGACCCGGCACGCTGACCGTGGTCACTGCCTCGATACCGCGCGGATAGAGCAGCCCGACCTCCGGGGTGAACAGCAGATGTGCGCCGCGCGACTCCAGTGCCCGACGATCCGCATCCAGCGTACGCGGATACCCGGCCAGGTCGTCCGGGCGGTCGAACTGCAGCGGGTTGACGAAGATGCTCACGACCACGCGGTCGGCACGCCGCCTCGCCTCGTCGACCAAGCTCAGATGCCCTTCGTGCAAATTACCCATGGTCGGCACCAGGGCGATACGCTCGCCCTGGCTACGCCAGCCGCGCACGATCGTGCGCAATTCGAAATCGCGTTGCGTCTCGCGCACTCAGAAGGCCTCGTCAGCGGCGGGGAAACTGCCGTCGCGCACCGCCGCGGCATAAGCCTGCAACGCGGCGGCGAGACTGTCGTGTCCCGGCATGAAATTGCGCGCGAAGCGCGGCGGGCGACCCGGCGTAATGCCGAGCACGTCGTGCAGCACCAGAATCTGGCCGTCGCAGGCACTGCCCGCGCCGATGCCGATAACCGGAATACCTGCGGCCTCGGTAATACGCGCGGCCAGCTCGGTCGGCACGCATTCGAGCAGCAGCATTTCGGCGCCGGCGCGCTCCAGCACGCGCGCATCCTCGCACAGCGACTCCGCGGCCTCGGCTTCGCGCCCCTGTACACGGTAGCCGCCGAGCTTGTGCACGAATTGCGGTCGCAAACCGAGGTGGGCGCAGACGGGCACGCCGTTCGCGCTCAGGCGCTCGACCACATCGGCCTGCCCGGCACCGCCTTCCAGCTTGACCATGTCGGCACCGCCTTCCTGCATCAGCCGCCCGGCATTGACCAAGGCCTGCGTTGAATCGGTACAGCTCAGGAATGGCAGGTCGGCCATCAGCAATGCGCGCTTGCGTCCGCGCGCGGTCAAGCGGGTGTGATAGACCATTTCATCCATGGTCACACCGACGGTGTTCTCGCGCCCCTGCACCACCATGCCGACGGAATCGCCAACCAGGATGACGTCGATGCCCGCCTCGTCCGTCAGCCGGGCGAAACCGGCATCGTAGGCCGTCAGGCAGACGATCTTATCGCCCGCGTGTCGCATGCGGGCCAGGGTGGCGACGGTGATCCGCCGGTTTTCGCTGTGTACGCTCATGAATCCTTACATCGAAAATGGCAGGGGATTGAAGTAACGGCGCCCCGTTGACGACGCGTCGCGGATCTCCCGCACCAAAGCCTGATAGTCGCGCTCGTTGCTGACGATGTCGATCTCGCTGGCATTGACGATCAGCAGCGGCGCCTCGTCGTAATGATGGAAAAAGTGCGCATAGCGCTCGCACAAGCGTTCCAGATAGACCGCCTCGATGCTGCGCTCGTAGCTGCGGTCGCGCCGCGCGATACGCTTGAGCAGAACGTCGACCGGGGCCTGCAGATAGACCACCAGCTCCGGCCGCGGCGCGTCGATGGTCAGATGCGCATAGACCTGCTCGTAGAGCGCCAGCTCGTCCGCCTCCAGCGTGGCTTCGGCGAACAGGCGATCCTTCTCGATCATGAAATCGGCTACGCGCACCGACGTGAAAAGATCGCTTTGACGCAGCGCCTCCATCTGGCGCACCCGTCCCATGAGGAAACTCAGCTGGGTCGGCAGGGCCGCCCGCTTCGGGTCCTCGTAGAAACGTTCGAGAAAGGGATTCTTCTCGGGCTGCTCGAGCAGCATTTCGGCACCGAAATCGTCGGCCAGCCGGCGTGCCAGGGTGGTCTTGCCGACGCCGATCGGGCCTTCGACGGCGATATGGGCGGGGAGTGCGTCAGACATGTCCATCGATGCGAACGAGACCGCTGGAAGGGCACCGCACCAGCCACTCGGCCAGCGATCCGCGGCCGGGGATGATCAATTCCGGTGCAATTTCGGCGAGAGGATACAGCACAAAGGGGCGTTCATGCAGGCCCGGATGCGGCACCTTCAGTCGCGGCTCGTCAATGCTGCGTTCGGCGTACAGCAGCAGGTCGAGATCCAGCGTCCGCGGCCCCCAACGCTCGATGCGCACGCGCCCGTGAGCATGCTCCACGGCCTGCAGACAATCGAGCAGTTCGAGCGGCGAGAGGGTGGTTTCCAGCGCCGCCACCGCATTCACGTAATCAGGCTGCGGCACCGGGCCCATGGGAGGATTCCGATACAGCCCCGAACGCGTGCTCAGTCGCGTTTCCGGCAGCTGCGCGAGTTCGTCCAGCGCACGCGACAACTGGGCCTCGGGCTCATCGAGGTTGCTGCCGAGCCCGACATACGCCAGCACTGAGGCACTCATACCACCGCCCCCCGTCTAGAGGGGGAACCGCACCCAGACATGCTCACGCATCGGAATCCGGCTTGCGCGCACGTTTGCGCGGACGCCGTCGCCGCCGCTTGCGCGCCGGCTCGGCAGCCGTCTGCTGCTGCAACAGTTCCTGCTGACCGCTGGCGTCCGTCTCCTGCAGCTTCGTCCACCATTCGCACAACTCGGGATCGCCCTCGCCCACCTCGGCGCGCAAGCACATGAAATCGTAGGCGGCGCGGAAACGCGGATGAGCCAGCAGCCGCTCCACACGCTTGCCCCGGCGCTGCTCGAAACGCGGCTGCAGCGCCCAGATCTCGCGCATGGGCAGGCTGAAACGCTTCGGTATCGCGACGTGGCGCAGCTCCTCCGAGGTGACCTCGGCCGCCGCCACCTGCAACGCCGGAATTTCCCCCATGCCGTCGGCCATGAGGGCGGCCGCGCGCAAGCGCACCGGCTCCCACAGCAACACCGCGAACAGGAATGCCGGGGTGACCGGTTTGCCTTCGGCAATGCGCCGGTCGGTGTTCTCCAGCGCCCGCGCGATGAAGGTCATCGGATAGCCCTGCTCCTCCTGCGCCAGCGCCTGCTCGGTCAGCGGAAACAGCGGCCGGAACAGCCCGTAGCGGCGCAGTTGCTCGAAGGTTTCCAGCGCAACGCCGCCGTGCAGCAGCTTGAGCACCTCGTCGAACAGCCGCGCCGGAGCGATGTCGGACAGCAGGTCCGCCAGTTCGAAAATCGGTTCCTCGCTGGCCGGGTCAATGCGAAAACCGAGCTTGGCAGCGAAACGCACCGCCCGCAGCATGCGCACCGGATCCTCGCGGTAACGCACCTGAGGATCGCCGATCAGACGCATCCGACCTTCGGCGATATCCGCCATCGCGCCGGTGTGGTCGACCACCGAGAAGTCGCGGATGTTGTAATACAAGGCGTTGATCGTGAAATCGCGCCGCCAGGCATCCTGCTCGAAGGAGCCGTAGACGTTGTCGCGCAGGATCCGGCCCTCTTCGCTCAGCTCGCCCGCGCTCTCGTCCTCGGCGCCGTCATGCGGAGCGCGGAACGTGGCCACCTCGATGATCTCGCTGCCGAAACGCACATGCGCCAAGCGGAAACGCCGACCGATCAGGCGACAGTTGCGAAACAGCGAGCGCACCTCGTCCGGGTGCGCATCGGTGGCGATGTCGAAATCCTTGGGTTCGCGTCCCAACAACAAATCACGCACCCCGCCGCCGACCAGATAGGCGGCAAAACCCGCATCCTTGAGCCGATACAGGACTTTCAGCGCGCTGGGACTGATCTGGGCACGCGAAAGACTATGTTCCGCGCGCGGCACGATCGTAGGTTCAGGGAAGGGGGGAGAAATATTCAGAGTCGACACAAACGCATCTGCAAGGAAGGTAAAGAGGGCTATTGTGATAATCTTAAAGCTCGATATAATACCAGCCTTTCCCGAGCCATGCAGGCTTCACGCTCCCATCGTCTAGCGGTCTAGGACGTCGCCCTCTCACGGCGAAAACCGGGGTTCGAGTCCCCGTGGGAGCGCCAATTCCCCAGTACTCCGCACATTCCGCGATCCCGCGGACGCTCATCGTGCTTGCTCAGGGCACTCGTTCGTACAGACTCATGATGCACAGATCCTTGCGTGGCCCGCGTACTCGCCAGCGCGCGACCCACCGCCCCGGACCGAGCACGCGGAAGCTCCCGCGGTAGATATCACGCCCGCAGACATGCTCGGCCCGCCAGCGGCCCTGGCGCAGATCCAGCGCATGAAAGAAACGGCCGTCGGCAAAACACACGTTCGCGCTGCCGCGGCCGGACAAGCGATAGCGGTACTCGCGTGTGGCGCGGCCACGGTAGCCGACATACTGCACATCCACCGTTTCGCAGTAATCCAGCCCGTCGTTCCAGGGCAGAATGCTCACGCGACCTTCGACGGCACCGCCTTGCCGCGGCTCCAGCGATGTCAAACGTCGAACCAAATGCCAGTCACCACTCAGGAATTCGGCCAAGTCGTCGACGGGTAACGGCGTTTTGCTATTCATAAAGGACTTCCTGGCAAAGGCTGACTGCGGGCGAAGTGTAGGCAGAACAGGCCGGCTTGATCTAGGCTGATGAGTCCTGCCGCCAGCATGCGATCATGGCGGCACCTGGCACGCCCGTTCTCCACGAACCGTGCCCCGGCGCAGCAACTCATCCCAAACTCCACCGGCTTGACGAGATCGACCGCATGAGCGTATCCCCGACCGCAACCGCCGCCACGCCTGCCGGTGTGATCGCCTCATGCTTCGGTTTCGTGGTGATCGGAGCCCAGCAAGCGCTATACGGCCCCGCGATTCCGTTCCTGATGCAGAAGTACGGCATATCCCCCAGCGTCGCGGGCATGAGCCTGAGCGCGCATTTCCTCGGCGGCGTGCTCGGCGTACTGCTGTTCCACGGCATCTACTCCCGGCTGAGCAATCGTAGCCTGCTGGCATTGTCGTACGGATTAATGACTATCGGCTGCATCGCCTTCGCCTATGCTCCGAATTGGCCGCTCGCACTGACCGCGGCCTTCACCATCGGCCTGGGCTACGGCGGCATGGACTTCGGCCTGAACTTTCTGTTCTCGGTCGGCTTCGGCCGGCGCAGCGTCTCCATGGTCAATCTGCTCAACGCGCATTTCGGTATCGGCGCGATCGCGGCCCCGGCCCTGATCGCCTGGATCGGCGCGCAGAATTACCAGGCCGCCTTCCTCGCCTGCGCCGTCGGCTCGGCCCTGCCTCTGCTCGCCATAGGATCGCTCAGCAACCGCACGCAGCACGAAGACGGCGGCGTCCGCCTGCCCATGCAGGACGGCAAGGGGCTGCTGTTGCTCGGCGCGTTTCTGCTCATCTACGTCTTCCACGTCGCCATCGAGACCGGCGTCGGCGGTTGGGAACCCACGCATCTGCAGGACGTCGGCTACGCGGCTTCCTTCGCCGCCGCAGCCACCGCCGTGTTCTGGCTGATGATGACGCTGGGTCGCTTCCTGTCGGTCTTCGTCGGCCTGAGCTGGTCCACCGAACGCATCATGCTGGTAAGCTGCATCGGCATGACGCTGTGCCTTGGCGCAGCCGCCGTTCCCGCGCTGGCGCCGTTCGCCTACGCCGGCGTCGGATTGTTCATCGCCCCGCTGTTCCCCACCGGCCTGGCCTGGCTCAACAGCAGCGTTCCCGAAGCACGCTCGGCGACCGCCTATGTGATCGCCGCGGCCATGCTCGGTGGCGTGGCCTTCCCGCCGCTGATCGGCGCGATCATCGGCTTCGGCGGCACACTCGCCGCGCCGCTGTTCATGGCGGTGCTGGCGCTGTTCTGCCTGGCTGCGGTCCAAACCATCGTCCGCATCAATCGAAGCCGCGCCTCCACGGCACTGGGGCAGCAGGGAATCTAACCGCCCGCAGAACTGGAAGAATGTTACGCCCGGTGAAACTACCGACGACGGCCTGGTCGGTAGGGTCATTCACCCCGGGACCCATTGACGCACGGAGCACGCGATGCAAAGCGACGGCACTGAAGCCACGACAGCCGAGCCCATAGAGCCGGAACGGCCCGCAACACCCGAAACGCCGGAACTGAGCGCCACGCTGGTGCTGGTGATGGCCGTCGCCTGCGGCGTCGCGGTGGCCAACCTCTACTACGCCCAACCGCTGCTCGACACGCTCGCGCGCGCCTTCGGCGTGAGTACCGGCACCGCCGGCCTGGTCGTCACCCTGACCCAGCTCGGCTACGCGCTGGGGCTGGTGTTCCTGGTGCCGCTGGGCGATATCCTCAACCGCCGGCGGCTGATCGTCGTCATCATGCTGGGCACGGCCTGCGCGCTCGCCGCCGCCGCCGAGGCGCCTGACATCAAAATATTCCTGGCCGCCTCGCTGGCCATGGGCATGACCTCGGTGGTCGCCATGATTCTGGTGCCCTTCGCCGCCACCCTGGCACGGGACTACAACCGCGGGCGCGTGGTCGGGCAGGTCATGAGCGGACTGCTCATGGGCATCCTGCTGGCGCGCACCGTCTCGGGCTTTCTCGCCGATGCGGCCGGCTGGCGCGCCGTGTTCTGGGCCGGCGCTGTGCTCATGCTGGCGCAGGCCGCCGTGCTGTGGCGCCTGCTGCCGGACGTGCGCAGCCACAGCCGTCTGTCCTATCCCGCCCTGCTGGTCTCCGTGCTGCCGCTGCTGCGCGAGGAGCCGGTGTTGCGCCGACGCATCGTCTACGGCGCGGCGATGTTCGCCACCTTCAGCGCGCTGTGGACCTGCCTGCCGTTCCTGCTCAGCCGCCCGCCCTATGGCTACAGCGACAGCGTGATCGGCGCCTTCGGCCTGATCGGCGCGGTCGGCGCACTCAGCGCTTCGGCCGCCGGCCGCATGGCCGACCGCGGCTGGTCGCGCATCACTACCGGCGCCTTCCTCGCCACCGTGCTGTTTTCCTTCTGGCTGATGGACGTGGGCAGCGAACTGCTGATCGCCATGATCGTCGGCGTGGCACTGATGGATCTCGGCATGCAGGGCACGCAGATCACCAACCAAAGCGAAATCTACCGCCTGCGCCCCGAGGCGCGTAGCCGCATCACCACTGCCTATATGACCGGATTCTTCCTCGGCGGCGCAGTCGGCTCCTCGCTGTCGGCATACCTGTACCAGTTCTACGGCTGGCACGGCGTCTGCGTGCTGTGCATGGGGTTTTCGCTGGTCGCGCTGCTGTACTGGATCGGCGAATGGCGCCGCACTCCCACTGCGTGAAGCAAGCAGGCGGGCGCAACCCGCTCAATCGCGCTCGCGGAAATGCCGGATCAGGCGCCGCTGGCGCTTGTCCGGCCGCCGTGCCGGCACCGGCTCGGCCTGACGCTGCAGCCGGCGTTCCTCCTGAAGGCTTTCGCGCGCCTGGCGGCTCGCCTCACTTTCAGCGTAGAGCTTCTGCGCCACGGCGGCGGGCCGGCGCTGCGCCTCGAGCCCCAGCACTTCGATCTCGTAGCGCTCCGTACCGCGCTGGATGGTCAGCTCGTCGCCCGGGTGCAGCAGCCGCGACGGCTTTACCCGGGCGCCGTTCAGATGTACCTTGCCGCCGTTGACCGCCTGCGTGGCGAGGCTGCGGGTCTTGAAGAACCGCGCCGCCCACAACCACTTGTCGAGCCGCATCCCGGCATCCGCATCGACCGTCGTCATGCGCCCCCTCCGACCGCGGCGCCCGCACACCCGGAGACTTTCATGCATCTGGAACTCATCAGCTTCAAACTCTGTCCTTTCGTTCAGCGCAGCGTGATCACGCTGCTGCACAAGAACACTCCCTTCGACATCACCTACATCGAGCTTGCCGAGCCGCCGGCCTGGTTCCTGGAAATCTCGCCCTTCGGCAAGGTCCCGGCGCTGCGCGTGGACGGCGACACCGTACTGTTCGAATCGGCGATCATCAACGAATTCATCGACGACGTCACGCCCGGCGCCCTCAGCCCCGAGGATCCGCTGCTGCGCGCCCAGAACCGCGGCTGGATACAGTTCGGCGAGCAGTGCATCGTCGACCAGTACCAGCTGACCACCGCCAAAGACGAGGAAACCTGGGACGAGATATCCGATCGCGCCCACCGCAACCTGGCCAAGGTCGAAGCCATCCTGGGCGACGGCCCCTACTTCAATGGTGCGAAGCTGTCGCTGGTGGATGCCGCCTATGCGCCGCTGTTCATGCGCTACGCCCTGCTGCGCGAGCACGCCGACCTCATGCCGGTGGAGGAATTCCCGCGCCTGCGCGCCTGGTCCGACACTCTGCTCGCGCTGCCGGAAGTACAAAAATCGGTAGTCGACGATTTCCCCGAACTGCTCGCAGCCTACCTGCGCGAACACGGCGACTACGCGGCGCGGATCCTGGCGCCGGCGGAAACCGCTTAACCGGCGCTAGAAAGCTGTCGTATCAAGCGCCGCCGCCAGCGCGGCGGCGCTGAGAAACGCACCTTCGACGCGCGGCGCCAGACACCAGTCGCCGCAGGCGTACAACTCCAATTCCTCGTCGGCCAGGAACGGCTCGCCCAACGGGTTGATCGGCTCGGCGGCGCGCCAGAAGCGCGCCATGGACACGACCGCGCGCACCTCGCTACCCAGTGCTGCAGCAAAGGTCTGCGACAGGGCGTCGATCACGGCGGACTCATCCGCATCCGCATGCGCGTCGCTCCACTCCGGCGTGGCCAGCAGCACCCAGGCCTCGCGCGCGACCCGCCCCGGCTTGGCGCTGTTGCGCCCGCACCAGGCCAATGCCGCACCTTCGATATGTGCCGAATCGAACGGCGCCGGCAGCGCGTCGTCGAAGCCCAGCATCACCACCCAGCGCGAACGCATCGACACGGCCTGCGCCCGTTGGGCCAACTCCGGCGCATGCGACTCCAGCAAACGTGCGGTCTCCTCCGGCGGCGTGGCGCAAATCACCTGCGCGAACGGCCCATGGCGCTGCTGCAGGGCATCGACCAGCCACCAACCGTCCGTTTCGCGCGACAGCTGCACTACGTCGACGCCAAGCCGCATATCGACCAGCGCAGCCAGTTTCGCCACCAACGCCGCCATGCTGGGTACGCCGACGTAGCGTGCCGTGCCGGGATCACGCGTCAACAGGTTGCCGTGATCGAGTTCGACCGCCCAACCCTCCCAGCGCGAGAGAAAATCCTCCGCCAGCCAGTCGCGCAGGCGTTCGCGCAGAGCCGGCGCCGTCGCCATGAAGTACGGCGCACCGCAATCGAATTCGAAGCCGCCGCCGCGGCAAGCCGCCAGGCGCCCGCCTGGGTGCAGCTCGCGTTCGAACAGCACGACCTCGCGCGAAGCACTCAGATCAAGGGCGTCGACCACGCCCGCCAGTCCAGCGCCAATGATCGCCGTACGTCCACTCATCGATGTGCTCCCGAATCAGCGCGGCCAGTCAACGATGTGCTCCTCGATGTCGTCCGCCGCCTCCGTTTCGCTCACGCAGCGTCCGCGCGCCGACACCCCCGCGCGGTGCACGCTGTCCGGATCGCCGGTCAGCAGCGGGTGCCATGCAGGCAGATCCTGGCCTTCTGCTAGCAGGCGGTAGGCGCAGGTCGAGGGCAACCAGGCAAACTTTCGGACATCCTCGGCACGCAGTGAAATACAGTCCGGCACGCGCTGGAAGCGCTGCGCGTAATCGCTGCAACGGCAGGTATCCCGATCGAGCAGGCGACAGGCCAGGTCGGTGAAATACAGCTCGCCGCTGTCCTCGTCCTCCAGCTTGTGCAGACAACAGCGCCCGCAGCCGTCGCACAGCGACTCCCATTCCTCGCGCGTCATCTCGCTCAAGGTCTTGCGTCGCCAAAAAGCATCCATAAATCCTACTCCGCCTGTCCTGCGATCAATCCACGCAACCGCCCGAAATCGGCCGGCACCACATAATGCAGCACGGCCGCATCGTCCGCGCCACGCCACATGACCAGCCCGCGCGCCGGGTACAGCCAGTAACGCCTACCGCCGCCCAAGCTCACCCGCTGCGCCGGTTCGCCGAACGATCGCAACACCAGTTCGTCGGCATAAGGCACGCCGGGCGCATAGCTCAGCTCGGCGATCGGCAACTCGAAAGCCGCCAGCGTATCGGCCTCCGTCAACGTCAGGCGATACGCGCCGCTGGGCATCGGCTTGCGCCCCACCGCATGCCGTTCGAAAACGGCGAGTTCCTTCGGCGAAGCGTGCAGCACCGCGTCCAGTCTCGCTTCGAACATCCCCAGCGTGACGCTGCCGAAATAGGCCTCCACGCTGCGTCGACCGTTGGGCGAGACGAACAGCGCGATCCGCGGAAATGCCTTGAGCCGCTCGCTCACGGCGCGCGCCGTGGTCTGTCCCAAGGTAACGCCGAACACCCGCGAACCGCCACCGGGCAAGACTTCGACCGCCCACGGCAGATCGCGCGGCGCTGGCCGTTGTCCATGTTGCAACCAGGCCGACGCGCCCAGCATCGCCACCAGCAGTCCGAGCACGATGAGCAGACTGCTGCGCAGCATTCAACCGTTCTCCGACATCGCCGCCGGCGCCGATTGTAACAAGCGCCCGCCCGTCACCGCGGACGCCTGGATTGCCCCGCGCAAACCGGTACACTGCGATTTCGATATTTCCACACGACAACCCTTCGGAGTCCCAACATGCTGCCGGCGTACACCCCCGACACCAGTTTGTGCGAACGCTTCCAGGAATTCCACGACCGCAAGCACTGGGTCTTCTACGTGGCCTGCACCGGCAGCGAAAAAGAGGAGGCCAAGGCTTACGGCCTGCTCTTCGAGATCCTGCGCAAGCAGACCGCCATCATGATGCTCACGCCCGCCGATCCGGAACGCTACGAGCCGGTCTACCGCGAGGCCATCAAGTACAGCCTTCCCACGATACGCCACAGCCGCCTGTTCACCTCCAAGGTGCCCAAGAACAATCGCGTCTACTTCATCGAGGAAGCCGAGCCGGTACGCGACTTCTACGCCTGCGCCGGCCTCGTCATCCCCGGCGGCACCTTGAGCGACGACGCCACGACCACCCCGGATATCGTCACGCCGATCCTCGCCGGCAAGCCCGTGCTGGTCGGCCCGCACCGGCAGGACCCGACCGTCAAGGCTGCAGTCGAAGCCGGCGTCGTGCGTACGGCCGACGACGTCGAAAGCCTGGCTGCCGCCACCCGCGAGTTGCTGAGCAATCCCGAAGCCGCGTCGCAACTGGCCGACCAAGCGCGCGCCTGGCTGGAACAGCGGGGCTAGGCAGCCGTGCAGCGCGATCCCCACCCGGAAACGGATCTGGACGCACTGCGCAGCCGCTGCCGTTCGCTGATCCTCGCCACCCTGGATGCCGACGGCACGCCGCAGGCCAGCCCTGCGCCCTTCGTGCGCGACGCCCGAGGCCGCTACTGCGTCTTCGTCAGCGGCCTGTCGCCACACACCGCCCATCTCGCCACGGGCCGACCGGTCGGCATCCTGCTGGTGGAGGACGAAGCCGACGCATTGCAGATATTCGCCCGCCGCCGACTCAGCCACAGCTGCACGGTGGAGGAGATCGGTGGCGGCACGGCCGACTGGGACGGCTATCTGACCGCCTTCGGCGAGCGCTTCGGTTCCGTCGTCGACGTACTCCGCAGCCTACCCGATTTCCGGCTGTTTCGACTCACGCCTGAGACGGGGCGGTTCGTGCGTGGATTCGGGCAGGCATATCGTGTTGTCGGGGGGAGTTTGCAGGCTCTCGGACCGAATGACGATGGTGACGGTTGACCGGGTCAGCCTCCCAATGTGCCGAGGCCGACTTCGCGCACGAAACAGGCCCCAAAATTCGAGAACTGTACTCAGTCGATTCCCCCATTTACCCACTCTTACGCTATCGACACCCTACTTCACCCTAGCCCACTGAATACTGAGAACGAAGATAGCGACTGAAATATAGGGGGCATCAACATGAACAGACGCAAATTCCTACGAGGAACCGCAGTACTCGCCACCGCCGCGGCGACCGGCACCGGCCTTGCTTTCCAAAGCGCCAGCGCCGCCACCGGCCTAAGCGCGCAGGCCGCGCAAGAGCTGAGCTACATGCGCGAAGAGGAGAAACTCGCGCGCGACGTGTACCAAGAGGCATACGCCCGATGGGGATTGCCGGTATTCGCCCGCGTAGCACAGGCAGAACAGCGCCATATGTACATCATGGGTCGCATGCTCGCCTATTACGGTCTGAGCGACCCGGTTGCCGCCCCGAACGCACGCGGTGGTTTCACCGACGCCCGGCTCGCCAAACTGTACGCCGAGCTGAAGGCGCGCACGGAGAAAAGCGCCGGCGATGCGCTGCAGGCCGCGGGCCTGATCGAGGAAGTCGACATCATGGACCTCGAGAAAGCCGCCAAGACCGCACCTGACGCTATGCTACGGCGCGCCTACGCCAATCTCGAACGCGGCTCGCGCAACCACTTGCGAGGCTTCAGCAGCGAGTGGACTCGCCTGACCGGCAAAACCTACCAAGCGCAGGCCATGCCGCAGACGGTGGTGGACGCGATCGTCGCCAGCCCGATCGAGCGTGGACGGCGTAGCTGATCCGGCCTCAGTACAGATCCACCGGATCCACATCCAACGACCAGCGCGCACGCCGCGCCTCGGGCAGAGACTCGAGGCGCGGCAGCGCCTGTGCGAGCAGATTGTGCAAGGCGGCGCGTTCGTGAGAACGCAGCAGCAGTTGGGCGCGGTAACGGCCGGCGCGGCGTTCCATCGGCGCCGGCACCGGCCCGAGCAGGTCGACGGCGCCGTTGCGCAGCGTATCGAACAGTTCGAGCGCTGCGCTGAGCAGGCGCATCGGCGCCTCCTTCTGTGCGGCTTCGGCGCGCAGCACGGCGAGCCAGGTATAGGGCGGCATGCCGGTCATCTCGCGCTCGCTCAGCAGTACCTGCGCCGCGGCGCGATAGCCGCCGCCGAGCAGCGTATGCAGCAGCGGGTGCTCGGGCTGGTGGGTCTGGATGATCACCTCGCCGGGACGTTCTTCGCGTCCGGCACGGCCGGCCACCTGCACCAGCAGCTGCGCCAGGCGCTCGTGCGCCCGGTAGTCGGCGCTGAACAGCCCCTGGTCGGCGTCGATCACGCCGACCAGGGTGACGTTGGGCAGATGATGCCCCTTGGTCAGCATCTGGGTGCCGAGCAGCAGCGGGAAGCGTCCGCTGTGCGCCGCCTCCAGCGAGGCGTCCAGGGCACCGCGCCGGCGCGTGGTGTCGCGGTCGATACGCAGCAGACCGGCGTCCGGAAACTGTGCGGCCAGCGTCTGCTCGACCCGCTCCGTACCCTGGCCGACCGGCTTGGGTTCCGGCGCACCGCAGGCCGGACATGCCGTCGGCGCCGCCTCCTCGTGGCCGCAATGGTGGCAGCGCAGACGAGCCGAGGCGGCGTGATAGGTCATGTGCGCATCGCAGCGCGGACACTGCGCCACCCAGCCGCATTCGTGGCAGATGATCACCGGCGAGAAACCGCGCCGGTTGAGGAACAGCAGCACCTGCTCGCCGCGCTCCAGACGCTCGCGCACCGCGCTCAGCAGCTGTGCGGACAGACCGGCGTCCAGGCGGCCGTGGCGGATATCCATGATGCGCAGCTGTGGCGGACGGGCACCGCCGGCGCGCGCCACCAGCCGGTGGTGCGCGTAGCGGCCCTTGAGCGCATGGTGCAGCGTCTCCAGCGACGGCGTGGCCGAGCCGAGCACGATCGGTACGTCCTGCCTCCGCGCACGCCACACGGCCAGATCGCGGGCGTGATAACGCAGGCCGTCCTGCTGCTTGAACGAGGCGTCGTGCTCTTCGTCGACGACGATCAGGCCGAGCCGAGGCAGCGGCGTGAACACCGCCGAGCGCGTACCGACCACGATGGCGGCCTCGCCGCTGCGGGCCGCGAGCCAGGCATCGCGGCGCGGCGCCTCGGCCAGGCCGGAATGCAGCGCCGCGATGGGCACGGCGAAGCGCCGGCGAAAACGCGCCAGAAGCTGCGGCGTCAGACCGATTTCCGGCACCAGCACCAGACTCTGGCGTCCCGCGGCCAGCGCGCGCTCGATCAGGGTCATATAGACCTCGGTCTTGCCGCTGCCGGTCACCCCCTCCAGCAAATGGGGCGCATAGCCGGGCGTATCTCCGGCAGGCCAAATCGCATCCGCCGCGTCGCGCTGTTCGGCATGCAGTTCGGGTTGCCGCTCGCCGCCCGGCGCCGGCGGCAGGCCTTCGTCCTCGCGCCGCTCGACCAGACCCTTGTCGAGCAGATTGCGCAGCAGAGGCCGCCAACCGTCTCCGAACGGCGTCAGGGTCTCCGCGTCCAAGTCCTCGCCCTGCGCGTGCAGTTCGAGCATGAAGGCGAGCAGCGCGCGCTGGCGCGGGGCCCGGCTCAGCTCGGCATGCTCCGGGGTGGAACCCTCGCACACACGCCACCGCTCGATCGCCGCAACGCGCGCCTCACCGCCGTTGCGCAGGCGCTCCGGCAAGGCCGCGCCCGCGACCTCGCCGACGGGATAGTGATAGTAATCGGCCGTAAAGCGGATCAGTTCCAGGGTCGGGACATCGAGTAGCGGCTCGTCGTCGAGCACGGCCTCGATGGGGCGCAGACGCTGCCGCGGCAGCGCGCTGCGCACGCCGGCCTGCAACACTACGCCGACCAATTGCCGCCGCCCGACGCGCACGCGGACCCGCATGCCCGGCTGTGCGGCAGGGGCGTCCGCGTCCCGCGGCGGAAGGTAATCGAGCGCTTCGCGCAGGGGGATCGGAACCGCTACTCGAATGATGTCGTCAGGGGGCGACACTTAGCTGCGACTCTTCACATGGATTGTCACTATTCGGCCTAACCCAACGTGTCTGCAACGATTTTCTCCGATATCCACAATACCTGTGGATAACTTTGTGGATAGCTTGATGAAATCTACGTCCCGCGCCCGCCATTACTACAGTTTTGTTAAAGTGCTCAAGAATTGATCACCTTTATATTATCAACAAAATCAACAAGATAACTAATTGGCATCAGATCGGCGTCACCCTCTGGACAGACCTGGCAAGATTTGTTAACAGCTGGCCCGCCTTGTGCATAATCGTCGGAAACATAACGCTCCGGGTGCAGATTTTGCACTTAAATCAGCACGATTTCCGCCCACGACACCAACCTCCGCGCCACACCGGGACGAAACGGTCGCGCAGCGCCGCAGGGGCGCACCGCAAACGTGCGGAACGTGCGTCGGCTAGGAATCTCGAGATGGGAAGGCCGCAACGCCGCCGAACAGGCGGCGCTGCGGGAGACGATCACAGCGTCTTGATGGTCTGGATAAGCTCGCCGGCAACCTTCTGGCCGTCGCCGTAAAGCATGCGCGTGTTGTCGGCATAGAACAGCGCGTTCTCGACGCCGGAGAACCCGGCACCCTGGCCGCGCTTGATGACGATGACGTTCTTGGCCTTGTCGGCATTCAGGATCGGCATGCCGTAGATCGGGCTGTCGGGATTGGTGCGCGCGACCGGGTTGACCACGTCGTTGGCGCCGATCACCAGCGCGACGTCGGCGGTGGCGAACTCGTCGTTGATCTCGTCGAGGTCGAAGATCATGTCGTAGGGCACGCCGGCCTCGGCCAGCAGCACGTTCATGTGCCCGGGCATGCGCCCCGCCACCGGGTGGATGGCGAACTTGACGGTCACGCCGTGCTCGGTCAGCAACTGGGTCAACTCCCAGATCTTGTGCTGCGCCTGGGCCACGGCCATGCCGTAACCGGGCACGATGATGACCTTGTTGGCATAAGCCATCATGACGCCCGCATCGCTGGCCTCGATCGGCTTGAGGCTGCCGGTGACGCCCTCTGCCGATTCCGCCGCAGCACCGCTGCCGCCGAAGTTGCTGAACAGCACGTTGGCCAGCGAGCGGTTCATGGCCTTGGCCATGAGCTGGGTGAGCAGCGTACCCGCCGAGCCGACCACGATGCCGGCGATCATCATCGCCGGATTGCCCAACACGAAGCCTTCGAAGCCGACCGCGAGCCCGGTCAGCGCGTTGTACAGCGAGATGACCACCGGCATGTCGGCGCCGCCGATCGGCACGGTCATCATCACGCCGAAGGCCAGCGCCAGCACGAAGAACAGGAACAGCAACAGACCCGAGTACTCGGTGCCGGAAAAGCCGATGACCGCGCCGCACAGCACGGTCACGCCGAACACCGTCATGTTGACGATCTTCTGGCTGGGGTAGCGCAAGGTCTTGCGCATGATGCCCTGCAGCTTGCCGAAGGCGATCAGCGATCCGGAGAAGGCCACGGTGCCGATCAGCGCGCCGAGCACGGCAATGAGCTGCAGGGTCTGGGGCATCGGATCGTGCTTGATCAGCTCCACCGCGGCGATGGCAGCTGCCGCGCCGCCGCCCATGCCGTTGTAGAGGGCGATCATCTGCGGCATGTCGGTCATTGCCACGCGCTTGCCCGACACCCACGCCGCGCCACCGCCGATGGCAATGGCGATGAACATCAGCAAATAGTTGCCGAAACCTTGCAGCCCGGGCTGGAAGAAGGTCACCAGCACGGCCACGAGCATGCCGATGCCGGCCCACACGATGCCGCGCCGCGCCGTTACCGGCGAGCTCATCTTCTTGAGCCCGTAGATGAACAGTACGGCCGCGACGAAATAAGCGGCCTGGATCGACGAAGTCCATCATTTACCCCCCTTGCCGCTGGTCTTGAACATCTCGAGCATGCGCTCGGTCACCACATAGCCGCCCACGACATTGCCGGCGGCCAGCAACACGCCGACGAAGCCGATCAACTGCTCGAGGCCGGTCTGCGCATGACCCAGCGCGACCATGGCGCCGACCAGCACGATGCCGTGCACGAAGTTGGAGCCCGACATCAGCGGCGTGTGCAGGATCACCGGCACCTTGGAGATGACTTCGTAGCCGGTGAATGCCGCCAGCATGAAGATATACAGTGCAACGAAACCCTCGATCATGATGCCGCTCCTTCCACCGCTTCGCGGGTCGGTTCGTGGATGATGGCGCCGTCCTGCGTGAGCAGGCTCTTGGCGATGACCTCGTCTTCGTAATCCGGCTGGAACTCCCCACCCTCGGCCAGCATCGGCTGCAGGAAGTTGAACAGGTTCTTGGCGTACATCTCGCTCGCGTGCAGCGGCACCTGGCTCGGGATGTTGAGCGGGCCGTGCACGATCACGCCGCCGTGGTCGAGCGTCTTGCCCGGCTCGGTCAACGCGCAGTTGCCGCCGCCCTCGGCCGCCAGATCGACGATCACCGCCCCCGACTTCATGCCCTCGACCATCGCCTGGCTGATGATCTTCGGCGACGGGCGTCCCGGAATCGCGGCGGTGGTGATGACCACGTCCGCCTTGGCGATGTGCGTGGCCAGCTCCTCGGCCTGCTGCGCCTTCTCCTCGTCGGTCAGCTCGCGCGCGTAGCCGCCCTCGCCCTCGGCCTTGATCGACAGTTCGACGAACTTCGCGCCCAGCGACTCGACCTGTTCCTTGGTGGCCGAACGCACGTCGTAACCCTGCACGATGGCGCCCAGTCGGCGCGCCGTGGCGATGGCCTGCAGGCCGGCGACGCCGGCGCCGATCACCAGCACCGTGGCCGGACGGATGGTACCCGCCGCGGTGGTCAGCATGGGGAAGAAGCGACAGGACAGATCGGCGCCCATGATTGCGGCCTTGTAACCGGCCACCGCCGCCTGCGAGGACAGCACGTCCATGGACTGCGCACGCGAGATGCGCGGAATCAGCTCCATCGCGAAACAGGTCAGTTTGCCGTCGCGCATCTGCGCCACCAGCTCCGGCTGGCGATGCCCGTGCACCGTGGCCACGATCACCGCACCTTCACGCAGCGCCTTGATCTCCTTGGCTGTCGGCCCCTGTACCTTGAGCAGCAGGTCGGCTTCCTTGAGCAGCGCAGCGGCCGTGCCGACGATACGCGCGCCGACCTCCTCGAAAGCCGCGTCGGGGAAATACGCATTGGCACCCGCGCCCTTCTGCACCAGGACCTCTACCCCGAGGTCGGTCAGGCGTTTGACCGTGCTCGGCTCCATGGCGACACGCCGTTCGCCGGCGGCTGACTCCTTGGGTACGGCCAGTTTGATCGGCATCGTCTTGAATCCCCCATGCATGAGGCAGGGTTCTGCCCCTAAAAAGTCCAAAAAGACCCTTATCCTAGCCCATTCACCGCATTCATAGAAATGCCCCAGCAAATCCCTCGGCCATTTGGGCGCCACATACGACGCGACTGTCATAAAACCATGCATTGCGTATTGACGTCTGGCGTGTCATTAATGCAATCGTCGCCCGCGAGAGAAGGACTTGAGCGGTATGGACTTCGGTCAGATGGTGCTGCGTGCCGACGCTGCCGGCATGCCGCTGGAATGGATCGATTATCAGCATGCGGTACGCCTGTACCACGCAGGACAGGTCGCCTATGCCTGCGGCAGCCTTCTCTACACCCTGCGCGGCGGCATCAATGCTCTGACCGGCCTGCGCACCCGCATCGACGTCAACTCGATCATCGCCACCTACGGCAACCACCGCCGCCGGCACATCGACTACACTCCGCCACTTAACAACACCGCCCTGTTCCGCCGCGACGGCAATCTGTGCATGTACTGCGGCGAACGCTTCCGCGTCCGTGATCTGTCCCGCGACCACATTCGGCCGGTCAGCCAGGGAGGGCAGGACGAATGGACCAACGTCATCACGGCCTGCAAGCGCTGCAACCATCACAAGGCCGGCCGCACGCCCGAGCAGGCCGGCATGGAACTGCTCGCCGTGCCGTTCACGCCCACCCACGC
Organism: uncultured Gammaproteobacteria bacterium; assembly: GCA_963751375.1. GTDB lineage: Bacteria > Pseudomonadota > Gammaproteobacteria > DSM-5130 > Acidihalobacteraceae > Acidihalobacter_A. Next base: position 20,354 of record CAVVUY010000042.1, read on the forward strand.
CGAATACGTCTATCTTCAGGGACGCCGAGTGCTGGCGGACCAGATGGAATTTCTGCGCGCGCATTTCCCGCGCAGCAGCCCGCTGCGTACCCGCAACACCTGAAGCCGCACCTCCGGTACCATAAACCACCGGCGCGTCCCACAGGCGCCCGGCCCCGCTTCAATCGGAGGCATTGAACGTATGCGCTATACCGCCAGGGCCCATTTCGAACACGGACACACGGGCCGCATCGGCGTTCTGCTCGCCAACCTGGGTACGCCCGACGAACCCACCCCCGAAGCCCTGCGCCGCTACCTGCGCGAGTTCCTGTGGGATCCCCGCGTAGTCGAATTCCCCCGCCCGCTATGGTGGCTGATTCTCAACGGCATCATCCTCAACATCCGCCCCCGGCGCTCGGCCGAAGCCTATGCCAAGGTCTGGACGGAGCAAGGCTCGCCGCTGCTGGCGCACAGCCGCGCCCAGGCCGAGAGCATGCAGAGCCGGCTGGAGACTGCCTTCAACGGTCCGGTGCGCGTCGCCCTGGGCATGCGCTACGGCTCGCCGTCCATCGCCTCGGCGCTGGAAACCCTGCGTGATGCCGGCGCCGACCGCCTCATCGTACTGCCGCTGTACCCGCAATATTCCGGCTCCACCACCGGCTCCATCTTCGATGCTGTCGCCGACGTGCTGAAGGACTGGCGCTGGGTGCCCGAGCTGCGCTTCATCAACCACTATCACGACGATCCCGCCTACATCGCCGCCATGGCCGCGCGCACGGGGCGCACGGGGCGCACGGCTGCGGTTGACCCCCGGGAGCTTGCGGGCCTCCTCCCCTCGCCTGACCTTGGCGCAGCCCGGCGCGCCGCGACGGCGCGTCCGGCTTCCTCGAACCGACCGTGCCGGCCATGAACCGCACCCCCCGTCCGCTCCGGGACCTCGTTCTCCCCCTCGGCCTGGCCACAGCCTTGGCGCTCCCCGCGGGGCCTGCCATGGCTTTTCCCCTCGGTGCACAGCAGTTCATCAAGGAGATGCCGGGGCACACCCGCTACGAGCGGATGCGCCAGGAGATCCCCCCGGCCGTGAGGGCAATGACGTCCGGCGGCCTGCGGGTCGAGTGGGCCGAGGACGGCAACAGCTTCGAGTACGCACGGGATGGGCAGCGGTACCGTTACGACCTCGCAGCGGGGGGCGCGACCCGGTTGGGCGAGGCGCCGGAACGAGCGGTGCGGTTCCGCCGTGGCGGTCCGGAACGCGGGCGCCAATTCGCGTCGGCCATGTCGCCGGACAGCACCCACGAGGCCGTGTACCGCGACCGCAACGTCTACATCAAGACCGTGGACGGGGGCCACGAAGTGGCGGTGACCACCGGGGGCAGCGTGGCGAAGCGCATCAAATACGGCACGGCGAGCTGGGTATACGGCGAGGAGCTGGGGCAGCGCACGGCCATGTGGTGGTCGCCCGACGGCAAGAAGCTCGCGTACTACCGGTTCGACGAGAGCGACGTCCCGGACTACTACCTGCAGGAGGATCAGG
>CAVVUY010000043.1:0-23746 GCA_963751375.1 uncultured Gammaproteobacteria bacterium
TTTTTTTTCTCCCTCCCTCTCTCTCTCTCTCTCTCTCTCTCTCTCTCTCTCTCTCTCTCTCTCTCTCTCTCTCTCTCTCTTCTCCATGGCCACGGCCATGGCCACCAGCAGCGACGAGGTTCAGGAGGAGGCAGGTCGAGGCACGCTGGTGGCCATCCATCATCATCATCATCATCATCATCATCAATCATCATCCATCGATCAGCTGATTTCCCGTTCATCGATCCGCCCGATCCGCGCCTGGTCAAGGACGGCTATCTGCTGCTCGAAGAGCTGCACGCGGTGGACGCGCACAACCGCCTGACCGACATCGGCCGGCGCCTGGCGCGGCTGCCGGTCGATCCGCGCCTGGGCCGCATGCTGCTCGCCGCCGAGCGCGAGGGCGCGCTGCGCGAGGCGCTGGTCATCGTCTCCGCGCTGGCCGTGCAGGACCCGCGCGAACGTCCCGCCGACCGCCAGCAGGCCGCCGACGAGGCGCACAAGCGCTTCCACGACGAACGCTCCGACTTCCTCGCCTACCTCAAGCTCTGGGAGCATTACCACGAGCAGGCCAAGCACCACTCCAAGTCGCAGCTGCGCAAGCTCTGTCAACGCGAGTTCCTGTCGTGGATGCGCCTGCGCGAGTGGCGCGAGACCTACCGCCAGTTGCATGGTCAGCTCGCCGAGATGGGCTTCCGCGAGAACCAGCAGCCGGCCGAGTACGATGCCATCCACCGCGCGCTGCTCACCGGCCTGCTCTCGCACGTCGGCTTCAAGTCCGAGGACGAGCGCGACAAGCACGCCTATCTCGGCGCGCGCAACCGCAAGTTCCATATCTTTCCCGGCTCCGGTCTGCACAAGCGCGGCCCCAAGTGGCTGATGGCCGCGGAGATCGCCGAGACCGCGCGCACCTACGCCCGCACCGTCGCCAGCATCAAGCCGGAATGGATCGAACAGCTCGGCGCGCACCTGCTCAAGCACCACATCTTCGAGCCGCACTGGGAACAGCGCCCCGCGCGCGTCGGTGCCTTCGACCAGCTCACGCTCTACGGCCTGATCGTGCAGCCGCGCAAACGCGTCGACTACGCGCGTACCCATCCCGCCGAGGCGCGCGAGCTGTTCATCCGCCACGCCCTGGTCTACGGCGAGTTTCGCAGCCGAGGCGGCTTTCTCGTGCACAACCGCGCAGCTGATCGAGGAGGTCGAGGAGCTGGAGGCCAAGGCCCGCCGGCCGGACATACTGGTCGACGAACACGTGCTGTTCGAGTTCTACGATCGCCTCGTGCCGGCCGACATCAACAACGGCAAGGCCTTCGAGCGCTGGCGCGAGCAGGCCGAGCGCGAGAACCCCAAGCTGCTGTACCTGACGCGCGAAGCGCTGATGCAGCACGGCGCCGACGACATCACCGCCGAGCGCTTCCCCGATCAGCTCGCCGCCGGCGCCGGCCTGTCGCTGCCGCTGCGCTACCGCCTGGAGCCGGGCGGCGAGGACGACGGCGTGACGCTGACCGTGCCGCTCGCCGCGCTCAAGCAGGTCGACGTCGCGCGCTGCGAATGGCTGGTGCCCGGCCTGCTGGAGGAAAAGCTCACCGCGCTGATCCGCGGACTGCCCAAGGCGCTGCGCAAGAACTTCGTGCCCGCGCCGGACTTCGCCCGCGCCTGCGCGCAGGCGCTGGAATTCGGCCGCGGCGACCTGTTCGAGGCGCTGACGCAGCAACTCAAGCGCATGACGGGCGTGGACATGCCGCTGGATGCCTGGGACCGCGCCGCGCTGCCAGAGCATCTGCGTATGCGTTTCGAGGTCATCGACGGCAAGGGCAAGGTGCTCGCCGCGGGGCGCGACCTGTCCGCGTTGGCCGATACGCTGGAAGGCCGCGTGCAGCAGACCTTCGAAGCGATGCCCACGCAGAGCCTGGAGCGTGACGACATCACCGCCTGGGATTTCGGCGATCTGCCCGAGAGCGTCGACATCGAGCAGCACGGCCTCGCGCTCAAGGGCTACCCGGCGCTGGTGCGCGAAGGCGACAAGGTCGCCCTGCGCGTGCTGGACAGTGCCGCCAGCGCGCAATCCGCGCACCGCGAGGGTCTGCTCGGTCTGCTGCACATCGTGCTGCGCGAGCAGGTCAAATACCTGCACAAGCGCCTGCCGCATGCGCAGACCATGTGCCTGCATTTCGCCGCCGTCGGGCGCTGCGAAGCGCTCAAGGACGACTTCATCGACGCCGTGCTGGAAGAGCTGTTCCTCGCCGAGCCGCTATCGCGCAGCGAGGCCGAGTTCGCCGCGCGCGTCGAGGCCGGGCGCAGCGAGATCGTAACCGCCGCCACCCGGCTCGCCGAACGCATGAACGATGCGCTCGCCGCCTTCCACCGCATCCGCCAGAGCCTCAAGGGCAACGTCCCGCTGAGCTGGATCGAGGCCGCCGCCGACGTCAACGACCAGCTAGCCCACCTCGTCTATCCTGGCTTTGTCCGAGCCACGCCTGCGGACTACCGTCAGCACCTGCCGCGCTACCTCAAGGCTGTCGAACGCCGCCTAGAGCGTCTCAGTCAGCAGCCCGACAAGGACCGCCGCTTGCGCGTGGAGATCGAGCCGTTATGGGCGCGCTGCAAGCAGCGCTGGGGCGACGGACGCAACGTCGGCGAGGCGCTGCGCGACTACCGTTGGCAGATCGAGGAACTGCGCGTGTCGCTGTTCGCGCAGGAACTCGGTACTCCGCGGCCGGTGTCGGTGGCGCGACTGGAGAAGCGGTGGAAGGAGTTGGGAACGGGTGATCGGATTGTGAGCGTAAAACGCCGTACCAAATCGCTTACGATTGTCTCAACCGGATTTGCGAAACGACAATCAATGAGCCCGTCCATTGCCCTTGAGCTCAAGCGTAACGCCGTGCGTGAAGCGATGGCACGTTACCGCACGACAAACCTGTCGCGTATTCGGATCAGGACGGCACGGTACGGCACCGATCACGATCTGCTGGTCGATGCACCTCCCGGTACGACGCCAGTCGCTCTCAGGAGTATTCCCCAAAAATCAGCTGGCGTTCGACACGCGCGCAGCATCGGGGTCAGGTCTTGTCTTTTGCCTCTCCCTGCCCGTATTTGTTCCGACCGCAATGATGGCTAGACTTTTAGTTCGGGGCATAACCAACAATCGCGCCCGCACCGCACTGACGGCGCGGGCGCAGATACTCAGCTAGCAACGACCGGAATCTTCCCGATCCGCGCCTGCCATTCTGCCGGGCCCGTCCGGTGCACCGAGGTGCCCTCGTGAGTCGACCGCCACCGTCACCGGCATGTCCTGCACGGTGAACTCGTAGATGGCTTCCATCCCCAGGTCCTCGAAGGCGACCACGCGGGATTCCTTGATGGCCTTGGACACCAGGTAGGCGGAGCCGCCGACCGCCATGAGGTAGGCGCTCTTGTGCTTGCGGATCGCCTCGATGGCCGCCGGGCCGCGCTCGGCCTTGCCGACCATGGCGATCAGCCCGGTCTCGGCGAGCATGGTTTCGGTGAACTTGTCCATGCGCGTGGCGGTGGTCGGGCCGGCCGGGCCGACGACCTCGTCGCGCACCGGATCGACCGGGCCGACGTAGTAGATCACGCGGTTGGTGAAGTCCACCGGCAGCTTTTCGCCCTTGGCCAGCATGTCGACGATGCGCTTGTGCGCGGCGTCGCGGCCGGTGAGCATGTGGCCGGACAGCAGCAGCGTCTCGCCGGGCTTCCAGGAGGCGACCTCTTCCGGCGTCAGCGTGTCCAGATTGACGCGGCGGCTCTTCTCGCCGTCGGGCGTCCAGTGCACGTCGGGCCACAGGTCGAGGCTGGGCGGCTCCAGGTAGGCCGGGCCGCTGCCGTCGAGCACGACGTGGGCGTGGCGGGTGGCGGCGCAGTTGGGAATCATCGCCACCGGCAGGTTGGCCGCGTGGCAGGGGAAGTGCTTGACCTTCACGTCGAGCACGGTGGTCAGGCCGCCCAGGCCCTGGGCGCCGATGCCCAGCGCGTTGACCTTCTCGTACAGCTCGAGACGCAGTTCCTCGTATTTGTCGCGCGGCCCGCGGGCGAGCAGTTCGCTCATGTCGATGTCTTCCATCAGGGCCTGCTTGGCCATCAGCATGGCCTTCTCCGCGGTGCCGCCGATGCCGATGCCGAGCATGCCCGGCGGGCACCAGCCGGCGCCCATGGTCGGCACGGTCTTGAGCACCCAGTCGACCAGGCTGTCGGAGGGGTTGAGCATGGCGAACTTGCTCTTGGCCTCCGAGCCGCCGCCCTTGGCCGCCAGCGTGATGTCGACGGTGTTGCCCGGCACCAGCTCGACGTGCAGCACCGCGGGGGTGTTGTCGCGGGTGTTCTTGCGCGCGAACAGCGGGTCGTCGAGCACCGAGGCGCGCAGCTTGTTGTCGGGGTCGAGGTAGCCCTGGCGCACGCCTTCGTTGACGGCGTCCTGCAGCGTGCCGCCGAGTCCTTCGAAGCGCACGTCCATGCCGATCTTCAGGAACACGTTGACGATGCCGGTGTCCTGGCAGATCGGGCGCTTGCCCTCGGCGCACATGCGGCTGTTGGTCAGGATCTGGGCGATGGCGTCGCGTGCCGCGGGGCTTTCCTCGCGCTCGTAGGCCTGCGCCAGGTGCTGGATGTAGTCGGCGGGGTGGTAGTAGCTGATGTACTGCAGCGCGGCGGCAATGGTCTCCACCAGATCGGATTCTTGAATGACGGTCGTGGTCATGTGTCGGCTTCCATGCGTGTTTCAGAGGGCAATATGTTAGGCCGTTCGCTGTTCCGGGTCAGGCCCAGGGAATAAGCATAGTTGGATCGGTCGCGCTATTTGGCCGAGCCCGTGCTTGGTGTCGATCTTGCGCAATGCGGCTGGCATCGCCATCGACCGCCGATTGATGCGTTAAGATTGTGGTTTTCCTTTTTCGGTTGGCGGCGCGGCTGCCCGGATACTGGTGCTTGCTATGCGGGGATTCGTCGCCAAATGCAGATAGATACCGACGAACTCCTCGTGGCCGGCGACGAAGCTCTGCGTTACCTGCCGGCCGGCGTGGTCAGGCTCGACGGCGAGTTGCTGGACTACGCGAATCCGGCTGCGCTCTCGATTCTGGAAGCCGATGACGCCGAGCAGGTGCTGGGCCGGCCGGCGCTCGATTTCATCCATATCCTCGATCGCGCGCGGCTGTCGGTCCTGTTGAGGCGAATCGGACGTCTGGATGGCGCCAAACCTGGCGTCGAGTGTCAGATCCGTACCTGCCGAGGCAACCTCCGCGCCGTCACCATGAGCAGTGCGGCCGGCGACGGGACGGACGGCACCGCCTGGATCGTGTTCATGGACATCACGCGTCGGCGTCTCAACACCCACCTGCAGGAAACCGAGCGCAACATTCGCCGCTTGTTCGCGAACACCACGGACATCTACTACCGCATCGATGCCGAGGGCAAGGTGCTGATGGCCAGCCCTGCGGTGGAGCGGGTGCTCGGGTACCGCCCCGAAGAGGTCATGGGTTGCGATTCCACCATTTTCTATGCCGATCCGAGCGAGCGGCAGGTCCTGGTCGAGCAACTGGCTGCGAATGGTCAGGTCTCCGATTACCACGTGCGCCTGGTGAGAAAGGGCGGGGAGTTGGTGGACGCTTCCTTCAGCTCGCATGCGCTGTTCGACGACGATGGCAACTACATCGCCGTCGAGGGCGTCATGCGCGACATTACCGAGCGCGTGACGCTGGAGCGGTTGTTGCGCCAGTTGGCCGCCACCGACGAACTGACCGGCATTTCCAATCGCCGCACCTTCCTGGAACACGCCACGCAGGCATTGCGGCGCTGGCGCAGGCATCGCCAGCCGCTCGCGCTGCTGATCGTCGATCTGGACTGGTTCAAGCGGATCAATGACCGCTATGGACATCTTTACGGCGACGAGGTGCTCAGGCGTTTCACGGATACCGTCCAGGGCGAGCTTCGCGAAATCGACCTTTTCGGCAGACTGGGAGGAGAGGAGTTCTGCGTGGTGTTGGAGCGCTGCGGCGTGCGCGAAGCCTCGGAGGCGGCGGAACGATTCCGGGCGCGGGTCGAGGCGATGGAGCTGACCGCTCCCGGCGGATCGCGCGTGAGATTGACCGTGAGCATCGGTGCAACCTCCAGCCAGCTCTCCGACCGGCGGATCGAGGAACTCCTGAGCCGAGCCGACAGGGCTCTGTATGTCGCCAAGGAGGGCGGTCGAAACCGCCAGGAATGGGATCTGGGCGTGGACGGCGAAGGCGCCTGAGTTCGTCGGCGACGTCCCTTCTGCACGTATCGTGAAATCAGCTGCCGCCTCGTGTAGCGGCGGGCTCGACACAACTCCGACGCTGTCGACCGCTCCGTTCACCGCGCACCGGTCTTCGTGGCGTTCTGAGCGAATTGCGCTATGCAAAAGGCGACTACCGGTTAGTCGAAAAAATCACAATCCAATACCAAACTATTCCCTACGCGACTAGAGTTACAATGACTCAACATCTTTATGGTCCACTTTTCAGGAGGACATATCATGTTGATCATTGCCGGAATTATCGGCTTGCTTGCCGTCTTGATGCCTTTTTCGGATCGAGCCCTGCATGCGCTCGAGGAAATACCTGAATCGGATCACCTCAGCCTGAGTCAGGCGTTGATGATCCCGTACTGGTACGCCTGGCCGCTGTTGTTCGTTCTGAGCGGGCTTCTGCAAGGTTTCAAATCCGTATATCGCAGGTTTGTTTAAGCGCGACGATTCCCTGTGCTCAAGAGCGTACAGCCGGCTCTTGGCTTCTTGCCTATCCCGGGCCATCTTCCCCTTCGAACTCGGCGCAAATGCGGCATGAAAACCGGGATCAGGGCATCCGGCCGGTCGCCGTGCCGGCCGGGGCGCCGCCAGCATCACTCGGCCAACAGTCGAGCGATTTCCCGGTCGATCAGTTGCGCCTGACGGTCGCCGGTATGGGTTTCGCCGACGTGCACGAACCGTAACCGGCCCTGTTTGTCGACCAGGTAGAAAGACGGCCAGTAACGGTTGTGCAAGGCGTTCCAGTACGCCAGGTCGTTGTCCATCATTATCGGGTAACCGATTTTGTATTCGGCGATCTTGGCGGCCAGCCGGCCGCGGCTCTTCTCGTAATCGAACTCCGGCGAATGGACGCCGATCATCCGGAACGCCCTGCCGGCGAACTTCCGCTCGACCGTGTGCAGCCAGGGGATGGAGCGGTAGCAGTTCGAGCAGCCGAAGGTCCAGACGTCGAGCAGCATCACCTTGCCGAGCAACTCCTCGCGGCGTAGCGGCGGACTGTTGAGCCAGTCCTGCGGACGCTCGCCGGTGAACTGTGGCATCGGCGGGGCGCCGGCGACGGGGGCGGCGTTCGCGAGCGGCGCGAAAAGCAAAATCAGAAAAAAGAGCGTATACCGCATGCCGAAGGTCCGATGGCTTGGTCACCGGATTGGTCGGTCCGGACATCCCCGGCCTTACAATTGCGCGTTTTGGCCGTGGCGGGTCGCACCTATGTAGCCGTTCCTCTTGCTTGGGGGCGTGAAGACGCCAAGGCCGTTGCGGCCGACGGCCGATCTATACGCGTTCCCCCGCATGATTGCGCGTGTAACGGACTACACTAGTACGCAAACAACACCTACATGACCGTAGTGAAATGCAGCTGACCATCCGCAGGGCTATCGGCCTTCAGGAAGACACCGATCAGGCGGCTCGGTGTGGTCTGCGCGAGTCCGGAATTGCACGGGCCGACAGTCGATAATCGCATGCCGACAACCATCCCAATCTGTCGTCCCCGGCTTCGGCGCTACGCATGAGGCCGACAGTCGATCGTTCCGCTCTCCAACCTTGCCGCCCCGGTTCCGGGCAGCGCGTTTTCCGCGCCGCGCCGGAAACGCTCATCCCGCGATCCGATTGCGGGCACGATCCTGCGGTCGTCCGCAATCGGGATGATGACGAAACCGGCTCGCATGACGAGCAGAAATCCGCCTTCGCGCATCGCGCCGGAACATTTCGCCCGGTCTCGCGCCGCCGCGGGGAAGCGGGCAGCGCCGATAGGCGTAATTCCTACTGACATAAGAACGAAAGCGCAGGGCTTTGTCCCTGTCAGCTTGGACCGAGGAAATCGACCATGAAGCAAATCACGGATGAGCAAAGACGGACAGCAGTCGTGGAGGCCGCGGCGCAGCGGGTGCGCGAGCGGTGGCGCAAGAACGAGGCCGATACCATCGAGCGTTTCGTGCGTCTGTACTACGAGGACGTCCCGCCGGAAGACATCGCGCACAGCCGGGTGGAAAACCTCTACGGCGCCGCGCTGTCGCATTGGACGCTCGGGCACGTCTGTCGCCCGGGGCAGAGCCAGATCCACGTCTACAACCCCGATCCGGAGCAGAACGGCTGGGAGTGCAATCACACCATCGTGCAGATCGTCACCGACGACATGCCGTTTCTCGTCGATTCGGTGTCGATGGCGCTCAACAATCTGGGGCTGACCATCCATCTGATCATCCATCCCATCGTCGCGACGGTGAGAAACCGCAAGGGCGAGGTCACCGATTTGCTGGCCGAGAGTACCGTCGAGGGTCCGCATCACGAAGCCTGGATGCATTTCGAGGTGGATCGGCAGACGGAACGCAAGCAGATCGAGGCAATCCACCGGGAGATCGCGACGGTGCTGCAGGACGTTCGCGTCGCCGTCGAGGACTGGCGCCCCATGGCGGCCCAGATGGACCAGGCGATCGAAGAACTGGAGGTCAGCGCCTCGCCGGTGGACAAGGCCCATTTGAGCGAGGTCACGGCCTTTCTCAGGTGGCTTCGCGACAATCACTTCACCTTCCTGGGCTATCGCCGGTACGACCTGCGCCGCAGCAGAAAGGGCGACGAGCTCCATGTGGTCGCGGACAGCGGCCTGGGGCTGCTGCGCCAAACGGGCGGCGAATCCTTGTCGCAGAGTTTCGCGTCCATGCCCGACGCGGTCCGCAAACAGGCGCGTGATCCCGAGCCGCTGATCCTGGCCAAGTCCAATACGCGCTCCACCATCCACCGGCTGGGCTACATGGACTACATCGGCGTCAAGCGCTACGACGAAAAGGGCGTGGTCGTTGGCGAGCACCGGTTCCTCGGGCTTTTCACCTCGGCGGCCTACAGCCACAACCCCCGCTCGATTCCCATTCTGCGCAACAAGCTGCAGGCCGTGCTGGATCGCGCCAAGCTGCGCCTGGACAGCCATGCCGGCAAGGCCCTGATCAACATCCTGGAGGAGCATCCCCGCGACGAGCTGTTCCAGGCGTCCACCGACGAGCTGTACGAAACGGTCCGAGGAATCCTCAACCTGCAGGGGCGTCAACGAGTGCGGCTGTTCGTGCGCTACGATACGTTTCAACGCTTCGTATCCTGCCTCGTCTATGCCTCGCGCGAACGCTATACCACCGTCGTCAGGGAGGCGATGCAGGAGATCCTCAAGACCGCCTTCGGCGCACAGACCGCGGAGTTCTCCGTCCAGGTGTCTGAGTCGGTGCTGGCGCGGATTCACTTCATTCTGCGGCTTGTGGAACCGGGCCGCCCGGAGTACGACCATGCGGAATTGGAGCGCCGCCTGGCGCTGACGCTGCGGTCCTGGACCGACGATCTGGCAGAGGCGTTGGCCGACTATTACGGCGAGGCACACGGGAACCGCATGTTCGCGCGCTACGGTGCGGGCTTCAGCGCCGCCTACCGCGAAGACACCAGTCCCCGCGCGGCCGCGCACGACATCGAGCGCCTGGAGGCGCTCAAGGCGGAGAGCGATCTGGGCATCAGCCTGTACCGGGAACTGGAAGCCCCGGACGACATGCTTCGCTTCAAGCTGTATCAGGCGGCGAATCCGATCATCCTGTCGGACGTTCTTCCGGTGCTCGAACACATGGGCGTGCGCGTGGTGGACGAACGGCCGTACGACGTGCAGCGCCATAACGACACGCCATGCTGGATACACGATTTCGGGCTTTCCTATGCGGGCGCCGGGCAGCTGGAAGCCGAGCGCGTGCGCGACAATTTTCAGGAGGCTTTCACCGCCGTCTGGCAGCGCCGCGCCGACGACGACGGTTTCAACCGGCTGATCCTGACGGCGCACCTGCCCTGGCGGGACATCGTCATTCTCCGCGCGTATGCCGGCTATCTCGGACAGGCGGGCATGCCGTTCAGCAAGGCCTACGTGCAGGAGACGCTGGCCGACAATCCGCATCTGGCCAAGGCGCTGATCCGGTTCTTCCACGCCCGCTTCGATCCGGCCGGCGCGGCCGAACGCAAGGCCGAAAAGCTCAAGGAACAGATCGAGGCCGATCTGGACGAGGTTTCCAGCCTCAATCAGGACCGCATTCTGCGGCGTCTGCTGGCGGCCATGGAGGCCACGGTGCGGACGAATTACTTCAGCACCTTCGTGGACGAGAATCCGCGGGACTACCTGTCGCTGAAGCTGCGCCCCGCGCTGATCCCGGATATTCCGAAGCCCGTTCCCGCCTTCGAGATCTACGTTTACTCGCCGCGGGTGGAAGGCGTGCACCTGCGGGGCGGGAAGGTTGCCCGAGGCGGTTTGAGATGGTCGGACCGGCGCGAAGACTACCGTACCGAAGTGCTCGGCCTGATGAAGGCGCAAATGGTCAAGAACGCCTTGATCGTGCCGGTGGGGGCCAAGGGCGGGTTCGTCTGCAAGCGCTTGCCCGAGGAACGGCAGGCCATGCAGGAAGAGGTTCTCGACTGCTATCGCACCTTCATCCATGGCCTGCTCGACCTGACCGACAACATCGTCGAAGGCGCCGTGGTGCCGCCGGAGCGCGTGGTACGCCATGACGACGACGATCCCTATCTGGTGGTCGCGGCGGACAAGGGCACGGCCACGTTTTCGGATTTCGCCAACGAGGTGGCGGGCGAATACGGCTTCTGGCTGCGCGATGCCTTCGCGTCGGGCGGCTCGACCGGTTACGACCACAAAAAGATGGCCATCACCGCGCGCGGTGCCTGGGAGGCCGTGAAGCGGCATTTCCGCGAGCTCGGCCGCGACATCCAGAGCGAGGAGTTCACCGCCGTCGGCGTGGGCGACATGTCCGGCGACGTGTTCGGGAACGGCATGTTGCTGTCGCCGCATACGCGTCTGGTGGCGGCCTTCGACCACCGGCATGTATTCGTCGACCCGAATCCGGACGCCAAGGCCGGCTACGAGGAGAGAAAGCGCCTTTTCGCCCTGGACCGCTCCAGTTGGGGCGACTACGACGCGGCCGTGATATCCGCGGGCGGCGGCGTTTGGCCCAGGACCGCCAAGTCCATCCCCGTCTCCGCCGAAATGCGCGAGGCGCTGGGCATCGATGCGACACGCCTCCCGCCCAACGACCTGATCAGCGCGATCCTCAAGGCGCCGGTCGACCTGCTGTGGAACGGCGGCATCGGCACCTACGTCAAGTCCAGCGAAGAAACCCACGCGGATGTCGGCGACAAGGCGAACGACGCGGTTCGCGTGGACGCCCCCGAGCTGCGCTGCAAGGTCATCGGCGAAGGCGGCAATCTGGGCATAACGCAGGCGGCGCGCGTCGAATTCGCGCAGTTGGGCGGACACGTCAACACGGACGCGATCGACAACTCCGGCGGCGTCGACTGTTCGGACCACGAGGTCAACATCAAGATACTCGTCAATCACGTCGTGGACGACGGCGACCTGACCATGAAGCAGCGCAACAAGCTGCTGGTCGGCATGACCGACGAGGTCGCGAACCTGGTCCTGGAAAACAACTATCGCCAGACCCAGGGCATCACCCTCATGCAGGCGCGTGCGCCCGAAATGCTGGACGAGCATGTCCGGTTCATGCGGGATCTCGAGCGGGAGGGTGCGCTCGATCGCCGTGTCGAAGGCCTGCCCGACGACGAGGCGCTGGCCGAACGTCGAAAGGCGATGCAGGGGCTGACGCGGCCCGAACTCGCGGTGCTGCTGGCCTACGCGAAGATTCGCGCCTACGAGTCCTTGCTACATTCGGAACTGGTGGAATCCGAATACGCGGCCAGCGAGCTGGTGCGGTATTTCCCGAAGCCGATACAGGAGCGTTTCGGCGCCCAGTTGTTGCAGCACCCGCTGCGCAGGGAAATCACGGCCACCGCGCTGACGAACCGGATCGTGTCCCGGATGGGTAGCACGTTCCTGTTCCGGGTGCGGATGAATACGGGGGCGGAGACCGCCGAAGCGGTGCGGGCGTATCTGGCGGTACGCGATATCTACGGACTGCAGGAGCTTTGGCACGACATCGATCGGCTCGACAACCAGGTGTCCGCGCAGGCCCAGAACCGCATGCTGCAGGCGATCTGCCAGCTGCACGAGCATGCGACCTTGTGGATGCTGCGCAACCTCGAAACGCCGCTGGTCATCGAGGATACGGTCCAGCGCTTCGCGCCCGCAGTCTCGGCGCTGGCGAACGCCTTGGACGACATCCTGCCCGAGCCCGACCAGGTGCGGCTCAAGTCGGAAGTCGACGACCTGGTGCGCGGCGCCGTTCCGCCCGAACTCGCTGCCCGCATCGTCAATCTGAATCCCCTCTACTCGGCCCTGGATCTGGTCAAGGCCTGCACCCGTACCGAGGCGCCGCTCGACAGGGCGGCCCGAGTCTATTTCCGTGTGGGTACGCGCCTCAACCTGGACTGGCTCCGCGGAGCGCTGGTTCACTACGAAGTCGCCGACTCCTGGCAGGAGCGCTACCGCAACGGTCTGGAGGACGAGTTCTATGTCCGCCTGCGGTTGTTGACGATGCGCATTCTCAGCGCTGCGGGCGACGACGTGCCGGACGTGTCCGCCCAGGTCGACGGATGGGCCGAGGCCAACGCCGCCGCCGTGACCCGCGTGCAGAACACCTTGGACGAACTGCGGGCCGCGGCGCAGGTCGATCTGCCTATGCTGGGAGTGGCGTTGCAGGAACTGCGGGAGCTGGCCGACGGGCAGCGAACCTGATCGTGGCAGCCGCGCAAGCCGGGTTCAGCGCGTGATGCCGGCAGCACCGCCATCGCTCTCGGCGATGGCGGTGCATAGCAGGCGGTCTGAAATGCGCTGTGGGTGCGGCGTCACTTATTACCCGCGCTCGTGATTCGCCGTTCGCGCCACCGGGCCAGAAGCCGCTGGGCATCCACCTTCAGCGGTAGATCGGAGACTGCCAGCAGCAAGGCCCGCAGCGAAGAGGAGGTGGCCACGTGAGTCAAGGTAACGCCGACGTTTCTCGCCGCGAATGACGCGGTGGGTAGAGCTTAGGACGGTATGTCGTGTCGCGCCGGCATATCGGCCGGTTGTGAAAATCCAGGTGCGCAGGCCGGATCTTTCAGCGTTTTGTCTTCGTGGAGAGGTAACATGCCAACCGGCGCGGTCAGCTCGATCCACCGCCCGGTTGCACTCACGCGCACGGGCGGTATTCGGATGGCGCGAGGAATTCGTTCAGACGCGACAGCGGGCTGAATTTTAAGAGCAGAAAACGGAGTGTGCCGCGTGCGCCTTGGCGCCAGAATCCCGAGCACATCCACAGGCGCTGAGTCCCGATGAACCTCAAGAGTTTCTCCCATTTGCTGCTGCTCGCCGCCCTGTGGGGCGGAAGCTTTCTGTTTATGCGCGTTTCCGCGCCGGTGCTCGGCGCGATACCTACGGCGTTCGGGCGCGTGGCACTCGGTGCGCTGGGGCTGCTCGCGCTGCTGGCGGTGATGCGCGTTCCGTTGGCGTTCGCGGGGCGATTCAAGGTCGTGCTGGCGATCGGCACCATTACGTCGGGACTGCCGTTCCTGATGTATTCGCTGGCTGCGCAGGTACTTCCCGCAGGGTACAGTTCGATTCTCAATGCCATGACGCCGTTGATGGGGGTGATCATCGGCGGTTCGTTCTTCGGCGAGCAGGTCACGCCTAAGAAGCTGGCCGGCGTGGCCCTGGGCCTGAGCGGGGTGTTCGTGCTTACCGAAACGGGGCCTGTGGCCATGAATGCGGCGACGATTCTGGGCGTTATGGCCTGTCTGGTCGCCACCCTGTGTTATGGCTTTGCGGGGTATCTGACGAAACGCCTGATTTCCGACCACGGCGATATCGACAATCGGGTCGTGGCGTTCGGCACCCAGCTCGGGGCCGTGTCGGCGCTCTTGCCGTTCATGGCCTGGCAGACATACAGTGCCCCCGTCGCCTGGTCGCTGGTCGGTGCCGACGTGTGGCTGTCGATGCTGGCGCTGGGACTGTTGTGCACGTCCTTCGCCTACATCCTGTTCTTCCGCCTCATTGCCGAAATCGGTGCCTTGAGCACGCTGACCGTGACCTTCCTGATTCCGCTGTTCGGCGTGTTCTGGGGCTGGCTCCTGCTGCACGAACGCCTGTCGTTGGGCTATGCGCTGGGCGGAGGGATGATCGGTGTGGCGTTGTGGTTGGTGTTGAAGCCTGCTGTGGTCAAGGCGCGCGCGCTTGCGCCGAGGGCGGACTGAGCAAGCGGATTGGAACTGCGGCATCGGGTACGTACTGGCAAGTTTTCTCCCTCCCGTCTAGTCTTGGCGCCCAGCCCGCGTTGGTTCGGGCACTACGTAATGTCAGATTCGGGACGGAGCATCCTGCCGATGAATATGATCAACGAAGAAGCACTGGACGCGGTGAGCAGCCTGGACGACTGCCGCGCGCTGGACGCGAACGATCCGCTGCGCGGCCTGCGCGAACAGTTCGAGCTGCCGGAGGGCGTGACCTACCTCGACGGCAACTCGCTCGGCGTCATGCCGCGGGCGACGCCGGAGCGGCTGCAGGCCGTGACGCGCGAAGAGTGGGGGCAGGGGCTGATCCGTTCGTGGAACAGTGCCGGCTGGTTCGACCTGCCGGCCAAGGCGGGCGACAAGATCGCGCGGCTGATCGGCGCCGGCGCGGGCGAGGTGGTCGCTACCGACAGCACCTCGATCAACCTGTTCAAGGTGCTGAGCGCGGCGCTGGAGATGCAGCGCGAGGACGCCCCCGCGCGTAGGGTGATCGTCTCCGAGCGCGACAATTTCCCGACCGATCTTTACATCGCGCAGGGGCTGACGCGCGAGCACGGCTACACGCTGCGCCTGATCGACGATCCGGCCGAGCTGCCGCAGGCGCTGGACGAAGAGGTGGCGGTGCTGATGCTCACCCACGTCAACTACCGCACCGGCGCGATGTACGACATGGCCGAGGTGACGTCCGCGGCGCATGCCGCCGGCGCGAAGGTGGTCTGGGATCTGGCGCACAGCGCCGGCGCGGTGCCGGTGGATCTGCTCGGCGCCGAGGCGGATTTCGCCATCGGCTGCGGCTACAAGTACCTCAACGGCGGGCCCGGCGCGCCGGCCTTCGTGTGGGCGCATCCGCAGCACGTCGACCGCTTCTGGCAGCCCTTGTCCGGTTGGTGGGGACATGCAGCGCCGTTCGAGTTCACGCCCGACTACCGGCCGGCCGCCGGCATTTCGCGGTATCTGTGCGGCACGCAGTCCATCCTCGGCCTGGCGGCGCTGGACTGCGGCGTGGACACGCTGCTGGCGGCCGAGCCGCTGGGCGGGATGGCGGCGCTGCGAGCCAAGTCGCTGGCGCTTACCGGCTTGTTCGCCCGCCTGGTCGAGGAGCGCTGCGCGGGACATGGCCTGGCCCTGGTGTCGCCGCGCGAGCCCGAGCGGCGCGGTTCGCAGGTCTGCCTCAGTCACGCGGAGGGTGCCTACGCGATGGTGCAGGCGCTGATCGCGCGCGGCGTGATCGGGGATTTCCGTGCAGGGGACGGTGGACGTCCCGACATCCTTCGCTTCGGTTTCACGCCCGCTTATCTGGGCTTTGCCGACGTGTGGAATGCGGTCGAGCAGTTGGTGCAGGTGCTCGAAAGCGGCGAATGGCGCAAGCCGGAATTCAAGCAGCGCAACGCTGTGACCTGAGGAGCGGATCATGAGCGATCATCAGAAACCCGGCTACGATCCTTCCAAGGACGGTGCACAGACCGATTTCTCCGCCAGCATGAGCTATGGCGACTATCTCGCCCTGGACGCCGTGCTCAACGCCCAGCATCCGCTTTCGCCCGATCCCAACGAGCTGCTGTTCATCGTTCAGCACCAGACCAGCGAACTGTGGATGAAGCTCATGCTGCAGGAGTTGCGCACCGCCATCGACTACGTGGCGGGCGACGATCTGCCGCCGGCCTTCAAGGGGCTGGCGCGGGTGAGCCGCATCATGGAGCACCTGGTCGAGGCCTGGGACGTGCTGGCGACCATGACGCCGCCCGAGTACAGCGCGCTGCGCCCCTACCTTGGTGCCTCCAGCGGCTTCCAGAGCTGGCAGTACCGCTGCATCGAGTTCGCCCTGGGCAACAAGAACGCCGCCATGCTGCGTCCGCATGCGCACCGCGATGACCTGCTCGCGGCGGTGCGCGCGCAGTACGAGGCGCCGTCGCTGTACGACGAGGCCCTGCGTCTGCTGGCGCGCCGGGGGCTGGACATTCCGGAGTCGCACCGTGAGCGCGACTGGACCCGACCTTACGAGGCCGGCGAAGGCGTGAAGGCGGCGTGGCTCGAGGTCTACCGCAACTCGCGCGAACACTGGGAGTTGTACCAACTGGCCGAAAAGCTGGTCGACATCGAGGACATGTTCCGCCTGTGGCGCTTTCGCCACGTCACCACGGTGGAGCGCATCATCGGTTTCAAACGCGGCACCGGCGGCACCAGCGGCGTGGGCTATCTGCGCAAGATGCTCGACGTGGTGTTGTTCCCGGAGCTGTGGCAGGTGCGGACCGAGCTATGAAGCGCACCGGGCTGCGGCTACTGCCGCACTACACGCTGCGTTGCCCCGTGCCGTCGGACGCCGAACGCTGCCATGCCATCGAAACGACTGCCTACGAAGGCGACGAGGCGGCGACACTGGAGAAGATCGCCCGGCGCATCGAATCCTATCCGGAAGGCTTCATGGTGATCGAGACCGTGGATGGGGTCGTGGGTTTCATCAATTCGGCATCGACGGATCGGGTGGAGATGGCCGACGAGGCCTTCAAGGAACTCGTCGGGCACGATCCTGCCGGGCGGCACAACGTCATCCTGTCGGTGGTGGTGCATCCTGACTTCCAGGGCCTGGGGATCGCGGCGATCCTGATGCACAACCATATCCTGCGTATGCGGCGGCTCGGCAAGGCTTCCATCCAGCTAATGTGCCGCGAGAGACACGTCGGCCTGTACGAGAAATTCGGCTTCGCCTATTTGCGCGAATCCGAGTCCGTGCACGGTGGCATGGCGTGGCATGAAATGGCGCTGCAGTTGTCGAATGGCTAGGCCGCAGCTCCCTCATATCCACCGTTCAGACAGAGCTCTATGACCGATACCGTTTATTACTTCGCCTACGGCTCGAACATGTCCAGCGCGAGGCTGGGCGCGAGGCTGAGCACCAGCCGCAGCGTCGGCATCGGCGCGTTGCCTGCACACCGTCTGGAGTTCCATCTGCTCAGCAGCAGCGACGGTTCGGCCAAGTGCGACGCGTTCCACACCGGCCGTGCGGAGGACGTGGTGCACGGCGTGCTGTTCAGCTTCGCGGCGCACGAGCTGCCGGTGCTGGACCGCTACGAAAGCCGCGGCGTGGCCTACGAGCGGGCGGAGGTGGAGATCCTGCGTGCCGACGGCGGTCGAGTACAGGCCTATACCTATCGGGCGCTCGTCGCCGAGCCGGGACCGAGGCCCTTCGACTGGTACAAGGAGCACGTGGTGCGGGGGGCTCGCGAGCATGGCCTGCCATCGTCCTACGTCGCCGCCCTGGAAGCGGTGCCGGCGGAGATCGATCCGGACTCGGAGCGTCGGGCACGCGAGCTGGCGATCTACGAAATGTCCGCAAACGCCCGGGGCGCGTAGCGCGGCTTGCGGGGTAATTTGATGTGGCTTCCAATCACTCAGGATTCCAGACCGCATATGTTTCCCAACACCCTGACCGCCGCCCTCGGTATCGAACTGCCCGTCATCCAGGCGCCGATGGCAGGCGGCGCCACCACGCCCGAGTTGGTCGCCGCGGTAAGCAATGCCGGCGGGCTGGGCTCCTATGCCGCCGCCATGCTCTCGCCCGAGGCGATGGCGGAAGGCATGGCTCGGATACGCGAGCTGACCGACCGTCCGTTCGGGGTCAATCTGTTCGTGCTCGACACGCCCAATCCGACGCCGGCCGAGTTGATTTCGGCGCAGGCGCGACTGGCGCCGTACCGCGCCGCGCTGGGTTTGGAGTCGGCGGCGGCGACGCCCGAGCGTTTCTGCGAGGACAACCGCGCGCAGATCGAGACGCTGATCGGGCTGGCGCCGCAGGTGGCGAGCTTCACCTTCGGCGTGCTCGACTCGGCGACGGTGGCGCGTTTTCGCGCCGCGGGCAGCCTCGTGGTGGGCACGGCGACCACCGTGGCCGAGGCGCTGGCATGGGAGGAGGCCGGGGCGGATGCGGTGTGCATGCAGGGTAGCGAGGCCGGAGGGCATCGCGGCACTTTCCTCGGCGATTTCGAGCAGTCGTCGATCGGCCTGATGGCCTTGCTGCCGCAAGCGGCGGCAGCGCTGCGCGTGCCGCTCATCGCCGCCGGCGGGATCATGGACGGGCGCGGCATCGCCGCGGCGCTGATGTTGGGCGCGCAGGCCGCGCAGCTCGGTACGGCTTTCCTGTGCTGTCCGGAGTCGGGCATTCATGCGACGTGGAAGGCCGCGATACGCGAGGCCGGCGACGACGCCACGCGGCTGACGCGCGTGTTCTCGGGGCGTCAGGCGCGCGGGATCGTCAACGCCTTCATGGACGAGCTGCGCGATGCCGAGAGCGGCGGTGCCGGCCTACCCGGTGCAGAACGCGCTGACCGGCGAAATCCGCCGCGCGGCGACGGCGCAGGGGCGCACGGAGTTCATGTCGCTATGGGCCGGCCAGGGCGCCGGTCTGGCGCGTGAGCTGTCCGCCGCGCAATTGGTCGGCGTGTTGGCGGACGAGTTGCAGGCGGCGTTGGGGTGATGGTTTGGCCTGGCGCGATCTGGGTTCTTTCGGTTTGAATCGGTGACGCGTTGGGGGTGCGCTTCGCTTACCCCAACCTACGTTTAAAAGCCGAATGCTTAGCTCAGGTGCCATAGACGCACGCAGCGTCCGGGCCGCTACTCCGGATGCCGGATATTCCACCCAAGCACGGTGCGTCGGCCGTGCCTCAATCCGAGCAGGCCGATGGCGCCGGAGTTCAGCGCGAGACGCTCGCCGGCGCCGATGGGCAGTTCCATCCAGCGGGCCGCCAGCGCGCGCAGCAGATGGCCGTGGGCGAAGGCCAGAATGGGCGACGTCGGGGACGCGAGCACCCGTTCGATCAGCTTGTCGACTCTTCGCGCGACCTGTTCGGGGGTTTCGCCCAACGGACCCGCGCCGCCGTGTTCGAAAACCGTCCAGCCGGGATGTTGTTGCTGGATCTGTGGGGTGGTCAGGCCCTCGTAGTCGCCGTAGTCCCACTCATGCAGTTCGTTGACGGTCTGCGCGTGCGGGTAGCCGCAGGCCTCGGCGGTCTCGCGTGCGCGGCGCAAGGGGCTGGACCAAACCTGGGCCGGATTTTTCGTCTGCAGCCAGTGACGCAGGCACTGTGCTTCGGCGAGCCCGGCGGCGGTCAGGCCGAGGTCGGTATGCGATGTGTGCTGGCCGGCTTCGCTCCAGGCGGTGGCGCCGTGTCGCACGACAATCAGATGCGGTTCGTCCATGAGCGGGGTGTCCGGTATGGTTTCCGGCATGTTGGACCGCGCAACGGCGGGCGGGTTCGCCCACCGTTGCGGTCAAATACTGACGGCGCGGTGCGGTGCCAGCGCGTTTCGCTGAGCGCAGACCGGGCATGCCGGGTCGCGCTTGAGCCGGATCGAGCGCCATTCCATGCGCAGCGCATCGAGCAGCAGCAGGCGGCCGCACAAGGGTTCGCCGATGCCGGCAAGCAGTTTGAGGGCTTCGGTGGCCTGGGTCGTGCCGATGATGCCGACCACCGGCGCTAGAATGCCGTTGCGGCTGCAGGTTTCCTCGTCTTCCAGGTCGTCCGGATACAGGCAGCGGTAGCAAGGGCTGTCTTCGCGCCGCGGATCGAAGACCGTGACCTGACCCTCGAAGCGGATGGCGGCGCCGGATACCAGCGGCGTGCCGGTTTCCATGCACAGGGAGTTGAGGGCGAAACGGGCGACGAAGTTGTCGGTGCAGTCGATGACGATGTCGGCCGCTTCCACGTAAGGCTTGAACTCGCGCGGAGAGAGCAGTTCGTCGATGCATTCGACTTCCACGTCCGGGTTGATCGACTGCACTGCGGCGCCGGCGGAGATGGCCTTGGACTGGCCGATGGTGGCGGTGGTGTGGGCGATCTGGCGCTGCAGGTTGGAAAGGTCGACGCTGTCGTAGTCGGCCAGCATCAGCGTGCCGACGCCGGCCGCGGCCAGATACATCGCCACCGGCGAGCCGAGTCCGCCGAGCCCGACGATGAGCGCACGCGACTTCAACAGGCGTTCCTGCCCTGCGTAGTCGAGCTGCGGGAGCATGAGCTGGCGGCTGTAGCGCAGCAGTTGCTGGTCGTTCATTTGGGATTTCCAGAGATTGGAGGTGTTCGGTGGTCTGCAAAGCCTGAGTGTAGACCTTCGCTGGCGCGCTCGCGGTTTTCCAGGTCGCGGTGGGTGAGAACGTCCGCGTAGCCGGCTGCGTGCAGCAGCGAGCGCACCGCTTCGCCCTGGGTATGGCCATGCTCGAGCAGCAGGTGGCCGCCTGGCTGCAGATGTCGGCGCGAGCAGTCGACGATATGGCGCAGGTCGTCCAGGCCGTCGGTGCCGGAGGCCAGCGCCTCGGCTGGCTCGTGCGGCAGATCGCCTTGTTCGAGATGCGGGTCGCCCGTGGCGATGTACGGCGGATTGGATACGATGAGATCGAATGTTTCCGCGCCGAGCGCAGCGCACCAGTCGCCATGGCGGAACTCGACGTTGCGCAGGTTCAGCCGTGCAGCATTGCGCCGGGCGAGTTCCAGCGCGGTCCGCGAGCGGTCGGTGGCGACTACGGTCGCCAGTGGGCGTTCGTGGGCGATGGCCAGGGCGATGGCGCCGGAGCCGGTGCCGAGGTCGGCGACGCGCGCGGGTTCGCCTTCCGGCAGCAGTTCCAGGGCGCGTTCGACCAGGGTTTCGGTGTCGGCGCGCGGGATCAGCACGCCGGGAGCGACTTCGAGGTCCAGCGACCAGAACTCGCGCCGGCCGAGCAGGTAGGCCAGGGGCTCGCCGGCCGTGCGGCGCGCGAGCAGGGCGTCCAGCGCGGCATGGTGCTCATCGCTCAGAAGCCGTTCGGGCCAGGCGCGCAGGTGGGTGCGCGGTTTGTCCAGCACGTGCGCCAGCAGCAGTTCGGCTTCCAGCATCGGCGCTTCAGCAACGCCGCCGAGGCGTTCGCGGGCGCTAGCCAGCGCCGCGTCGATGCGCTGGCCGGTCATTCCAGTCCGAGTGCGGCGAGCTGGTCGGCCTGGTGTTCGCTGATCAGCGGTTCGATCAGTTCGTCGATCTGGCCGGCCATGATCTCGTCGAGCTTGTACAGGGTAAGGTTGATGCGGTGGTCGGTGACGCGGCCCTGCGGGAAGTTGTAGGTGCGGATGCGCTCGGAGCGGTCGCCGCTGCCGACCAGGCTCTTGCGCGCGGCGGCCTGTTCGGCGGCCTGTTTGCTGCGTTCGGTTTCCAGCAGGCGCGAGGCCAGCAGGCTCATGGCGCGGGCGCGGTTCTTGTGCTGCGAGCGCTCGTCCTGGCATTCGACGACGATGCCGCTGGGCAGGTGGGTGATACGGATCGCCGAGTCGGTCTTGTTGACGTGCTGGCCGCCGGCGCCCGAGGCGCGGAAGGTGTCGATGCGCAGGTCGGCGGAATTGATGTCCTGGGCTTCGACCTCGTCGACTTCGGGCATGACCGCCACGGTGGCCGCGGAGGTGTGGATGCGGCCCTGCGATTCGGTGGCCGGCACGCGCTGCACGCGGTGGGCGCCGGATTCGAATTTCAGCCGCGAATACACGCCTTGGCCGATGACGCGGGCGATGACTTCTTTGTAGCCGCCGTGCTCGCCTTCGTTTTCGCTCAGCGTTTCGATGCGCCAGCCGCGCTGTTCGGCATAGCGGGCGTACATGCGGAACAGGTCGCCGGCGAACAGCGCGGCCTCGTCGCCGCCGGTGCCGGCGCGGATTTCCAGGAAACAGTTGCGGGTGTCGTTGGGGTCGATCGGGATCAGGTGGCGCTTGAGTTCGGCCTCGAGCGTCTCGGTGCGCGCCTCGGCGTCGTCGATTTCCTCGCGCGCCAGTTCGCGCATTTCGGCGTCGCTTTCCTCGAGCATGCCCTGCGCCGCGGCGAGGTCGTCGCGTGCGGCGCGGTAGCGGCCATAGTCGGCGACCAGCGGTTCGAGCTGGGCGTATTCGATGGACAGGCGGCGGAAGCGGTCCTGTTCGCCGATGACCTCGGGCTCGGCGAGCAGGGCCGAGATTTCGGCATGGCGTTCGACCAGTGCCTGGAGCTTGTTTTCGATGGAGGCTTTCACGGTTTGTTCTGGTCGCGGGGCAGGTGCAGCAGCTCGTGGGCGGCGGCGATGAGTTCGAGACGGCCCTCGCGGGCGGCGTGATCGAGCGCGGTGGTCGGTTCGTGCGTGAGTTTGTTGGTCAGCGTCTCGGCGAGGAACGCGAGCACTTCTTCGGGCGACCGCCCCTGGGCGAGCTGGCGCTGCGCCTTGTGCAGCACGTCGTCGCGGGTGCGTTCGGCACGGTCGCGGTAGCTGCGAATGAGGCTGACCACATCCTGCGAGCGCAGCCAGCCCATGAAGTGTTCGGTCTGCGCGGCGACGATTTCTTCGGCCTGCTCGGCCGCCTCGCGCCGCGAGGCGATATTTCCGGCGACGACCTCTTCGAGATCGTCCAGGGTGTAGAGGTAGACGTCGTCGAGGCTACCGACTTCGGCTTCGATGTCGCGCGGCACGGCGAGGTCGACCATGAACATCGGTCGGTGCTTGCGCTGGCGGATGGCGCGTTCGACCGCTCCCTTGCCAAGGATCGGCAGCGGGCTGGCGGTGGAGGCGATGACGATGTCCGCCTGGTACAGAACCTGGGGAATGTCGGGCAGAGCGATGGCCTTGGCGCCGATTTCGGCGGCGAGGCGTGCGGCGCGTTCCGGCGTACGATTGGCGACGATGGCTTCGCGCAGGCCGTTGCCGCACAGGTGACGCGCGGCCAGTTCGATGGTTTCGCCGGCGCCGATCAGCAGCGCGCGCTGTTCGCCGAGGTCGCCGAAGATCTGCCGCGCGAGGCTGACTGCGGCGAAGGCCACCGACACCGCGCTGGCGCCGATCTCGGTGTCGGTACGTACGTGTTTGGCGACGGCGAAGGCGTGCTGGAACAGCCGGCGCAGGTGCTTGCCCAGGGTGCCGTTTTCGTTGGCGGCGCCGTATGCGGTCTTGAGCTGGCCCAGAATCTGCGGCTCGCCGAGCACCAGCGAGTCCAGGCCGCTGGCCACGCGGATGGTATGCTTGACCGCCTCCGCATCGGCATGCTGATACAGGTAGGGGCGCAGGCTCTGGCCGTCGAATTGATGGTAGTTTCCCAGCCAGTCGATGATCTGCTCGTGGGCTGTCGATTCCTGCAGATTGCAGTAGAGTTCGGTGCGGTTGCAGGTGGACAGGATCGCCGCTTCGCGCAGTCCAGGCAGGTCGATGAGCTCGTGCAGGGCGGTATTGATCTGCTCCGGGGCAAAGACCACTTTCTCTCGAACGTCGAGTGGTGCGGTCTTGTGGTTGATCCCGATAGTGACGAGCGGCATGGTCGCAGGGTGTTG
>CAVVUY010000044.1:0-13747 GCA_963751375.1 uncultured Gammaproteobacteria bacterium
TAGGGACGCTCTGGGCGGGGCTTGGCAACACTTGCGGTCGCCGGGCGCAGATTATGTCCGCTTGTGCAAAAGGTGCGCATTGTCGCATGAGTGGGGGCTGGAAAGAACCGCTGCGGGCTTGGGGATGTCCTTTGGTGACTTTGGGCAGCATCTTGGTTAACGGTCGGAAGTGAATTGGCGCGTGCGATTTTGATCTTACGTGGCTGAGAGCGGCGTATTTGCTGGCTTGGGTGACCTGTTTCGGGCGCGATTCAATGCATGGGGATTCGATTGATCGAGGTGACGCGCCCGAGCCGATTTCTTTGAAATGCGCAAAGAAACCGGCGAAAGAAACGCACCCCCAGGATCGCTTGTCCCTGCGGGCAACCTCGCGAACGCACGCCCTGAACGGGGCTCGCAGCCATTCGCCATCCGGGCGAAGGGCTGCTTGGCCGGCGTCCTGCCGGCCATCCCCGCCCAGGCGCACGCCCGCGAGGCAAGCGATCAAGGGGGGACTGAACGTCAAAACAGCGCGAATCCGACAGCGAAGTACTCCGAACAAGCTGGCTCAGACATTCAGACGTTTGGGGGCCGTTCTGTTTTGACGTACCGGTTCCCGTTTGGCCTTGCCTCGAGCGTGCGCCCCGGCGCGGGGTCGGGCGGCAGGGAAGCCGCCCGAGCAGGCTTTGCCAGGATGGCAAGTGCCTGCGGTGCCCCGTGACGGGGTGTGCGCTCGAGGTCTGCCCGTCAGGGTCAAGGCCTTTCGGGCGCCTTTCTTTCGTACCTTTCTTTGGGCGTGCAAAGAAAGGTACTCGGGCGCGTCACCTATTCAGAGAGATGCTCCATACCTCGAATCGCGCACGAAATAGGCCACCATGGCCAGATAGTATCCTGTGTTCACTCACACAAGACCAAAACCGCAAACGCTGATTCCATCCACGCAAACTCAAAAATACCCGCCGTTGCTTTACTCCCGAGATCAAACCCAAGACTCAACCAGCGAGTTTCAACAAAACAACCGCACAAACACCTCACACGTTCCCATCCCAACCGGCAACCAGCGCCCTCTTCTCCCCGGCCCTTAACCGCTTGATCTCAACCTCCCGCCGCGACGCGGCGCTGCGATCCGCCTGCGGCTCGGCATAGGCCAGCCGCACCGGCCGCCGCGCCCGCGTGCAGCGGGCTCCGCCCGCAAGCTCGCCATTGTGCTGCGCAAGCCGGCGTCGGACATCGGTGGTAATGCCGGTGTACAGCGTGCCGTCGGCGCATTCGAGCACGTAGACCCACCACGGGGAATCGAAGGACCGGGGCTCGCAGTTGTCAGGCAAGGATATCGGCATCCTGAAAGTTGGACCGGCGTCCCGGTCCGCACGCCGTTCCGGAACGGTGTTCAATATACTTGAACGAAACCGAGGCGGGCGAGAGCCTGCCACAGACGCCGGGGCCGGCGGCGCAGATACGTCGCCGCCGGACGTCCGCCCAACGGAGCGGCTTTACACCGTGTCGTGACGTCGCTTGAGGTAGTCGAGCATGACCGCCAGCAGGATCACGAATCCCTGCACCAATTCGGTGTAATAAGGGGACACGTTGAGCAGCACGAGACCGTCGAGGATGGTCGATATCAGCAACGCGCCCATCACCGCGCCCCACACCGAACCCCGCCCGCCGAACAGGCTGACGCCGCCGATGACCACCGCCGCGATCGCGGTCAGCTCGTCGCCGCGGCCCGCATTGGGATCGGCGCTGCTCAACTGCGCGGCGAAGATGATGCCCGCCACGCCGCTGCACAGACCGCTGAAGGCATAGGCCAGCGTGCGCAGCAAGCGTACGCGAATGCCCGAACGGTACGCTGCGATGCGGTTGCCGCCCACGGCGTACAGATGCCGTCCGGAAGCGGTTTTGGCAAGCCACACCCAGGCGCCGAATACGACGACCACCGCAATCCACACCTGCGCCGGAACCTGCAGAAACCGTGCTTGCCCGAGAGCGTTGAAACCGTCTGCGGCAATCCCGATGGGATTGCCCTGAGTCACGATCAGGGTGAGGCTGGTGAAAATGGACAGGCCGGCCAGCGTGGCGATGAAGTCGGTCACGCGCAGGTAGTTGATCGCCGCGCCCTGCAAGGCACCGACCGCGGTCGTGGAGGCCAGCGCCACCGCCAGGGCCACCGGCCAGGGCACGCCGACGGAGCTCATCAGCGCCGCGGCCACCGCGCCGCTCAGCCCCGCCATCGCACCGACCGACAAGTCGATACCCGCCACCAGCACGACCACGAGTTCGCCAGCCGCCATGATCACGAACGGCGCGCCCTGTACCAGGATGCTGAACAGGTTCGCCGTGGTGAGGAAATACGGCGTTGCCAGCGACAGCCCGATCACCAGCACCGCGAAGCCGATGAGCACGCCGTTGTTGATGGCGATGCGGCTCAGGCGCTTCAGCCAGGCGCCGCGTTCGGCGTCCAGCGTATTCGTTTCGACCGTCATGATTTGCCTTGCCTCCCGAACAGCATGGACCGGACCACCGCGTCTTCGCCCAGTTCCGCCGGCGAACCTTCCAGCGCCTTGCCGCCGCGCGTAAGCACGACAATGCGGTTGGCCACGCGCCAAACGTCGGCCATGGTATGCGTGATGAGAATGACCGCGACGCCGCTCTCGGCAAGCGTGGTGATGAGTTCCAGAATGGCCTCGTGTTCGCCGACGCCAACCGCCGCGGTCGGCTCGTCCATGATCACCAGCTTCGCCTGCCAGTACACCGCCCTGGCGACCGCCACCGCCTGACGCTGGCCGCCGGAGAGTTCGCCCACCGCCTGGCCCAGATCGGGGATGTGGATGCCCAGACGATCCAGGGCCTGCGCCGCTTCGCGGTGCATCCTCGCATCGTCCAGCACCGGCAGGCCCAGACGCGTGCGGCGTATCTCCCGTCCCAGGAATATATTGGCGCTGACGTCCAGGTTTTCGGCCAGGGCGAGGTCCTGGTAGATCGTCTCGATTCCCAGCTCGCGGGCATGCCTCGGATCGAACTGGCGCACGACCTGCCCCCCGAAAGTCATGCTGCCACCGCTGGGCGGATGCGCCCCGGCGATGACCTTTATCAGGGTCGACTTGCCCGCGCCGTTATCGCCCAGCAGCGCCACGACCTCTCCCGGGCGCACGTCCAGATCCACTCCCTTGAGCGCCTCGACAGCCCCGAAACGCTTGCCTATCCCACGCAGGCTGAGCAGAGCAGGAGCCCCCGGCGGGGGCTCCTGCTGCGCCGTTGCGGCAACTTGCGCCGTCACCGCTTACTTCCCGGAGATGTGCAGCTGCAAAGGTACGGCCACGAAGGGCACGCCGCTGTGCAGGTACTGGTAGCCGGCCATCACGCCGAGCTTGCTCATCAGGGCGGGCTGTTGCGCCACGTCCAGCGCGATCTCGCCCTTCTTGACCGCGGCCAGGCCGTCGGGCGTGCCGTCGATGCTGACCACGGCTACGCCGGCGGCACGATTGGCCGCATGCAGGGCCTGGATGGCACCCAGCGCCATTTCGTC
Organism: uncultured Gammaproteobacteria bacterium; assembly: GCA_963751375.1. GTDB lineage: Bacteria > Pseudomonadota > Gammaproteobacteria > DSM-5130 > Acidihalobacteraceae > Acidihalobacter_A. Next base: position 3,506 of record CAVVUY010000044.1, read on the forward strand.
GTTCTCGGCGAACACGGCCTGCAGGCCCGTCGGATGGGCGATCAGGATGTTGCGCATGACGTCCAGACCCTGCTGGCGGTTGAAGTTGGCCGTCTGCTTGGCCACCACCTTGATGCCCGGATGCGCCTTGAGCGCCTCGTCGCAGCCACGGGTACGCTCGTTGGTCGCCGAAGCGCCGGGCACGCCTAGCAGAATGGCGATATCACCCTTTCCACCGAGACGCTTGGCGATGAAATCGCAGGCGGTGGCGCCGGCATCGACGTTATCCGAGGCGAAGAAGTCCAGGGCCTTGCCCTTGTCCGTGCGGCGGTCGAGGAAGATCACCGGCACGCCCGCGCGGTTGGCTTCTTCCACAGCCGGGCTCATGGCCGTCGCGCTGGTCGGATTGATCAGCAGCATGTCGACCTTGCGCGCGATGGCGGTGCGCACCTGATTGGCCTGGGTGGTCGAGCTGTTGTTGGCGTCGAGCACCAGCAGCTTGACGCCCAGCCGGTCCGCCTCGGCCTGGGCGCTGTTCTTCATTGCCACGAAATAGGGATTGTTGAGCGTGGACAGCAGCAGAGCGAAGGTGTACTGCTGCGCAGCCGAAGCGGCCATGGGAACTGCGCCGAAGACGAATGCGACGGCGAACAGACAGCCGCGAATGAACCTGCGTTGTTGCGTTTTCATAGGTACTCCTCCTGATTTAGGGGCACTGCCCCACCGTTATCAGCCGCCGCGCTTCAGATCGAAGCGAAACGCCGCAGCTCATTCAAATCCGGCAGCGAAGGCTGCGCGCCGGCGCGCGTGGCGGTAAGCGCACCAGCCGCGCTGGCCAATTTCATCGCCTGCGCCAAAGCCATGTTTTCGGACAGCGCCCACACCAGGGTGCCGACAAACGAATCGCCGCAGGCGGTCGTGTCAACGACATCGACCTCGTAGGCATCCACCTGTCCGCCGCCCTCGGGTCCGGTCCACACGGCTCCTCGGTCGCCGAGCGTGACGATCACGGTCGAATCGGCGGTGCGCAGACGCTCGGCCGCCTGCAGCGCCTGCACCTGATCGGTCGGGGCGGGGGCGTCGAGCAGCTCGCCGGCTTCGGTTTCGTTCACCACCAGATAATCGAGCGCCTCGTTCAATTCCGCGGGCAAGGCCATGGCCGGCGCCGCGTTGAGCACGACGCGCCCACCGCCGCTGCGCACCCGCCCGGCTGCCATGCGAACCGTGTCGATCGGCACCTCGAGCTGCATCAGCAACCAGTCGGTGCGTTCGAGATCGCGCGGCAGGCGTGGGCTGGTGAGTGCGGCGTTCGCGCCCGGCGAAACCACGATGCGATTCTGGCCGCCGTGCTCCACGGTAATGAAGGCGGCGCCGGTCGGCTGCGTCACGCGATGCAGGCCGTCGAGCACCAAACCCTCCCCGCGCAGCGCGCCGTACAGCGTATCGCCGTAGGCGTCACGCCCCAGGCAGCCGATCATTTCGACCGCCGCCCCCAGGCGTGCGGCGGCTACGGCCTGATTCGCGCCCTTGCCGCCCGGATGCAGGCGGTAATCGGAGCCGAGCACGGTCTCGCCGGCCTCCGGTGCCCGTTCGACCTCGACGACGACATCCATGTTGATGCTGCCCACCACTTTCATATCGCTGCAGCCTCCTGTCTCAAAGCGATAACGGAACCTCGTTCCACATACTCGACCGGCAGGACCATATGCGTCGGTTCGCCGCCCTGCCCGCTCAGGCGCCGGTGCAGCAGTTCGACCGCACGACGGCCGATGGCCCGCACCGGCTGGCGTATCGTGCTCAGCGGCGGTTCCACCAGTGCCGCCCACGGAATATCGTCGAAGCCGATCAGCGACACATCCTCCGGCACGCGCCTGCCGTGCGCTTTCAATACCCGCATCGCCCCGATCGCCACCGCATCGTTGGCGGCGATGATCAGCGTTACCTCCGTGTCCGCCAGCCGCTCGACGGCCTCCGGCGGCAGCTCCACCGCGTAAGGCACCTCCAGCACCCATTCGGGCTGTACGTCGCCCAAGGATTCGCACAGCGCTTCGCGGCGCTGACGGGCGCTCACCGACTCCGCCGGCCCCGCCAGCAGCCCGATCCGGCGGTGTCCGAATTCGCGCGCAAGACGGGCCTGCAACCGGCCGCCGGCGGCATGATCCGAACTGACGCTGTCGAACCCGGCCAGCTCCGGCCCGACGCGGTCGATGATCACTGCCGGGCGATACGGCAGATGCTTGGGATGGCGGGTTTCAGGCACCCACACGACGCCGTCGACGCGATGCTCGATGGCGGCAAGTGCCTGCGATTCGCTCTCGCTGTTGGTGCCGGATTCACTCAACATCAGCCCATAGCCGAGCTTCCTGGCGGTCTCGGCCACGGCCTGCGCCAAGGAGGGAAAAAAAGGATTGGTCAGATCGGGCAGCAGCAGACCGAGCACGCGGTGACGCCCCGTGCGCAGGGCGCGCGCCGGCTGGCTCAGCCGGTAGCCCAAAGCCTCGACGGCGGCTTCAACCCGCTCCCGCGTACCGTCCGAGACCACCTTGGTCCCGTTGAGCACATGGGACACGGTCGCCGTCGACACGCCGGCAGCTTTGGCTACGTCCTTCAAGGTGACGCGCATTGCTTACCCGGTAGGTTAATCGATTAACCCGCATAATAGATCATGTCCATCGGAATGCAAGGCGGACTTCCACGAAAGAAGTCCGCCACACGCGGGGAATTGCCGGCTCAGCCGGCCAGCACTTGGCGCAGAATGACGTTCTGGTTGCGATCCGGCCCGGTGGAGATCATGTCGATCGGCGTCGCCACCAGGGCTTCGATGCGCGCGAGATAGGCCTTGGCCTCTTCCGGCAGCGCATCGTAATCGGTGATGCCGACGGTTGAACTCTGCCAGCCGGGCATTTCCTCGTAGACCGGCTCGCAGACGGCCAGCGCTTCGGCCGCGCTCGGCGAAAGGTCGTAGTTCAGTTCGCCGGCACGGTAGCCAACGCAGATGCGCAGCGTTTCCAGTCCGTCGAGCACGTCGAGCTTGGTTACGCACAGGCCGGAAATGCTGTTGAGCTGGATCGCACGGCGCAACGCCACGGCGTCGAACCAGCCGCACCGGCGCGCGCGTCCGGTGGTGGCGCCGAACTCGTGGCCGCGGCGCGCCAGGTGTTCGCCCATCTCGTCGATCAGTTCGGTCGGGAACGGACCGGCGCCGACGCGCGTGGTATAGGCCTTGGTGATGCCCAGCACGTAATCCAGCGCGAGCGGGCCGACGCCGGTGCCGGTGGATGCGCCGCCGGCCGTGGTGTTGGACGAGGTGACGAAGGGATAGGTGCCATGATCGATGTCCAGCAACGAGCCTTGGGCGCCCTCGAACAGCACGTTACTGCCCTCGGCGCGCAGCTCGGCCAGCCTCCGCGGCACGTCCGCGACCATGGGCGCGATGATATCGGCATGCGCCATGGATTCGTCGAGGATGCGCTGGAAGTCCAGCGGTTCGATGCGGAAATAATTCTTGAGAACGAAATTGTGGAAGTCGAGCACTTCGCCGAGCTTGGCGGCAAAACGTTCGCGGTGGAACAGATCGCCCACGCGCAGACCGCGGCGCGCGACCTTGTCCTCGTAGGCTGGGCCGATGCCGCGCCCGGTAGTGCCGATGGCGGAGGAGCCGCGCGCCTGCTCGCGCGCCAGATCCAGGGCGACGTGATAAGGCAGGATCAGCTGGGCTGCCTCGGAGATGCGCAAACGCTCGGCGACAGGCACGCCGCGCTCCTCCAGCATGTGCATTTCCTCGAGCAGTGCGGCGGGCGACAGCACCACGCCGTTGCCGATCAGGCACTCCACGCCTTCGCGCAGTATGCCGGAGGGAATGAGGTGCAGAACGGTTTTCTCACCGTTGATGACCAGGGTATGGCCGGCATTGTGCCCGCCCTGGAAACGCACCACCGCAGCGACCTGCTCGGTGAGAAGGTCGACGATCTTGCCCTTGCCTTCGTCACCCCACTGGCTACCCAAAACGACAACGAACTTGCCCATCAGTTGATTTCCGTAATGATCCATTGACCGTCGCGCAGAGCGAGCTGCTCGCCGCAGCCCATCGCCTGTGCGTCCCCAGTTTGTCCACGCAGCCCGCGCAGCACGACGCGGCCCTGCGCGCGCAGTTCGTCCACGCGCGTATCGAGCGCCGCGTCATCCGACGCGGGCGCGAAAATGCTCGGCACGGATACCGCCTCGGCCTCGCGACCGACGAGCATGAGAGATTCCAGATCGGCGCTGAAGCCGGTCGCCGGCCGCGCTCTCCCGAATACCGCACCGATGCCATCGTAACGGCCACCGCGAGCGATCTCGGCGCCGCGCCCCGGCACGTAGGCCGCATAGACGATGCCCGAGTGGTAACGATAGCCGCGCAGTTCCGCCAGATCGAAACGCAGTTCGACGGAAGGCAGCGCACGACGAATAGCAGCCGCCGTATCAGCCAGATAATCGAGCGCGCCGGCAACCGCCTCACCGGCAGTCGAGAGCCGCTCGCGCGCGGCATCCAGCACCTCGACGTCGCCATTGAGTTCGGGCAATGCAAGGAACCACGCACGCTGCGGCGCCGGCAGATCGCACGCGGCCAGCAGCGCCTCGATTTCCGGCACGGCCTTGCGCTGCAACATGTCGAACAGGTCGGCCTCGACCGCAGCATCCAGGCCGGTGGCCGCGACCAGCTCGCGGAAGATATCCAGATGGCCGAGATCCACATGTACCCGTTCGACGCCGCAGACTTCGAGCGTGGCGAGCATCAGGCGGATGATCTCGACGTCGCTGTCGACACCGCTGTGGCCGTACAGCTCGGCCCCGACCTGCAACGGGCTGCGCGTGCCGCCCGGCCCTTGCGGGCGGGTGCGTAGAACGCGTGCCAGGTAGCACAGCCGCACGGGCACGTCGCGGCGCAAACGATGCGAGTCGATGCGCGCGACCTGCGGCGTGATATCGGCGCGCACGCCCATCAGCCGGCCGTTGAGCTGGTCGGTAAGCTTGAAGGTCTCGAGGTCGAGCTCACTGCCGGTGCCGGTCAGCAACGAATCGAGATACTCGATCAGCGGCGTCATGACCAGTTCGTAGCCCCAGCTATGATACAGATCCAGCAGCGCACGGCGCAGTTGCTCGATGCGCGCCGCGTCGGCCGGCAGACTCTCTTCGATTCCCTCGGGCAACAGCCAGCGTGCGGGGCCCTTCATGCGGCGCCTCCACGGGATCGGCGGTACGGGTTCATCAGAACGATCTCACTAGACGATAGGCAGCGGGACAGAGTGTACAGCCAGGGCGGACGCGAGTCGAAACAGCGGCCGCCCAATGGCCACGCGGCAGCAGGCTCAGCACACTCCGTGATTTCTCATCCGTGCAACAAATAGAGTACCAGCAGGCCCAGCAGCATGCTCGCGAGCCCAATCAGGCGCAGCACCTTGTCGGGCAACTGCGCGGTCTGCAGCATCGCTCGGCGCATGCCGTGCGGCGTCAGGAACGGGAAGATGCCTTCCAACACGAACAACAGCCCCAGGGCCGTGAGCAAATGCGTCCACATGTGACGAATCTCATCCGGCCGCACGTCAGCAGACGTGCGGCATTGTCTCTCGAAGATTGCGCAGGATACTACTTGGCCGGCGCCTTACCCTGAGCGTTGGTGAAGAAGCGGAAGAACTGCGAACTCGGATCGAGCACGAGCACATCGTTCTTGCCGCTGAAGCTCTGCCGATAGGCTTCGAGGCTACGGTAGAAGGCGTAGAACGACGGATCCTTGTCGTAGGCCTTGGCATAGATCTCGGCCGCCTTGGCGTCACCCTCGCCGCGCAGGATCTGGGACTGCCGGTAGGCATTGGCCAGAATCACCGTGCGCTCGCGGTCGGCATTGGCGCGAATGCGCTCGCCCGCCTCCTTGCCGCGTGCGCGGAAGTCCGCCGCCACGCGTGCACGCTCGGCCTCCATGCGCTGGTAAACGGAGCTTGCGACCTCCGCGGGCAGATCGATGCGCTTGAGACGCACGTCGACCACTTGGATACCCAGTTCCTTGGCGGCCTTGTTGGCGTCCACTTCGAGAGGTCCGAGGATCTTGGCGCGTTCGCCCGATACGGCCTCTTGGATGGTCAGCTTGCCGAACTCGCTGCGCAGGCCGTCCTTCATGATCTGCGACAAGCGCAGCAGAGCCCGCTGCTCGTCGCCACGCGTGGAACGGTAATACTGGTCGAGGTTGGCGATGCGCCACTTCACGAAGAAGTCGACCATGACGTTCTTCTTCTCGCTGGTGAGGAAGCGCTCGGGCTGCGAATCCAGCGTCAGGATGCGGGAGTCGAACTTGCGAACGTTCTCGATCAGCGGCAGCTTGAAGTGCAAGCCCGGCTTGATGTCAGACTGCTGGACTTCGCCGAGTTTGAGCAGGATGGCGCGCTGATCCTGGCGCACGGTGTAGGTGGACAGGTAAACGAGCAGCGCGGCAACTGCGACGACGGCGGCAATGATTTTCAGCTTCATGTCAACGCACCTCCCGCACGCGCGTATCGCGGCGCAGGCGTTCGGCCTGCATCGGATCGCTGGACGCGGTGTTGCCCGTCGACGCCGAACCGGCGGACGAGGAGTAACTGCCGGCAGACGAACCGCTCGAATTTCCGATCAGCTTGTCCAGCGGGAGATAGAACAGGCTGTTGCTGCCGCCCTTGCCGCCGGTATCCAGCAGAATCTTGGAACTGCTCGACAACACCGACTGCATGGTATCGAGATACAGGCGTTCGCGGGTCACCTTCGGCGCCTTGAGGTATTGCGCCAACAGCTGGTCGAAACGCGCGGCGTCGCCTTGTGCACGAGCCACCACCTGCTCCTTGTAGGCCTCGGCCTCCTGCGTGACGCGGGCCGCCGCGCCGCGCGCCTGCGGCAACACCGAGTTGGCGTAGGCTTCGGCTTCGTTGCGATAACGAACCTCGTCCTCGCGCGCCTTAATGGCGTCGGCGAAGGCGCTCTGCACCTGTTCCGGCGGCTGCGCGTCCTGCAGATTCACCTTGATCACCTGCAGACCAGCCTTATAGCTGTCCAAGGTGTCCTGCATGATCTGCTGCGTGCGGATGGCTATGTCGGCACGGCCTTCGCCGACGATGTAATCCATCTTGCTCTGCCCGACCACTTCCCGGATGGCGCTGATCATGGCCTCACGCAGCGTCTGATCCGGATTGCGCACGTCGAACAGGTAGCGTTGCGCATTGCTCACGCGATACTGCGCCGACACGTCGACATCGACGATGTTTTCGTCCTTGGTGAGCATGACGGACTTGCTCTGCGCACTGCGGTTCTGATCGATGTCGACCACGGTGACCGACTCGGCCGGATACGGCAGGTGCCAATGCGGCCCAGGCATGGTTTCGCTGGCGAACGCGCCGAAACGCAGCACCACGCCCCGCTCGCCGGGACCGACGATGTAGAAACCGGATGCCAGCCAGGCGACGATCAGCACGACCGCGGCCAGCACGATGCCGCCGGTCGGCAAACCGCCACCGCTCGACTCGTCGCTGCCGCCGGACTGACGGCGTCCGCCGAGGCGGTCCAGCCACTGGCGCAGCCAGCGTTCGGGGTCGAAGGAGTTCTTGCCTCCACCCCGCTGCCCGCCGCCCCACGGGTCCTTGTTGCCCGAATTGTTGTTACCTGGTTCGTTCCAGGGCATAAGTCTCACTCCAAAGGGGAATTCGATTTGGCGCCGCGGAATCATCCACCGCAGGGATCGCGCCGGGGCTCGAAACGCGCCCCCCGCGCACGAACCCAGGCCCAGCAGCAGTCGAACTGCCGCATTCTAGTGCACCGCCCCACGCTTGGCGACCCTGCCGGCGGCACCGGCTCCAGGCAGGCGCAGACCTAGCCTGACGCAGGGCGCAAGCAGCGCTCACAAGTGCCGCAGGTTGGCTGTATCGCGATGCGCACCCGCGAGGACGTCGTCGAGCTTGCGCTGCGGCAATCTCACCTCCAGTTCCCAGGCGCCATGGTCGTCGACGCGTTCGTCGAGTACCGCGCCGAGGCCGAAGAGCTGCGCGCGCAGGCGGCCTTCGCCGGGCTCGAGATGCATCCAGCCATGCACCATGTCGGGCACGAAATGCTGCGCCAGCACCTCCAGCAGGAGATCTATGCCACGGCCGTCGTACGCCGACACCCAGACACGCTCGATGCGTCCGTCACTGCCGCGATCGACGCGCGGCTCGGTGCCGAGCAGGTCGATCTTGTTGTAGATCTGGATCACCGGCTGTTCGTCGACACCGATATCGCGCAGCACGCTTTCGACCTGTTCCACGGTCTGCAGGCGATCGGGATCGGCCGCGTCGACCACGTGCAGCAGCAGATCGGCATCGCGGGTTTCCTGCAGCGTGGCGTGAAAAGCGGCGACCAGCTCATGTGGCAGATCGCGCACGAAACCGACGGTGTCGGCCATGACCGCAGTAGTGCCCGGCCCCAGTTCGATACGCCGCAACGTCGGGTCCAGGGTGGCGAACAGCTGGTTTGCCGCGTGCACGCTGGCATCGCACAGGCGGTTGAACAAGGTGGACTTGCCGGCGTTGGTATAGCCGACCAGCGCAATCGTGGGTAGTTCCGCCTTGCGCCGGGCCTGACGGCCCTGCTCGCGCTGGCGGCGCACGCGATCGAGCTTACGATTGATCTGTTTGATGCGCCCGCCGAGCAGGCGGCGATCGGTTTCGAGCTGGGTTTCGCCCGGCCCGCGCAGGCCGATACCGCCCTTCTGGCGTTCGAGATGGGTCCAGCCGCGCACCAATCGCGTGGCCAAATGGTTGAGCTGGGCGAGCTCGACCTGCAGCTTGCCCTCGTGGGACCGGGCACGCTGGGCGAAGATATCGAGAATGAGTCCGGTGCGATCGAGCACCCGCGCCTTGAGCAGGCTTTCCAGATTGCGTTCCTGGCTGGGGCTCAAGGCGTGATTGAAGATGACCAGCTGAGCGCCGGTGGCCGCCACCACGGCGGCGATCTCATCAGCCTTGCCGGTGCCGACGAAATACTTGGAATCGGGCGAACGTCTGCGCAGGCGCACGAGCTCCTGCACCTGCGCACCCGCGGAACCGGCGAGCTCGGAGAATTCTTCGAGCTCGCGGTCATCGGCCACTTCGGCGAGATCGACGTGAACCAGTACGGCCAGCTCGCCGCTTTGAGGTCGTTCAAACAAGGGAAGTATTGCGTCCGCTTACTCGGCTTCTTCCCCGTCCTCCATCGGCACCCGCACGGGACGCGACGGAACGATGGTGGAAATGGCGTGTTTGTAGACCATCTGGCTAACGCTGTTCTTCAGCAGCACCACGAACTGGTCGAACGATTCGATCTGGCCTTGCAGCTTGATCCCGTTGACCAGAAAGATCGCAACCGGCACGCGTTCCTTGCGCAGCAGGTTAAGAAACGGCTCTTGCAGGGTATGCCCTTTAGACATTAACGAACTCCTGTTGTTTGTGCCGCAGCTGGTTTCTCTGGTAGCACACTGCGGTTGGTTATAGTATCACGCGTCCTGAATCCCCCGGCCCGTCATCTGCCTCGTCCCTGAGGTAATTCTCAACCCGTTCGCAAATCCTAGACAGCTCCAAGGCGTCGGCGTTCAACGTTTCCAGTCCGTCGTCTCCTCGCAGCCACGTCATCTGCCGCTTGGCCAGCTGACGGGTCGCGACAACCGCCAGGCGGATCATCTCCTCGCGATCATACTCCCCGTCCAGATAACGCCACACCTGCCGATACCCGACCGCGCGCATGGAAGAGCACGACAGATCGAGGTCGTCTCTTTCATATAGGTGCGCAACTTCATTTATCAACCCCTGCGCGAGCATGTTTTCGAATCGTAGTGCGATGCGCTCGTGCAGACGCTCCCGATCGGCCGGCAGCAACGCAAGGCGCAGCGGCCGGTACGGAAAGGCGCCGACGCGCCGACGGCGCTGCAGCTCGCTTAACGGCACCCCGCTCAGCCGGTAGACCTCGAGCGCGCGCTGCAGGCGCTGCGGGTCGTTGGGGTGGATGCGTGCTGCTGCCGCCGGGTCCACTTCGGCAAGCTCGGCGTGCAATGCCTGCCAGCCCCGACGCTGCGCCTCGGCCTCGATCTCGGCACGCAGAGCGGCATCGGCTTGCGGCAGCTCGGACAACCCCTGCTCGAGCGCTCGAAAGTAAAGCATCGTGCCGCCCACCAGCAGTGGCACACGGCCCGCCTCGGTGATCTGCGCCATTTCGCGCAGGGCGTCCTCGCGAAACTGCGCAGCCGAATAGCTGGCTGCG
>CAVVUY010000045.1:0-14695 GCA_963751375.1 uncultured Gammaproteobacteria bacterium
GGCTGAGCGTGGGGGTGGCAGAGGTGCCCGGCGCCTGATCCTGCAGATGATACGAGGTATAGCGGTATTTGACCGCCGGCGTCAGGAACCAGGCCGCCCCCGTCAGCGGCAGCCGCAGGCCGGGGGTGGCGCCGAGCCGGGAGCCGGTGACGCTGTTGCGGCGCTCGAAACGGGTCCAGTCCGTATTGAGCGTCGTTTGCAGGCCGAGAGGGTTGTCGGGCAGCCAGCCGTTGAAGGTGATCTGCGGCAGGCGTTCGTAGGGCAGGTCGCTGGTGCTGAGCGTGGGGTCGAGTATCTGGTACTTCTGCACCCGGGTGGTGAGGTTCCAGTGTGTGGCGCTGTAGGTGGCGTCGGCGCTGCGCTCGAGTTCGGTGGTGCTGCTTACGTCCAGGGAGTTGCCGAGGTCGTTGAAGTAGGCGTTGTCGGAAACGCGGTTGTAATTGATGTGGGTGCTCAGGCCGGGCAGCGGCGTGGCCTGCTGATGGAATGCGTAGAGCCAGCGGGAGTTGCCGTAGAGCTTGTCGTTGGGCAGGTAGTTGCCCTCGAGCACGCTGTAGCTCTTGGAGCTGAGGTAGCGGACTTCGGCGCCCAGACCGACGCCGCGCCGGGTCAGGATCTGCGGCGTGAAGGTGGCGTCGGCCTGCGGGGCGATGTTCCAGTAGATCGGCTGACGGTATTCGAAGCCGCTGTTGGTGGATTCGCCGATGGTTGGCGGCAGCAGTCCGGATTTGCGCTGATTGCTGATCGGAAAGCTGAGGTAGGGCGTGTACAGGATCGGCACGTTCTTGAAACGCAGGACCACGTTGCGTGCGACGCCCTGGTCGGCCTTCTGGTCGAGGCGCAGACTGGAGGCCGACAGCACCCAGGTTTCGTGGCCGATCGGGCAGGTGCTGTAGGTGGCGTGCGTCAGCGTGGTCAGGGTGGGGTTCTTGCGCTCTATATGCCCGGCGCGTCCCTGAGCGTGCGCGGGATAGTACTGGTAGCGGGTATCGTTGATATCGCCGCTGTGCCGGCCGAGATTGAAACGCCCCGAACCGCCTTGGATCAGCATCGTCGGCGTCTCGAGGGTCAGCGGGCCGCTCGATGTGGCTTCCTGGGTGCGGTTGTCGAAGCTCAGAGCGTTGGACAGCAGCGTTTGGTCGCCGCGGGTGATCTGCACGCTGCCCATAAGCTCGGATACGCCGTCCTTCTTCAGGAAGGCCTTGTCGGCGAGCACGTGGACCAGGTCGTCGCCGTAGTGGGGCAGGGCCGGTCGCGCCGGTGCCGGACAGAGCTGCCAGTCGTACGCGGGCAAACCCGCGGCCAGGGCCCCGGCTGGAGCGCCTAGCATGCCGAGCAGGGCGAGGGTGCAGCGGCGTATCGCCATTGGACTACTCTGTGCGGAATCGGGTCGCGGCGATCGTCATGCGTTGCCGCGAAGCGCGAGGTCGTTAGTCTGTGCACGGAAAACCCCAGCCGTCGGCCGGGGTTTTCCGTGCGATCGTCAAGAATATTCTAGCCGGCACCGTGCCCCAGCCGGGCGTCGATGTCGGTGACGATGGTGTCGAAGATCTGGTCGATTTCACCGAGACCGGACACGCGGATCAGTTCGCCGCGGGCGGCATAGTAGTCGATCAGCGGCTTGGTCTGGGCATCGTAGACATCGAGGCGGGCGCTGATGGTTTCCTCGTTGTCGTCGGTGCGGTGCTGCAGTTCGCCACCGCAGTAGTCGCAGACGCCTTCGGTTTTCGGTGGATTGGTATAGGCGTTGAAAACGGCGCCGCAGCCGGTGCAGGTCAGGCGTCCGAGCAGGCGTTTCTTGAGCGTGTCGATTTCGACGTCGATGAGTAGGGCCACGTCGAGCGGCTGGCCCAGTTCGCCGAGCACGCCGTCGAGGGCTTCAGCCTGGGCGCGGTTGCGCGGAAAACCGTCGAGGATGAATCCAGTCGCGGCATCGGCCTGGGCCAGGCGTTCGCGGATCATGCCGAGCACCACTTCGTCGGGCACCAGTTGACCGGCTTCCATATAGCTTTTGGCTTCGCGCCCCAACTTGCTATCGGCGGCGACGGCCGAGCGCAGCAGATCGCCGGTGGATATCTGCGGGATTGCGTAGCGTTCGACCAGGCGCTTGCCCTGGGTTCCCTTGCCGGAACCGGGTGCGCCCAACAAAACGATTCTCATCAGGTGAGTTCCTCGTATATGCCCAAAAGTTGAGCGGGCACTATATACCGGCAGGCCGGTGGGGGCGCAAGCCGGCTCGGCCGTGCGGCTGGGCGCGCTGTGTCGCAGCCGTCGCGATGGGTCGGCATCTGCCGCATGCGATTGGGCCTAAATAATGCTCGCGCGAGCGGTTATACTGCCCAGCTCCACGGACGGGACCGGGCGGTTGCTCGATAAGGTCCCAGAAACGCCGCAGTCCGGGCCTAGAGGCCCGGTTTCAAGTCAAAGGATGGTCTTATGAGTCTCGCAAATGTCCCGGCCGGCAAGGCCTTGCCCGACGATTTCAACGTGGTCATCGAAATCCCCGCCCTGGCGCCTCCGGTCAAGTACGAGGTGGACAAGGACAGCGGCCTGCTGATGGTCGACCGTTTCATGGGCACCTCTATGGTGTATCCGTGCAACTACGGCTTCGTGCCGCAGACGCTGTCCGAAGACGGCGATCCGGTCGACGTGCTGGTGGTCACCCCGATTCCCCTGGTGTACGGCTGCGTAGTGCGTTGCCGTCCGCTGGGTATGCTGCGCATGACCGACGAAAAAGGGCCGGATGCGAAGGTGATTGCCGTGCCGGTGGACAAGCTCTATCCGGGTTATGCGGACGTCAAGGACGTCAGTGGTCTGCCCGACTTCCTGCTGGGCCAGATCAAGCATTTCTTCGAGCAGTACAAGGCGCTCGAGGCCGGCAAGTGGGTCAAGGTCGACGGTATCGAGGGCATCGATGCCGCGCGTGCCGAGATCAACGCCTGCGTTGCGCGCTACGCAGGCTAATCCGCCGGGCCGGGTGACGCCGTGCGGCGTCACCCGGCTGGCCGTTTACAGTATGCGGTGTCTGATTCCCAGCTCCGCAGTTGCGTTTTGACCGTCCGCCGTCAGCGGGCAGGATGACCGAGAGTTGCGTCGAGAGTCGCTGAAGGATCCGATTCGCGAGCGCCGCCAGTTCGTATGGCGTGCCGTGGCCGCAGCATTGGTCGTTCTCGGCCTGTTTGTCGGGGTGCTTAGCCGGCTGGTCGATCTGCAGGTCCTCCAGCACGCCCGCTATTCCGGCATGGCGCACGACAACCGTGTGCACATCGTCGCGCTACCGCCGCCGCGGGGCCTGATCTACGATCGCCACGGCACCCTGCTGGCGGAGAACGTGCCTTCCTACAGCCTGGACGTGACGCCGGAGCAGGTGCCGGACATGGACGCTACGCTACAGGCGCTCAAGCAGGTCGTGGCGCTCAGCGACGAGGACATCCGCCGCTTCAAGGCGGAAGTGCGCGGCAAATGGCCATTCAAGTCGATCACCCTGCGTTTCAACTTGACGCCCGAGGAGGTCGCGCGCTTCGCCGTGCAGCGCTACCGTTTCCCCGGCGTGGACATCGCAGCCCGGCTGCGGCGTTATTACCCCCTCGGTGCTTCGATGGTCGACGCGGTCGGCTATGTGGGGCGCATCGACCTCAAGGAGCTGCAGTCGGTCGACGCGCGGAACTACGAAGGCACCAGTCACTTCGGCAAGACTGGCATCGAGCGCTACTACGAGGACAGGCTGCACGGCAAGGTCGGTTACGACCAGGTCGAGGTCAATGCCAAGGGGCGGCAGATCCGTGTGCTGTCGCATCATCCGCCGGTGCCGGGCGAGGATCTCGTCCTCAGCCTTGACGCCGGCTTGCAGCAGATTACGGAAAAGGCACTGCAGGGCCGGGAAGGCGCGGCGGTGGCCATCGATCCGCGCACGGGAGGCGTGCTGGCGCTGGTCAGCTCGCCGAGCTACGACCCGAACTGGTTCGTCGACGGTATCTCCAGCGCACGCTATAAAACCCTGCGCGACAACTGGCGCAGACCGTTGTTCAACCGGGCGCTAGCCGGGCAGTATCCACCGGGCTCGACCATTAAGCCCTTCATGGCCTTGGCGGGCATGCAGAACGGTATCATTACGCCGGATCAGCAGGTCTACGCCGGGCCGTACTGGCAGATTCCGGGCGATCCGGCGCAGCGCAGATATCGCGACTGGAAGCCTGGCGGCCACGGCCTGACGGATGTGACCAAGGCGATCACCGAGTCGGCCGACACCTATTTTTACCAGTTGGCCTTTCGCCTCGGCATCGACAACATGCACACCTTCCTGACGCAGTTCGGGCTCGGCCAGCCGACCGGCATCGACACCACGGGCTCGCTTTCCGGGCTGTTGCCCTCGCCGCAGTGGAAGCGGCGCACGCGGGGCCAGGTATGGTATCCGGGCAATACCGTCGTGGCCGGTATCGGGCAGGGTTTCATGCTGACTACACCCCTACAGCTGGCTTCGGCCACGGCAACGCTGTCGATGCGGGGCGAAGGGCTACGGCCGCGGCTGCTGCGCGCGGCACGCGACCCGCTCAGCGGTGCGATCGCCGAGGCGCCGACCACGCCGCTGGCGCCGGTCACGCTGCGCAGTTCCGCCTACTGGAACAGCGTCATCACCGGCATGACGCATGTGACGCAACAACGCGACGGTACGGCCTGGCTCGCGTTTCGGGGTTTTCCGTACGTGGTGGGCGGCAAGACCGGCACCGCGCAGGTGACCTCGCAGCGTTACTCCGACCAAACCGACGAGTCGACGATTCCCTATAAGCTGCGCGACAACGGCCTGTTCATCGCTTTCGCACCCGCCGATCATCCGCTGATCGCGGTGGCGATTGTGGTGGAACACGGCGGCGGCGGCAGTCATAGTGCGGCGCCCATCGCGCGGGAGATGATTGGCTACTATCTCGCGCACAACACGGAGCAGAAACAGGGGCGGCTGGTGCTCAAGCCCAATGCACCGCAGAACCTGCATCTGCAGCTGACACAATCTCCGCCGGGCGACGTGGCGGCGGCCCGGCCCCAGGTGAATACACATGGCACACATTGAACTGCCCGGCGCGGGGCGCCTGCTTCGCTGGCTGCATTTCGACGGAGTGTTGTTGTTGGCCGTGCTCACCCTGATCGGCCTCGGCCTGATCATTCTCTATAGCGCCGCCGGCGAAAATGTCGCCATGGTGTATCGCCAGGGCATGCGTCTGGTGATTGCCCTCGGCGTAATGGCGGCGGTGGCGCAGGTGCCGGCCCATCAGTTGCGTCGGCTGACGCCGTGGCTGTACCTGGGCGGCTTGCTGCTGCTGGTACTCGTGCTGCTCATGGGGACGGTCGGCAAGGGCGCGCAGCGCTGGCTCGATCTCGGCTTCATGCGGTTTCAGCCGTCCGAGGTGATGAAGCTTGCCGTGCCGATGGCGGTGGCCTGGTTCTTCGCCGCTCGGCCCTTGCCGCCGCGTGCGCGCGATCTGCTGGTGGCCGGCCTGATCGTGGGGGTGCCGGCTGCGTTGATCGCCAAGGAGCCCGATTTGGGCACTGCGCTGCTGGTGGCCCTGGCGGGTTTTTTCGTGATCTTTCTGTCCGGCGTGCGCTACCGCGTGCTGGCGGTGCTGTTCGGTCTGGCGCTGGCCGCGCTGCCGGTGCTGTGGCACTTCATGCACGGCTATCAGCGCGATCGCGTACTGACTTTCCTGAATCCCGAGCGAGACCCGTTGGGGGCCGGATACCACATCATTCAGTCGATGATCGCAGTCGGCTCGGGCGGCATCTACGGCAAGGGCTGGCTGAACGGCACGCAGGCGCAGCTCGACTTCCTGCCGGAGCGCTCGACCGATTTCATTTTCTCGGTGTTCGGCGAGGAGTTCGGCCTGCTCGGCGCCGGCGTACTGCTGGCTTTGTATGTGTTCATCGTGCTGCGCGGTCTGCATATTGCGCTCAAGGCGCAGGACACTTATGCGCGTCTGCTGGCCGGCAGCCTGAGTCTGACGTTTTCGGTCTACGTATTCGTAAACGTCGGCATGGTCATCGGCTTGTTGCCCGTGGTGGGCGTGCCGCTGCCGCTGGTGAGTTACGGAGGTACTTCCATGGTGACCCTGTTAGCGGCTTTCGGTATGCTCATGAGCATCCACTCGCACCGCAGGTTGGTGGCGCATTGAACCCGATAACGCATTTCCCCCGCGCCGTTCGCGCCGGGTTTACGAGCCTGGCGTTTGCGCTGCTGCTGAGCGGATGCGCGACCTCCCGTGCGGAGATGTCGCAGCCTTCCGGAGACGCTTTCGCACAGCGACCGCAGGTGCGCGAATTCATCGACCGGATGGTCGAGCAGGACGGTTTCGACAAGGCCGGTCTGCAGGCCTTGTTCGCTAAAGCCAAGCCGCAGCCTGCGGTCATCGAGGCGATGAAGCGCCCGGCCGAGGCCATGCCCTGGTACAAATACCGGCGCATCTTTCTGACGCAGGCGCGCGTTCGCGAAGGCGTGGCGTTCTGGCAGGCGCACCGGGCGACGCTCGATCGGGCCCAGGCGACCTACGGCGTGCCGCCGCAGATCATCACCGCCATCATCGGTGTGGAAACCTATTACGGACGGCGTATGGGGCGCTGGCCGGTGTTCGACACTCTGGCTACGCTGGGTTTCGATTATCCGCCGCGCGCCGAGTTTTTCCGCCGCCAGCTCGCGCAGTATCTGCTGCTGGCGCGTGATGAGGGCTTCGACCCGCTCGCGCCCAAGGGGTCCTACGCCGGTGCCATGGGGCAGGGGCAGTTCATCCCCAGCAGCTACCGCCACTACGCGGTCGATTTCGACGGCGACGGCAAGCGTAACCTGTGGACCGACGCCGACGATGCGATCGGTAGCGTGGCCAACTATTTCGCCGAAAACGGCTGGGAGCAGGGCGGCGGCGTGGCCGTGCCGGCAAAGGTGACAGGCGATCCGTATGCCGATCGCAGGCCATCGCTCAAGCCTTCCTTCAGCGCGGCGCAGCTGCATGCGCAGGGCATCGTGCCGCAAGGACGCTTGGCGGGAGGCGGGCCGCTGAGCGTGATCCGTCTCGATGGGCGCAACGGACCTGAATACTGGGTCGGCGCGCAGAACTTCTACGCCATCACGCGCTACAACCGCAGCCCGCTCTACGCGATGGCGGTGTATCAACTGAGCCAGGAAATTCTGTCCGCCTATCGGCAGGCCGCCCCCGGCGGGACGCAGTCCGCCGACGCCAAATGACGTATTTGCTGCGCGCGCTGCGCCTGCCTGCGGCGCTGTCCTTCGCGCTGCTGCTTGCGGCCTGCGCGAGTGCGCCCCCGCAGCGCTATGTGCCGCAGTCCGGCTCCCCCGCGTACAACCAGTCGTATGTCGTGCACGGCCAGCGCTATTACGTATTGCCCACCGCCCAAGGCTACGACAGGCGCGGCGTCGCCTCATGGTACGGCCCGAAGTTCCACGGCAGGATGACGTCGACCGGCACGCCGTACAATATGTACGGTATGAGCGCCGCCAGCCGCGATCTGCCGCTGCCGACCTGGGTGCGGGTGACCAACCTCGAAAACGGCCGTCAGGTGGTGGTCAAGGTCAACGACCGCGGGCCGTTCGTGCCCAATCGCATCATCGATCTTTCGTATGGCGCGGCCAAGCAATTGGACATGATTCGCAAGGGCACCGCCCTGGTCGAGGTGCAGGCGATCGATCCGCAGCATCCGGCGGTCAATCCGCCGCCGCCGCCCGATGCCGCGCACGGCGGGCCGGTGCCGCGCCTGTACTTGCAGGTCGGCGCCTTCGCCAGCCAGGACAACGCCACCCGCTTCAAGGCCCAGCTTGCCGCCCGCGGCCTGGGGCCGCTGGTCGTGCAGGGCGGTGTGGATGACGGCGGCCAGACGCTGTACCGCGTGCGCCTCGGGCCGTTGGCGGATGTGCATGCGCTGGATACGGCGACGGAACATATGCGTGCTCTCGGCATCAAAGGTTTCCGTGTGACTGTGGATTGACCGTTCGACGCCGTGCGTCGTGCGGACTCGTCGCGCACGGCATGCGGCGCCCCGCCGCCAATCTGAACCGAGGTCACAAGTCATGCGGACACTCACGCGGCTGGCATTCACATTGTTGCTGGTCCTTCCGGGTGGCGCGGCATTCGCGTCCATCGCCTCGCCGCAGGCGCCCTTCATCGTGCCGCCGGTGCCGGCGCTGGGCGTGCGTTCCTACGTTCTGATGGATGCGCGCACCGGGCAGATCCTGGCGCAACAAGCCCCCAACGTACGCATCGCGCCTGGTGGCGCGGCCAAGCTGATGGTCGCCTATGTGGTTTTCCAGGAAGTGCGGGCCGGGCGCATAAGTCTGGACAGCCGGTTGCGGGTCAGCCGCACGGCCTGGCACGAGCCGGGCGCACGCATGTTCCTGCAGCCCGGCGCCGAGGTCAGCGTCAACGATCTGCTGCAGGGGCTGCTGGTCGACGGCGGCAACGATGCCGCGGTCGCCCTGGCACAGGGCGTGGCCGGCACGCGCGCCGGTTTCGTCAGCCTGATGAACGACTACGCGCATACGCTGGGCCTCGACAACACGCATTTCGCCAACGTCACCGGTCTGCCCTCGCCGCATCTCTATACCTCGGCGCTGGATCTGGCCAAGCTGTCGCGGGACCTGCTGGCGCAGTTCCCCGTCTACGATCATTACTTTACGCAGAAACGCTTCGCCTGGGGCGGCATCACCCAGTACAACTACGACAAGCTGTTGTGGCGCGATCCGCAGTCGGTCGGATTGGAGCCCGGTTATGCGGGACGTGCCGCGGGCTACTGCATGGCTTCGGGAGCCAGGCAAAACCATACGCAACTGGTCGCGGCGGTGATGGGCATGGCGCCGCTGCCGGGCGCGACGCTGACCCATAACCTGAATGTGATCGCGCGGGTGAGTGAGGCGCTGCTGGGTTATGGCTTCCGCTTCTATTCGACGCGCGAACTCTACAAGGCCGGCGCGGTGGTAGGTAGCCTGCGCGTGATCGCCGGTGCGCAACGCAAGCTCTCGGTGGGCCTCGGCAGCCCGTTGTACGTCACCGTCCCCAGCGGCGAATACTCCGCCCTCAGCGCGCGGGCCGAATTCGCGCATGACCCCAGGGCGCCGGTCGCCAAGGGACAGCAGCTCGGCCGGTTGGTGGTCAGTCTGGGTCGCAAGCCGCTGACCAGCGCGCCGGTGGTCGCACTGGCCGCCGATCCGCGCGGTAACCTCTGGCAACGCCTGAACGATGACGTGGTCGACTGGCTGCATAGCCAGAAGACCTGACGGGGCGCGTAGCGCGCTACGGCTGGCCTTGGTTTCGTCCACGGCAGCCCTGCTCGCCGCCTGCGCCGCCACGCCCATGCCGCCGCCGCGCGTGGCGGCGCAGGCCATGTCTGCGCCAAGGCGGGCCAACGCCCCCTATAACCGCTCCTACGTGGTGATGGGGCGACGCTACCACGTGCTGTCTGCCTGCGCGGGTTACGAGGATCGCGGCATTGCCTCCTGGTACGGTCCGGGTTTCAACGGTCATCGGACCTCCACGGGCGAGGTCTACAACATGTACACAATGACCGCGGCCAGCAAGGTCCTGCCGCTGCCCTGCTGGGTGCGCGTCACCAATTTGCGCAACGGCCGCCAGGTGGTGGTCAAGGTCAACGACCGCGGTCCGTTCGTGGCCAATCGCATTATCGATCTGTCCTATGCGGCCGCGCGTCGGCTCGACATGATCGGCACAGGGACTTCCATCGTCGAATTGCAGGCCGTCGATCCGGGGCGCCCGGCGAGCAACCCGCCGCCGCCGCGAGCCGAGGCGCAAGGGGCGCCGCGCCCGCGCCTGTTTCTGCAGGTCGGTGCATTCTCCAAGCACGATAACGCGCGGCATCTGGCCACTGCGCTGAAGGATCTGGGGTTCGGCCCGGTAGTGGTCAACGCGTTGCATCGTGCCGGTCGGCAAACCCTGTATGCCGTGCGTTTGGGGCCGCTGGCCGATGTTGCCGCGCTGGACTCCGCTGCGCAGAAAATGCGCTCGGTCGGCATCAGCGGCTTCAGGGTTCGGGTTGAATGACGCAGATGTAACTCGAAACCCCATGTGGCAGCCTGTAGAATTCACCCCTCACTCGAATCTGCCCCCATCTCGTCAGCCCAAGGTCGTTGCCCAATGAGGAAGTCCGTGCGCCGTTTGTTCCTGGTATTCTCCACCCTGTTGTCTTTTCTGTTTTTGCCGCTAACCGCGGCCAACGCCGCCCAGGCGCCGTCGGCACTACCCGTGCCGATCCCGCAGATGCCGCCGCTCAGCGCCAAGTCCTACGTGCTGATGGATTATCAGAGCGGCCAGATCCTGGTGGAGAAGAATCCGAACGAGCACATGGCGCCGGCCAGTACCACCAAGCTGATGACGGCCTACGTGGTGTTCCAGGAGTTGAAGGCCGGGCGCATCACCCTGGACACCAAGTTCCGCGTCAGCGAAAAGGCCTGGCGTCAGGGCGGCTCGCGGATGTTCCTCAAGCTCGGTTCGGACGTCACCGTCAACAACCTGCTGCAGGGCTTGCTGATTCCCTCCGGCAACGATGCGGCGATGACGCTTGCCCAAGGTATTGCAGGAACCTCGGACGCGTTCGTCAGCCTGATGAACAGCTACGCCAAGCATCTCGGCCTGACCGACACGCACTATACGGACCCGACCGGTTTGCCCAACCCGGGTCTGTATACCTCGGCGCTGGATCTGGCGAAGCTGTCGCGCGCGATCATTCAGCAGTTCCCCGAGTACTACCACTATTTCAGCGAGAAGCAGTTCGCCTGGAACAACATCAAGCAGTACAACTACAACAAGCTACTGTGGCGTGATTCGACCTCCGACGGGCTCAAGACCGGCTACACGACCGAAGCCGGCTATTGTCTGGCCGCATCGGCCAAGCGTGGCGATACACGCATGATCGCCGTCATCATGGGCGCCAACCAGCCCAAGGCCTCGAGCGAAGCCAATTACCTCAATTTGGCGCGCCTCAACGGTGCGCTGCTCAACTACGGTTTCCGCTTCTACTCGACCCACAAGCTCTACGACGCCGGCCAGTCGATGACCGACGCGCGCATCTGGGAGGGTGCGAAGCAGAAGATTCAGCTGGGCTTGGCCAAGACCCTCTACGTGACCGTGCCCAGCGGCCAGTATTCGCGCCTGAAGGCGGAGATGAATCTGCCCGGCAAGCTGAAGGCGCCGATCGCCAAGGGCCAGCCCATCGGCGAGGTGGTGGTCAAGCTCGGTGACCGCGTCGTGGCCAAGGCGCCGCTGGTCGCCCTGGAGGCCGACGCGCGCGGCAATCTGTGGCAGCGCGTGCGCGATACCGTGCTGCAGTGGTTCAAGAAATAGCGGCGTCCGAGGTGGGCGAGGTCTATCTCGACGGGCATTTCCTGCCGGCAGGCGAGGCGAGGGTGTCCGTGTTGGACCGCGGCTTCCTGTTCGGCGACGGCATCTACGAGGTCGTGCCCGTGTACGGCGGACATCTGTTCCGCCTCGACCAGCATCTCGACCGCCTGGATGCCAGCCTGGCGACCGTGGGCATTTCAGCTCCTTTCGACCGTGCGGGGTGGGAGTCGCTGCTGGCCGAGTTGGTGCGCCGCGCCGGCCCGGGCGATCATTCGGTCTACCTGCAGATCACCCGCGGCGCGGACGTGCGTCGCGACCACGTCTATCCGCCGGACTTGAAGCCGACCGTGTTCGCCATGAGCAGCCCGCTGAGCGGGCCGCCGGCCGAACAGCTGGCACGCGGCTTGAGCGTGCGAACCCTGGAGGACATTCGCTGGGATCGATGCGACATCAAAGCCATCACGCTGCTGGCCAACGTCATGCTGCGTCAGGCTGCCCGCGAGGCGGGCGCCGACGATGCGGTTCTCGTGCGACACGGTTTCGCGCTCGAAGCTACCGCCAGCAGCCTGTTCATGGTGCATGATGGAATACTGACCACGCCGCCCAAGAGCCGGCATCTGCTGCCGGGGGTGACGCGCGATCTGGTGCTCGAACTCGCGCGGGCCAACGGTTTGCCGTGTCGCGAGGAGTCCATTCCGGAAACTGCACTGCGCCGCGCCGATGAAATCTGGTTGACCAGCTCGACGCGCGAGGTGATGGCGGTCACGCGGCTTGATGGCATGCCGGTGGCCGACGGCATGCCGGGGCCGGTTTGGAAACAAATGCACGACTGGTATCAGGCATGTAAAGCGCGCTTGCGCAGCGGCAGCGAAAGCTGCTGAAGGGGGAGAGGATGAACGACAGCGACGACGACATCATGCAAGACGAACTGTTGTGGGATTTCCCCTGCGACTTTCCGATCAAGGCTTTTGGTCCCGCGATTGCGGAATTTCCGGAGCTGGTGCTCGAAATGGTGCGTTGCCATGCGCCGGATACACCCGATACGGCGCTGACCTGCAAGACCAGTAGCGGCGGGCGATATTACAGCGTTACCGTCGTCGTCCGCGCTACCAGCCGCGAGCAGCTCGACGAGATCTATCGTCTGCTGACCTCCAGCGAATTGGTGACCATGGCGCTGTGAACGCCGCTGTGCCGGGTCCGGAGCATCGCGTGGTGGACACGCCGCTACAGGTGCATTACATGGGGCGACGTCCCTATGCGCCGGTGTGGCATGCGATGCAGGATTTCACCGATGCCCGCACGCCGGACACACCGGACGAGTTCTGGATGCTGGAGCATCCGCCGGTGTTCACGCTCGGCCAGGCGGGGCGCAGCGAGCACCTGCTGGCGCCGGGCGACATTCCCGTGGTGCACATCGACCGCGGCGGACAGGTGACCTACCATGGCCCGGGGCAGCTGGTGGTCTACACTTTGCTTGATTTGCGCCGCCGCCGGCTCGGCGTGCGCGCGCTGGTCGAAGCCCTCGAGCAGGGCATCATCGGCATGCTCGCGGATTACGGCGTGGCCGCGCAGTCCCGGCGCGACGCCCCCGGCGTATACGTCGACGGGCGCAAGATCGCCGCTCTCGGCCTGCGCGTGCGGCGCGGCTGCAGCTACCACGGGCTGGCGCTCAACGTGGACATGGACCTGGAACCCTTCCAACGCATCAATCCCTGCGGCTACAGCGGGATGGAAGTCACCCAGCTGGCCGATTTCGGCATTCGTCTGAGCTGGCAGGAGGCCGCGCAGGCATTGGCCGGGAAGTTGGCGGGGGTGCTGGGTTATCCGCCCCCTCACATTGCGACAATGGAATCGAACAATGAGTGAAACGAATACAGCCAGACCGGTGCGCGGGGTCAAGCAGCGCGGCGCCGAGAAGATGGCCCGCATACCGGTCAAGATCGAGCCGAGCGAGCGCATCGAACGCAAGCCCGACTGGATCCGCGTGCGCGCACCGGCCGGCCCGGCGGTGCAGCGCCTCAAGAAGGTGCTGCGCGAGCAGGCGCTGCACACCGTGTGCGAAGAGGCCGCCTGCCCCAACCTCGGCGAATGCTTCAACCACGGCACCGCCACCTTCATGATCATGGGCGACATCTGCACCCGGCGCTGCCCGTTCTGCGACGTGGCCCACGGCCGTCCGGAAGCGCTCGACGCCGAGGAGCCGCTGCATCTGGCGCGCACGGTGCAGGCCATGGGGCTGCGCTACGTGGTGATCACCTCGGTCGACCGCGACGACCTGCGCGACGGCGGCGCGGACCATTTCGCCGCCTGTATCCGCGAGGCCAAGGCGCTGACGCCCGGTCTCAAGGTCGAGGTGCTGGTGCCGGACTTCCGCGGCCGCCTGGAAGTGGCGCTGGAGCGGCTTGCCGCAGCGCCGCCCGATGTGTTCAACCACAATCTCGAAACCGTGCCGCGGCTGTATCGCCAGGCCCGTCCGGGCGCCGACTACCAGTGGTCGCTGACGCTGCTGCAACGTTTCAAGGCCGCGCATCCGGACGTGCCGACCAAGTCCGGCCTGATGCTCGGCCTGGGCGAGGAGATCGACGAGGTCGAGGCGGTGATGCGCGACCTGCGCGCGCACGATGTCGACATGCTGACCCTCGGCCAGTACCTGCAGCCTTCGCGGCACCATCTGCCGGTGACCCGCTTCGTGCATCCGGACGAATTCGAGCGCTTGCGCGAGATTGGCGAGGCGATGGGCTTCACGCACGTGGCCAGCGGTCCGCTGGTGCGTTCCTCGTATCACGCCGACCAGCAGGCCGCCGGCGTGGTGTGACGGCGGCTTCCGCGCATGCAGGTGTCGCCGCTCCACGCATTGCTCAGCGCACTGGTGTCGCTGCCCTTCATGCTGTGGTTGCTGACCCTCGCCGGCTTGCTGCTCGCGCTGCGCTGGCGCCGCCTGGGCTGGTTGCTGACGCTGTGCGGCCTCGTGCTGATGTATTGCACCAGCGTGTCGGGGCTGGTCTATCCGTTGGCGGAATACTGGTCGCGGGTGATCGTGCCGACGCCGCCCGCCGGAGCGCAGGCCATCGTCGTGCTCGGCGCCGGGCGTTCGCAGGCGCCGGAATACGGCCATCGTGACGGGGTCAACCGGCTAGCCGTGCAGCGCCTGCGCTACGCCGCCTGGCTGGGGCGGCGCACCGGCTTGCCGATTCTGGTCAGCGGCGGGCTTAGCCACAACGGCAGGCGTGCCTCGGAGGCGCAGCTCATGCAGCGTGCGCTGGAGCGCGATTTCCGCATCAAGGCGCGCTGGCTGGAAGGCGACAGCGCCAATACCTGGGAAAACGCCCGCAACACCGCCCGCATCCTGG
>CAVVUY010000046.1:0-7789 GCA_963751375.1 uncultured Gammaproteobacteria bacterium
TGATCGGGGCTGTCGAGTGCGGCCAGATGCTCGGCGATCAGTTCGAAGGCTTCGTCCCAGGCTATCGGCAGATAACGGTCGCTGGCGGCGTCGTAGCGCATGGGATCGGTCAGGCGGCCTTCGTTCTCCAGCAGATGGTCGTCCCAGCCGAGTAGTTCGCCCACCGTGTGTTCGGCGAAGAATTCGCGCGTGACCCGTTTCGCGGTGCTTTCCCAGGAGACGGCCTTGACGCCGTTTTCGCAGAACTCGAAGGATGAACCGTGCAGCGGGTCGCCCCAGGCGCAGCCGGGACAGTCGAAGCCGTCCGGCTGGTTGGTGGCGAGCAGGCTGCGTAGGCCCTTGAGCGGCGCTCCCTGACGCTTGAGTTGGACGCTGACGCTCTTGAGTGCGCCCCAGCCGCCGGCCGGCGCGGTATACGGTTCCACGCTCGGATCGCGGGTTAGCTGTGCGTCGCTGCGAGGCAGGGCTGAGGAGGTGTCGTCGGACATGGGGGATTCCTATACGGGGTTCAGACGCCGCCGCTCAGCAGTTCGAGACGCCGGCCACGATGGCAGCAGATCAGATTGAGCGAGCAGGCGCGTGCGGTGGCTACGGCCAGCGGCGAAGGCAGGGACAGCGTGGCCAGGGTCGGAATGCCGGCGCGAACGGTTTTCTGCACCAGTTCCAGGCTGCAGCGGCTGGAGACCAGCACGGCTGCGGGCCGTGTGCCGCTGCGCAGGCTTTTTCCGACCACGCGGTCCAATGCGTTGTGGCGGCCGATGTCGCTGCCGCGCTGCAGGATGTCGCCGTGCTGATCGAGGCCTAGCGCCAGATGCAGGCCGTGTGAGGCCTCGCTCTGAAGAGCGACGATGCCGTGCAGCAGTGCGGCGGCCGGCAGGGTCGGTTCGCCCGGTAACGCTTCGAGGCCGGTGGTGAGCTGCGCCGGGTCGCCGACGCCGCAGGCGCCGCAGCTCGATACGGAGGCTTGAGTGCGTGCCCGGCCGGCGTGGCGGGCGGCGGTGTCCGCCGCGACCACCAGCTCGACGTCGAGGCCGCTGCAGTTGCGCTTGATGCGCAGCTCCCGCACTTCGTCGGCGCAATCGATCCAGCCGGCGGTGAAAGCGTGGCCCAGGGCGAGGGATTCGATCTCTTGCGGGGTGGCGAGCAAGGTCACCATCGCGGTGTCGTTCAGGCTCAGCGTGAGGGGCAGTTCGGGAGGGCCTTCGAGGTCGCGCAACTGGCGTTGCTGGGCGGGTTCGTAAGCGGGTTCAATTCGTGGCTGGATGAGATTGGCGGCAAGCGACATCGGTTAATGTCCGAGTGTTTCACTGGGACATTGGATGCTAGTCGGGCACGGTGCGTGCGGCTAATTGAGAGGGACAATGCCGTGATAGACGGCGTCGAACACCGTTTAATGGCGCTTCCCGTTCCAATCGACTTTGATGCCAGGCGCCTGGGGCGATTCAAGCCGTGCTATTTCGATCGACAGCCGCCTTCGGATCACCCCGCTTGCCGCGATTCAGGCTGGTCAACACGCATGCTCTGTGCTAATAATCGGCGCTCGATACATGCTGCAAACGAACAACCGACCGACATGTCCCTTCTCCGAGTCAAAGTGATGTGGTGCACGACGCGATGGTGGCGCTGATTTCTCGCCCCAACGCCGCTTTGTGCAACCTCGACTCGGAAACCTGACATGAGCCCTGACCAGTTCGCCCAACTCGCCTCGCGCGGGTTCAATCGCATTCCCGTCATCCGCGAAGTCCTCGCCGACCTCGACACGCCGCTTTCGGCCTATATCAAGCTTGCCGACAACGCGCCATACAGCTACCTGCTCGAATCCGTGCAGGGCGGCGAGAAATGGGGGCGCTACTCCATCATCGGCCTGCCGGCGCGCGAGGTGCTGCGCGTCAACGGCTACGAGGTTAGCCTGGAGCGTGACGGCGCCGTGATCGAGCGCGAAACCGTGGCCGATCCGCTGGCCTGGATCGAAGCTTTCCAGGCGCGCTACCACGTGGCCGAGCGCGATGATCTGCCGCGCTTCACCGGCGGTCTGGTCGGCTATTTCGGCTTCGACACCATCCGCTACATCGAACCGCGGCTGGCGCGCGGCGCAGAGAACAAGCCCGATCCGATCGGCACGCCGGACATCCTGCTCATGGTGTCCGAGGAAGTGGTGGTGTTCGACAACCTGAGCGGCAAGCTGTCGTTCATCGTGCATGTCGACCCCACACAGCCCGAGGCGCTGCAGCGTGCCCAGACGCGGCTCGACGAGCTGGAGACGCGCCTGCGCCGTGTCGGTGCCGACTACCGCCCTGCACGTGCCGCCCGCCAGGTGGCGGAACAGGACTTCAGTGCCAGCTTCACCCAGCAGAGCTACGAAGACGCGGTGGAGCGGATCAAGCATTACATCGTCGAAGGCGACGTCATGCAGGTGGTGCCTTCGCAGCGCATGTCCATCCCGCTCAAGGCGCGTCCGCTGGATGTCTACCGGGCGCTGCGCAGCCTCAATCCCTCGCCCTATATGTATTTTCTCGATCTGGGCGACTTCCACATCGTCGGCTCCTCGCCTGAAATCCTGGCCCGGCTCGAGGGGCGCGAGGTCACCGTGCGGCCGATTGCAGGAACGCGGCCGCGTGGCCGCACCGAGGCCGAGGATCGGGCCCTGGAGGAGGATCTGCTGGCCGATCCGAAGGAGCTCGCCGAGCATCTGATGCTGATCGACCTGGGGCGCAACGATGTCGGGCGAGTGAGCGAGACGGGCTCCGTCAAGCTGGTCGAGCAGATGGTCATCGAGCGCTATTCGCACGTCATGCATATCGTTTCGCACGTCACCGGGCAACTGAAGCCGGGGCTTGGGGCGATCGACGTGTTGCGTGCCACGTTCCCGGCCGGCACGGTAAGCGGCGCGCCGAAGATCCGCGCGATGGAGATCATCGACGAGCTCGAGCCGGTCAGGCGCGGCGTCTATTCGGGCGCAGTCGGCTATCTCGGCTGGAGCGGCAATATGGACACCGCCATCGCCATTCGCACCGCGGTGATCAAGGACGGCGAACTGCATATCCAGGCCGGCGGCGGTATCGTGTACGACTCGGTGCCCGCCACCGAATGGGAGGAAACGCTGAACAAGCGTCGCGCGATGTTCAGCGCCGTGGCGCTGGCCGAAGCCGGGCTTGACGGCTCACACCGCTGAGGGGGACTGCCGCTATGTTGCTGATGATCGACAACTACGATTCCTTCACCTACAACCTGGTGCAGTACCTGGGCGAACTCGGTGCCGAGGTGCGAGTGGTGCGCAATGACGCCATCGAGCCGGCGGACATCGAGCGCCTCGCGCCCAGCCACATCGTAATTTCTCCCGGGCCCTGCACGCCGAACGAAGCCGGCGTTTCGCTGGCGGTGATCGAGCGTTTCGCCGGCCGGATTCCGCTGCTCGGCGTGTGCCTCGGGCACCAGTGCATCGGACAGATTTTCGGCGGACGCGTGGTGCATGCGCGGGAGATCATGCACGGCAAGGCCTCGCCGATCCATCACGCCGATGCCGGCGTGTTCGCCGGCCTGCCGCAGCCGATGCAGGCGACGCGTTACCACTCGCTTGGTGGTCGAGCGCGACAGTCTGCCGGACAGTCTCGAGATCACCGCCTGGACCGAGTTTCCCGACGGCGGCTTCGACGAGATCATGGGGCTGCGCCACAAGGCCCTGGCGGTCGAAGGCGTGCAGTTCCATCCCGAGTCGATCCTCACGCCGCAGGGCCACGACCTGCTGGCCAATTTCCTGCGCGGCGCGGCGCCGCAGGGGGTAGCTGCATGAATCTTCCCGAGGCAATCCGCAAGCTGCTGGCGCGAGAGGATCTGTCGACCGCCGAAATGAGCGAGGTGATGCGCCAGATCATGAGCGGCGAGGCTACGCCGGCGCAGATCGGCGCGTTCCTCATGGGCTTGGCGATGAAGGGCGAGACGGTGACCGAGGTCGCCGCCGCCGCCTACGTCATGCGCAGCCTGGCCAGGCCGGTGCAGATCGACACCCAGGGCGTGGTCGACATCGTCGGCACGGGCGGCGACAGCGCGCGCACCTTCAACGTCTCCACTACTTCGAGTTTCGTGGTGGCGGGCGCCGGGGCGCGGGTGGCCAAGCACGGCAACCGTTCGGTCTCGAGTTCGTCAGGCTCTGCCGACGTGCTGGAATCGGTGGGCGTACAGCTCGATCTGAACCCCGAGCAGATCGCGCGCTGCGTGGAAGAGGTCGGCGTCGGCTTCATGTTCGCACCGATGCACCACGCCGCCATGAAACATGCCGTCGGTCCGCGCCGCGAAATGGGCGTGCGCACCATCTTCAACGTGCTGGGGCCGCTCACCAATCCGGCCGGCGTGCCGAATCAGGTGCTCGGCGTGTACGACCTGCGCTGGCTGGAGCCGCTGGCCGAGGTGCTCAAGCGCCTGGGCAGCCGGCACGTCATGGTGGTGCATTCCGAGGACGGATTGGACGAGATCAGCATTTCGGCGCCTACCCAGGTCGCCGAACTGCGCGACGGCGAAGTATTCACCTATCGCATCGCGCCGGAGGACTACGGTCTCGAGCGTGCGCCGCTGGATGCGATCCGGGTCGCCAATCCAGCCGCCAGCCAGGCGATGATGGAGGGAGTGTTGAGCGGGCACCCCGGACCGGCGCGCGATATCGTGCTGCTCAACGCCGGAGCCGCGTTGTACGTGTCCGGCCTGGCCGAGAACATAGGCGACGGCGTGACGCGGGCGGCGGCTTCCATCGACAGCGGCGCTGCGCGCGGGCGGCTGGATGCACTGGCCGCGCTGAGCCGGCGGCTGATGGCGGAGGCGTCGGAGTGAACGCACCGCGCGGCGACATCCTGCGCACCATCCTTGCACGCAAGGCCGAGGAGATCGCCGAGCGCAGTGCCCGCACGCCGCTGGCCGAGCTGCGCGCGCGCGCGGCGAATGCCTCGCCGGTGCGTCCCTTCGCGGCAGCGCTGGAATCCGACATCGTCGCCGGCCGGGCCGGTGTCATCGCCGAGGTCAAGCGCGCCTCGCCGAGCAAGGGACTGATCCGGCCGGACTTCGAGCCGGCCGCGATTGCGCGCAGCTATGCCGCGGGTGGGGCGAGTTGCCTGTCGGTGCTCACCGATCGGGATTTCTTCCAGGGTTCGGAGGACTTCCTGGTGGCGGCGCGTAGCGCCTGCGATCTGCCGGTGCTGCGCAAGGACTTCACCGTCGATCCCTATCAGGTCTACGAGGCCCGCGCGATCGGGGCCGACTGCATTCTGCTGATCGTGGCGGCGCTCGACGACGCGCGCTTGGCCGAACTGCTGGGGCTGGCGCACGAACTCGGCATGGACGCGCTGGTCGAAGTGCATGACGCCGCCGAGCTGGAGCGGGCGTTGGCTCTGCCGGCGCGACTGGTCGGCATCAACAACCGCGATCTGCGTACGTTCGAGACACGCCTGGAAACCACGCTGGGGCTGTTGGCGGGGATTCCGGCGGACCGCCGCGTGGTGACCGAGAGCGGCATCCACACGCCGGAGGACGTCGTCCGCCTGCGTGCGGCCGGTGTGCAGGCCTTCCTGATCGGCGAGGCGTTCATGCGCGCGCCGGACCCGGGAACGGCGTTGGCGGCCCTGTTTCAACCGAATTGAGGACGTTTTCATGAAGGCACGCGTCAAGTGGCTGGACCACATGAGCTTCGTCGGCGAGTCCGACAGCGGACATTCCGTGGTCATGGACGGTTCGCCCGAGTTCGGCGGCCGCAACTTGGGCATCCGGCCGATGGAGATGCTGCTGATCGGCATGGGCGGCTGCACTTCCTTCGACGTGGTCAGCATCCTGCAGCGCGGACGCCAGGATCTGGTCGACTGCGAGGCACAGATCGAGGCCGAACGCGCCGAAGAGCATCCCAAGGTGTTCACGCGCATTCACGTGCATTTCGTGGTCAGCGGCCGGAATCTCAACGAGCAGCGCGTCGCCAGGGCGATCGAGCTGTCGGCCGAGAAGTACTGTTCGGCTTCGCTGATGCTCGGCGCTACCGCCGAGATCACGCACGATTACGAAATCGTCGACGTCGGCGGCGCGTAGCCAGATTCACTTCGTTCGGGAGGATAATCGGTTGCCCAAGGCCCGATCGCGCAGAATCAAGCTCCATGGCTTCAACAACCTGACCAAGAGCCTGAGCTTCAACGTCTACGACATCTGCTACGCGCAGACCGAAGAACACCGCGCCGAGTACATCGAGTACATCGACGAGGTGTACAACGCGCAGCGTCTCACGCAGATACTCCACGAGGTGTCCGACATCATCGGTGCCAACGTGCTGGCGGTTTCGAACCAGGACTACGAGCCCCAGGGCGCCAGCGTGGTGATGCTCATTTCCGAGGAGCCGATCGCTTCGGAGCAGATGAGCGCCAGCAGCTACAACGAGGCGCCGGGCCCCTTGCCGGAGACCGTGCTCGGCCATCTCGACAAGAGCCATATCACCGTCCACACGTATCCCGAGAGCCATCCTGAGGGCGGCATCAGCACCTTCCGCGCGGATATCGACGTCTCCACCTGCGGACGCATATCTCCGCTGCGCGCGCTCAACTACCTGATCCACAGTTTCGAATCCGACATCGTGACCGTCGACTACCGCGTGCGCGGCTTCACGCGCGACATCCGCGGCAAGAAGCACTTCATCGACCACAAGATCAACTCGATCCAGAATTTTCTGGACAAGCCGACGCGCGAGCGTTACCAGATGATCGACGTCAACGTCTACGCCGAACAGATGTTCCACACCAAGATGCTGCTGGACGAATTCGATCTGGACAACTATCTGTTCGGCGCCGGCCGCGAGGCCTACTCGGAGGCCGAACTGCAGCGCATCGAACAGCGTCTGCGCCGGGAGATGACCGAGATCTTCTACGGCCGCAACGTGTCGCGCGTGCGTTAGGGCGGACGACGTTTCTGCCGTGATGCAATGCCGGGCCGCGGGCCTGTTTGCCTGTATCGGCGAAGCCTGTCAGCTGGGTGGCGGCTGACTCATGGAGCCGAGCAGGTCGCTCAGACGCAGGCTCAGTTCCTGCGACTGGGCCTGCGCGGCTTTGCTGCGCTGCGCGTAGACCACGCGGTTGAACAGCACGGCCTGGATGTAACGGCGGGTCTCGCCGAACGGCAGGGTGGCCACCCAGCGCGGCGTGTCGATACGCAGCGCCGGGTCGGCCAGCCACTGGCTGACATTGTTCGGGCCCGCGTTGTAGGCGGCGACGGCAGCCACGACATCGTTGGTGAACACACCCATCAGGTATCCCAGATAGGCGCTGCCGGCGCGGATGCTGACGCCCGGTTCGCTGAGTCGCTGCCGGTCGCAGAAACGTCCGCCGAGGTCGCTGCGTTTGCCGATCCAGCAGGCCGTGCTCGGCATGAGTTGCATCAGACCGCAGGCACCGGCGGACGAACAGACGCTGGCCTGGAAGGCGCTCTCCTGGCGCATGAGGGCGAGCACCAGGTCGGGCGAGAGGCCGTTGCCGCGTGCCGCCAGGCGCACGGCAGTCCAGTGTGCGAGCGGGAAGGTCAGTGCGGATGCGCCGCTGCCGGGGGATTGCGCGGCGGCGGTGTAGGCGCCGTAGGCCCATTGTTGGCGATGGGCGAGGCGGGCGGCCGCCAGGCGTTCTTGCGGGGTGAGCCGGGGCAGCAAGACGCGCCATGCGTTGCCGGCTTCGGCCGTCTGCCCGGCCTCGTGCAGGGCCAGGGCGATACGGGCCAGGCGCATGTCGCCGACTTTTTTCTGCAGGCTGGGGTCGGGTGAAGCCGGCTGCGGGCCGGTGCT
>CAVVUY010000047.1:0-70797 GCA_963751375.1 uncultured Gammaproteobacteria bacterium
AATCTCCAGCGAGTTCCATTCGCCCAGCAAGCGGCCGTAGTGCAGACCGATAACGATGTGCGGCACGACCTTCATCTTGGTCGCTACCAGGCTTTCCAGCGTCGACTCGAAATCGTCGACGCTACGGCGCAAGTGGTATACCTGCGTAATCGTGTCCTGCGCGCCGATGACATCCATCATCGCCGCGTCGATACCCGACTGCTCCATGCTCAGCGCGATGTCGTCGTCGACCAGCGCGGTATGCATGGCAATCTTGAAATCGGGGAATTCGTCCTTGATCCGCCGGATCGTCGAATAGTAGGCGTCGTACTCCACCTGATTCTGGTGGTTGGAGCCGCCGGTCAACAACATCCCCTGGGCGCCGTCTTCGATAATACCGTTGACGACGCGCCACAGATCCTCCGGCGTACGCGCCGGCAGCATCGGATCGAGAATTTTGGCTTTGCAGTGATCGCACTGCAGCTTGCAGTCCCCGCCAGTAATAGAGACGGCAGGCCATGCACTCTTGCCGCAGTCCTTCAACTCGGAAGTCTGAAACACCTTGAATGTAGGCGTATAGAAATTGATGGCCGGGACACTGGACATATCAAGCCCGGCGAACTCGCTTTCCATGGCGCCGACAAGCCCCGCATCGAGAGTGACATCCTCGAGAGGTTCAACATGGCGCAGACGTTCCAGCCAATCCGACATTGCAGGGTCCTATACGAAAACGGAGGCGAAAATGCGGCTTGCTGCCGCTGCCCCACCATGGGCGGTCAGAACCGCCACCCTCGGGGTGCGGTCGATTGCTTCAGCAACGCTCAGAGCCCGCCCCGGCTCCACCGGGGCCGGGCTCTTAATCGGCATCAGCAGCCGCCGAAACCGTCAGCGTCCATCTTGGCTTCAAACGCGGCCAGCGCATCGGCACCGGTCTTCAGGTCGGCGGTATCGCCGTCCCAATCGGCGGCACTGATCTTCACCAGCCAGCCTTCACCGTAGGGATCTTCATTGATCAGACCCGGGTTGGCGGCAACGGCATCATTGCTAGCCGTCACTTCGCCGGCGACCGGAGTCTTCGCCGGACCGACCCACTTACCCGATTCGACGGTGGCACAGGACTTGTCTTTCTTCACGTCCTTGCCGGCCTTCTTCGGCGTGTAAGACACGATCTGACCAGCCAGCGAACAGGCGTAGGAAGTAAGGCCAACCGTAACGGAGCCGTCACTTTCCTGACGCACCCAGACATTGTTGTCTACGCTGTAAAGCAGATCTTCAGGGATGTTACAACCGCGCACGGCGCCCATTGGCTTCCTCCTAATTGGAACGGTTAAGGGATGTGCGTAAAACAGGGAGGTCGACCTCCCTTTATTAGAACGTAATCACTTTATCGCACCGCAACACCAGATCAGCCAATTCGCTGGCTCTGGCCACCTGATCGACCTCCTCAATCAGGTCAGACGCTGCGTCGATTCTATATCCAGGTAGCGCGGGCTGGCAAACATGCAACGCCACGCCGGCCCGCTTGGCGTCGCGGATAAATTGGATGATCGATTTGCCGCCTTCCATGGCCGCAAGATCCTCGGCCACGCCGCGCTCCATCAGCCGCACGCCTTCCATAGTGAAGAAGATGTGTACTTCCACGTCCATCGCGGCGAGGATCGAACCGAGATAGAACGGCGTGGCGCAGCGATTCGGCGTGGACGGTCCGCTGGTCATCAGAATGACGATGGTTTGTTCGTCGTTATCCAGGTACTGATCAATATCAACCATGTATTCGCCCTTATAGGGTCATGCGCACAGCAGCAGACGGCGCCGTGGAAATCAGCGCATTTTGCGATGACAGTGGATGTCTTCGTCGCGCGCGCGCTTGCAATAGCCTGCATGCGCTTCCTCTCCCGTGAGGAAACTCTCCAGGGCACGGTCCGCCCCATCCGCAGCGTCTACCCGCGCGATCCAGGCGTTGTACGGGTCGCTGTTGAGCAGCACCGGATTCTCGAGCACCTCGGGATTGCCCTCGATGATCGAACAGTGAATGAAATTCGGTATCGGCCCAGCCCACTTGCCGCTTTCGATGGTCGCCACCGGTTTGCCGGGTGTTCGTACCGTACCCGGCCGACGAACCCGGACATGCAGAATCTTTCCGGCGATGGTCTGAGAAATATCGGTCATCCCGACAGTCAGCGAGTCGTCGTGTTCGCGCCGCAGCCAAATCTGGAACTCTGCGTCGTAGTACAACTCGGGATGGAACTCGCAGCCATTACATTCCATGTCACGCACTTACCGTTGAGTTGCGGAAGCCATGAGCAGCAGCCTGCGGAGTAGTGTTGCGGCGGCACGGCGTCAGGCTGGGCGGCTCAATGCCGCCCAGCTTCCGTCGGGAAAGCGGACTCAGATGATGCCCTTCTCTTTGAGAAGACCGATGGAGTCGCTGATGTTCTCATGCACGCCGAGCTTACGCGGCGAAAGACCTAGCGCCAGCCCAAGCAGCTGCGTGAAATAGATCACCTTGACGTTGCTCTTGATCCCGAACTCCGTCTCGGCGCGTACCTGATGCATTTCCAGACCGGAATGGCAGGTCGGGCACTCGGTGGCGATGATTTCCGCACCCGCGTCCTCGGCAGCCTGGATGATATTGAGCACCAGCTGGGTCGAAGTATCGGAATCCGACAAGGTGTGGGCGCCGCCGCAACAGGCGGTCTTGAGCGGAAAGTCGATATTCACCGCACCGGCAGCACCGAGCAGATCGTCCATGAAATGCGGCTTGTACGTAGACTCGGAACCAGCGCCCTGATCCTTCTCGGGGAAGATCTGGCGCGGACGCACGTACATGCAACCGTAGTAGTTGGCGACCTTGATGCCGTTCAGACTCTTTTGCATTTTCTGCTTGATGCCCTCGGTGCCCAGTTCCTCCATGAGCCACTCGAGCAGGTGCAGGGTACGCACATCACCCTGGTAGACCGGATCGTCAGCCTTGCGGGCCAGATCCTGCACGGTCTGCATCGCCTTATCGGAAGTTGCGGTCTCGTACTCGGCCTTCTTCAGGTTGTGGTAGCAGCCGTTGCAGGGGGCCATCACCGTATCGATGCCCATTTCCTGCGAAGCCAGCGCCATCACGCGCGACGACAGATAGGTCTGCAGCATGGGGTGGATATTCTTCACCTCCATCGCGCCGCAGCAGTTGTAGTCACGGATATTTTCCATTTCCAGCCCAAGCGCCTTGACCAGCACGCGGGTGGATTTGTCGTAAGGACCGCCCGACCCTTCCAGGGCGCATCCAGGATAATACGCGACCTTACCCATGGGCGGCCTCCTTCTGCTCTTCAACGTATGCCTGCAACACTTCGCCGGTCTTGCCCCAGGACTTGCTGCGGGGGGTGATGGCGAAGTTGAGCCCCATCTTCAGCATCTGCGCAACAGGCGCGTACTTCATCATGCGCTGACCGAAGATCACCAACCATTCCTGCACCAGCGGCTGGTTGGTCTTCTTGAAGAAGCCCATC
This sequence comes from uncultured Gammaproteobacteria bacterium, assembly GCA_963751375.1. GTDB lineage: Bacteria > Pseudomonadota > Gammaproteobacteria > DSM-5130 > Acidihalobacteraceae > Acidihalobacter_A. The sequence goes on from CAVVUY010000047.1 coordinate 3,480, forward strand.
ATCACGCTGGCATCCTCGATGCGGCCCGTGTGATAGATCTCTTCCCAGAAGGTTTCGTCGAAGTGGGTCGACGGGCTCTTCTCGGTGATGCCCTGGTCTTCCATCCAGTGCGCCAGCGCCTTCATCACGCCTTCCGGACGCACGTCCTTCGGGCAGATGTTCGTACACTTGTTGCACGACACGCACTGCCAGATGATGTCCTTGTCTTTAAGGATTTCGTCTTTCAGACCGAGACGCGTCAGGTAGATCCAGTAGCGCGGGTTGAACTGCACGTTCTGCGCATACATCGTGCACGAATTGGTGCACGAACCGCACTGCCAGCAACGGTGCACGTTTTCGCCGCCGCCGTACTTCTGGATAACGTCCTCGAAGTCGTCATCGTAATCGCGCAAGGTGCGCGGGGTGATCATCGTGTTCCAGCTACCGGAGACATCGACGCCGTCGACCACGAGCGACTCGTGGTTCAGCAGCCGTTCCGGCTCGATCAGTGATTTCTCGTGAATCGCCATTCCGCTCTCCGTGTATTCCCAGCAAATTAATGCAAGGTGCGGTCCGCATCTCCGCCTTCGACGCTCTTGCGCCCACCGGCATCGACGCCAAGCAATTTGAGTACAAACTCCAGGGGATGCTGATTGCCGCCGAATTCCGCCTGCACCATACCAAGCCCGTTCGACATCGCCTTGACATAGTCCGCATAGGCCTGCGCCAACAGCATATCGATCAGGAACGGCAGATCGCGATAGAAACCCGCTTCGGTGAGCGCTTCCGCGAACCAGCTGCGTGCGCCCTCGTAGGTTTCCGGACGATTATCCAATGGAATCTCCGGCATGCCGTCATTCCCACGGATGAACTCGCGCAACGCGCCGCTTGCGGTCTCTTCGTCCCACACCCAGCGCGTCATGAGCGGCATGCCCTCGGGATCGCGGAAATGCAGAATTTCTGCCGCCAAATCCCAGATGGCCCGCCTCTCCTTCTTGCGCTCGGCCGGAACGATCTCGCAAAACTCACGCATGCGCTCCGTTACCGACCCATCGCCGTAGACCAGCGTTTCCGCCAATTCCTCAGCCTTGGAAGCATCGAGTTCGGCAAAAAATGTCGCCAGCTTGCGCCGTGCAGGAAAAACCGCGCTGAGCACGATCAGGAAAGCCTCGCGACTCAACCCCCAATCTTCCGTACGCGTGACAGGAAAAGCCTTCTGCATCAGTTCCTGCTTGGTACGCAGCGCTGCCAGCAGCGTTTCGAGCCCACCCTCGAACTCGTCCACCTCATCCAGCAATACCTGAAGCTTGTTGCCCGTGATCGTGCCGTCAAACACGACCTCGAGCTTCGCAGGGCGGATGACCGTCGGGTCATCCGCGCCTTGCGCCGACTCAGCTTGCTTCCCGAACCAGAGCATTGAGATCAGCCACCGTCCGCGAACCAGCCGCCGCACCCTGAGAGATCGAATCGTCGATCGTCTCCGGGCCATAGGCCGCGCCGCAGGAGTAAATGCCGCGACGGGTCGTGCCGCAGGTGTTGGTGTAATGTTCGGCACGTTCGATGAAGCCATGCTTCTCGAGGCCGACGCCGAACACCTTGGCGATTTCGGGATTGTCCTCGTTCGGATCCATGCCGATGGCATGCACCACGATGTCGAACGGAATGATGATCGGGCGCTTGACCAGCGTGTCCTCACCCTTGACCAGCAGGCGGCCGTCGGGGGAAGCCGTGACTTCGGCGATACGCGCCTTCACGAACTTGGTCTTGAACTCTTCCTGCGATTTCCAATAGAACTTGTCTTCGTACAGACCGAATGTACGGATGTCCATGTAATAGATGAACACATCGGTCTGCGGCGAGATTTCCTTGATTTCCATCGCCAGGTTCGCCGAAACGGTGCAGCAGATCTTGGAGCACCATTCGCGGCCGATCTGACGGTCGCGCGAACCCACGCACAGCAGGATCGCCACGCGCTCGGGCACACGGCCATCGGACGGGCAGGCGATCTTGCCGCTCGACACCATCTGCTCCATCTGCGTGGTGGTCAGCACGTCTTCGAAAGTGCCGAAGCCCCACTCGGGCTTGTTGATGGAATCGAAGTGCGTGAAGCCGGTGGCCAGCACGATGGCGCCGGCAGCGACTTTCTCGCCGTTGCTCAGGGTCGCAGTGAAATCGCCGATTTCACCTTCGAGCGACTCGACCTTGGCTCCCTTGTGAACGGTAACGGCCTCGTCATCCTCGACGCGGCTGACCATACGGCCGATCGCGTCCTTGGCCCACTCACCGGAAGGCACCAGCTTCGCATAGCCGGACAGAATCGGGGCGCCGCCCAGAATCTCTTCCTTCTCGACGACCACGGCTTTGTAGCCAGCGGCACTCACCGTTGCAGCGGCGGACAGGCCCGCCGGGCCCGCCCCCACAATCAGCACTGTGTCCTGCATTATGCCTGTCCTCCGTATGCCAACTCGGGGTTATAGAGATATTCGATATTTCCCTTTTCGACTTCTTTCAGATATTCCTGGAAGTTCTTCTTCGCATCGGACCAGGAAATCCCCATCTTCTCGACCAAGTCCTCGCAGGGCGAAGCATGCCACTGCAGCTGGACGATCTTGAACGGATCCGCACCACAGGCCAACGCCGCAAACTGCACGTCAGCCACAATCGGAATCGAGAAGTCCTGGTCGTGCGCCTTGCCGATCCACTGGTTCTTGTCCATCGTGGTCACGCAGCCGGTGTCGTTGGCCAGCATGACGTCGGCATTCGCCTCTTCACGAGCCACACGGATCTTGCGGTCCATGGTGAATGAACGGGTGAATTCACGCTCGGAGATGATGTGGCGGAAGCCAAAGCCGCAGCAGTCGTACCAGGTCGAATAATCGATGGTCTGCGCGCCGAGAGCCTGGGCAATGGAAGTGATGATCGCAGTACGGTTGCCACCGAGGACATCGGGGTCGTACACGGCGTCTTCGTGCACCATCTTGTAGTAATGGCACGCCACATGGGTGGTCGTGCGGATATGCGACACGTCAATCTTCTGCAGCTCGGACGCGATACGGTTGCGCATCACGTGCACCCACTCGGAGTAGTGGATGATCTCTTCCGGAATGACCAGCTTGCCATCGACCAGACGACCCAGCTTGCCGAGAATCTTGGTGACCTTCTCGCGCAGCTCGGCGGACTCGATCAGGTACTTGCGGATTTCCTTGTAGTTGCCGAAGGAGGTACCGCAATGCACCAGCGGGAAGAAATGTCCCAGTTCATGGCCATGCTGCTTTCCGGACACGTAGGCCTGGTGGAAGTTGCGCAGGAACACGGCCGCCAACGCTTCGACGTTGCCGATGCCGGAACCATGGTAGTTCCACGCGGTGCAGGAAGTCTGATCGGTTTCGTCGAGGTAGTCCTTGCCCGGCACGAAACCGAACTCGTTCATGAACCACATCAGCGATGTCGGATAGCCCGGAATATTGCCGCATTGGCCACAGGACTTGTGATGCCAAAGCTGCTTGGTGGGGACCTTCTTGTCCCAACCGAACAGCGTCTTCACCATCTTCGGCTCGTGTTCGTCCGTGATGCGGTGAATGATGATTTCGCCTTCTTTTTCGAGCTCGTACATGTGCTCGCGGACATCGTCCATGCGATCACCGAGATCGACGGTGCGGCGGTCGACGTGCTTGCGCACCCAGTCGGTGGCCTGGACGGCTTCTTCGCGCGACAGGTCTGTCTGCTGGAAGAACGAACCGTGACCGGCAACGCCCTGACCGTCGGTGCTAGAAGTACCGTTCTGGTCGCCAGGATTCATGATGAACCTCCTCAAGTAGTGGTCGGATTCCTTCTGCCGCCGCAACTCATGCGGCGCGGAACCGTTTAATCGTCGTCTTCCTGTTCCTCAAGCCACTCTTCGTATTCTTCACGCTTCTCGTCGATGAAGTCCTCGATAACGTCGAAGAGGTTTTCGTCCATGAGCTCCAGCGACTTCATGACGCCGGTCATTTCCCAAATGGTATACATCTCGACGGAGGTCTTCAGCGAGACTTCCCATGCGGTTTCGACCGTCTGCAGCGTCTTGACCGGAATCGCTTTGCGAAGAACCGTCAGATCGCCCTCGACCTTCTGGATGTTCGGACCCCAGTCGGGGAAGTGATCGGGCTGAATCATGTCGGGAGACAGCTGATTGCCCGTCGTGATGAGCTTGAGCATCACGCGACCGAAGGGACGGAGCACGTCCTTGGCCGACTGCATTTCGTGCTTGATGGCGACCTCGCGCATGATCGCAACCAGCCCGCCGGGGGAATTCTTGAAAGGACAACGCGCCGCGCAGGTCATGCACTGGGCACAGGCCCAGATTTTTTCCTGCATCGCGTCGTAAATCTGTTCGACGTTTTCAGTCCAAAGCAGCTGCACGATTTCGCGCGGACTGTAGTCGTAGAACTGCGCCGACGGACAGGTGGCGGTGCAAATCCCGCAATTCAGGCAGCCGTTCAATTCATGGTCGTAGCGAAAATCGCCGCGAATGTCGTCGTAGATTTGCTGCATCTCGGCATAAGTAGCCATACAAGCACCTCAGTTTCCAGATTTATGCCTGCGTTCGCACCGCTCGCAGATCTTTTGGGTAAACCTAGAACCGCACGCAGTGCGCGGTCACTCCTCAACCCATCAATGATTCCCTGGGCGGAACGGAAAGCTGGGCTCCGGAAGCCGCCCACGCCACGATTCCGCCCCGCAAGTTGTACACGTCCTCCAACCCACGCTGCGCCATGAAGGCGCATGCTTGCGCCGACCGCGCACCACTCTGACAATAGAAGACAACCCGCTCGCCGGAGGAAAACTCGGCAGCCCGGACAGGCACCAGATGCAACGGCATCAGTTCCGTGCCATCAATAACACCCCGCGACATCTCGGCCGGCGTACGTACGTCCACGAGACGAAACCGCTCACCGCTCTCCAGCCATTGCTTGAGCGTTGCTGCGTCGACTTCGTGAAACCCGTACATCCCAAAAAATCTCCTTATGGGAACCAGCCGCATGCTTATGTGGATTAAGCATATTAACACATTCTGCTGAGCGCCCACCCCGGACGTCAACCACAATATCTCTATGGGGTTATTACCATCGAATCAGCGACATCGAGCCACTACTATCAATTAGACACCGGTGATAATCTAATGATTCGAGTTTAATCTTGTAGCCCATCTTTATTAAGGGCTACCCGACTATTACCTGAAGACTGGCAGGAGATCGGCACCTTGAACAAAAGCAATTTTCAGGAAAATACCCGCTACGCAATCACTCTTAAGGACGAAGACGGACGGCTGCGCCCCGCCAACGTCTATGTCTACAAGCTGCACGACGACTTCATGATCGCGCGCTTCACGGACAAATCGGCCATGCTCAACAAAATCCCATATGAGAACGTAACCAAGATCGTAAAGACCGTCGAAGTGGCGCCCGAAGCGCGCTTCCTGGTTCCGGACATTCTACTCAGCGCAAAGACGTGGCAAAGCCGCACCTCGATGCAGACCTACAGCTCCAGCCCGCGGGTCGGCAAATAAGCCACGCTCCCACGCGGGGCCGCAATCCCCGGCCCCGCGCATCCCGCTCCGCCCGAGCGTCGCTCCAGCGCATACTGGCCGGCTTCGTCGTGGCCGTCATGCTGGCGATGACCGGTTTGTCATTTGCCGCTTCCGCCGTCGACCTACCCGATCTCGGCGATCCGGCAGACGCCGAGCTCTCCCCCACCCAGGAAACCCGGCTGGGCGAAGCCGTGCAGCAGAACATCCGAGCGCAGCTGCCGCTCATCGACGACACCCAACTCAACAGCTATATACAGGCACTGGGCGACCGCCTGCTGGCCGGCGCGCCCGAGCCCCATATCCCCTTTACGTTCCTGATCGTCCGCAATCCGTCCGTCAACGCTTTTGCCGCCACCGGCGGCGTGATCGTCGTCTACTCCGGCCTGATAGAAACCGCCCACAGCGAAGCGGAACTGGCCGCCGTTATGGCGCACGAGATCGCACACATCACTCAGCGCCACATCGCGCGCACCCTGGAGGAAAACCAGCGAACGAGCCTCGCGACCATGCTCGCGGTGCTCAGCGGCATTGCACTGAGCGCCAACGCACCGCAGGTCGGCAGCGCCATAACGGCTGGCGCTGTCGCCGGCAGCCTGCAGAATCAGCTCAATTTCTCGCGCGCATTCGAACGCGAAGCCGACAGCATAGGCATCGACATCCTGGCACGTGCCGGCTACCAACCCGTGGCCATGGCAGACTTTTTCGCACGGCTTGCGCGAACCGAGTCGCCATCGGATGCCACCATCCCCGAACTGCTGCGCACGCACCCGGTCACCAGCGAGCGCATCGCTGAAGCCGAGGCACGCGCCGGCCGCTATCCAAACGCTCACATCTCCGACACACTCACATTCGAACTCGCCAAGGCGCGGTTGCAGGCGCTACTGACCCCGCCGCAGAAAATCATTGACGCCTACGCCCTAACGACGCCGGCTCTCCGCGTACGCACGGCTATTCGCTACCGCTACGCCCTCGCTCTGCGGCGTGCCGGCCAGCCGCGGCAATCGCAGACCATCCTCCAAGGACTGGTCGCGCAGCACCCCAACAGCATCCCCATGCGCCTTGCACTAGCCGTCAGCACCAACCAAGCCGGACAGGGCAAAGCCGCACTTGAACAACTGCAGCAACTGAACACGCTCTACCCCCAACAGGAACCGATCGTCGTCGAACTCGCGCGGCTGGCGATTCAGCACGGACACGCCGACTCAGCACTACAGCTGTTGCGTGGACTCGTACCGAGCCACGCAGTGCAGCCGGAAACGCTGCGCCTGGAGGCGCAAGCCGCCGCACATGCCGGGCAACCCGCATTCAGCCATGAAGCGCTTGCGCGCTATTACTTCCGCCTCGGTGCCCATGCCACCGCGCTCGAACAGATCGACCTCGCCTTACGCACTCCCGGACTCAATGCCGTGGACGAAGCGCGTCTGCGCAGCCTGCGCCAACAGATGCGAAACCACAGGCCCGCGCAATAACGCGGAGCCTTGGAGCGCTTCGGACAAGGCGCGCTCAACCGAACGACACCCGCCCGGCGCCAACACGCCTCTCCCATCTGCGCCTAGCGCCTCGCGCGAGGCATGCAAGCGCCTGCCGACACGTTTTTCATTCGTTCTATAAATAATGGAATAAACCGTCGTCACCCAGCATCTCTAGCAATGGAGACAAACCGAGAAGAACGGAAATATAACAATATAATCAATATCTTATTAACATTACTTTGATTACGTTTACTCGCCTGACGAGGCTATAGTCTAACTTCAACCCGGGGCTGCTGGCGGCATCCTCGGCGCGAACATTCAGACACGAGCAACACCTCGCAGAAGGGTGCCATTTCGAAGGAGGCTGACATGCGGAAACCCGTAAGGCTCATTTCAACCGTGGCCACCATGGCCGCACTCGCGGGAAGCCTTGCGCTTGCCGTACCCGGCGCAGCAAGCGCCGCAACGCCCAGCGCAGCGGACATACAGCAAGGCAAAGCCCTCGCTTTCAGCCGAAAGGAAGGCAACTGTCTGGCCTGCCACATGATCCCCGGTGGGCAGATGGCCGGCACCATTGCCCCGCCGCTGATCGCGATGAAGGCTCGCTACCCCGATCGCCAGAAACTCTTCGATCAAATCTGGGATGCCCGACGCACGGTTCCGACTACGCTCATGCCTCCGTTCGGCGCCCATCTGATCCTCAACAAGAGTCAGATCAACAAGATCATCGACTTTCTCTACACTCACTAAAATCTCATGGAGCAAGAACGCATGAATAACACCCGCCGTGTCTTCCTCAAGGGGACCTTGACCGCGAGTGCCCTTGGCGTCGCTGCCGGCGCGGGCCTGCTTACGCCCCGCAGCGTACTGGCCGCCACCTGGCCGAAGGGCGCGTTTCAGAGCACCGACCTCAAAGAGGCGATGAAGCAAATCGACGGTTCGGATAGCGCCGAATCCGGTCATGTCACCCTGCGGGCACCCGACATCGCCGAAAACGGTGCTGTCGTCCCGGTCACCATGTCGTCCGACCTCGACAACGTCGTCAGCCTGACCTTGTTCGCCAAGGGCAATCCCTACCCGTTGAACTCCAACTACACGTTCAGCAACGGCGGTCTGCCTTACGCCTCCAGCCGCATCAAGCTTAGCAAGACGATGGAAGTGATGGCCGTTGCCCGCACCGCCGACGGCAAACTCTACAGCGCCAGCAAGCAGGTCAAGGTCACCATCGGCGGCTGTGGCGGCTAACGCTCACCTTACGAACAAGCAGAGGACGATACGCATATGCCTAGCAACACCATTCGCATTCGCGCCCAGGTCAACAGCGGCACGACCGAGGTGAAGTCGCTCATCAAGCATCCGATGGAAACCGGTTTGCGCAAGGATAAGGCCGGCAAGACGATACCCGCCCATTTCATCGAGCAGGTGACGGCCGAACTCAACGGCACGCAGGTGATGCTCGCCAACTGGAGCATCGGCATCTCGAAAAATCCCTTTCTGTCGTTCAAGGTCAAAGGCGGCAAGGCGGGCGACACCTTGAAGCTCAGCTGGACCGACAACAAAGGTGAAGCCGATTCCATCGAGACCAAACTCTCCTGAACCGTACGCCGGGCCAAACATGAGGGAGGAGATACACACGATGAAGAAAATCATCACTATCGCCGCGACGCTGGCAGCCATGCTGCTGACTCTGCCCGTGTCCGTACAGGCATCGCCGCAGCAGGATCTCAAGAGCTTCCGACAGTTCTTCGAACAGCGCTTTCCCGATACACCGTTCAAGGATTTCGCCAACGGTGCACTGGCCAAGGGCATCGGGACCGCCGACATGATCAGCCAATGGCAGGACATGATGCAGTTCCCGCCGTTCGACTTCGAGCTGGCCAAGGGCAAGAAGCTGTTCGAGACGCCGTTCCCGAACGGCAAGACCTACGCCAGCTGCTTCAAGAACGGTGGCATCAACATCCGTCAGTACTATCCCTACGTCGACAACAAGACCGGGCAGGTACATACCCTGGAAGGCGACATCAACAGCTGTCGTGTGAAGAACGGGCTCAAAGCCCTCGGCTGGAAGAAAGGCGACCTCGCCGACATCTCGGCCTACATGGCCAGCACGTCGGACGGCCAGCCTTTGCAGGTCAAGACACCGACCACCCCGGCCGAGCTAGCCGCATACCACCGCGGCAAGGCGTTCTTCTATGCCAAGCGAGGGCAGCTCAACATGGCCTGCGCCGATTGCCACATGGTGCATGCCGGCCAATGGATACGAGCCGAAATCCTCAGCCCGGCCATAGGCCAGCCCACCGGCTTCCCGACCTACCGTGCCAAATGGGGTGCACTGGGTACACTGCACCGCCGCTTCGCAGGCTGCAACAACAACATTCGCGCCAAACCCTTCAAGGCGCAAAGCGCACAGTACAAAGACCTGGAATACTTCCTCACCTACATGAGCAACGGCGAACCGGTCAACGCTCCGGCATACCGCAAGTAGGCGATTCCAGACGTCTCCGACCACTAAGCCCGGTTCGCCGGGCTTTTTTCTGTCTGCCTATATCCCTGCATGCAGTACACTTGGCGTAGTGGACGCTCTACACCACGCAACAATAACAAGCCCGCATGACTCTTCCTCGGTATGGTGCCCCCCTCTACGCAATCTCTGCTGCATGACCTTTTCATCGGGCGCCAGGCCATCTGCAACGCCCAGCTCGGGGTGTACGCCTATGAACTGCTTTTCCGTACGCCAGCCCGCACAACGCCCCCCGATGCGGCGTACACCGACGCCGCCACCTCCAGCGTCATCCTGGCCGCATTACAGGACATAGGCATCGAACGCCTGGCAGGCAATCGACCGATTGCCGTCAACCTCAGCCCTGGTCTGCTGGACCTGGCGACCAGCCTGCCCGCACCGCCACAGCGCGTCATACTCGACCTACCGCTGGAACTCGTCCGCACGCAGAATCTGCCCGCGCTACGGGAACTCAAGGCACTCGGCTACACCATGGCCTTGAACGATTTCGAGTTCAGCACACGGTTGAAGCCCGTCTACGAAATTATCGATATGATCAAGATCGACGTGCGCGCGACAGAAGCCTCGCGGCTCGCGCGCCTCCCCAAGCTGCTCACACGGCTGGGCGTGCGCAGCGTAGCCAAGAAAGTCGAGACATTGGATGAATACGAACAGCTTCGCGACCAGGGCTTCGAGCTGTTTCAGGGCTATTTTCTCAGCCGTCCGCGCAAGCTGCGCGTCAGGAATCTTACCGCCAGCAAGCACGCATTGCTCACGCTGCTCACCACTCTCTACAACCCTCACAGCGAGACCGGGGAGATCGAGGCCGCGCTGGGCGGCGACCCCGGTCTAAGCTACAAACTGATGCGACTGATCAACTCCGCCTTCTTCAAACCGCCGCGGACCATCAACTCGCTACACGACGCAATCGTCATCCTTGGCCGACGGCGACTCGCCACCTGGGTGGCGCTGACTGCCCTCGGGCGTCTCGATGACCGGCCTCCGGAGGTCTTTCGGATCGCGTTGACGCGCGGCAAGATGTGCGAACGCCTTGCGGAACACACCGGACACCGCGGAGGCGACGGTTTCGTGGTAGGGCTGTTCTCGGCCCTGCACCTACTGCTGGGGCAGTCGCTCGGCAGGTTGCTTCGCCCGCTGCCGCTTTCGGAGGACCTAAAACACGCCATCCTGAAGCACGAAGGCCCTCTGGGTGGACTGCTTTCGACCGTGCTCGCCTATGAGCGCAATCGCTGGCGGAATCTGGCGGGCGCATCGCTGCCCATGAATCTGCTGCGCGAGACCAGCATCGAAGCCCTGGAATGGGCGGCTTCGCTCAACGGCCTCCTGCGCAACGAGTAAAACCGGGCGGAGGCGGAAGAATCCGCCCCGCCCGCGCCGCTCAGCCCTGTGCCGCGCTCTGCACGGCATGCGCGTCGACTGCCGTCAGAGTCGCCATGTTGACGATGCGCCGCACGGTCGCCGAAGGCGTCAGTATGTGCACGGGAGCTGCACATCCGAGCAGGATGGGGCCAACCGCGACATTGCCGCCGACCGTCGCCTTGAGCAGGTTGTAGGTGATGTTGGCGGCATCGATATTCGGCATGACCAGAAGGTTGGCCGCCCCCCGCAGCGTCGTGTCCGGCAGGATGTCCCTGCGCAGAGCCTCGTCCAAGGCGCTGTCGCCGTGCATCTCGCCGTCGATCTCCAACTCAGGCGCCCGCTCACGCAGCAGCGCCAGCGCATCGCGCATCTTGGCGGCAGACGCATAGTCGCTGCTGCCGAAATTCGAGTGCGACAGCAGCGCCACCTTGGGCTCTATGCCGAAGCGCCGGACGGCTTCCGCCGCCATCAGCGTGATTTCCACCAACTCCTCGGCGCTCGGATCCGCATTGACGTGGGTATCGGTGATGAACAGCTGATGCGTCGGCAGGATGAGGGCATTCATCGCCGCATAGACGCTGCAGCCCTCGCGGCGGCCGAGTACCTGATCGATGAAGCGCAGATGGCGATGGGTCGTGCTGATGGTGCCGCAAATCAAACCATCGGCTTCGCCTTTTTCCAGCAGCATCGCGCCGATCAGGGTGGTGCGCCGGCGCATTTCGAGCTGAGCGATCTGCTTGGTCACGCCACGCCGGGCCATGATGTCGTAATAGGACTGCCAATACTCGCGGAAGCGGTCGTCGTTTTCCGGATTGACCACCGTGAAATCGCGGTCAGGCTGCAGCCGCAGGCCGTAACGCGTGATACGGTTTTCGATCACCGCCGGGCGACCGACCAGAATCGGCGTGACCAGACCGTCGTCCACGAGCGTCTGCACGGCCCGCAGCACGCGCTCCTGCTCGCCCTCGGCGAACACCACACGCTTGCGCTCCGGTTCGATCAGACGGGCCGACGCGAAGATCGGCTTCATCAGCGTCCCGCTGTGATAGACGAACTCCTGCAGGCGCTGCTGGTAGGCGACGAAGTCCTCGATCGGCCGGATCGCCACGCCGTCCTCCATCGCCGCCCGCGCTACGGCGGGCGCTATCTTGACGATGAGGCGCGGGTCGAAGGGCTTGGGAATCAGATACTCCGGGCCGAAGGTCAGGTCCTGGATGCCATAGGCTGCGGCGACGATGTCGCTCTGCTCCTGGCGCGTCAGGGCGGCGATCGCCCGCACCGCGGCGATCTCCATGTTGCGCGTAATCGTGGTCGCGCTGACGTCGAGGGCGCCCCTGAAAATGAAGGGGAAGCACAGCACGTTGTTGACCTGATTGGGATAGTCGGTACGTCCGGTCGCGATGATCGCGTCCGGCCTGACCTCCTTGGCCAGTTCCGGAAGGATTTCAGGCGTCGGGTTGGCAAGGGCGAATATCAGCGGACGCTCGGCCATCGCCTTGACCATATCCTGCTTGAGCACGCCTCCGGCCGACAGGCCCAGGAAGAGATCCGCATCATGGATAACCTCGCCGAGCGTCCGTGCATCCGAGCGCTGCGCAAAGCGTGCCTTGTATTCGTCCATCAGTTCCGCGCGGCCTTCGTAGACCAGGCCTTCGATATCGGTCAGCCAGATGTTTTGTACCGGCAGTCCGAGGTCGACCAACAGGTCCAGGCAGGCGAGTGCCGCGGCGCCGGCGCCGCTGACCACCACCTTGATGGTGCCGATGTCCTTGTCCACCACCTTCAGGCCGTTCAGTACGGCCGCGGCAACGATGATCGCGGTACCGTGCTGATCGTCATGGAACACGGGAATGCGCATGCGTTCGCGCAGACTCCGCTCGACCAGAAAACATTCCGGCGCCTTGATGTCCTCCAGATTGATCGCACCGAACGTCGGCTCCAGCGCCGCAATGACGTCGACCAGGCGTTCAGGATCGCGTTCGTTGATCTCGATGTCGAACACGTCGATGCCGGCGAATTTCTTGAACAGTACCGCCTTGCCCTCCATGACCGGCTTCGAGGCCTCTGCACCGATCGCCCCCAGACCCAGCACGGCCGTGCCGTTGGTAACGACCCCGACCAGGTTGCCGCGCGCGGTATAACGGAACGCATTGAGAGGATCAGCCACGATTTCCTCGCAAGCGGCCGCCACGCCGGGCGAATACGCCAGCGCCAAGTCATGCTGATTGACCAGCTGTTTAGTCGGCGTTACCGACAGCTTCCCCGGCTGCGGGAATTCGTGGTACTTGAGGGCGGCTTGGCGCAGCATCTCACTGGACGACATCAGTTCTCCTTAACCCGCGATTCCCACGCGGCGCAATATTCAAAACACGACTGACCGAGGCGGCATGCATCCGGCAATGCCGCATAACGAGGCAACGCCGCGGAGCATGGGCACAGCGGCTCGGCCTCACCTTTTAAGACGGGAACGCACTACACACGACTTGTACCATCTTGCCTGGCAAGCATAGACCCGCGGTGGACCTCCAGCCAGTGCCGCGACCATGATCCGGACGACTTTGCGTTGTTCCGTCGGCGCGCACATGACAGGATCGGCACTCGGCCCATCCGGCCGCACAACCGGTATGCAACATGGAATGGATGCTCGACCCGCAAGCCTGGATCGCTCTGCTGACGCTCACCGCTCTGGAGATCGTCCTGGGCATAGACAACATCATCTTCATCTCGATCCTGGTAGCCCGGCTGCCGACGGAACAACGCAACCGCGCCCGCATCCTCGGACTCGGCCTGGCCATGCTGACCCGCCTGGCCCTGCTGCTCTCGCTGACCTGGATCATGGGACTGGGCAAGCCGTTGTTTTCGCTGCTCGGCTACGACATCTCCGGCCGCGACATCATCCTCATCGGCGGTGGCCTGTTCCTGCTGGCAAAAAGCACGTTCGAGATCCACGGCGCGCTCGAGGGCTCCGAAACGACGGAACGCAAGGCCGTGGCGGCCGGCATGCTCGGAGTGCTCGTACAGATCGCGCTGCTCGACGTCGTGTTCTCTCTCGATTCCGTGATCACAGCCATCGGCCTGGCCCAGCAGCTGGCAGTGATGATGATCGCCATCGTCCTCGCCGTGCTGGTGATGATGGTAGCCGCCAAAGCGGTCGGAGAGTTCGTCGACCGTCACCCGACCATCAAAATGCTGGCCCTGAGCTTTCTCGTACTGGTCGGTGTGGCGCTGGTGGCCGAGGGCATGGGCTTCCATATCCCCCGCGGCTACATCTATTTCGCCATGGCCTATGCGGTGGGAGTGGAGATGCTCAATCTGCGCGTGCGCCGCCGCAACCGGGCGCCGGTCACGTTGCGCAAAGCCTACGAAGAGAAGGATCACTGAGAGAGTTGAAAAGTCTGAATGGGAGAAGCTCGCCTCCCCCATCGGTTAGATCCGGGACGCCGCGGCGAATCTGCACGTCGGCAACCCCTGTTTGTAAATGGTGGGCCGTGTTGGGCTCGAACCAACGACCATCGGATTAAAAGTCCGGTGCTCTACCAACTGAGCTAACGGCCCGAAAAGGGCGCACATCATACCGCTTTCCATGCCGCTCCGGGAACCCTTCGAAGCGGCACGGGAGCAATCAATCTGGATAGCGGCTCAAACAGCTTCCAGCTTGCGCAAGCTGTTCGGCAGCAGGTGCATGTCGGCCAATGCCGCCACCAGCGCGCTGAGCACGCTGGCCTCGCCCTCGTAGACCAGACGGTAGTACTCGATCTTCATGGTCAACGCACTGCCGAAGATGATCGATGCCAGAGTCATATAAGAGCCCAAGGCCAGCGTGGACACGCCGGTCACGCCCTGGCCAATGGTGCACCCCATGCCCAGCACGCCGCCGACGCCCATGAGAAAACCGCCCACCACGTGCCGTGCGAAATCGCTCCATGAAGAGAACCACTCGACGCGGAAACGGCGCGTCGCCAGCGCGAACAACAGCGAACCGAGCACGACGCCGCCTGCTGCCATCATGCCGAATGTGACGAGGTTCTTGGCAAACCCGGTCGTCAGGTAATAGGAGAACTGACCGCTGGGGGAGACGAAGGTAAACGACTGCGCCCCGACCGCCGCTGGAGGCAGGTCCATGAATTCGGCATCGCTCAACCATTGTTGGCCGAGCGGTCCCGCCGTCACCCACCAGGCCGTCACCACGGCCAAGCCGACCACGAGACCGCCGAGGACGTTGTCGAAATTGGAGCGAAAATCCTTGGACTTGAGCGCCCAGACGATCAACCCAAGACTGATGACGACGCCGACCACACCGCTGATCACGGCTGCCGAGGACAGGCCGAACATGGCGGAAAGGATATCGCCGATGCCCTGCGTGTTGCTGCCGTGGGCACTCAGGTCGATGAAGGCGGGCTGCATCCAGCGCAGAAACACCTGGTAGCCGAAATTGGTATACATCATCAGATAGGCCCCGAAGCCCATCATGGCGAATACGAAGACCGATTTCAGATTGCCGCCACCAATGCGGACCATGGTCTTGTTGCCGCAGCCGCTGCCGAAGGTCATGCCGACGCCAAACAGGAAACCGCCGACCAGATAACGAGGCCAGGCCAGACTGGAGGTCAGATAGGGCGGGAACGATGTGTTGTTGCTCGCCACCATGGACATCTTCGCCACGCCGGTCCACTGCAGCACAAGCACACCGGCGATCGCCACGGCAATCGCGAAGAACCATGCCCGAATGCGGCCGGTATCTCCCATATTGACCAGATCGGACACCGCGCCCATGGTGCAGAAGTTGGTCTTGTTGACCACCGCCCCCATGACTACTGCGATGCCCAGGCCCCACAACAGGATCTGCTGGGTTGAACTCAAAACCATACTGCCGCCCTCCAAAGCTTCTTTCGTTGACCTTATACCGGCGGCGTGCAGAGCCGTCCGTATCGACCTTTGAAAGATGCGGCCAGGCGCGCGTTTATTCCGCCGCAGACTTCGGCTGGTAAGGCGTGGGATCGGACATCCCGGCCTCGGCGAAGCCCTGAGCGCGCAGGCGACAGGCATCGCAGCGCCCGCAGGCGCGCCCCTCGGCATCGGCCTGATAGCAGGTGACGGTTTGCGCATAATCGACGCCGAGCTCGACGCCACGGCGGATGATCTCGGCTTTGGTCATCTCGATGAGCGGAGCTTGCACCCTGAAACCGTCACCTTCGACGCCCGCCTTGGTCGCGAGATTGGCCAGTCGCTCGAAAGCTTCCACGAAAGCCGGTCGGCAGTCCGGATAGCCCGAATAGTCGACGGCATTCACGCCGATGAAGATGTCGTGCGCATCCAGCACCTCGGCCCAACCCAGCGCCACGGACAGAAACACCGTGTTGCGCGCCGGCACGTAGGTCACCGGAATGCCTTCCTCCGGCGTCTCGGGTACGGCAATCGCTTCGTCGGTCAGCGCCGAGCCGCCGATCGCGCTCAGATCCAGGCGCACGATGCGATGTTCGACCGCTCCGCCGGCCCGGGCAACGCGCCCGGCGGCTTCGAGCTCCGCGTTATGCCGCTGTCCGTAGTCGAAACTCAGCGCGTAGCACGCATATCCCTGTGCGCGCGCCATGGCCAATACCGTCGCCGAATCCAGTCCGCCCGACACCAATACCACTGCTTTCTTCATCGTCCCGGCTCATCTCCCCAGAGATATTTGTGCAACTGCACCTGCATGCGCACATGCAGCCGATCGTTCAACACCCACTCGGCAAGCTCGCGCGGCTCAAGCTTGCCGTGCACCGGCGAGAACAGAACCTCGACGCGCTCCGTCAGCGCATGCTCGCGCAAGCGATCGCACGCCCACTCGTAGTCCGCACGGTCGGCAAGCACCAGCTTGACCTGATCCGACGGCCCGAGATGCTCGAGATTCGACCAGCGGTTACGCTCCACTTCGCCCGAACCCGGCGTCTTCAGATCGAGCACCTTGATCACACGCGGATCGACCTGCGCCACGTCCAGCGCACCACTGGTCTCCAGCGACACTTCGAGGCCGGCATCGCACAGCCGCGACAACAGCTCATGCACGCCGCGCTGGGCCAGCGGCTCGCCGCCCGTCACCGTCACATGCCGTACGTCGTAGTCCTCGACACGCGTGCAGATCGCCGCCACGTCCATCCACTCACCGCCGCTGAAGGCATATGCGGTATCGCAGTAGACGCAACGCAACGGGCAGCCGGTGAGACGCACGAACACCGTCGGCCAGCCGACGCTGCGCGCTTCGCCCTGCAGCGACAAAAATATCTCGGTGATGCGCAGCCGCGCATTGCCTGGAGAACTATCGTTGGTAGTGGAATTCATGCCTGTAAAACTCATGCGCGGCGCACCTCGGGTACGCCGCGCTGAAATTCCCCGTCGGCGACGGGGCTTTTGAACGAAGGCAGCCGCACGTGCGGCGCAATTATGGCGCTCAATGGCCCTCGCGCTTCATCCGGCTCAGGCGGTCGGCAGCCAGACGCGCGGCAGTCGTACCCGGATACTGATTGACCACCGTCTGCAGAGTGGTGCGTGCCGCGGCCCACTGCTGCAATTCGTACTGGCTGTAGCCGATCTTGAGCATGGAGGCCGAAACCTTGTTGCTCTGCGGGTAGCTGTTCACCACCGCCTGAAACTGCGCCAAGGCCTGTGAATACTGCTTCTCGACGTATAGCGCCTCGCCCGTCCAATACTTCGCGTTCGCCACATAGGGACTCGTGGGATAAGTCTTCTCGAAGGCCTGGAAAGCGGAGATCGCTTCCTGGTAGTGGCTGTTCTTGAGCAGGTCGAAGGCTTTCTGATAGGCCGCCAGGTCCTGTCCGTTGGTCACGGCCGCCGGAGCGGCAGTCTGCTGGCTGCCCGCCCCCCCGCCAGCGGTACTGGCCGGCGGATTCACGGAGGCCGGTGCAGCAGTCGTGGTCGAAGTCGCGGGTGCCGTCACCGCTGTGCCCGCGGCGGCGGATGCGTTGCCGGCCGGAGCGGAGGCGGCATTCGCACTGCCGGCAGCACCGCCCGAGGCCGCGGCTTCGAGCGCCTGCAGACGCTGATCCGTGCTCATGTACAGCTGGCGCTGGCGGTTGCGCAGAGTCTGGATCTCGTGCCCCAGTTCCTGATTCTGGCCGCGTAGTTCGCGCACCTGCTGCTGCAGATTACTGACCTGCTGATAGAGCTGAACCAGCGCCTGACCATCGGTAGACTGGCTCGCGCCTGCCTGCCCTGCCGTCGTCTGATTACCGCTTGCCTGGGCGTCAGCCGCCCGCACGGCGGAGACCGGCAAAAACACGCCGGCGCACAATACTGCACTCACCATCACACGAGATACACGCATAAGCCGCTCTATCCGTCGGTTCGTCGCCACGGTCTCTCCGGGAGAAACCGAGAGCTGCAAAACGGAGATCCCGGCCTCAAGAGGCCGGGATCGTTACTCTACCAGCGCGCCTGATTACTGCGCGTTGGGATATACGATATTCACCCGGCGATTCTTGCTCCAGCAAGCCTCGTCGTGCTGCAGGCAGACCGGATTGTCCTCGCCGTAGCTGATCACGCTGATCTGCTGGGCACTCACTCCCTGCAACTCGAGCAACTTCGCCACTGCCTGCGCACGCCGCTCGCCAAGCGCCATATTATACGCACGCGAGCCACGCTCGTCGGTGTTGCCTTCCAGCTTGATGTCCAGGTTCGGGTGCGCGGCCAGATATTTGGCATGCGCGCTAATCACCGACAGATACTCCTGCGTGATTTCGCTGCTGTCGAACGCGAAATAGATCGTACGCTTGGACAGCGGGCTGTTGGGATTGTTGAGCTGGTCGGCAGCCAACGCACCCTGACCCTGCAAGGCGCTGGCCTGCCCGGACTGCCCCTGCGCAGTCGCACCGGAAGTAGTACCCGCGGCTGCGCCGCCCTCTGCGCCGGTCGTCGGCTGGACCGTCTGCGCAGTCGGCGCACATGCAGCCAGCAGCGCGGCAAAGGCTGCCGCAATTGCCACTCGATAAATCCGCATCATCTTTGTTTCCCCTCTACGCATCGACAAAAAAGACGAAGACGAAATGTCCTCGTTTACTGGGCCGGCTGGTCGCCAAAAGGCGACCAGGCCGGTTGACTGACATTCTCGGGACCGCTGAGGCGCTGACGAACACGGCCATCGACACTGACCGCGGAGAGCACGCTCTTGCCCTGGTAGTCGGTGCTGTAGAGCACCATGCTACCGTTGGGTGCGAAACTCGGCGATTCGTCCAACTGCCCCTTGGTAACGACCTGCATCTGCCCGCTGTTCAGATTCAGCAAGGCAATTCGGAAGGCGCCGTGATCGCTGTGCACGAACGCGATCTTGCTGCCGTCGGGCGAAACAGCCGGGGCGGCATTGTAATTGCCATCGAAGGTCAGACGCTGCGCGGCGCCTCCGTTCAGCGACTTGACGTACAACTGGGGGGAACCCCCTCGATCGGACGTAAAGACAATGGACTTGCCGTCCGGCATCCACGCCGCCCCGGTATTGATCGAAGGATCGTGCGTGAACTGCGTCAATTTGTGCGTCGCCAGGTCCATGATGAAGATTTCAGCATCACCGTGACGCGACAGCGTTAAAGCGAGTTTGCGCCCGTCCGGCGAAAACGCCGGTGCGCTGTTCAGGCCGGATCTGTTGGAGACCAGAGCACGCTTGGCAGTAGCCAGGTTCTGCAGGTATATCTGCGGCCGCCCCGCCTCAAAGGAGACATAGGCAAGATACTTGCCGTCCGGCGACCAGGTCGGCATCGACAGCGGCTTCGGCGAACTGTAGACCACATGCGGATTGTAGCCGTCGGCATCCGCCACCATGATGCGATGACGCACGACACGGCCGTCCTTGACCTCGGTGCTCACATACGCGATGTGTGTATCGAACGCGCCGCGCTTACCGGTGAGTTTCTGATAGATGAGATCGCTGATACGGTGCGCCGCCTGACGCAGCTGTGACTTGGAAGCGCGAATCGTATACCCCATCAGCTGCTGACCCTGCAGGGTGTCGAACAGCTGGAAGCGGACGCTGTACTGTCCCGGAGAAGTCTCATCGACGCCACCGATGACGACATCGCTCACCCCGACCTGGCTCCAGGCATTGAACTGGATGTCGCCCGGCTGCGTGGGCTGCTGCGGCATCTTCGCCGACGACAGCGGCGCGAACAGGCCGCTGCGCTGCAGATCGTTGGCGATAATCTCTCCGACTTTCTGCGGCGGCTGCTGCGTTTGACCTTTCCAGGCGAAAGGCACGATGCCGATGGGCGTGGCACCGACCGCGCCCTGCGTGATCGTGATATTCAGGGCAGCCTGTGCAGTCGCGGTGAAAGCCGACAGCAGCAGGATGGCGGCGAGTCGGGCTAGGCGTCTCGGATTTGTCATGGCTGATTTGGCTTGAAGGTAAAGTTCAGGGTGGCCTGGAACACCTGTTGATTGGGCGCCAGGGGCAAGGGCTCGGAACGCTTGACCGCTGTTTCGATTGAACGCCGGAACAACTCGTCCCCGCTACACTGGCCGATCTGCAGACTGAGGATATACCCCCCCTGGTCCTGTTTCACGGTCACTTGGCAACTCTGCCCAGGCTGGTAACCGGGCGGAATGACCCAGTTACGCTGAATCTTGGCCTTCAACAGGCCAATCCAACTGTTCTGCAACTGCTGATTGCGCCGGGCCTGGATCGCCTGCTGCTGTTTCTGCAGCGCAGCCGCCTCGGCGGCCATCTGAGTGTCCAGTAGCTTCTTCTCTGCGGCCGCCTGCGCAGCCTTGGCTGCCGCTGCCGCTTTCGCTTTGGCGGCCTGCTCGGCTTTTGCCTTGGCCTCGGCTGCCGCCTTCGCCTTGGCCGCCTGCTCGGCCTTTGCCTTGGCCTCGGCCGCCGCTTTCGCCTGGGCCGCCTGCTCGGCCTTTGCCTTGGCCTCGGCTGCCGCTTTCGCCTTGGCTACCTGCTCGGCCTTTGCCTTGGCCTCGGCCGCCGCTTTCGCCTGGGCCGCCTGTTCGGCCTTTGCCTTGGCCTCGGCTGCCGCCTTCGCCTTGGCCGCCTGTTCGGCCTTTGCCTTGGCCTCGGCCGCCGCTTTCGCCTGGGCCGCCTGTTCGGCCTTGCGCTTGGCCTCGGCTGCCGCTTTCGCCTGGGCCGCCTGTTCGGCCTTGCGCTTGGCCTCGGCTGCCGCCTTCGCCTTGGCCGCCTGTTCGGCCTTGCGCTTGGCCTCGGCCGCCGCTTTCGCCTGGGCCAGTTGTTCGGCCTTGTGCTGACTGCTCAAGTCGATCAACTGCGCCTGTATCGGTTGACCGCTCGCTGCAGGCGTCGGCGTATTCCCCAGATTCAAGCCGACGCCGAACAGCACCAGCACGATGAGGTTGAGTATCACCGCCGCGGTCAGCGCCCACGGGTGACGGCGCAATTCCTGCCACATATCAATTCTTCTTGGTAGGTGGGGGTTCGGTGATCAATCCGACTTTCTCGGCCCCGGCCTGCTGCAGAACAGTCATAGCCAACACGACACGCCCGTAGTTAACGTGGCTATCGCCTTTCACATAGACCGGCAATTTTGGATGTTGTTTCAACTGCTGCCCAACAATATGACTCAGGGCCGCTTTATCCAAGGGCTGCGTCGGAGGGGCGCCGCGGTTGACGAAAAAGCGCCCTCGGGAATCGACGGTGACGGTCAGCGGCTCCTGCGCTTGGGTGTTCTTGGGAATCGGCTTGGCCGCGGCTTTCGGCAAATCGACCTGAACCCCCTGCTTGAGCAATGGTGCTGTCACCAGAAAGATGACCAGCAGCACAAGCATCACATCGATATAGGGCACGACATTGATCTGTGCCATCGGGCGTCGGCGATGCGAACGGCGGGACACGCTCAGGCCTCCGCCTTGACGGCCGCCAACTGACGCTGCAAGAGGGCGAGGAACTCGTCCTGGAAGTTGTCGTAGCGATTGATCAACCGCTCCACCTCGTCGGCGTAGCGATTGTAGGCTACCACCGCCGGGATAGCCGCAAACAGGCCCATGGCCGTGGCAATGAGCGCCTCGGCGATGCCGGGAGCCACCATCGCCAACGATGCTTGCTGCACGTTACCCAAGGCCATGAAGGAATGCATGATGCCCCACACGGTGCCGAACAGCCCCACGTACGGACTCACCGAACCGACCGTGGCCAGGAACGACAGCGACTGCTCCAGCTTGTCCTCCTCGCGCGCAAGCGCCACACGCATGGAGCGCTGCGCGGTATCGATCAGGGAATGCGGCACAGTATCCTGCCCCGGCTTGTGCAACCTCAGATACTCGCGGAAACCGGCCGAGAAAATCGTTTCCAAGCCACCGCGCGGCGACGTCGCCCGGATGCCCTCGTACAGTTGGGACAGGTTGCTCCCGGACCAGAAACGGTCCTCGAACAGCGAGGCTTGTATGCGCGCGGCGCGCAACGTACGCCACTTGATGAAGATCATGGTCCAGGACAGGACCGAAGCGATCAACAAAATGAGCATGACCAGCTGCACGAGGACACTGGCATTGATCACAAGATCATAAAAAGACGGGTCAACAGACACTGTTTACGGCCTCCAGAAGCAGGCGCGGCATGGCCGCCGGCTTGAAAGTCTCCGAGTCGAGGCAGGCAACCTTGATACGGCCCTGCGCGAGCAGTACGCGCTTGTCGTCATCGTTGCGCAGAACCTCCTGCGCAAACACGATACTGGCATTGCCTACACGCGTCACACGCGAGTCGACGACAAGCGCATCGTTGAAACGAGCGGGGGACAGGTATTCGACCTCGGCCGAACGCACCGCGAATACGAGGTGCTCATCCGCTTTCAGGCGATCCTGTTCGAAGCCCAAACCGCGCAGCCATTCGGTGCGTGCTCGTTCCATGAACTTGAGGTAGTTGGCGTAATACACCACACCGGCCATGTCCGTATCTTCGAAATAGACGCGAAGTGGCCAGCTAAAAACACTCATCAACGATCCTTTCAGCACATCACCTGCTGTGGTGGACAAACCCCGGCAACCGGGCGCGGTCGCATATTCTGTCAAATTCGGTCAATGCGCGCAGGTCTTTTACAGTAATTTCACAATTCGCGCCTGCTGCCCAACCGAATCTGCGGCGGCCGCATCGGCGGCACCGTACGCTGCTTCATCAGGAGTTCGGACACCCGTCGCTATACGGCAGACGTCGGCAATAAGAAGCCGGCCATTGGCGCTGCAACCACCCGAGGGAGAGATACGGTGGCAACGCCAAGGCCGGAACGGAGCGACTGGTATGTTCCGCCGCTGTCACGGCGGATCGAGCTTCAATTACCCATGTTGTCCGTCGGCGCAGGCATCTGCGTCGCGGGAGCCGGCATCATGGTTGTCGGCGCCGCCGTCTCGGCCGACGGCGCCTGAGACTGGTTTTCGGATTTCCCGCAACCGGCAAGCAACGCCACGCCGATCAATGCCAGGGGAACAAGCAGCTTGGGTATTCATTACATGCCCTTAGTCGATTTCGGTTCATGTCGCACAACGCAAATCGAACAATCATCGGTGGCGCCGGACTTTCTGAAAACGCCGCAAACTGTTTCGATGGGCAGTAACGAATCAAACTCCGTGCCAAAAACCGTAACCATTAACAATCAGACGCTTACATCATGCCTACCGAACAAACCTCTTAAAACCTGTCGCCAGATGACGACAAGGCCCAAGGATATTTTCGTAAGCTACTGATTTAAATAATATTCACTGCGTCTCCTCAAAGAGACGCAGTGAATGCCTGGAGCAGGGGAAAAATCAAGAATGGCAGCGGTGCGAAGCACCGGGCCGAATGACTCAGCGGCGGCGCTTGAACAATGCAGGATCGATGTGGTGCCGATTCAGCAATTTGTAGAATTCAGTCCGATTGCGCTTGGCCAGCCGGGCGGCAGCGGTGACGTTGCCTTCGGTCAGCATGAGGATGCGCGAGATGTATTCACGCTCCGCATGATCACGTGTCTCCACCAGCGAAGGCAGCTCGGTCGGCGCCTCGTTCAATGCTCGCTCGACTTGGCTGGCGGGGATCAGCGGCGTGGTGGACAGCACCACGGTCCGCTCGACCACATTGTAGAGTTGGCGCACATTGCCCGGCCAGTCGTAGGCTATCAAGCGGGCCATGGCATCCGGTGAGAAACCCTTAACCTCGGGCATGGAATCCCGTGTGACCAGCCCCAGGAAATGGCGGGCGAGCAGAGGAATGTCTTCCCGGCGTTCGGCCAGGGTCGGCAAAGTCAGCGTCACCACGTTGAGACGGTAGTACAAATCCTCGCGGAAACGGCCCTCGCTGACGGCTGTGTCCAGGTCGCGATGGGTGGCGGAAACGATGCGCACATCCACGCCAACGGACTCCACGCCACCCACGGGACGGACCTGCCGTTCCTGCAGCACGCGCAACAGCTTGGCCTGGGCGGTAAGCGGCATGTCGCCGACCTCGTCCAGGAACAGCATGCCGCCGTCGGCCGCCTGGAATAGCCCTGGGTGGTCATGCGTGGCGCCGGTGAAAGCACCCTTGCGATGACCGAACAGCTCGGACTCGATCAGGGTATCAGGGATGGCGCTGCAGTTCACCGCGAGGAAAGCCTGCTCTCGTCGGCGACTGGCCAGGTGAATGGCATGTGCAAGCAACTCCTTGCCCGTACCGCTCTCGCCGCGGATCAGGATATTGGCATCCGAACGCGCGGCCAGACGTGCCTCGGCCAGCACCGCTTCCATCGCTGGACTACGCGTGATGATGCCTTCGCGCCAGGCGTCGTCGGTCTCCGCATCGGCCGGCACACCGCCGCCCAGATTCAACGCAGCCTCTATCTGCGCCTGCATTTCCTTGTGGTTGAACGGCTTGGTCAGATAGCCGAACACCCCGCGCTGCGTCGCTTCGACCGCATCCGGAATGCTGCCGTGCGCGGTCAGGATGATGACCGGCAAGGTCGGCCAGGTGTGAGCGATGGCATCGAACAAGGCCAGACCATCCATGCCCTCCATACGCAGATCGCTAATCACCACGTGCGGGCGGAACGCGGGTATCTTGGCCAGAGCTTCGGCGCCGCTGGACGCAGTTTCCACATCGAAACCAGCCACGTTCAGGCGCAACGAAACGACATGCAGCAGATCCTGCTCGTCGTCAACGAGGAGCAGCCTTGCCTTGGCCTTGGTCTTGGAGTTCACGATCTTTCACCTGATTGAGCTGTTGTTCTATGCGGGTCAGCGCTTTGAGTTTGGCCTCAAGGGACGTTACTTTATCCAGCGTCTGCGTAAACGCTTCACGCTCCGCGGCCTGACGATCTGCTATCGCCCGCAGATAAGCGGCCAGCGGCGAATCCGGCAAAGGCTTCAGCAAGCCCTGCACGTCACCCGGCGATAGGCAACCCGGCACCGCAGCCCCCATGGCCGCCAAGGTCAGGCGGACGTCGTTGGTATTCTTGTCCTGTAACCGCGTCTGCGCCTCCGTGCAAACGATCTGCTGCTGCGCGGGCGGCATGGCCGCCACCTGCGCGGCCTGGCGCAACACCGTATTCTCCGCCGTGGCTACGGGTGCGGTCAGGCGCTCTGCGCGCATATTGGCACACCCCGACAGCCAAAGCGCGGCCATTACGACGACCATCCATCGAATCACGCGTCCAACCCCCTCATATCGGCGGGAAGTTCGACCTTGAACACCGCTCCCTCGCCCTCACGTCCCTCGACAAGATGCACCGTACCCCGGTGTGCCTCGACATACTCCTTGACGATCGCCAGGCCAACCCCCGAACCGCTGCTCGCGCCACCGGGCGGCGGCGAACCGCGATAAAACGCTTCGAACAGTCGGCCACGGTCGCCGACCTCCACGCCCGGCCCTTCGTCGGCGACCCGCAGCGTGACTTTCTGGGCGTCGGCGCGCACATCGAAGTACAGCGTCGAACCGCGCGGCGCGTACTTGATCGCATTCGACAGGAGATTATCGATCACCTGCCGCAGCTTCGTTTCGTCGCCCCACAAATGCGCCGGATCGAGTGACCGCATGACCTTAAGGTCGCGCCCATCCAACGCCGGCTGGTGCTCGGCCAGCGAGGCCAGCACCAGCTTCGAGAAATCCAGTGCCTTCAGGCCCAGGCTGGCAAACTGCCCCTGCAGGCGGTTGTACTGTATCAGCTGGTCGATCCGACCCTGCAACTGTCCCGCGCTGGCGTGCAGGATGCGCACCAGTCCCGTCTGCTCCGCATTGAGCGACCCTACCACCTGATCCTGCAGCAATTCCACGCTTTCGAGCAGCGTCGTCAGCGGCGTCTTGAGATCATGCGAAACATCGCGCAAAAACCGCTGCTTGCCCGCTTCCAGTTCCAACAGTCGACGACGCGTCCAGTCAAGACGCTCGCCCAGATACTCCAAGTCGCGCGGCCCGCGCACGCTGACTGCCTTATCGAAATCGCCGTCGCCGAGGCGATGGATCGCACGATCGATTTGACCCATAGGCCGCAGAATCAAGCGACTCAAACCCAACGCGAGCACAACACTCACGACCACCAACGCCAGCGCGCCCCATAGCAGGAACTGCTGCAGACGCCGCGCGTCGGTACGCAATGCCTCCACCCTCTGCGCGACGGCATGACTGCTGTCGGTCCATAGCGCATGCGCCTGTCCGCTCAGATTGGCGAAGCTTTGGTCCACGGTGTCCGGCAGTTGCCCGGCAGGCGCGCCGACGATGCTTTGCACCAGATCCGCTTCGCCCTGCCCCAGGCGGCGCACACGCGTGGCCAGGGATGGCGCGACATGCAGGGTTTCCAGTCGCTGCAGCGTACGGTTGAACTGCTGGTGACTGGTATCGAACACCTGCATCAGACCGGGGTCGGCGACCACCTGGTACTGGCGCGCGCTGCGCTCCATGGTCACCAGCTCCTCCATCAGGATGAGGCTGCCTTGGGTCAGCTGCACGGCCTGGTACACCGTATCCTCACTTTGCCCGGAGAGGCGGTTGACGGCATAGGCCGAGGCCACCACGACCACGATCAGCGGCAGGGCTACCAACGTGAAGCTGAACGTTACCAGCCCCGCCAGCGAACGCGGCGACCAGCGGGCAGCCGGGCGATTCTCTGCCGAGGACGACAGTGTGCCGGACATCTTCAAACCACTCCGCGGCGGCGGATATGCCTCACGCCCCAGCCCCGCCCGGACCGAACAAGTCGTCCGCTCCGGCCGGGGCGCCCGGCGACTTCAGGCCGAAGTGCTCCCACGCACGCCGCCCCGCAATGCGTCCGCGCGCGGTGCGCATGAGGAAGCCTTGCTGGATGAGGTAGGGCTCGATGACGTCTTCGATGGTGCCGCGTTCCTCGCCGATCGACGCCGCCAGGCTGTCCACTCCGACCGGCCCCCCGTCGAAATGCTGCATGATGGTAAGCAACAGACGGCGGTCCATGCCGTCGAGGCCGAAGCGGTCGACGTTGAGCAGGTCGAGCGCGCGATCGGCAACGTCCGCGCTGATGCCCGCCTGCGTCTTGACCTGCGCATAGTCGCGCACCCGCCGCAGCAGACGGTTGGCGATACGGGGCGTACCGCGGGCCCGCCGCGCAATCTCGTCGGAGCCGGCCGTGTCGATGTCGACGCCGAGGATACCCGCAGCACGTGTGACGATATGAGCCAGATCCTGCGTGTTGTAAAACTCCAGGCGCTGCACGATGCCGAAGCGGTCGCGCAGCGGCGAGGTCAGCAGGCCGGCGCGCGTGGTCGCTCCGACTAGCGTAAACGGCGGCAGGTCGAGCTTGATCGAACGCGCCGCCGGACCCTCGCCGATGACGATGTCGAGCTGGAAGTCCTCCATCGCCGGATACAGGACCTCCTCCACCACCGGGCTGAGACGGTGGATCTCGTCGACGAACAACACGTCGCGCGGTTCCAGGTTGGTAAGCAACGCGGCCAGATCGCCGGGACGCTCCAACACGGGACCGGAGGTATGCCGTAGATTGACGCCCAACTCGTTGGCGATGATGTGGGAAAGCGTGGTCTTGCCCAGGCCTGGCGGCCCGAAGATCAAGGTATGGTCCAGTGCCTCGCCGCGCTCGCGGGCAGCATGGATGAAGATCTCCATCTGCTCGCGCACCGCCGGCTGCCCGACGTAATCGGCCAGGCGGCGCGGGCGAATCCCGGCGTCCTGCGACGCGTCCTCGGCACTTTCACCGCCGGTCAGCAGCGGCCGCTCGATCACCGCACCACCGCCTTGAGCGCCTGCCGGATCAGATCCTCGGTACCCATGTCGTCGGTCATCACTGCAGCGACCATGCGACTCGCCTCTTGCGGCTTGTAGCCGAGCGAGATCAAGGCATTGACCGCTTCGTCCTCGGCCGAGTCCCGCCGCGCAGGTGTGCCGGTCGTCGGCGCCACTGTCGGCATGCCTCCGGATTCGAGCACACCCAGTCGATCGCGCATTTCGATGATCAGGCGCTCGGCGGTCTTCTTGCCGATGCCCGGCAGGCGGGTCAGGCGCGCCGCATCCGCGGACTGCACGCAACCGGCAAACGTCGCCGCGTCCATGCCCGAAAGAATGGCCAGCGCCACCTTCGCACCGACCCCGTTGACCTTGAGCAGCTCGCGGAACAGGCTGCGCTCGGCCTCGGCGGCGAAGCCGAACAAGCTGTGCGCATCTTCGCGCACCTGCAGATGCGTGTGCAGCACGACCTCCGCGCCCACCTCGGGCAGGGCGTAGAAGGTCGACATCGGCGCCTCCACCTCGTAGCCCACGCCGGCGACCTCGAGCAGCAGGTGCGGCGGCCGCTTGACCAGCAACTGCCCGCGCAGACGCCCGATCACCGCGCACCCCGCAACAATGCGCTGCGCGTACTGTTCGTGTGGGCATGGCACAGCGCGACCGCGAGCGCATCCGCCGCGTCGCTGGCCGGCGACTTCGCCAGCCCCAAAAGCATTCGCATCATATGCTGCACCTGCGCCTTGTCCGCCGCTCCGCTGCCGACCACGGCCAGCTTGACCGCGCGCGGCGTATATTCGAAAACCTCCAGACCGGCCTGCACGCAAGCCGTAATAGCGGCGCCGCGGGCATGTCCCAACGTCAGGGCAGAGGCCGCATTCTTGGCCACGAACACCTGTTCCACCGCCAACACCTCGGGTTCGTATTCGACCACCAGCGCACCGACCTCGGCAAAGATGCGCCCCAGGCGCGGCGGCAAATCCCCTGTACCGAGGCGGATGCAGCCGCTGGCGACGTGCCGACTGCTGCGCCCGTCGCTGTCGATCAGACCATAGCCGGTAACGCGCGACCCTGGATCGATGCCGAGGACGCGCACTAACGGCCTGCGGCGCGGCGCACGTTAACCATCCGCCATCTGTTCCAACACCTCGTCCGGAAACTCGGCATTGGAATAGACATTCTGCACATCATCGAGGTCCTCCAGGACATCAAGCATGCGGATCAGTTTCTCAGCCGTTTCCAGATCGAGCGGCGAGCCGTTACTGGCGCGCTGGGTCACTTCGGCGGACTCGGGCTCCAAACCTGCGGCCTGCATCGCATCGCGCACCTGCTCAAAGCTCTCGGGCGCGGTGAGCACTTCGATCGAACCGTCGTCTGACACCACCACATCCTCGGCGCCGGCCTCCAGCGCGGCCTCCATGACGTGATCCTCGTCCACTCCCGCCGGATAGTTCAGCACGCCGGTATTGGCGAACATGAAGGCGACCGAACCGTCGGTGCCGAGATTGCCGCCGGCCTTGGTGAAGGCATGGCGCACTTCGGCCACGGTGCGGTTGCGGTTGTCGGTCATGCAATCGACCATCACCGCCACGCCGCCAGGCCCATAACCCTCGTAGCGCACCTCTTCGTAGTTCTCACCGCCGAGTTCTCCGGTGCCGCGCTTGATCGCGCGCTCGACGGTGTCCTTCGGCATGTTCGCACCCAGCGCCTTGTCCATGGCCAAGCGCAAGCGCGGGTTGGTCGCGGGGTCACCGCCGCCGCCCATCCGTGCGGCAACCGTGATTTCGCGGATCAGTTTGGTAAACAGTTTGCCGCGCTTCTTGTCCTGAGCCCCTTTCCGGTGCTGGATATTGGCCCACTTGCTATGCCCTGCCATACGAATTCCTCGAAAACGTCCAGTCGCGCGATTTTATCATCCCCGGCCGTCGAAGGTGCCACCGCGCAGGAAGCGGCACACGGCCTCCGCTACAGCCGGCGAATACAACATGCCGAAATGGCCGTGCGGAACGCTCAAGTGCTCGCCAATCCAGGCCGTGCGCGTTTCCTGCACGCTCACGGTGCCGTCGTGCGGTGCGGTCAGCGGCGCGCCGAACAGCGTGCCCAAGCCGAGGCCGCCACGCGTGCCAGCCACCATGCCCAGTTCACGGGCGCCCTGCCACCCCGGCGCACCTCCCAGCAGGCCGCGTTCCAGACTGCGGCCCAGCAACAGGCGGCGGAACAGTGGCCAGTTCGCGACATGCCGGGCCGCGGCGCTACCGAGCACCGGCGTGCCGAGCATGAGCACCCGCCCCGGGCGCTGCAGGGGAGCCTGCTCGAACAGATGCATCAGCACTAGCCCGCCAAGGCTGTGCGCGACGAAGTGCACGACTTCGGCATCGAGTCCATCCACGAACCGCGCCAACCTCTGTGCGTTCTCCGCCGGGCTACGCCACAGGCTGTGATAAGCGAAAGGCCGAACCGTATAGCCGCAATCCCGCAGACGGCGCCGCAGCGGGGCCATCTCGAGGCCGGTCATCCACAAGCCATGCAAGGTGACGACGACTTCATGCACCGTAAGGACTCCCACTCATCATGCGCCGGCATCCGGCACCCAGCGCAGGATGGCTTCGCGATTGCTCCATGAACCGACACGTCTTGCGGCGACTGCGCGCGGCAGCCAGCACGCTGCGACATGTTCGGACGGATTCAGATCGACCTCGATCCTCGCGGGCAGGACCAGGCGGAAAACATGCTCGAGATTGTGCGTCGCCTCAGGCGCATAACGGGAACGCCAAGGCGGCACGATCGGGAAGCGGTGCATCTCCCGGCAGTCCTCGGGCTGCTCGGACAGCCCGGTCTCCTCCAGCAGCTCACGTGATGCGGCAGCGGCGGCGGATTCGCCCCAATCCAGGCTGCCGGTCACCGATTGCCAGAAGCCGCGCGGTGCGCAGCGCTCCAGTAGCAGCACCTCGCCGGCCTGCGAGGCGACCACCACCAGCACCGATTCCGGACGCTTCCAGCGGTAGGTCGCCATCGGGGCTGTCCGTCTTCCGGCCGCGACGCTTATTCCTGGCGACGGATACGCAGGTTGAGCTCGCGCAACTGGCGCTCGCTGACCGGCGCCGGCGCGTTGGTCAGCGGGCAGGCTGCGGTCTGCGTCTTGGGGAAGGCCATGACGTCGCGGATCGACGCACCGCCGGTCATCAGCATGACCAGACGGTCCAGGCCGAAGGCGATACCGGCGTGCGGCGGGCAACCATACTTGAGCGCGTCGAGCAGGAAGCCGAACTTCTCCTGCGCCTCCTCGGCACCGATGCCGAGCAGATCGAACACCGCCGACTGCATCGCCGGCTGGTGGATACGCACCGAACCGCCGCCTACCTCAGTGCCGTTGAGCACCATATCGTAGGCCCGCGACAGCAGTTCGCCCGGCTGGTCGCCGAGTTGCTCCGGACCGTCCGCGCAGGGCGCGGTAAAGGGATGGTGCAGCGAAACCCAGCGCTTTTCCTTGTCGTCGTACTCGAACATCGGGAAATCGACCACCCACAGCGGGCGCCAGCCGCGCTCGACCAGGCCACGGTCGTGGCCGAGCTTGACGCGCAGCGCGCCGAGCGCATCGTTGACGATCCGCGCCTTGTCGGCGCCGAAGAACAACAGGTCGCCGGTCTCCGCCCCACTGCGGTCGAGCAGGTCGACGACCACGGTGTCGGGCAGGAACTTGAGGATCGGCGACTGCAGACCCTCGCGACCAGCGTGGATGTCGTTGACCTTGATATAGGCCAGACCCTTGGCGCCATAGCGGCCGACGAAGTCGGTGTAGTCGTCGATCTCCTTGCGCGAAAGCTCGCCGCCGGCGGGCAGGCGCAACACCACTATGCGCCCTTCCGGATCGTTGGCCGGGCCGGAGAACACCTTGAACTCGACCTCGCGCATGACATCGGTGACATCGACGAACTCGAGCGGAATACGCAGGTCCGGCTTGTCGGAACCGATAGCGATGCATCGCCTCGGCATAGGTCATGCGCGGGAACGGATCGGGCAGCGCCACCTCGAGCACTTCGCGCGAACAGCTCGCGGATCATGGCTTCGGTGATCTGCATGACGCCGTCCTCATCGAGGAAGGAAGTCTCGATATCGAGCTGGGTGAACTCGGGCTGGCGGTCGGCGCGCAGGTCTTCGTCGCGGAAGCACTTGCACGATCTGGTAGTAGACGATCCATGCCGGACATCATCAACAACTGCTTGAACAGCTGCGGCGACTGCGGCAGCGCAAAAAAGCTGCCGGGATGGGTGCGACTGGGCACCAGGTAATCGCGCGCACCTTCCGGCGTGGCCTTGGTCAGCATCGGCGTTTCGATATCGAGAAAACCCTGGTCATCGAGATAATTGCGCATCAGCGCGCGTGATCTGGCTGCGCATGCGCAGACGGCGCTGCATTTCGTCACGGCGCAGATCGATATAGCGGTAGCGCAGACGGATGTCTTCGTGCGACGTCGTTCATCATCGAGCTGGAACGGCGGCGTTTCGGCGGCGTTCAGCACTTCCAGCTCCAGGCCCAGCACTTCGACCTGGCCGGTCGGCGAGCTCGGATTGCTCGGTGCCTTCCGGGCGCGCGGCGGACGCGGCCGCGGACGCGCAGCACGTATTCGTTGCGCACGCGCTCGGCGATCATGAAGACTTCCGGCAGGTCCGGGTCGAACACCACCTGGGCCAGACCTTCGCGGTCGCGCAGGTCGATGAAGATGACTCCGCCGTGGTCGCGGCGGCGATTGACCCAGCCGCAGAGCGTCACTTCCTGGTCAATAAGGGCCTCGTCGATGGCCCCGCAATAATGGCTACGCATGCTCACAATCAACCGTTCCCGTCGGTCTGCGCTCCGCGTCTGACGGTCGTCGGCCGCTGCACACGGCACACCGCATCCCCGGAGCATTCTGTTAAAACGAAAAACGCCGCAGGCTGCGGCGCAAGGCGCAGCAATGTTACGGCCAGCCCCGCGGCGGCGCAACCAGTGCCACGTCAGCGACGCAACATGAAGGTTTCATACTCCAGCCGCCCCATGCGAAACGACAACAGCCAGAGACCGGCCAGGGTGGTCAGCAGCACCGCGCCGGCGAAACCGAAACCATAGAAAACCGGGCCGAGACGCAGCGTCAGCACCGTCAGCACCACATTGCTCAGAGCGAACAGCGCGGTCAGAGCCATGGCACTGCGCAGCATATTCAGGTAGAACAGCACGTTGAGGATGGCAAGCAGCACCACCTGCATGCCCACCGCGGCCACGTCGATCTGAAACAGATAGAAATACAACGGCGAGATGCCCAAAGCATGGAGCAGCCGCGGACCGGCCACGAACAGCGCCACGACGGTCAGGCCTTGCACCTTGAAGATGTCGTACAGCCCCTGGCGCACGGAAAGAACCATGGCGTCCTTGAACTGGCGCACGTGCTGCAGGGTGTCGCCCTCCCGGACCGCGTTGTAGAAGTTGTCGTAGGCCTCGACGAAATCCGTCTCGATGCGCACCAGAAACACTGCCATGCCCGGGATGATGGACAGATAGGCCAGAAATATCGGCAGATCGTAGATCAGCGAGGCGCGCAACGGGCCGATCACGGCTTCCGACGTCGGCGGGTACATCCAGAAGATGAACTTGTCCGCCCAAATGCCGAAATTATAGAAAAACCCTGTCGCCGCGAGGCTCAGGTAAATCTTGTCTCGGCCGAGAAACTCGAAAGCCAGCAGTTGCCGTCCGGGATAGTAGTGCACCACCAGCGCCAGTAGCAGCCCCAACAGTACCACCTGGCCAATCACGAAGCCGCTCAGCAAACCGTGCAGGCCGTAGGGGCGCAGCAGCAGGGCCATGGCCACGGTGATGCTGTAACCGGCGAAGAATGCCGCAACGATACGCCGGTATTCCTTCATGCCGGAGAGAAACACCACCACCACCCACACGCCGCACTGCATGACGAAGGCGCTGAGCATCAACAGGCGATAGGTGAAATCCTCGCCGCCGAACAAGGTCACCAGCACCAGCGAACCCAGAGCGCTGCACACGACCAGCGTCAGCAGCAGCGCGCCGAGCAGATTGGGCAGCACTGCCTCGTCCCGCTCCTCGAACAGCCGATCGGCGATAAAGCGCGTGAACATCAGCTGCAGAAATCCGGTCACGATCAGCGAAGCAGCCATGATATAGGTGACCGAGACCAGGAACTGCGTCACGCGCAAGGCCGGTATCACCGTGCCGATACTGAGTACGCCGACCAGCATGATGCCGACGATCGACAGCACCCAGGGACCCGAACTGATAACGCCGGCGAAACCATAGGCCTGCAGCAACCCCGTATAGCTGTCGTGGCGCATCAGCTTGCGCAGTTCGAAACCGATGCCGGCCATCAGCTCTCACCCTCCGCCAGGGCGGTCTCGTAGATGTCCCGATACGACTGCAGCATGTCCGTCTGCGTATAGAGGCGCTCGACCCGCTCGATGCCGGCACGCTGAGCAGCCGTCCAGTGTGCGGGATCGTCGAGCAGTCGTAGGATGGCGCGCGCCGTATCCTCCGGACTGGCTATCGAGACCACCTCGCCGGCCGCGCCGATGGCGCGGTCCGCCTCGGCACCGCCGCCGATCAGCTCGGCGCAGGAACCGACATCCGTGGTCACCGCCGGCACACCGGCGGCGAATCCCTCCAGCACCACCAACGGCAGCGCTTCGCTGATCGAGGTCAGCACCAACACGCCCAGCTGCGGCAGGATTTCGTCGACGCGGCGAAAGCCCAGAAAGCGTACCCGTTGGGTGAGCCCCAGATTTTCGACCAGATCGCGGCATTCGCGCACATAGTCCGCATCCTCGTCCTCGGGGCCGACGATCCAGCCCTCGGCCTCGGGGCGTTGCGTGCAGACCGAATGCATCGCGCGGATGAAGGTCTTGATGTCCTTGATCGGCACCACCCGCCCGATCAGCCCGACCACCTGCGGCACGCCGTCCGGACGCGATTCGCGCAAGGCGGAAAAACGCGGCAAATCGATGCCGTTGGGTACGACACGGGTGCGTTCCTGCGCCGCACCGTCGGCCAGCTGACGCTGCCGGTTACCCTCGTAGAGCGAGACGATGGGCGATGCCGAGGCATAGGCCAGCCGGCCCAGCCCCTCGAAAAAGCGAATCCATAGTCGGCGGATGTAGCTCGCCTCCTCATCGATCGCCGTACCCAACGTTTCGCGCGTGTCCTGTATCCACTCGGCCTGCGCCAGGTCGATCTTGCGCTCCTTGGTATAGATGCCGTGCTCGGTCAGGATGAACGGCCGCTGGCGGCGCTGATGCAACAGCGTGCCCAGAAAACCCGCATAGCCGGTCGACACGGAATGGTAGGCCCGCGCCGGCGGCAGGGCATCGGCGATGTTGGACAGCTTGAACAGCGGCTGATGCATGTTGCGCACCGTCCAGAAATAGTCGATGAAGGACGGTTCGCTGCAGAAACGCTCGTAGTGATCCTGGACATAGGCCCAGGCCTGCTCGCTGTAGAGAAAATCCTGCAGGGTGATGCCTGCGCGCCGTCCCAGCACCTCCACCATCGCCTGCAGCGTGGCGGCCGGCGCCGCTTGACCCTCCGGCTTGCGCAGATACTCGTGCAACTGCGCAATCTGTTCGAACGCACCGCGATGTCCATGCACGGCCCGCGGCACTGGCAGTTCGTCGTTGTCCATCATGTAATGGGTCTCGAGATGGACGACATTGTCGGGCCGTTCGTAGCGCACTCCCTCATAGGCCGCACGCTCGCCACCGAGGAACGCGATGGCGAAGGTCAGCTCGGGCAGACCGCAGATGATCTGATGCACCCAGCTCGACACCCCACCGCTGACGAAAGGATAGGTCCCTTCCAGCAGCAGGCAGATGTCGGCACCGGCACCGGCGCTCAGTCTGGGCCACTCGTTCACAACCAGTACTCCGCGATATCTGACAAGGGGGGATTACGGCGCGCCCACGGATTGATCCGCCGCAGGAAACCCCGCACCTGCGGGTAGTCGCGCCGCAGGAACGCCAGCTCCGCCTGATAGGGCAGCACGTCATCGGCCGCCATGCCAGTGGCCAGTGCTCGTGCAAAGGACTGCGACGCCTCGTCCAGACGCCCGCGCTGCAGCAGAATGCGGCCGCGCAGAAAGTGCGCGCCGGTATCGTCCGGCTCGAGTGCCAAGGCCGCATCGGCATAAGACTGCGCCTGCTCCAGCACATGTTCGAGCACGTCGCCCTGCGACAAACCGAGGTAAGCCAGCTCCCAATACTGCTGCGCCAGCGAACGCTGCACCCGTACTTGGCCGTCGGAGCGCGTCACCTGCAGGCCCGCGCGCAGCCGCCTGATGCGGTCGTTGATGCGCTGCTCCATACGGTCGAGCATCGAGTAGGCCAGCAGACGCACATCGTCGACACGGTCGCGCAGCGCCATGCGCAGGATCGGCACCGCCGCGCGCGGCGGCATCTGCCGCGTCGCCATCAGCGCGCGCAGCCGTTTGTCCGGGTCGGGCGAATCGAGCAGCACGCCGACCAGACCACCTTGGCCGTACTGTGGCTCCGCGCTGACGTGCAGCGGCTGGTGCGGCAGCTCGGGGATGTCCACCCGAGCATAAGGCGAGTCATCCGACACGCGCGGCCAACGCAGCCCCAGCAGTACGCCGAGCAGCAGTCCCACGCCGCCGAGCACCGGCACGCTGAACACCGACAGGGCGATGAAAGCAAAGGAGCGTCGGCGCGGTTCCCGATACATCGGCGGCAACAGCCCGACACCACCGGCCGCCATCAGCACAGCGGCCGAGGCGTGCAGCAGCAGGAACCACGCCGGCCCCGGCAAGCCGAGCGCTGCCGCCGCAAGCGGCAGGCTGGCGAACTCAAGCGCCAGGCCGAGGACGATAAGCAATGCCGGCACGATCAACGCCGCCTACCTCGCACAAATAGTCGATGAGCCCGTCGACCGAATCGCGGGGCTCGATTTCACGCCCCTGGAAGGTGACGCCGAGGGCATCGATGTCGATGCCGTACACTTCGCGCAACTGCCTGCCGATGCGCGCGCGGTACGACACGCACTGCGCCTCGTTGGTCAGCGGCATCAGCATGAACAGCACCGGCGTCTGTGCGGCGCCGCGCTGTATCCACAGCCGATCCAGGCCGCGTACCTGCCCGCTCAGGATGCCAAGCAGATTTTCCGTCTGCGTCTGGTTCTCGATCGACACCGCCTGCACCATCGCCGGCAGGCCGAAACTGCGGCGCTGAATCAAGGCACGTTCCGCGTCGCGCACGAAATTGCCGCCGGCCGGATCGTCGATGCCCGCCCTCCCCCTGGCCGCGGCGAGCTGGTCTGCTATATACCCGCCCAGCACCGCGAGCAGCATCAGATTCTGTCTCTGGAAGGACACGAACGGCATTTCGTGAATGGTCAGCAGCGCCCAGATTTCACCACTCACGTCAGCGAACGGCACAGCGACCAGCACGCTTGAGGTGCCCCGCGGCAGACTGCTCAGATCCTCGCTGCGCACGGACACCAGCTCGCCGCTATCCATCGCTTCCCTGACCAGAGGGTCGTCCACGTGCAAGGAGTCGGATTGCCCCAGGCGTGCCAGCGGCTCGGCATCGAGCCGGCCATCGCGCACCGCATACAACTCGGCCACCTGCACCCACCCGAAATCGGCGAACAGCCCCATGATCGCCTCGGCCGCCCCTTCGAGCATATCCTGGTCCGCCGGCGTCGCGAACAACATGCGTCGCACCTGCACCAGTGACAGGCGCAGGCTTTGCGAACTCGCGGCCAGGCGCTGTTCCAGGCGATCGTGCGAAACGCGCAGCATGTGGTAGGCACGGGTGAACTCGTCGAGCCGCTGGCGCTGGTAGTTGGCCACCGTGTGCTCGCGCGCCTCGCGCCTCGCCCACATGTCGGAGAATTCGCCCGCCACCATGCCCACCACCGACAAGCCGAGCACGAATTCGCCGGGGAAATAGGCGATCGGGAACCAGTGCATGCGCCAGCCCAGCGCGATCAGCAGCACCAGCCCCAGCGCACTGCCGAAGCCGTAGACGAAACCGTAGCGCAGCGCCGGCAGCAATGGCGCCAGCACCAGCCAGGGGAACTGCGCATGCAGGAAGAACGGATCGGTCGGTCGCAACCACAGGCCGAAAATCGGCAGCGCCGCGGTGATCAGCACGGTCTCCATGGCGGCCCAATAGGCATTGGGCCGCTGCAGGTCGCTGAAGGGTTCGCGTGCAGACATGTCTTAGGGCCTGCTCACACTATTGCGCGATGCGCTGCCGGAGCCAATTTTCGTGGCCCGCAAGGCGCTGCGAGCGTAGTGTAGCCCGGGCTACATGAGCGAGCGGCAACGCCGCAGGACGCGAAAATTGGCCCGGCCCTGTGGGTTGCGCCCGGTTGGCCGCCACTCGGCGTTGCTCGTCGTTTATTTGGAATGACCAAATCACACTCCTCGCGCCTTGAGTGGCGGCCAACCGGGCGCAACAGCGCACCGCTCAATAGTGTGAACAGGCCCTAGTGCAACCGCAGGCCGCCCAGCAGGCCGCGCATCAGCTTGATCGCAGTACCCGAAGCGCTTTGATAGCCCCAGCCGGTCTGCGCGCCCGAAGCCGACCAGAGCGTCGCTCCGCTCTGCACATCGATCACACGCAGCGACAGGCCCACCGCCGGCTCGCCGTCCAGCCCGCTCTTGTAATGCCATTCCTCGACGCTACCGGTCACCGCATAGCGAAAGCCCTGCGCCTTGGCCCAGGCATAGGCCTGCTGGTAGCGCCGCTGCTCGTCGAGCACGGGCAGGCCGTCGTTGCCGGCCGGCTGCGGGTAGTCAGCAAACTTCAGGCCGCGCTGTGCCAGCAGCGTGCGGGCGATCGCCTCGGCCCGTTCACCCGCCTGCGGCGTCTGCGAATAATTCTCGAGGGGCAGCAATACCCAGCGCGCGTCGCGCGGCAGCGACGGTGCCGTCTGCACCTCGCTGACCGACGCGCAACCTGCCAGCAGCATGGCCAGCATGGCCACGACCCAGGCCGCGGGGCCAAGGCGTTTGAAAGTTTCTCTATTCATGACGGGCTCCTATCGATCATATAGTCGCATGGTTCAACGTCCGAAAAACCAGCGGTAACTGAGAGTAATGCGGGTATTGCTCTGATTGCCCACCTGCCCGGCGGCATTGCCATAGCTCGCCGACAGCCGTAAGTCGTCGCTGCCGAGCAGCCGCGTACCCAGCGAGGCCTGCGCGCGCCAGGCCAGCTTCCGATCCGGCCACACCCAGCCGCCCCACACGCCCAGGGCATAGCGTGGCGAAGCCACATCCGGGTACGGCGCCGACGGATCGCCACGCGCCAGATCGGCACCCAGACCGATGCTGCGGTACTCCGCGGGCAGCACGTCTCCCACTCCGCTGCCTGCTGGCAGGCGTGCGGCAAGATCCTGCGGCAGTTCGGCGGTCAGCCGGTTGTGCAGCATGCTGCCGCTCAACGACAGCCCAAGCCTGTTCGTGCCGAGCCAATAACGCTGCCCGAGCGTCCAGTCCGCGCTGTAGCCTTCGCCCAGAGCCCCTCCGGCTCGCGAGTGGTAACGATTGCTGGCCAGCGACAGGTTGGCGAAGAGGCGGCTGGTAAGGGCGGCATCGATCGCCAGCGTCAGGCTGTCGCGTGCACCGCCTGCCCGCAGCACCGCGCTGTCCTCGCTCAAGGCGTTGCGCGCATAGTCCACCGACAGCCCCAGCCTGGGGCTCCAGGTATAGTCGTAGCCCAGGCCCCATTGCATGAGATCGTGCGCACCGAGGCTGTCCCGCCCAACATGGCCGCGCCAGCGTTCGCGCAGGCCGTGGTACGTCAGCCCAAGCGTCCCGCTACGCTCTTCCTGCGCGCCGGACAGATCGATCAGTGTGGCGTCGGCGAACAGCCGCTGCGCGGTGAAATTCGTACTCAGCGTCCAGGCGCCGCGACTCAGCGCGGCGTCCAGACCGGCCCCGGCCAGATCGAGGCCGCCAAGGCGCTGTCCGTCCACGAACAGCGCCGCGTAGTTGGGCAGTTCGCCCGACAGTTGTGCCGCCGCGTTGCGCAGACCGGCATTGTCCGCGGCGCTGCCCTGCTCCATCCCCGCCAGCGCATCGGCCAGCGCCTGCGCCCGCTGCCCCAGCGTGCGCTCGGCCAACACCTTGTCGCCGATGCTCAAATCACCCTCGTGCAGCAACGCCTTGATGCGCGGCAGATCCTGGTCGGCGATGGCAACCGCCAGGCGCTGCCAGGCCGGCAGCGAAACGCCGCCCAGCATATGCCGCAACAGCCAGAACCGCGCGGACACCGGGCGATCCTCGGAGAGATACCAGGACACCAGCGCCGCTGCGGCCTCCTCCCGCCCCTGTCGCGGCAGGGCCGCGCGCAACCATGCCGCACCGGCCGGCGCGCCCAGCAGCCGGCGGCTGAGTTCGACGACATTGCTCGTTGCTTCGCCCGCGTGTCCTTTGGCCAGTTCCATCCCGGCTTCGGCGCGCAAACCGCGCAGTGCATAGCGGCGCATGCGCCAGGCGGCGGTCGCGTTTCCGGCCCGTTCCAGTGCCTGGGCGTAACTGGCGGCCCAGAGGTAATCATGCGGCTTCAAACGCATTTCGCGCGCGTAGAACACCAAGGCCTTGCGTGTCTCGCCAACTTGGGAATATGCCGCAGCGAATGCCGCCCACAACCCGCTATCGCTCCCTGCATCAGGCGCCCAGCGGCGCAGGTACGTCCGCAATTCGGCGCGATCGTCCAAAGCGATCAATGACCACAGCAGACCAGCCCGCGCCGTGACGGAGCCTGGGGCGACAACGAGCGCACGGCGGTAGGCAGCGGCGCTTTGGCGTGGATGGCCATCATGCGTCGCCAACTCGGCGCGAATCAGCCAATACTCGAGATGTCCGTTCAAGTCGTTGCCCGCCGCGGCCAGCATGCCGCGCACGAGGTCCCAGCGCTGCGCATTGACCGCCACCGGCATGATGCGCAGCAGCAGTTCGGCGTCACGATAGCGTCGCCAGCCCCGTTGTGCCCAGCGCACCGCCGCCTCGACGTTGCCGGCCTGCACCGCCGCCAACGCCAGGCGTTGGGGGACGAGCGGCACCTCCGTCTTACGCGACCACAGCGTTCCGTAGGCGGACTCGAGCAGAGCATCGTCGCCGCTGCGCCAGGCCAACTCGCCGGCGATGGACAAATCGTAGTCGCTGGCTTTGGCGAATTCCGGCGCGGCGCTACGGGCCAGCTTCAACGCCTGCTGCATACGATAGGTCTGCCAGTTCAGGCGCATCAGCGCCAGACGCACTTCGACGTTCTCACCAAAACGCCGACCGATCGCCTGCCAGGTCGCTATTGCAGCGTCGGGTTCGCCATCGTAGAGCTGCAGATCCGCCAACCGCACTCTGATCTGCCGGTCGCCTGGATGGCGTCCGATATAAAGGGCCAGCACTTCATGCGCCTTGTCCGGCTCGCCCAGCGTCTGATAGACGCTGACCAGTTCGTCGCGTTGCGCCGTATCCAGCCCGCCGTTGCGCTGCAAGCGGCTCAGCGCCTCCGCCAGCGTGGGGTAGTCGTAGTTCATGCGCGCCAGACGCGCCAGCTCCAGATCGAAACGCCGCTCCGGACGATGCAAGGCCAACCAGCGCCACTGTGCCTCGGCCTCCGGCACATGCCCCGTCCATTCCTCGATCTGCGCCAGTTGTTCACGATTCTGCGCCAGGCCGCCGTCGATCCGCACCAGACGCCGAGCAGCGGTCAAGGCCGCTTCAAGATCATTGCTAGCCAGCGCGATATCGCGCTGGCGCCGCAGCATCTGCCGGTCGTTGGGATCGGAGGCCAGCAGGATACTGTTCCAGCGCAGCGCCAGATCGTTGCGATTCAGGCTACGGGCAAGTGCGACAGCCGCCTCGGACACCGCGCGGTCGTGCGGGTAACGCCTCAGCGCCTGGCGCGCTATGGACAGCGCCCGGCCTGCATTTTCGCTGCCGGCCTGGCGTGCCGCGGAAAGCGCTCTCAGCGCGGCCAAATCCCCGGCGCCGTGACTGCTCGCCTGCATATAAGCATCGGCAGCCGCAAGTTGCTCGCCGGCGGCCAGATGCCAGCGCCCTGCCTCGCTCCACCAGTGAGCCGCGCGTGCGGGCTGTTGGACGGCCAACTGGGAGGCGAAATTCGCCGCCAGATCGGGCCGGTCCACATCCAACGCCAGCCGGTAAAACCATTCCAGCGTATCCGCGCTATGGTGCCGAGTGGCCAGTTCCTGGAGTTGCGCCGCCAGACGCGCGGTCAATGCCACTCGCCGAGCATCGTCGACGGGCAGCTGCGTGATGCGCTCTGCACGAACGCGCAGACGCAGCAACTCCGCCTCCCTCATCAACGAAGGATTATCGGTTTTGAGGCCGTCGAGCACATTCACGGCCTCCTGCCACCGGCCCGTGGCGAGCAACTGTCTGGTCAGTTCCAGACGCAGTGCGGGGTCTCCCGGAGCACTGCGCAGCATCGCCTGCAGATAGGCGATGGAGACCGCATCGGCCTTGTTGCGCTCACTCTGCAGGGAGAAACGCTCCTGCCCGGGGAACAACAGATACAGCGTCGCCAGGGCGACCGCGCACAACACCAGCAGCGCACCCGTGCCGACCAGCCGTGGCCGCCTGCGGCCATTCATCAGCCGGGCCGCCCGGATCTGGCCGGGGATACCACTATCTCGGGCGATGCCGCACCGTTCATGGACAGGTCAGCTGTACCTTGCCGGTGGCGTCGCCCGCAAACGCATACCACCAACCGGACTTGCCGCGCGAGGTCCGCACGCCGCCCGCGCCACCGCTCACACGGCAGACGCCGGCGGTGCCACCGATTTCCAGGCGCACCCGCTGAAAACCTTTGAACGAGAAATGCAGCGTTCTGCCGCTGCGTCGCCAGGACTGCAGCGGAGCGTTGGCCTGAACCAGATAAGGCACGCGCGGCGGGTGATCGACCAGATTCAGCACGACGTCTGCCCGTCCATCGAGACTGACATAGCGCCCATCGTGCAAATCGGCGAAGCCGACCACGCCCTGCGAGCGCTGCAGATCCGGCCAACCCATCGAGGGATCCAGTCGCAGCGTGCGCAGATTGCGCGCTCCGTGGATCAGCCAGGCGCCATCCGGCGCCTTGGCGATGGCGACCCGTCGGTAATTGTCCACCACCATCTTCGAATAGGTGCTCGCATAGACCGGGATGATCGGCTGCTTGAGCGTCCAGTCGATGACTTGCTTGAGCGCGTTGAGCGACGCGTATTTCGAACCCGAATAGAAATGGTAGTAGACGTCGATGGGCTTGAGCCGCCGCGGCCGGTCGGTCATCTCGAAGGTCTGTATCACGTTGCGAAAGCCCCAGAACGGTCCCTTCCAGTTGTTGGTGTAGACCTCCTCGTTCATGATCGGGGCATACACCTGCACGTAAGGCCCCAGGGGCAGAGCCATGGGCGAGACGTAGGTCAGATACGGATTGGCCTTGGAGATGGTCGTGTTGCCGCCGTTGATGTTGGTCATGCCGGCTTCTGCGGACAGTGCCAACGCCTTTTCCGGCGGCAGCGCGTCGCCCGACCACTGCATGATCCGCGTGCGCTTGCCCGGCGGCGCGAGATGCTTGTCGATCCAGCTCGCCGAAC
Source organism: uncultured Gammaproteobacteria bacterium (assembly GCA_963751375.1). Taxonomy (GTDB): domain Bacteria; phylum Pseudomonadota; class Gammaproteobacteria; order DSM-5130; family Acidihalobacteraceae; genus Acidihalobacter_A. The sequence continues at coordinate 47,150 of CAVVUY010000047.1, forward strand.
CACCGATCTCCTGCTGCAGGTTGAAGTGGTAGCCCTTCAGCGGCAGGTTGTAGCCGTCCGTGCCGCCCTGCATGCCCTTTTTCATGTTCTCCCAGGAAAACGGATGGCTGTAGGTGTGCGTGCCGATCTCGATGTAGGGTAACCGGAAGACTTCCCGTGCCATGCGCTGCAACTGCGCCACTTTGTCGGGGAAGATACCCTTGTCGGACAGCTCGCCGACGATGACCGAAGCCGCTACCGGCAATTTGTAATGCTGCAGGATTTGCTTGCGGATGACGTCCACGGCCCAGGGTTTGCCCGCCATCCAGGAAATGTCGGCAAAACCGTCGCCGTCGATCTCGGAAATCCAGATGCGCCGCCCGTTTTCGGTAGTGACGTCGGCCACCGGAATCGTCGGCAGCTGTAAGGCCCGGCGCAGGAAGCTGAACGGATCGAGCACCCAGCGCTGGCGGTTGGCGAAATCCCCCTCCACCACCCACGGCGTCAGGGCGACCCCGCCCCAGGAGCCGGTCACCACCGCAGCTCCCGCGGCACCGTCACCACCCGTGAACGCCAAATGCACCTGATCGCCGCTCTGGGCCGACACCTGCAGCAGCTGCGGCATGTCGCGCGGCGACAGAGGCTTGGCCTCGAAACCGACCAGGGCATCGGCGTGCCCAAGGCCGTACGGTGGCGAATAGGTGCGATAGCCGTCGAGACCGAGCCGCGACAGAAACTCCGCCCCCGGGGAAAAACCAAATCCGCCGAGGATAGCCACGCGGATACCCGCCTTCATCTGCCGCTGCAGCCAGGCCGCATAGCCGGGCACATGGATATCGCCACCGAACCAGGTGACGATGCCGGCATAACGACCGTTCAGCGGAAAAGCCGGCAAGCCCTTGCGCACGTCCCAGTAGGTCGGCACATACCCCATGTACTCGAGCGGCAGGGCCGCCAACTGATGAATCGAGGTATTGGCCAGCAGGCCGTCCTCGGCCCGGGCACTGTCGTACAGCATCAATACATGCCGCGGGAGCGGATCGATCGCCCCGACGCCGACGGCATCCAACGCAGGATTGCTCACCCAGGGCACGAAGCCGAGCTTCTCGATGCGTCGCGCGTCCTCAAGCGCCGCAGTCCGCTGATCCGGCGGCACGTAATCGAGCACGTAGACGGGCAGGTGGAAACGCTTGCGGACGGCGTCCAGCCTCTGCAGCAGCCACTGCCGTTCCTCCTCGGACACGTCACGATATGCATGCGCGGCCTGATCCCAACCCCTGTAAAGCGATTCCGCCGCAACGCCGTCCACCCAGGAGGCCACCTGAGGCAACACCTCAAAACCGCGGTTGAGCAGTACGTGCATGCGCGGATGGCGCGCGTGCAGCTCGCGCAGAAACTGCAACAGACCATCAAGTTGCGCGGTTTTCGCGACATCCGTCTTCGCCACAGCCTGGTAACTGTCGAGCGTATCCAGGAACAGACCACGGTAACCATCCGCCCAGAGGCTATCGGCCCGCTTGAGCAGAACCCGGCGCCAGCCCGCCTGCGTCAGATCCATGATGCGGCTGTCCCAAGCCGCATTCCTGCCCAGCACCCACTCGGACGGCAGCGAAGGCATCCAGGCTCGCCCTTGATCGGCCTCCCCCACGCTCAGATAGGCATAGACCCGCGCACCCTCGTCCTGCAAGCGATGCAGCTCGAGCGACCGCAGCTCGTCGGCTTCCACCACGACGCGCTGGAACTGTCCGAGCTGGGCCACCGGCAGGTGCTGCCCGTAATAGAATGCTATGGATGGGCCTTGCGCGACGGCGACGCGTATACCTGACAGCAACAACAGCAGCAGGCTAAAAAGGACTGTGCGCAGCATTATTCGTTATCACTCTGTTCATGCGCTCAGCCCCGCTTCACACATGCCAATCAGCAGAAAGTGTCGCCAATTGGCGACACTTTGCAATTATCACAAGGATGCGCCTTTACATCAAGCACTTACAAGACGCACGACAGCACGCCGCAGCCGTGCGATAACCACCGCACGGCATTCAGAGCAAGGGGAAAGAACCGGGGGGAAAGGGGGCGTTCAGCGACGCGCCTGCGGCGCCGATACCACGCCTCCGGATGCTGTTTCGCGCGGTGCCACCACGCCGAGCGAGACGACCAGCTTGAGCGCATCCTCGACCGACATGTCCAACTCCATCACTTCATTCCTGGGAATCATCATGATGAAGCCCGAAGTCGGATTCGGCGTGGTCGGCACGAAAACCGTGATCACTTCGGCTTCCGTACGCCGTTGAATCTCACCGGTAGCGGTGCCGGTCTGGAATGCCAGCGTCCAGATGCCGCGGCGCGGATACTCGATCAGCAAAACCTTCCGGAAGGCTTCGCCATTGGCTGCAAAAATCGTTTCGGCCACCTGCTTGACCGCGGAATAGATGCTGCGCACCAGCGGGATGCGGGCAAGCAAACTCTCCCACGCCGCGACTACACGACGTCCGAACAGATTCGCCGCCAGTAGTCCGGTCAAGATCACGATCGTGACCGTCATGACCAGCCCCAGCCCCGGAATCGGGTAGCCCAACAGCGCTTCCGGGCGCCATTCCTTCGGGAGCAACAGCAAACTTTGGTCCATGAACCCGACCAGCGAACGAATCACCACGACGGTGATCACCAGCGGCACCCACACCAACAGGCCCGCGATCAGGTAACGGCGCAGCAAGACACCCATGCTCAAAGCTCCACGATGACAGCGAAACGGTTCCGGGGCGCCATGAGCGCCCCGGATACCGACCACAATTCAGACACAGGCGGCTCCGGCTTCACGCACTGTCAGCCGTGGAGCTTGCTGCCGTGCCGCTGGACTTGGACTCGCCGCCGCCGTCGCCGCCGGCAAGGTTGCGCTTGCCGTCCTTTTTGAAGTCCGTTTCGTACCAGCCGCCGCCCGACAGACGGAAACCGGCGGCAGATATCTGCTTTTTCAGGGCGGGTTTCCCGCAAGCAGGGCACTGCGTCAACGGCGCCTCGCTCATGCGTTGCATCGCCTCCAACTCATGACCGCAAGACTCGCAACGATATTCATAGATAGGCATGGAAACGTCTCTCCGCTAACTGATAACCCCTTCGCGCGAAAATCGCCGCGCGGTTGGGGACTGATCCGATATGCATGGCATTATATGGGGCTGTTTTTGACCAAAACCAGTCTCGGCGCGAATATTTTCCGCCCTCGTTCAACTTGTTACCAGGGGATCTCCGCATGGCGGACAAAATCGTCATCATGCTGCTCAACCTCAATCTCGAAGCGCCCGGGACGCTCGGCGCCCCATTCTTCCAGGCGACCGTGGCGGCGGCCATGGACCTGGAAGTGGAAATCTACTTCGCCGCACGCACGACGCGCCTGCTCATCCAGGGTGAAGCCGACGCCATCTACCCCGGCAGCGCCAAAGAAAAGTCCGTCTACTCCTTCATGCAGGACGCACACGAAGCCGGCGCGAAGTTCTACGCCTGTGCCGGCGCCATGGATGAGAACGGACTTACGCAAGACAATGCCGTACCCGAACTCGACGGCGTGCGCGGCGGCGGCGCGTTCATCGGCGAGGTCGTCGAAGATAATGTAGCGACACTCACGTATTAGGCAGGACCTGTCAGCGCTATTGGTCAGGCGACCGTTGTGTCCGAGTAACTATCGATCAAGACGTGAGGAGTGCAATTTGGTCGTGTTCCAAATAAGTGACGAGCAACGCCAAGTGACGGTTTCTCACCCACCCTCGCAGGGCCGGGCCGCTGTTGTCGCTCCGCGGTGTGGCTCGCCCATGCGGCCGAGCCACACCGCGCCTACGGCAGTCATCTGCCCAATAACGCCAACCGCCCCTAAGCCATGACTACACGCAGCATCCTGATTACGGGCTGTTCCAGCGGCATCGGCCATACGGTCGCACACGGCCTGCGTGCACGCGGCTGGCGCGTGTTCGCGACCGCCCGCCGGATCGAGGACGTCGAACGCCTGCGCAGCGAGGGCCTGGAGGCAGAACAGCTCGATCTCGCCGATCCGGACTCCATCGCCAGCGCACTCGACAACATCCTCGCACGCAGCGGCGGCACGCTCGACGCCTTGTTCAACAACGGCGCCTACGGCCAACCCGGCGCGGTGGAAGACCTCACGCGGGCGGTCATGCGCGAACAGCTGGAGACCAACCTGCTCGGCTGGCTCGACCTGACCAACCGGATCATCCCTGTCATGCGCCGCCAGGGGCATGGCCGCATCATCAACAACAGCTCGGTGCTCGGCCTCGTTGCCTTGCCGTTTCGCGGCGCCTACAACGCCAGCAAATTCGCCCTCGAAGGGCTCACCGATACCCTGCGCCTCGAACTGCACGGCAGCGGCATTCAGGTCAGCCTGATCGAACCCGGCCCCATCACGAGTCGTTTCCGCGCCAATGCCTATGCGGCCTTTCAGCGCAACATCGATCGCGAGGCTAGCGCCTACCGCAGGCAATACCGCGGTGCGGAACAGCGTCTGGCGCGTCCCGACAAGGGCGACGACCCGTTTTCGCTTGGGGCCGGAAGCGGTGCTCAAACGCGTGATCCACGCCCTGGAAGCGCGACGCCCCAAGGCTCGCTACTACGTCACCTTTCCCACCTGGCTGTTCGGCACCCTGCGCCGAATACTGCCAACGCGGGCACTCGATTGGGTTCTGCTGCGCGTCTCGCAAGGCGAAAACCGCTGACGCGACGCAGGCGCGGCTCGCGCCGATCCTGCGTCCATACGAACGATATCTACTGTTTCTTGTATGCGGTGAAATCAAACCGTCCGGAAGTCATGTCATCCCAGACGTCCGACTGCATCACCGCCAGCAGTTTGAACATACGCCCCAGCTCCGCATCTTCCATGAACGACTGGTCGCTGGCCGTACGCAGGGCCTGCGCGAGCAGCGCGACCTGGTCGCGCGAAATATCCAGAATATTCAAGCCTTCCTCACCCATCTCGACGCGCATTCCCGTTCCTCCTCATAGTGCCGGGGTCCGCAGGCCCCAACTCGCTTATCCGACCGGCAAGGATAACAGCACGGTTTCAGGGCATGGAAAAAGCCGCGAACAGCTGCGCCTTTCCAAGCTTGACCTCAATCAACGAACACCGGCATAGCGCGTGCACGTAGCTTACGAAAGGCATACAAATATAAACAGGGAGCGTACGTCTACATGCGTTCTCGAGTCCGCTTCGGCATACGAACAGAGTCGATCGAGAGCCACCCCAAAGAGGGTCACCTTCGCACGAGAATGCCGGAGCGTCGCTCAGACACCCGGCCCCGGGATTGGCTCGCCCCAGGGCTATCGATGGGGAGACACGATCATGAAAAAGGTTCCTCTTGCCCTCACACTGGGCACAATCGCATTGAGCATGGCGCTCGCGGGCAACGTCGTCGCGGCATCGTCTTCATCGACCAGCGATCGCGGCAACGGTGACATGACACAGGATCAGCTGCAGACCAAGGATCAGGACAAGCTGTATCTGAAGGACCAGGACAAACTCCGCACCCAGGATAAAGACCAACTGCGTACCCAAGACAAACTACACCAGCAGGATCAATTGCAGACTCAGGACCGTGAGCGTCTGCGCACCCGCATACGGAGTGTGCAGCAAGCGCTGAACCAGCACGGCGCCATGCTCAAGCCCGACGGCATGATGGGGCCGCAGACGCGGGCTGCCTTGCGCAAATTCCAGCGCGAGAACGGCCTGCCGGCCACCGGCACGCTTACCATGGAAACCGCAGCCAAACTCGGCATCCAATAACCGCGGCAGCGGTTTCACGCACCTGAACCAAAACCCCCGGGACAGGCCCGGGGGTTTTTCACACAATCGAGTTGTTTTCACAACCGTCGGTCATGCGGCATCGCTCGCCACAGTCGAGAAGCTCAAACCCTCCTCGCCCGTGTCGACCCGGATCACGTCTCCCGGCATGAACTCGCCGCCGAGAATCGCCTGCGCCAGCGGGTTCTCGACATCCTGCTGGATGGCACGCTTGAGCGGACGCGCGCCATAAACCGGATCGAAGCCGGCCTCGCCCAGCCGATCCAGCGCGCTGTCGCTGACCTCCAGCCCCATGTCGCGCTCGGCCAGACGCCGGCGCAGGTACTCGAGCTGGATGCGCGTGATCTCGCGGATCTGCTCGCGGCCCAGCGGATGGAAGACCACCACCTCGTCGATGCGGTTGATGAACTCGGGGCGGAAATGGCCGCCGACGATTTCCATCACCGCGCCCTTCATCGCCTCGTAGTTCTCCTCGCCCGCCATTTCCTGAATCGTCTGCGAACCGAGATTGGAGGTCATCACGATCACCGTATTGCGGAAATCCACGGTGCGGCCCTGACCATCGGTCAGGCGGCCATCATCGAGCACCTGCAGCAACACGTTGAACACGTCCGGATGCGCTTTCTCGACCTCATCGAGCAGGATCACCGAATACGGCTTGCGGCGCACGGCCTCGGTCAGATAGCCGCCCTCCTCGTAGCCCACATATCCCGGAGGCGCGCCGATCAACCGCGCCACGGAATGCTTCTCCATGAACTCGCTCATGTCGATGCGCACCATGGCCTCTTCGGTGTCGAACAGGAACTTCGCCAGCGCTTTGGTCAACTCGGTCTTGCCCACACCGGTCGGCCCGAGGAACAGGAAGGAACCGTTCGGACGATTCGGATCGGACAGACCGGCCCGCGAACGCCGGATCGCATCGGCAACGGCCTTGACGGCTTCGTCCTGCCCGACCACGCGCTGTGACAGCACGTCTTCCATGCGCAGCAGCTTCTCCTTTTCGCCTTCCAGCATCTTGGCCACCGGGATGCCGGTCCAGCGCGACACGACTTCGGCGATTTCCTCGTCGGTCACCTTGTTGCGCAGCAGCTGCATCTCGTGCATTTCGGCCTGCGAGGCCATATCGAGTTGGCGTTCCAGCTCCGGAATGCGGCCGTACTGCAACTCGGACATGCGCGCCAGGTCGCCCGCCCGCCGCGCGGTCTCCAAATCGGTGCGCGCGCGATCGAGCTCTTCCTTGATCTGCGTGGTGCCCTGCACCGTCGCCTTCTCGGCCTTCCAGATTTCTTCCAGGTCGGAGTATTCCCGCTCCAGGCGCTCGATCTGCTCTTCGAGGTCGGCCAGGCGCTTGCGCGAGGCTTCGTCCTTTTCCTTCTTCAGCGCCTCGCGCTCGATCTTGAGCTGGATCAGGCGCCGCTCGAGCCGGTCCATTTCTTCCGGCTTGGAATCGATCTCCATGCGGATGCGGCTGGCCGCTTCGTCGATCAGATCGATCGCCTTGTCCGGCAACTGACGGTCGGTGATGTAGCGATGCGACAGCGTCGCCGCGGCGACGATGGCCGGATCGGTGATCTCGACGCCGTGGTGCACCTCGTAGCGCTCCTTCAGCCCGCGCAGGATCGCGATGGTGTCCTCCGCCGTAGGCTCGTCGACCAGCACCTTCTGGAAACGGCGCTCAAGCGCCGCATCCTTTTCGATGTACTGGCGGTACTCGTCCAGCGTGGTGGCGCCGATGCAGTGCAGCTCGCCGCGCGCCAGCGCCGGCTTGAGCATGTTGCCGGCATCCATCGCCCCCTCGGCCTTGCCCGCGCCGACCATGGTGTGCAGTTCGTCGATGAACAGAATGATGCGGCCTTCCTGCTTGGCGAGATCGTTCAGCACACGCCTTGAGGCGCTCCTCGAACTCGCCGCGGAATTTGGCACCGGCCAGCAACGCGCCGATGTCCAGCGACAGCACGCGCTTGTTCTTCAAACCCTCCGGCACCTCGCCGTTGACGATGCGCTGCGCCAGCCCCTCGACGATGGCGGTTTTGCCGACGCCGGGCTCGCCGATCAGCACGGGGTTGTTCTTGGTGCGCCGCTGCAGCACCTGGATCGCACGGCGGATTTCCTCGTCGCGACCGATCACCGGATCGAGCTTGCCCTGCTCGGCACGCTCGGTCAGATCGATGGTGTATTTCTCGAGCGCCTGGCGATTTTCCTCGGCGTTGGGGTCCTCGACCTTGGCGCCGCCACGCATCTCGTCGATGGCTTTTTCCAGCGCACCGTGCACCGCACCGGCCTGGGTCAGCAGATCGTGCAAATGCCCCTTGCCCTCCAGCGCGGCCAGCACGAACAGCTCCGAGGAGATGTAGGCATCCTGGCGCTTCTGCGCCAGCTTGTCGGTGATGTTGAGCAGCTTGCCCAGGTCGTTGGACAGGTGCACATCGCCGCCCGTGCCTTCCACGGTCGGCAGACTGTCCAGCGCCTCGTCCAGGCGCGCGCGCAGCTGATTGACGTTCACGCCCGCCTTGGTCAGCAACGGACGCACCGTGCCGCCCTCCTGATCGAGCAGGGCGCTCATCAGATGCAGCGGCTCGATGAACTGGTGATCGCGGCCGACGGCGAGCGACTGCGCATCCGCCAAGGCCATTTGGAACTTGCTGGTGAGTTTTTCCATACGCATGAGTGATCGACTCCGATGCAGATTCTCGCTAATGACCACAACATGCGGGCTGGTATCGCGCTTTTCAACGCACCCTCCATCGGTCTCGCGACGACAGAGGATGCCGGTCGCATTCGCGCATAGGTCTTCGAACGCGTGCGATTGCTCCTGTCACGAGAAGCGTCGACAATTGGTGCAAGGCTCATAACTTCAAGGACGGAACCATGACCGCCATCCGCCGCGTACCCGCTTCCTCAGGAATCGACTGGTACAAACAGGGCTGGACCCTGTTCAAGGCTCAGCCCGCAATGCTCGTGATGCTGTTCCTGACGATCTTCGTCCTCTACTTCGTGCTCGGCATGATTCCGGTACTCGGAGGGCTGATCATCGCCTTCATCTCCCCGGCCCTCACCGGCGGCTACTTCCTCGCCCTGCAACACGCCGCCGCCGGCAAGGATCCGACCTTCGAACACCTGTTCAGAGCCTTCGGCGATCCCGAACGGCGCAATCCGATGCTCACCCTGGGACTCGTCGCACTGGGTGCACAAATCCTCATGGGCCTGATCGGCCTGGCGCTGATCGGCGGCTCGATCGGCTCCATGGCCGCTTTCAGCGGGATGGAGCATGGCGCGATGATCGGCATGGGCAGCCTGGGGCTTGCATTCCTCGCCTTGCTCGCCAACCTCATCATCGCCGTCGCCCTGTGGCTGGCGCTGTTCTTCGCCATCCCGCTGGTCATGCTGGATCGCGTCGCGCCGCTCGACGCCCTCAAGCTCAGCCTCCAGGCCAACGTCAGCAACGTCCTGCCCTGGCTGGTCTTCTCGCTGATTCTGATTCCGCTGACGGTGGTGGCGATGATTCCCGTCGGGCTGGGGCTGCTGGTGCTCTACCCCATCGTTGGCGCAGCTATTTTTCGAGCGTATGAGCAGACGTTCGAGCATGAGGGCTCGGGGGAATCTGCTGGGAGTTCGGGCGATGTTTGACGATGCGGGCGTCAACGATAATGACGCACATTTGTTTGCGCCATGGGGCCTGTTTCGGGTGCGAATCAGCTTTTGCGGTCTTGATCTTGTATGAGTGAACGCAGGGTACTAGCTGGCTATGGTGGCCTATTTCGTGCGCGATTCGAGGTTTGGGGTATCTATCTGCTGAGGTGACGCGCCCGAGTACCTTTCTTTGCACGCCCAAAGAAAGGTACGAAAGAAAGGCGCCCGAAAGGCCTTGTCCCTACGGGCAAACCTCGAGCGCACACCCCGTCACGGGGCACCGCAGGCACTTGCCATCCTGGCAAAGCCTGCTCGGGCGGCGTCCCTGCCGCCCGACCCCGCGCCGGGGCGCACGCTCGAGGCAAGGCCTAACGGGAACTCGACAAGACAAAACAGAACGTGCCCAAACCGCTGCACTACAAATCAGCCAATTCAGAACGATTCAGCTTCGGACTCGCCCGGTTTTGACGTTCAGTCCCCCCTGATCGCTTGCCTCGCGAACGTGCGCCTGGGCGGGGATGGCCGGCAGGACGCCGGCCAAGCAGCCCTTCGCAGGAGGCGAATGGCTGCGGGCCCCGTTCAGGGGTGCGTTCGCGAGGTTGCCCGTCAGGGACAAGCACAGCACTCTGCGCCTGTGCCATTGGCGGCTGCAGCGACTCCAGGCTGTTTCGCCACAAGGCGCGTCGCGCAGGGAAGGCTCATTGCCTTCACCAGCGGCGCAACACCGGGGCGGGACAGCCTGGAGCCGCCCTTCGGGTGGGCTGGTGTGCGCCCATGGCTGCGTTGCGGCGCTTGCCAAGGGCTCAGGCCATTGCCTTCGCACCGCGCCTTGCCCTGAACGCACACCAGCCCACTGCAGTCGCGAATGGCACAGGTGCAGAGTGCTTTGGGGGTGCGTTTCTTTCGCCGGTTTCTTTGCGCATTTCAAAGAAAAAATCGTCGGGAACGATTTTTCGCGCTAGCCCCGAAGGGGTGAGGCGCAGGGATGCGTCGAACAAATCGGCTCGGGCGCGTCACCTCGATTGATCGAGGCCCCACACCACGAATCGCGCACGAAATCAGCTCTCAGACGATCGCAGAATGCGCATCAAGGCACCATCAAAAGGGTACGCCTGCATACACGAACTCAGTTCGCGACAACGAGAAAATCCGTTTACTTATACCGTTTGCGTTGAAACACATCCGTATGCCGACTAACCACCCGATCCAGAAACACCATGCCATCGAGGTGGTCGATCTCATGCTGCACCGCCCGCGCCTCGAATCCTTTCATGTCGTATTCATGGACATCACCATGCGGGTCATTGGCACGTAAACGAATACTCTCGGCGCGCAACACGTTACCGGTGTAGTCGGGCACCGACAGGCACCCCTCGCGTCCCAACGCATGCCCGTCCCATGACAGGATTTCGGGATTCACCAGCACCATATAACCGTGATTGGATACCGGCTTGCGCGTCTGCGAGCAGTCCACGATAACGATGCGCTGATGGCGCCCGACCTGCGGCGCCGCTATACCGACCGCGGCCGGCCCCATCTGCCGGGTTTCCTCCAGGTCGGCTACGAAGGCTCGCAGCTCGTCGTCGAAGCTCTCCACCGGTTGCGAGCGCTGGCGCAGACGTTCGTCGGGCCAGATCAGAATTTCGAGTACCGCCATCGTCAACCCACCAGGGTTTCGACGATTTCGACCCGCACGTCGATGCCCCGCTCTCGCAACGGCGCCAAAGCCACTTCGATCGCCTCGACACCGTCGGCGGCCACACCTTCGATCTGCATCACGTAAAGCGGCGCGGCGTGTATGCCGGCCACGTCGGAATCCAACGAGAGGATATTGAAACCGATACCGGCCAGGGCTTCCGTCACTTCGGCCACGATGCCTGCACGGTCCGCGCCGTGGACATGCACACGCACGTCCGGCAGCACATGCCGGTGCAAACCTCCTTCGATGGCGTCAACGTGCACGTGCAATGCAAGCTCGTCCGCTACCGCCGCCAGGCGCTCACGCAGCGCATCCACGGTGAACTCGCCGCGAACCATGAGCATGACGGTGAAACTGCCGCCCAGGCGCAGCATCGACGCCTCGCCCAGATACGCGCCCGCAGCGAAGAGTTCGCGCGTCAGCCGCGCCACGATTCCCGGCCGGTCCTCCCCGACCACGGTGAGCATGAACCAGTTTTCCATTAAGACCCCCTAAACAATCATGCGAGACAGGCAACGTGAGTTCAGCGCGAGAGCCAGATCAGACTCGCCAACCGACCGGTATCGCCATCGCGACGGTAGGAGTAAAAACGCTGCGTATCCGTGAAGGTGCATTCTCCCCCGCCGTGGATCGAACGCACGCCGCAAGCGGCGAGGCGCAACCGCGCCAGAGTATACAAATCGGCTAACCAGCGGCCCGCCGGCGACGGCACGAAAGCACTATCGGCAGTGGCATGTTGGGCGACGAAGGCTTCGCGCACCTCGTCACCGACCTCGAAGACCGTCGGTCCGATGGCTGGTCCCAGCCAGACATGCAGATCCTCGGGCGGCGTTTCCAAGGCGTCGACACTCGCTTCGAGCACGCCGCCGGCAAGACCGCGCCAGCCCGCGTGCGCAACGGCAACGCGCGTTCCTGCGCGGTTGCAAAACAGTACGGGCAGGCAATCCGCGGTCAGTACCGCACAGACCACGCCCGGCGTATCGGTCAGCGCCGCATCGGCCTCGATGCCCGGCGCCGATTCTTTGGTCAGTCTCGCCACACCAAGACCATGCACCTGACTGAGCCACACCGGTTCCGCCGGCAAATTCGCCGCGTCGACCAGCCGGCGCCGGTTTTCGGCCACCGCAGCAGGATCGTCTCCAACGTGCGCGCCGAGGTTCAGGCTCGCATATGCGCCGCGGCTGACCCCGCCTGCACGGGTCGTAACCAGAGCCCGCACATTGCCGGGCACAGGCCAGTCGGGATACAGCCAGCCGTTCTGCATGGCGGCATCAATCATCCACGCGGTTAATGGCGTGCTCGCGGAATGCGGCGAGCAATGCGAGCATGTCGGCCGGCGGTCCGGCCTCCCATTCCATCTCCTCGCCGGTTTCGGGGTGCGCGAGCGCCAGACGGGTCGCATGCAGGGCCTGGCGATTGAAACCCCTCAAGGTTGCGATCAGCCCGTCCCCGGCCCCCGGCGGCAAACGCAGGCGCCCTCCGTAAACCGGGTCGCCGACGATGGGATGGCGGATATGCGCCATATGCACGCGAATCTGATGCGTACGTCCGGTTTCCAAGCGCACCCGCAACAGCGTATGGCCGACGAAGCGCTCCTCCACGCGGTAATGACTGACCGCGGACTTGCCGCCATGCACCACTGCCATGCGCTTGCGGTCGCGGGGATGCCGGCCGATGGGCTCGTCCACCGTGCCACCGGCGATCAGTTCGCCCTGCACCAATGCCAGATACTCGCGGCTGACCTCGCGTTCGGCCAGCGCCGCAACGAGTTGGCGGTGCGCGGCCGGCGTTTTCGCCACCACCATGAGTCCGCTGGTGTTCTTGTCCAGCCGATGCACGATACCGGCGCGAGGCAAGGTCGCCAGCGTCGGCGCGTGGTGGAGCAGCGCGTTCAGCAAGGTGCCTTCGGGATTGCCGGCCGCCGGGTGCACGACCAGCCCGGCCGGCTTGTTGAGCACCAGGATGCTGTCGTCTTCGTAGTGAATGTCCAGCCCGATGGGTTGCGGCTGATCGTCGTGCACCACCTCGATCAAAGGACGCACCTGCACGGCCTCGCCGCCGCTGACCGCATCGCGCGGCCGCGGGACGCGCCCGTCGAGCGTCACGCGGCCGGCGTCGATCCAGCCCTTCAGCCGGCTGCGCGAATACTCCGGCAGCAGCTTGGCCAGCGCCTGGTCGATGCGCTGCCCGGCCAACTCGGGGGGAATGTTCGTTGTTACTAGCTCGTCAGGGGACATGCTGGGAAAGGTATGCTCAGGTATACTTCCGGCCTATTATTCAGGCTGCACTCGGAACTGTCATGCGTTTTTGGCGATACGCCGCACTCACTGCCCTCATCCTCGCCCTGGCCGGCTGCGCTTCGACCCGCGATCCGACCCTGGGGTGGTCGCCCGAGCGCATCTACAGCGAGGCCCATCAGGCGCTCTCCAACGGCGACTACACGCAAGCCATCAATTACTTCCAGACGCTCGAGGGTCGCTACCCCTTCGGCCGCTACGCGCAGCAGGCGCAGCTGGAGGTGGCCTACGCCTACTACAGGAACTCCGAGCCCAAATCCGCCATCGCGGCCGCGCAGCGTTTCATCAACGAACACCCACGCTCGCCGCACGTTGACTATGCATACTACCTGGTGGGCTTGGCCGATTTCCGCAACACCAACGGCATCATCGCCTTCTTCAGGCCGAACCGTGACTACGAGGTCGACGTCACGCCGTTGCGCCAATCGTTCATGGCCTTCAAGACCCTGATCGACAAATACCCGCACAGCCGTTATGCCCCCGACGCGCGGCGGCGCATGATCTACCTGCGCAATCAACTGGCCGCCCATGAGCTCTATGTCGCCCGCTACTACATGCGCCGCGGCGCGTATGTCGCAGTCGTAAACCGCTGCAAGATCGTCTTGAGCACTTACGCCGGCGCCGTACAAACGCCCAAGGCCCTGGAGATGATGGCCGAAGCCTATGACAAGCTTGGCATGAACGAGCTCGCCAAGCAGACCCGAGAGGTCATCAAGCTCAACGAATCCAGCAACGCCGCCAACAAGTCTAAGGGCTGACGCCATGACGGATTTCTTCGCCACCATCCGCCGCCGCCACTCCGTGCGCCGCTATCAGGCCGACATGCCGGTCGAGCCGGAGAAACTGCATGCGGTGCTCGAAGGCGCCGTCGCCGCGCCGTCCGCGGGCGACCTGCAGGCTTACCAGATCGTCGTGGTGCGCGACGCCGAACAACGCCGCATGCTGGCGGCCTCGACCGACCAGACCTTCCTTGCCGAAGCGCCGGTATGCCTGGTCTTCTGCACCGATGCCGAGCGTTCCGCACAGGCCTTCGGCGAGCGCGGCCGCGAACTGTACGCCCTGCAGGACACCACCATCGCCGCCGCGTACGCGCAGCTCGCCGCCGTCGCCGGCGGACTCGGCAGCGCCTGGGTGGGTTACTTCGATGCGCAGGACGTGGCGCGCACGCTCGAACTGGCCCCCGGCCTCCAGCCGGTCGCCATGCTCGCCATAGGCTACCCGGCCGAACTGCCCGAACCGACGCCGCGGCGACGTCTCGACGAAATCGTCATCGACCGCGGCGCCTGAAACATCAGAACCTAGAGGCGCGGTCAGACCGCGTCTTCACCCTCTTCGCCCGTACGGATGCGGATGATCCGCTCCAGCGGCGTGACGAAGATCTTGCCGTCGCCGATCTTGCCGGTCCTGGCAGCCGCCAGGATGGCCTCGACGCAGGCGTCGACCTGCTCGTCGCCGACGATGATCTCCAATTTCACCTTGGGCAGAAAATCCACGGCGTACTCGGCGCCACGATACAGCTCCGTGTGTCCCTTCTGGCGCCCGAAACCCTTGACCTCGCTCGCCGTCATGCCGCTGATGCCAACGTCCATGAGTGCACTGCGCACGTCGTCGAGCTTGAACGGCTTGATGATCGCCTCGACCTTTTTCATCGGAGCATCCCTTCCATTGATGTTGAGTGTAGTTATCGCAATACGCTTGCGAATGAGTGTATCCGAATCAGCTCAGCAGGCGCCCGTAACCCGAGGTAATCGGATAACGCCGGTCCTTGCCGAAAGCACGCGCTGAAATGCGCACGCCCGGCGGAGCCTGACGCCGCTTGTATTCGTTGCGCAACACCAGAGACACGATCCGTTCCACCGTCTCGCGCGCATAGCCTTCGGCGACGATTTCAGCCACCGAATAGTCCCGCTCCACGAAGCGCTCCAGGATCGGGTCCAACTCTTCGTATGGCGGCAACGAATCGGAATCCTTCTGATCGGGCGCGAGTTCCGCCGACGGCGGGCGCGTCAGCACCCGTTCGGGGATCACCGTGCCACGCGTGTTGCGCCAGTGCGCAAGGCGATAGACCAGGGTCTTGGGCACATCCTTGAGCGGCGCGAAACCACCCGCCATGTCTCCGTACAAGGTCGCATACCCGACCGCCATCTCGCTCTTGTTGCCGGTGGTCAGCACCATGCGCCCCGACTTGTTGGAGATGGCCATCAGCAACACGCCGCGGCAGCGCGCCTGGATGTTCTCTTCCGTCGTATCGCGCGGCCGCCCCTCGAACAGCGGATCCAGCACGTCGAGAAAGGCCTGGAACGGGCCCTCGATCGGGAGTTCGTGCGCCTCGACGCCCAGCAGCTCGCATTCGCGGCGCGCGTCCTCCAGGCTCATGTCGGCGGTGTAGCGCGACGGCATCATCACCGCCATTACGTCCTGCGCGCCCAGCGCATCGACCGCCAGGGCCAAGGTCAGGGCCGAATCGATGCCGCCGGAAAGCCCGATCACGGCCCCGGGAAAACCGTTCTTGCGCACGTAGTCGCGCACGCCCAGCACCAGCGCCCGGTAGCAGGCCTCGTCCGGGTCCGGCAACGGCGCCAGCTTCGCCGCCTCGGCCCATGGATCGACCGTGACCACCCCTTCCTCGAACGGCTGGACACGGCAGATCACTTCGCCGTCACCGTCCATGACCAGCGAGGCACCGTCGAACAGCAGCTCGTCCTGCCCGCCGACCTGATTGACATAAACCACCGGCAAGCCGGTCTCCTCGACTCGCTGGCGCAACACTTCCAGCCGCGCCCCGTACTGGCCGAGGTGGAACGGCGACGCGTTGAGGCTGACCAACAGCTCGGCCCCGGCCGCACGGGCAGCCTGCGCCGGCCCCGCGAACCACAAGTCCTCGCACACCATGAGGCCGACGCGTACCCCGTCGATTTCGACCACGCAGGATTCCGAGCCTTCCGAGAAATAACGCTTCTCGTCGAAAACACTGTAATTCGGCAGGCGCTGCTTGGCGTAGCGCGCCCGGATCACGCCCTCTTCCAGCAACAGCGCACCGTTACGCAGGCCTTGTTCGTCACGATATGGCGCACCGACCACGATCGCCACGCCGCTGACCGCCTCGGCGATGGTCTGCAGCGCATTGTCGACCCTTCGCATCAGCGAATTGCGCAGCACCAGATCCTCCGGCGGATAACCGGTCAGCACCAGTTCGGGGAATACCACAAGACGTGCGCCCTGCGTGTCGCGGGCCTCCTTGGCCCGTTCGATGATCAGACGCGCGTTTCCTTCCACGTCGCCGACCAGCGGATTGCACTGCACCAATGCGACCTTGAGTCCCATAGTTCACTCGCCGGACGACCGGCCGTCAGATTGAGAAATATCGAAAGCACGCCAAGGCTATTGCCCGCTGTTCGCACAGCCTGCCCGACGCATCCAAGGCGGAAGCTTACAGAATCGGCCCGCCCTTGGGCGAGTCCGCCGACAGTTGCGCCGCCCAAACCGACGCCGCCCTCCCGGGCGGGAAGGCGGCGTGGTCGTCACGAACCGGCCAGCGAGGCCGGCACGAGGGATTGCGGCCGGAGGGGCGTCAGGCGGCGCCGAGCCGTTCCAGCATGCGTGCGCCCATCTCGGCAGGCGAACGCACAACGCTGACCCCGGCCGCTTCCAGCGCGGCGAATTTCTGGTCGGCCGTGCCCTTGCCGCCGGAAATGATCGCGCCGGCATGCCCCATGCGCTTGCCGGGAGGCGCCGTCACGCCGGCGATATAGGCCACCACCGGCTTGTTCACCTGGGCCTTGATGAAGGCCGCGGCCTCCTCCTCGGCCTGGCCGCCGATTTCGCCGACCAGGATGATGCCCTCGGTCTGCGGATCCGCATTGAACAGTTCGAGGCAATCGACGAAGTTCAGGCCCTGGATCGGGTCGCCGCCGATGCCCACGCAGGTCGACTGCCCCAGACCGGCCAGGGTCGTCTGGCGCACCGCCTCGTAGGTCAGCGTGCCGGAGCGGGAAACGATGCCGACACGACCGGGCTGGTGGATATAGCCGGGCATGATGCCGATCTTGCACTCGCCGGGGGTGATGATGCCCGGGCAGTTCGGTCCGATCAGACGCGCCTCGGGATAATCCTCCAGCGCGGCACGCACGCGCAGCATGTCCAGCACCGGAATGCCTTCGGTGATGCAGGCGATGACCTTGATGCCGGCATCGGCGGCTTCCAGGATGGCGTCGGCCGCGAACGGCGGCGGCACGTAGATCATCGTCGCCTCCGCACCGGTGGTCTCGACCGCATCGTGCACGGTATCGAACACCGGCAATCCGAGATGCGTCTGGCCACCCTTGCCGGGCGTGACGCCGCCGACCAGCCGCGTACCGTAGGCGATGGCCTGCTCGGAATGGAAGGTGCCCTGCTTGCCGGTGAAACCCTGGCAGATTACCCGCGTTTCCTTGTCGATCAGAATGCTCATGCCGCAACTCCTTTGCCGGCCAGCTCAACTACCCGTTCCGCCGCTTCGGCAAGTTCCGATGCAGCCACCACATTCAAGTTCGAGTCGGCCAGCATCGCCCGACCCTCCTCGGCCCGCGTCCCTTCGAGGCGCACCACAACCGGCACGCGCACGTCCACCTCGCGGATGGCGCGCAGAATGCCCTCGGCGATCAGGTCGCAGCGCACGATACCGCCGAAAATGTTGACCAGCACCGCGCCGACGCTGTCATCCGACAGGATCAGTTTGAACGCCTCCGTCACGCGCTCCGCAGTCGCCCCGCCGCCGACATCGAGGAAGTTGGCCGGTTCGCCGCCGCAGAGCTTGATCAGGTCCATGGTTGCCATGGCCAGGCCTGCGCCGTTGACCATGCAGCCGATGTTGCCGGACAGATGGATGTAGTTGAGGCTGTGCTCGCTGGCCTTCGCCTCGCGGGAATCCTCCTGCGTGACGTCGCGCATGCCCGCCAGTTCAGCCTGGCGGTAGAGCGCGTTGTCGTCCAGATTGATCTTGGCGTCCAGCGCCAACAGCGTGCCGTCGCCGGTCACCACCAGAGGATTGATTTCGACCAGAGAGGCGTCGGTATCCAGCACCATGCGGTACAGATTCACCAGCAGACGGGAGAAGGCATTGACCTGCGACGCGTCCAAACCGATCTGGAAGCCGAGCAGGCGTCCCTGCCACGGCTGCAGGCCGGCGGCCGGATTGGCGTACACGGTCAGAATCTTTTCCGGCGTCTCGGCCGCGACCTGCTCGATATCCATGCCGCCGGCGGCGGAAGCGATCACCGCCACACGCCGGCGGGTACGGTCGACCACCAGGCTCACGTACAGCTCACGGCGGATGTCGGTGAGACTTTCGATCAACAGAGCGCCGATCGGCAGGCCTTCGGGCCCAGTCTGGTGGGTGGCCAAAGTGCCGCCCAGCAATGCCGAAACGGTGTCGCGCAGGGCATCCAGTCCCTCCGCCTTGCGCACGCCGCCCGCCTTGCCGCGTCCGCCGGCATGGACTTGCGCCTTCACCATCCAGGCGTTGCCGCCGAGTCGTTCCGCGGCCGCGTCGACTTCGTCGAGCGAACGCACCACCACGCCGCCAGGCACTGTTACGCCATAGCGGGCGAACAACTCCTTGGCCTGATACTCATGGAGATTCATCTAAGGTCGCCTTATGCTTGAGGTTTACAAGAACGGACGCGGCATTATCCTTATGCCGCGCCACAACGAGACGTTATATTCTGGTTCAAAATCCGACATACGCAAGCCGATACCGGCAATAACCCGAGTCCGCCACTCCCCCATGTCACGTCTGATCCTGTATATCGCCATTGCAGCCGTAGCGTATTACCTCTATCGCTCGCTGCGCCGCCCCAAGCCCGCGCAGCAGCACCGCGTACGTGCCCACGACACGGTGCGCTGCGAACACTGCGGGGTGCATCTGTCGGCCGATGAAGCGGTCGACGACGGACCGCATCACTACTGCAGCGAAGAACACCGTCGGCTCGCGCTGCACAAGCGCGACTAAGCATGTCGGCACCGCAGGAACAGCCGGTATTCGCCTGGAAGCCGCTGCAGCTGTTCAACGCCTATCGCATCTTCATCGCAGTGCTGTTCCTCGGCGTCTTGTTCAGCGGCATGGACACGCGCGATCTTGGCCACGTCGCCCCGAAACTTTACCTCCTCACACTGCTGGCCTACCTAGCGCTGGGCCTCACCGGCGCCATCTGCAATCGCATGCGGCGCCCCGCTTTCCGGCTACAGGTCGGCTTCCTCGCCACGGCAGACGTGGTCTTCGTCATTCTGCTCACGCATGCCAGCGGCGGCATCTCCAGCGGCCTGGGCATGCTGCTCATCCCGACCGTCGGCGCCGTCGGCGTGTTGCTGCCGGGCATCTGGGCGCTGTTCACCGCCGCCACGGCCTCGCTGCTGCTCATCCTCGATCAGATCTACCTGTTTCTAGCCGGCATTCAGGACAACCACGCCTATGCGCCGGCCGGCCTGATCGGGCTCGCCCTGTTCGCCACCGCCACTCATCAGCACGCATCTCGCCAACCGCGCCCGCGCCAGCGAAGCGCTGGCACTCAGCCGCGGGCTGGATCTGGCGAACCTCACCGAACTCAGCGAATACATCGTCGAGCATCTCGATAGCGGCGTCATCGTCAGCGACAGCGAGGGGCGGATCCGTCTGGTCAACCAGCACGCCTGGGACCTGCTCGGTCATCCCGTCGGCGCACAACAGACGACTCTGGACAAACTGTCGCCGCAGGTATTTCGCCAGTTTCTGATGTGGCAGAAACACCCTGAATCGAACCAACGCGCGCTTCGTCTGCCCGGGCGTAACGCCCGCCTGCAAGCACGTTTCACTCCCCTCGGCATCGACCACGAAGCCACCCTCATCACGCTGGAGGACCAGGGCGAAATCGCCACCCAAATCCAGGCCGCCAAGCTCGCCTCGCTGGGCCGCCTGACCGCCAGCATCGCTCACGAAATCCGCAACCCCCTGTCCGGCATCACGCACGCGACACAGCTGCTCGAAGAGGCGACGCAGCTCGAAACAGCCGATCGCCGCCTGCTCGAAATCATCCGCACCCAGGGCCAGCGCATCGACCGCATCATCGACGACGTCCTGCGCCTGTCGCGCAAGGAACCGCCCAGCACCCGCCGCATCGAACTCACCTCCTGGCTGCACGCGCGTGCCGAGGAACTGCGTGCCCAACTCAGGATCGGCATCGACGAACTGCGACTCAATCTCGTCGGCGACGAGTTGGACGTGGAATTCGACGAAGGACATCTGATTCAGATCATCGGCGGGCTCTGCGAAAACGCAAACCGTTACGGACGCAACCGCCAGGGCGCGCTCGAGCTGACCCTGGCCGCACATCGTTCGCCACAGGCGCGCCAGGTCATGCTCGATGTGCTCGACACCGGCCCCGGCATTGCCGCAGCCGACCTGCCGCACCTGTTCGAGCCCTTCTTCACCACGTCCGCCGCCGGCACCGGACTGGGGCTTTATATCAGCCGCGAACTCTGCGCACTCAACGGCGCCACGCTCGAGTACCTGCCCGTGCCCGGCTCCGGCAGCTGTTTCCGCCTGCGCCTGCCCGCGGCATCGGCGCGGCGGAAAATCCCAATCAGGCTTAACCGCCTCGGCGCTCAGGTGGTCACACCGGGCAACGACCATGTAATATCCCCCGGGAAACAAAGGTCATGCCTCACCTTATGAGCCGTCAGCAAATCCTCGTCGTCGACGACGAACCCGATATTCGCGAACTGTTGGAGATCACGCTCTCCCGCATGGGGATGGATACGGCCGCCGCCGCCGACCTCGGTCAGGCGCGCGCCTTGCTGGCGGAGAGCAGCTTCGATCTTTGCCTGACCGACCTGCGCCTGCCCGATGGCTCCGGTATCGATCTGGTCGAACACATCCAGGAGCACCACCCAAACCTGCCCGTCGCGGTCATCACCGCCTACGGCAGCATGGACACCGCCATCGCCGCACTCAAAGCCGGTGCCTTCGACTTCCTCAGCAAACCCATCGACCTCACGCGCCTGCGCACCCTGATCGACTCCGCCCTCAAGGCTTCGAGCACCACCGCGCCTCCCCCAGTCGACCGCCGGGCGCAACGCCTGCTCGGCAATTCGCCGGTCATGCAGCGCATCCGCGAAACGGTCGCCAAACTCGCGCGTAGCCAGGCTCCCGTCTATATCCACGGCGAATCCGGCACCGGCAAGGAACTCATCGCGCAACAGATCCACGACCAGGGACCGCGACGCACCGCGCCCTTCGTCCCGGTCAACTGCGGCGCGATTCCAGGCGAACTCGTCGAAAGCGAGTTTTTCGGTCACATCAAAGGCAGTTTCACCGGCGCCGTCGCCGACAAACAAGGCCTGTTCCAGGCCGCCGACGGTGGCACGCTGTTTCTGGACGAAGTCGCCGAACTGCCGCTATCCATGCAGGTCAAGCTGCTGCGCGCCCTCCAGGAACGCCGCGTCAAACCTGTCGGCGCGACGGCCGAAATCCCCATCGACGTGCGCATCCTCAGCGCCACCCACAAAAACCTTGACGAAGAGGTCGCGGCGGAGCGTTTCCGCCAGGATCTCTACTACCGCCTCAACGTCATAGCGGTCACCGCGCCGCCGCTTCGCGAACGGCGTGAAGACCTTCCCGAACTCACCAGCCATATTCTCGCTCGCCTGGGCGAACGCTGGAAACAGCCAGCGCCCACTCTCTCCGAGGGAGCGCTCGAAGCCCTGCGTCACTACGCATTTCCCGGCAACATCCGCGAACTCGAGAACATTCTGGAGAGAGCGGCCACACTCTGCGACGGCAACGTCATCGAGCCGGACGACCTGCAACTACCGGCATCGGCACCCACGATGGACGCCATAGTCGACGACGCTCCATCGAATTCTGGAACATCGCTCGACGCACGTCTGGTCGAACACCAGCGTGAAGTCATCCGCCGCGCACTCGAGCAGACCCGCTGGAACAAGACCGAGGCCGCACGCCAACTCGGCATGAGTTTCCGCCAACTGCGTTACCGACTGAAGAAGCTCGGGATCGAATAGATCACCGGCGAGCAGAAGTGACAATTTGTGTCACTTTTTGACAACAAGCGCCAACCCTCGTCACCTCGGCCACCGCCAACCCGCCCCAAAGCACATACAACCGCACTGTTTCCGCCAAATCACATCCTGGCACGGATCCTGGATATGATTATCATGCAGTGATGCACAAGGAATTCAGCAAGATCTGCGCAGATCGACATCACCGCGTTAACGCACTTTTTAATGGAGTCAGCTATGAAGAAAAACATGCAAAAGGGCTTTACGCTCATCGAATTGATGATCGTGGTGGCCATCATCGGCATCCTGGCCGCCATCGCCATCCCGGCCTACCAGGATTACACCATCCGCGCCAAGGTGACCGAGGGCCTGAACCTCGCCGTCCGCCGCCAAGACGGCCGTTGCCGACACGTACGCGTCCAACGGCACTTGGGCGACTGCGTAACAACGCATCCTACGGCCTGGCCGGTCACCATCAGCGGCACCAACACCTCGAAGCGTGCAGGTCGGCGCCAACGGCGTAATCACCATCACCTACAACGCAACATGGGTGGCAGCCCAACAGCCAATGGCACGACCATCTGTACTTGGCCCCCACGCCCACTGCCGGCTCGATCGACTGGGCCTGCTCGCGGTCGAAAAGCGCGCAACGCTACCCGTCAGCAACCGGCGGGCACCCTGCCAACAAGTATCCACCGGCCAACTGCCGTTAAGAGTTTAAAACAGGCGTCGCTTGCGCTTAATCCTAAGCACAATCAAGCAAGCTCTCAGGCCTGATCTCGCGCCCCGTCCTATGACGGGGCGTTTTTTATTCCCCTCCCCTCAACAACAAACGCAGTCGCATGGCCTAAAATTTGCGCTAGACCTTTCTCGACATTCCCATCAATAAGAAACAACATCGCGAAGAGATCGTCATCATGCGCAAAGCGCTCCTCAGGCTTCACCCTGATCGAACTGATGATCGTAGTGGCCATCATCGGCATCCTGGCCGCCATCGCCATCCCCGCATATCAGGACTACACCATCCGCGCCAAGGTCACCGAGGGTCTCAATCTGGCCGGAGGCGCCAAAGTCGGCGGTCTGGGACACCTACGGCAATCTCGGCACCTTCCCCGACGGCGGCAACGCCAGCTACGGCCTGCCGCTTACCGTTGCCGGCACGAACACCAGCAACGTGCAGATCATTGGCCCCGAAGGCCTAATCCAGATAACC
>CAVVUY010000048.1:0-34360 GCA_963751375.1 uncultured Gammaproteobacteria bacterium
CCATGGGACGTAGAGCACCGCAAACACTCACAAAACTCGACCGATATCTGCGCAATAGTGCTCCACTGCGTGCCCTCTCAAGCGACCTGGGCAAGCTGCACGCGACCTTGAACGATCTTGAACAGCATCTGAACACCGACCGCATCCTGGCCCAGGCAATCAAACGGACCGGAAACGTCGACCTGAGCATGTCTTTCGAGCCGGGAATCACCCAGGGGAAACCCGATGCGCCTCTGCCCAGCGCTCTCGGGAAAAACCTGTTGCAAACACTGGCGACGACCAAACAAACCAAACCGGATGCTTTGTCCGCCTATTCGATTCAGCCCCCCCTACCCGCTTTCACCAAGGACGCGCACGGCATCGGAATTTTCGCGCCCACAGCAGACGAAGACGGTCGTATCCGCCGAACCACGCTGGCGGTGCGTTACTACCAGCATTATCTGCCGAGTCTTGGCCTGCTGCTCGCCCTGCAAAGCCTGAATCTGGCGCCCGACAAGGTCTCCTACCGCAACGGCGTTGGCCTGGTGGCCGGGTCCCTCACGATTCGCACGAGTACCGACCTTCAACTGCGCCCGCATTTCTATCGCGGTGCCGGCGCCGGCGCGGCTTTCACCACATACAGTTTCGCCGACGTGTTGAACGGCAACGTCTCGCCCGAGGTTTTCCGCGACAAGATCGTCCTCATCGGGCTCACCGCACCCAGCGTCGCCCCGCAATTCAACACCGCGGCCGACACGCGCAGTCCGCCGGTCGACATACTCGCAGACGAGGTTTCGAGCATTCTCAACCAGGATGCCTTTTACACGCCGTCCTGGGTGCTATGGGCCAAGCTGCTCGTCTGGGCGGCGGTGCTGGCCTACCTGATCCTGCTCCTACCGCTGCTCGGCAACCGCATCGCCACGGTCACCACTCTGCTTCTGTTCAGCGGCTTGCTCATCAGCATGCTTTACCCACTGATCAACCACGGCGCCTGGATCGCTCTAGCGGGCCCGAGTCTATTGCTGGTCTGCGGCCAGGCCCTACTCCTGCTCAAGCGGCGCCTATCCAGCGGGCGCGGCTTCCTACCGGCCACCGCAGATACCATCGAGAATGCCCGCATGCTGGGACTCGCGTTCCAGGGTCAGGGTCAACTGGACCTGGCCTTCGACCGCTTCCGCCAACTGCCGACAGGCGAACCCGTATTCGAATTGCTCTACAACCTCGCCCTCGATTACGAACGCCGCCGGCGCTTCAGCAAAGCACATGACGTCTATGCCTACATTCACCGGCACGACCGCCACTACCGCGACGTCAAAGACCGCCTCAAGCGCACCGAATCACTGAGCGACGTCAAACTCGCGCCGGCCCGCAACACCGGTGACATTGCCAACGCCGGCACACTCATTCTCGAAACGGACGGCCTGCAGAAACCGATGCTCGGCCGTTACGAAATCGACCGCGAAATCGGCCGCGGCGCAATGAGCGTGGTCTATGAGGGACGCGACCCCAAAATCGGCCGTGTGGTGGCGATCAAAACACTGCCGCTATCGTCGGAATTCGATGCCGACGAACTCGATCAGGTCAAACGGCGCTTCTACCGCGAAGCTGAAACTGCGGGACGCCTCAGCCATCCAAACATCGTCACCGTCCACGATGTCGGCGAAGAACACGACCTAGCCTATATCGCGATGGAATATCTCAAGGGGCGCAATCTCACCCATTTCCTCAACCGCGAGCATCTGCTTCCCACTTCGACCGTTCTTGAAATCATCGCCAAATGCGCCGTTGCCCTCGACTATGCGCACCAGCATCACGTCGTCCACCGCGACGTCAAACCGGCCAACATCGTCTACGACGTCGACAGCAACACCGTCAAACTGACCGACTTCGGCATCGCCCGCATCACCGATGCCAGCCGCACCAAGACCGGCACCGTAATGGGGACACCGTCATACATGTCCCCCGAACAACTCGCCGGTCAGCGGCTTGACGGCCGTGCCGACCTATTCTCCCTCGGCATCACCTGCTTCCAGCTGTTGACCGGCCGTCTGCCATTCCAGGCCGACACAATGGCGTCATTGATGTATAAAATCACCAATGAAGCCCATCCCGCGCTCAACAGCCTGCGTGATGACCTTGCTCCATGCGTCAGTCCCATTATCAACAAGGTTCTGCAGAAAAACCCGGACAGGCGCTTCCAGACAGGACGTGAAATGGCCGAACGCCTCATACAGTGCGCTCACGACATCAGGAAGATGAATACATGAATCACCAGAGCGGACTGTTCGAGTGGAGCGCCCTAACCGACCGCGGGCGTGTGCGAAGCAAGAACGAGGACCACCTCTCGGTCGATGCCGAGATCGGCGCGTTCGTCCTGGCAGATGGTATGGGCGGGCACCGCGGCGGAGAAGTCGCGAGCGCAATCGCCGTCAACACCGTCCTCGAGCACCTGAAATTGCAGCTTCCACAGCTCACTCCCGGAGCGATCGACGACAATCTGGGCTATACCGGCGAAAGCCTCGCCGCCCGCGAAGCGGTGATACAAGCCAATCTCAAGATATTCAATGCCGCTCGCCAGCAGCCACAGTACGAAGGTATGGGCACCACACTCGTTGTCGCCGTGTTCTACCTGGACCGGCTGAGTATCGCGCATGTGGGCGATTCGCGCCTGTATCGTGTCCGGCAGGGGCAATTGGAACAGCTCACCAGCGATCACACCATGCGCCAGGAGCTAGTGGACCGTGGTTTCTACACCGAGCAGGAAGCTCGCTCGATGGTCCAGCGCAATCTGGTCACCCGTGCCCTCGGCGTCGATGCGAGCGTCGCCGTCGACATCCAGGAAGAGCTGGTCCTTCCCGGTGATCTTTACGCGCTATGCTCGGACGGGCTTTACGACATGCTGGACGAAGAAGTCATCGCTCGCTCACTCGTCAGCTGTAACGACCTGCAGCACTGCACACAAGAACTGATCGACCTCGCCAACAACAGCGGCGGCAAGGATAATATATCCCTGATCCTCGTGCGCCCTTCCGCGGATGCCTCGCCGCAGCGACATCCGTGGTATCGGCGCATAACCAAGTGGTTCCGCTGAACAAAACCGTCGAAGCATCGCATCTTTGGAGACGTACCACGATGGCCAAACTGATTTTGTCCGAGAACATGCGCGTCCTCGACGAATTTCCACTCGATCGGGACTGCATCACCATTGGACGCCGCGGCGACAACGACATCCAGATCGATGACCGAGCCGTCAGCGGCTATCACTGCCAAATTCTCACCGTGCTCAATGATTCCTTCCTGGAAGACTTGCAGAGCACCAACGGCACCTATGTCAACAGCAAGCGCATCACCAAACATGCGCTCCGTAACGGCGACATCATCATCCTCGGTACGCATCAGCTCCAATACGAAAACGAGCTCGCCACCAGCGAGGACGACGACCGCTACGACAAGACCATGGTGATACGCTCGGCGCTTGCTCCGCAAGCGCCGCCGATGGAACACTCTTCGCCTAACGCGGGCGAAATCAACAGCAACGCGGCGGCAGCGCCAAAACGCGCGCACCTGAAGATCCTCAACGGCACCAACAAGGACAAGCTGTTTCCGCTCACGCGAGCCATGACCACGCTGGGCAAACCCGGTCAGCAGGTTGCCGCGATCACGCGCCGCGGCGACAAGTACGTCATCATCGGTGTCGAGGCCGACACCGAAAATCGCTACCCAACCGTCAACGATACCCATGTCAGCACCCGTTCGATCGCGCTCGACGAGGGAGACATCATTCAACTCAACGGCATCCGCATGGTGTTTCACATCGACCACTAAGCAGCGGCAGCGATCGCCTTCCACCGATACGCAGCATGCCAGGCTGTGCGCGTAGCCAGCCGCCAAATTGATCGGCGGCATCAACCGTCATCGGTTGATGTGAAATAACACCAGCCAAGTAGGCCCAGCAGTGTGGCCGTCAGATCGCTTATCGTTTGGTCGATCAGCCCCAGGAACGGCTTGCCCGGTATATCGGGGTCAATCTGAACATAGCAGCCGTCCATAGATGTCGCGTTATCGGGGATTGCCCCCGCCATATTAATCAGTCGGATCGACTGAGGTACCGCGAAACCGGGAAAACGCGTACACGACCACGTCAACAGACGTTTGCTGGACGGCGCACCGCGAAACGTCCAGGCACCCGCTATAACGGGTGCCTGGACAAGGTCAGAAATTCAAATTATTGGGATAGACCTTAACGGTATCCGCGCGCTCAAGCGCCTGATAGACGACCTGCAACTCCACCTGACCGAACATATCCCCCAATTGGGTCTGTGCCGTCGAGGCGGTCTTCGCATCCGGTACCGGTCGCTTGACCCCATTGACCGAAAACACGGCGTAATCACCGTTGTGCAAGCGTACGCCACCTACATCAGGCTTTTTACCGGCCGGAGCAGGCAGCTGGAAGGCAGCCGTCAGCACCGCCGGCGGCGTGCCCTTACCATCTTTACGGCCGATCCAGCCAAGTTCCTTAACGGTAAACTTGGAGCCCTGTGCGACATCAGCAAGCGTTTTACCGGATTTGACCTCGGCAATCATCGCCTTGCCCATACGCTCAGCTTCCTTGTCGGCGCCCTGCTTTGCCAGTACCGCATGTATATCCGCGCGCACCTGTTCGAGCGGCTTCTGAGCGGGCACTTTGCGTTCGAGAACGCGCACCACCACAACCTCCTGCTTGCCGATCTCCAGCGGTTGGCTATTCGAACCATTGGTCAACACCGCAGTTGAAAACGCCGCTTTGAGCACCTGGGCATTCGCACCCAATCCCTGCCCACCCGAACGGGTCAGCCAATCGGTGGTCTGAACCTTCAGGCCGAGAGCTTTGGCGGCAGGGTCGAGCGAACCGGGATTCTGATATGTCAGATTGGCCAGGCGCTGCGCCTCATCGTTGAATTGTCGTTCGGCCACAGACTTCACATAGGCCTTCCTGACTTTGTCCTTGACCGCATCGAAGCTGGGGCTTACTGCCTGCTGCAGCGCTTCGAGCTTGAGGCGATAGACCTTCTGCCCATCCTTGATCGGCGGCGTTACCTGGCCGGGCTTGAGAGCGAACAGGGCATTCGCTACCGCATTCGGCAGATCCGCCCGCGTCACTTCGCCCAGAGCACCGCCCTGCTTCGCGCTGGCAGCCTGGGAATAGCGTTGCGCAAGACTGGCAAAGCTCTCGCCCTTGCTCAAGCCCTCGGCAATGCTTGTAAGCCGTGCAGCGACCTTGTCCTGCGCGGCGTTGCCCAGATCCACCACGATTTCACGCGCCTTGGCGCGCTCAGGCTGCTGGAACTCCGATCGATGCGCCTGGAAATAGCTCTGCAGGTCGGATTCAGTCACCTTCATACCCTTTTCCAGGCCTGCCGCATCCAGACGCAAATAAGCCAAGCGTACCTTCTCGGCTGTCATATAGTCCGACTTGTGCTTGTCGTAATAGGCCTTGATTGCCTGCGCATCGACCTTGACCGTGTCGATGTAATGCGAGGCGGGAATGACGGAGAAACTCAACTCGCGCTGCTCGTCACGCAAACTCAGCAGCGTCGATGCCTGACTTGAGGTCGCAAATGCCGTTTGCTGGATGCCGCTCTGGAGCTGATTGATCGACATCGCCTGCCGTAGGCGACCCTCGAACTTCGCCGGCGTCATACCCTGCGCGCGCAGAACCTGTTGATAGCGTGTTTTGGAGAACTTGCCGTTGACCTGAAATACAGGGTACTTCGCAATCTGGTCGAGCAATTCCTGATTCGTCACCTGATAGCCCGCACCCAGTGCCGCTTGGTGGAAAACCGCATCGCGAACCAATTGCCGCAACACCATCTGCTTGATGGTTTGGCTGTCCAAGCCGGCCGGCAAATTTCCGCCGAAGGTCTGCTGCAGACGCCTCTGCTGCTCACGATAGGCTTGAGCGAAGGCCTGAATCGAAATCGATGTGCCGCCAACCTCGGCAGCCACCTGCTTACCGCCACCACTGAGATAATGGTTCACACCCCACAGTGCAAAGGGAATGCTGATCAATAGGACGATGGCGTACGCGATCCAGCCAGACGCACGGTCACGGATGGTTTGAAGCATGTGTTACAGCCTCCTCATCAGGCGGCAAAAATGTGCATGGTGGAGTAACAAAAACGAAAAAGGGCGCCCGATTAGGCGCCCTTTATCTTACTGCTGGCGGAGTGGACGGGACTCGAACCCGCGACCCCCGGCGTGACAGGCCGGTATTCTAACCAACTGAACTACCACTCCAAAACTTTTGCCTTGGTGGGTGCTGAGGGAGTCGAACCCCCGACATTCGCCTTGTAAGGGCGACGCTCTACCAGCTGAGCTAAGCACCCGGGAAAGCGCGCTAGTTTACAGCATCTTTCAGCGCTTTACCAGGCTTAAATCCAGGAAGATTGGATGCCGCGATTTCGATGGTTTCACCGGTGCGCGGATTGCGGCCGGAGCGCGCTTCACGCTTGCGCACGGAAAAACTGCCGAAACCGACGATGACGACCTGGTCGTCGCTCTTCAGAGCTTCGGTCACAGATTCAACAAAAGCGTCGAGGGCCTTGCCCGCAGCCGCTTTGGAAAGATCCGCCTTAGCGGCGATGGCATCGATCAATTCAGATTTATTCATGGAGTCTTCCCCAATTCGTTGAATGCGTAATGGCTACCCAGCCAGGCCCGTGCATCAACACGAGTGGCCCCTTCTAAGACGGATCACAGGGAGCTTTCTGAGCCTCACAGCCGCTGCCGTAACGCGTTCTTAATCGGCCGCAGGGGTGAGCTTTATAGCAAGCGCCCTCGGAAACTGTCAACCAACTTCAGGCTTCCGAGGGCGCCCGGATCAATGATGTTGCAAACCGCCTTTCTTAGACTCTCGGCTTGCTTTCTTATGACCCGTCCCTACCGCGGGGAGTTTATCAGAAGATGTGGCCAATGGCTCTGGTTGACGCTGCAATGCGACACCCAATACCTCATCGATCCAACGCACCGGTTGAATATCGAGCCGTTGCTTGATGTTCTTCGGAATTTCGGCCAGGTCTTTCTCGTTCTCCTGCGGGATCAGCACCGTGGTGATCCCGCCTCGATGCGCGGCCAGCAGCTTTTCCTTCAGCCCACCGATAGGGAGCACCTCGCCGCGCAGCGTAATCTCGCCCGTCATCGCCACCTCCGCCTTGACCGGGATTCCGGTGATGGACGACACCAGCGCGGTACACATCGCGATACCGGCACTAGGTCCATCCTTGGGCGTGGCGCCTTCCGGCACGTGGATATGGATATCGTGCTTCTCGAAGTAATCGCTCTCGATGCCCAGCACCTGAGCTCGCGAACGCACTACGGAACGTGCCGCCTCGATCGACTCCTTCATCACATCGCCCAGCTGCCCCGTCCGGATCACCGCCCCTTTGCCCGGCATGGTGGTCGCCTCGATCGTCAACAAGTCACCACCGACTTCCGTCCAAGCCAAGCCGGTCACCTGACCGATCTGGTCCATCTCTTCGGCACGCCCGTAACGGAAACGCCGCACGCCGAGATATTTTTCGAGATTGCGCGGCGTAACCGACACGCTGCGCTCCTTTTTCTGATCGAGACCGTGCTGCATCACCACCTTGCGGCAGATCTTGGATATTTCCCTTTCGAGATTGCGCACGCCGGCCTCGCGGGTGTAGTAGCGGGTCACATCCCGCAACGCACCCTCGCTCATCTTCAGCTCGGCCTCGCGCAGCCCGTTGTTCTTGAGCTGTTTCGGCAACAGATAGCGCTCCCCGATATTCGTCTTCTCGTCCTCGGTATAGCCCGGCAGACGAATGACTTCCATACGGTCAAGCAGAGGCCCTGGAATGTTCATGCTGTTCGCCGTCGCCACGAACATCACATCCGAAAGGTCGAACTCGACCTCCAGGTAGTGGTCGGCAAAGGTGCTGTTCTGCTCGGGATCCAACACCTCAAGCAAAGCAGAAGCCGGATCGCCGCGAAAATCCATGGCCATCTTGTCGATCTCATCGAGCAGGAACAACGGATTGCGCGTACCTACACGGGACAGATTTTGCACGATCTTGCCTGGCAACGAACCGATGTAGGTGCGCCGATGGCCGCGGATCTCCGCCTCGTCGCGCACGCCACCCAGTGCCATGCGCGTGAACTTGCGGTTAGTCGCCCGCGCAATTGACTGTCCAAGCGATGTCTTGCCGACGCCGGGAGGTCCGACCAGACACAGGATCGGCCCCTTCAGCTTCTTGACGCGCTGCTGTACCGCAAGGTACTCGAGGATGCGTTCCTTGACCTTCTCCAGTCCGTAATGGTCTTCGTCCAGCACCTGCTGAGCCGCTACCAGGTCGTGGCTGACCCGCGAACGCTTCTTCCACGGCACGCTGACCAGCCAGTCGATGTAATTACGCACCACAGTGGCCTCGGCCGACATGGGCGACATCATCTTCAACTTGTTGAGCTCGGCGTCGGCCTTTTGGCGCGCCTCCTTGGGCATGCCGGCCTTTTCGATACGCTTAGCCAGTTCTTCGACCTCATTCGGCGCATCTTCGAGTTCCCCGAGTTCCTTCTGAATCGCCTTCATCTGCTCATTCAGATAGTACTCGCGCTGGCTCTTCTCCATCTGCTGCTTCACGCGCCCGCGAATGCGCTTCTCAATCTGCAACAGATCGATTTCGCCCTCGATGAGGCCCATGATGTGCTCCAGCCTAGCGTGCACGTCCTGAATCTCCAGTACGCGCTGTTTCTCGTCGAGCTTGAGCGACATGTGCGCGGCCACCGTATCGGCGAGCCGTGCCGCATCGTCGATGCCGGCCAGGGAAGTCAGGATTTCAGGCGGAATTTTCTTGTTGAGCTTGACGTACTGGTCGAACAGGTTGAGCACCGTGCGGCTCAGCACCTCGACCTCTCGCTCGTCATTGGCCACCTCCGGTGCCAGCACGCGGATCTGCGCGGAGAAGGTTCCGTCGGTCTCGTGGAAACCGACCACCTGGGCGCGATCCGTACCCTCGACCAGCACCTTGATGGTGCCGTCGGGCAGTTTCAGCAACTGCAGGATCGAGGACAGGGTGCCGATCCGGTGAATATCGTCCGGACCGGGTTCGTCCACCTCCGCGCTGCGCTGCGCGACCAGCAGGATCTTCTTGTTGTCGGCCATCGCCAGATCGAGCGCCTTGATCGACTTGTCTCGGCCGACGAAAAGCGGGATGACCATGTGCGGATAGACCACCACGTCGCGCAGAGGCAACACGGGAACCAGCACGGTCTGTTCATCTGCGGTCTGGACGGGCATGTTCGAGTCGTTTTCCATTGAGTCCTCGCGAGTCAACGCTGGGGCATGGACAAGCGACGTTTCCGGCTCTGACGCCAGCGGCGGCAAGCGAAACATCGAGCGTCGTTGGTACGGTAGATCAGCAGGGTCGGCGCCGATGCGCGGCGCGCATCGGCAAGATCTGCTTTGGGATATGAATGAGGGCGCACACCCGCCATTTCAAGGCGGGTGTGCGAGCGTCGCTCAGTCTGCAGCGGCGCGCTGATACTCCCCACCCTCGTAGATGAGGTAGGGTTTGGCTTCGCCGCGAATGACGGCGTCATCAACGACTGCTTTTGCGACGCTGTCCATCGAAGGCAGGTCGTACATCGTATCGAGCAGCACCTGCTCGATGATAGTGCGCAGTCCGCGCGCGCCGGTTTTACGCTCCATGGCCTTGCGCGCCACGGCACGCAGAGCCTCTTCCCGGAACTCGAGCTCCACGCCTTCCATTTCGAACAGCTTGCAGTACTGCTTGACCAGGGAATTGCGCGGTTCGACCAGAATCGTGACCAGCGCCTCCTCATCAAGCTCCTCCAACGTTGCGACAACCGGCAGACGCCCAACGAACTCTGGAATCAGGCCGAAACGGATCAGATCTTCAGGCTCAACCTCAAACAGCAATTCGCCGGTCGGGCGCGTCGTCTCCTTGCTCTGCACTTCTGCAGAAAACCCGATACCCGTCTTGGCCGAACGGTTCTGGATGATCTTTTCGAGGCCTGCGAAAGCACCACCGACGATGAACAGGATATTGCGCGTATCGACCTGCAGGAATTCCTGCTGCGGGTGCTTACGGCCACCTTGCGGAGGCACCGAAGCGACCGTCCCTTCGATCAGCTTGAGCAGAGCCTGCTGCACGCCCTCGCCGGAAACGTCACGCGTAATCGACGGATTGTCGGACTTGCGGGAAATCTTGTCGATCTCGTCGATATAGACGATGCCGGTCTGCGCCTTTTCGACGTCGTAATCGCACTTCTGCAGCAGCTTCTGGATGATGTTTTCGACGTCTTCGCCGACATAGCCGGCCTCGGTCAACGTCGTAGCATCCGCGATGGTGAACGGCACGTTGAGCAGACGCGCAAGCGTTTCCGCCAGCAGCGTCTTGCCGGAACCAGTCGGTCCGATCAACAGAATATTGCTCTTCGACAGCTCGACCGCATCCTTGTGGGAATGCGCGTTCAGTCGTTTGTAGTGGTTGTAGACCGCAACCGACAACACCTTCTTAGCGCGGTCCTGCCCCACCACATACTCGTCGAGTATCTGCTTGATCTCCTGCGGTTTGGGCAGCTCGCCTCCGCCCAGCGGACTCTGCTCGCCCATCTCCTCACGGATGATGTCGTTGCATAACTCAACGCACTCGTCGCAAATGAATACCGACGGACCAGCGATGAGCTTACGCACTTCGTTCTGGCTCTTGCCGCAGAACGAACAATAAAGCAGCTTTCCGCTATCGGAGGTGAGGTGTTTGTCGTCGCTCATCGGCACCTCTCAGAGGGGTATTTTCTCAAATACACATTGCCCGGTTTGCCTGGAAGATGCAAGCCGGAAGATTACAGGGATATTACCCCCGACCGGCTATCGGCCAGGGGTTTCGAAGTCCATGCCAGGCGGGCTCGTTCAGGCCGAACGCGAGCTCAGCATCTTATCGACCAGACCGTATTCGACCGCCTCCTCCGGGCCGAGGAAACGATCACGCTCGGTATCCTCGCGAATGCGCTCCACACTCTGCCCCGTATGGTTGGCCAGAAGCTGGTTGAGCTGCTCGCGAATCTTGAGAATCTCGCGCGCGTGGATATCGATATCCGTCGCCTGGCCCTGGAAACCACCGAGCGGCTGGTGAATCATGACCCGCGAATGCGGCAAACAGTAGCGCTTGCCTTTCGCGCCGCCGGCCAGCAGCACCGCACCCATGCTCGCCGCCTGGCCAATGCACAACGTACTGACCTGAGGCTTGATGAACTGCATGGTGTCGTAGATCGCCATGCCGGCCGTCACCGCGCCGCCGGGCGAGTTGATGTACAGACTGATGTCCTTATCCGGATTCTCGGATTCGAGAAACAGCAACTGGGCAACGATCACGTTCGCCATGTAGTCCTCGACCGGGCCGACGGCGAACACGACGCGCTCCTTGAGCAGGCGCGAATAGATGTCATAGGCACGCTCGCCACGGGCCGTCTGCTCGACAACCATCGGCACCAGATTCAGCGCCTGCGCGCCCAGCGCGCCCCTGCCATCGTCAATCACGCTCATTTCGCTCACTCTCCCTTGCCGGGGTTCATAACCTGGTCGAAGCTTTGCGGTTCGTCGGCGACCTGGGCCTGTGCAACCACATGGTCCACCACCTGATCTTCGAGCACCAGCGCTTCGACGCTCGCCATCGCCTCGCGGTTGCTGCGATAGTAGCGCACGACCTGCTCGGGCTCTTCATATCCCGCGGCCAGGCCCTGCAGCGTCTCGTCGACACGCGCCGAGTCCAACTCGATGTTTTCCGCACGCACGAGTTCGCCGATGATCAAGCCGAGGCTGACGCGGCGGCGGGCCTGATCTTCGAACAGATTGTCGGGCAGATTGGCGCGCGCCTCTGCGCTCATCGCCTCTCCCACCTGCGAGCGCATGCGACCGATTTCGTCCTGCACCAGAGCCTTCGGCAGCTCTATGGCATTGGCCTCGTACAGCGCATCCATGACCTGCGTCTTCAAGCGTTCCTTGAGGGCCTGCTTGAGCTCTCGCTCCATATTGCCGCGCACCTCGGTGCGCAGCGCCTCGACACCACCCTCGCTCACGCCGAACGCCTTGGCGAACTCCTCGTCGAGCTCGGGCAGCTTCGGCGCATTGACTTCCTTGATCTTGACCTCGAACTGCACTGTCTGACCGGCCAGATCCTTAGCGTGGTAGTCCTCGGGAAAAGTCACGTCCAGGGTCTTTTCATCCCCTGCCGCAAGACCCTTGAGCTGCGCCTCGAAACTCTCGATGAGGCGCCCCTCGCCGAGCACCAAGCTATGGCCCTCCGCGGTACCGCCCTCGAACGGAACGCCATCGCGCAGGCCCTTGAAATCCATCACGACCTGATCGCCATCCTCGGCCGCGCGGCCGGCCGGCTCCCAGGAGCGACGCTGCTTACGCAGCGTCTCGATCATCTTATCCACATCGGCATCCATCACCTCTGCGGTGGGACGCGTAACGCTCAGGTCGGTCAACGGATTGAATTCAATCTCGGGGTAGACCTCGAAGGTCGCGACATACTCAAGCCCATCTTCCTGCTGCGGGGAATTCAGTTCGATCTGCGGACTGCCGGCAGGCGAAACCTGCTCCTGCAATACGGCCTCGCGAAAACTCGACTGCATCACCTCGCCGACGACGTCCTGATAGACCTCGCTGCCATAGCGCTGCTGCACCAGCTTGAACGGCACCTTGCCGGGCCGGAATCCGTCCATCTTGATGCGCTTACTCATCGTACGCAGGCGCTTCTGCACCTCCGTGTCGATGCGCTCCACCGGCACCCGCACGGTCATCTTGCGCTCAAGACCACCGGTCGACTCAATCGAAACCTGCATCCGAAACCACCTCTTGAATAACGTACCGTACGCCACCCGGGCGCGTATGTGGTGCGAAAGGGGGGACTCGAACCCCCACGGGTTGCCCCACTGGAACCTAAATCCAGCGCGTCTACCAATTCCGCCACTTTCGCGAAAACCGTTAAACCGGAAATTCTAACATGAGGCAACGGTTACGACACGCACATATGCAAAGGCCCGCTCTGAGGCGGGCCTTTGCATATCTTACCGAATTGGTGGGCCGTGTAGGACTCGAACCTACAACCAATTGATTAAGAGTCAACTGCTCTACCAATTGAGCTAACGGCCCAAAAACTGCTAATTGGGGTGGACGATGGGACTCGAACCCACGACGACTGGAATCACAATCCAGGGCTCTACCAACTGAGCTACGCCCACCATAATTCTTCAAACTCACCCAGCCGGGGCAGTCATGGCGCGCCCGGCAGGACTCGAACCTGCGACCGTTCGCTTAGAAGGCGAATGCTCTATCCAGCTGAGCTACGGGCGCATTCGTGACCTTGCGCAGGAGCTAAATGGTCGGGGTAGAGGGATTCGAACCCCCGACATCCTGCTCCCAAAGCAGGCGCGCTACCAGGCTGCGCTATACCCC
Organism: uncultured Gammaproteobacteria bacterium; assembly: GCA_963751375.1. Taxonomy (GTDB): domain Bacteria; phylum Pseudomonadota; class Gammaproteobacteria; order DSM-5130; family Acidihalobacteraceae; genus Acidihalobacter_A. The sequence continues at coordinate 13,460 of CAVVUY010000048.1, forward strand.
GGTTGCCTGTAAACACCGGCGTCCAGTGACGCTCAAACTCGGGCGGCGCTGCACAGGGGGCGAATATTACCCAAGCACCCCCACCTCGTCAACGCCTCCGAAGAACCACAACCTTGCTGGTGTCAGGGGCTCATGCGAGAATCCCGCCTCGCCGCCATCACTCCATACGGAAGGACACCGCACATGACCGCCGAGCTCATCGACGGCAAGGCCGAGGCCGCACGGATTCTCGACGAAATTTCGCAGGAGGTCGAGCGCTTGCGTCGCAGTGGCGACCGCCTGCCCGGCCTCGCGGTCGTGCTGGTCGGCGACGACCCGGCTTCGCAGATCTACGTCCGCAAGAAACGCGAGGATTGCATCCAGGTCGGCTTTACCTCACAGGCTCATCTGCTGCCCGAGGAGACCACCCAAGCCGAACTGCTGGCGCTCATCGACCGGCTCAACGCTGACGAATCCGTCGACGGCATCCTGGTGCAGCTGCCGTTGCCGCGGCACGTCGATACGGAAACGGTCATAGAGAGAATTGCCCCGAACAAGGACGTTGATGGCTTCCACCCCTACAACGTCGGGCGCCTGACGCTGCGCCTGCCGGCGCTGCGCCCCTGCACGCCCTTCGGCATCATCCGACTGCTCGATAGCTTAGGCGAAACTTACAAGGGACGGCACGCGACGGTAGTCGGCGCATCCAACATCGTCGGGCGCCCGATGGCGCTGGAGCTACTGCTGGCGGGCGCCACCGTCACTATCTGCCACCGCTTCACCGGCGACCTGCAACGCCATGTGGCGGCAGCCGACATCCTGGTGGCCGCAGTCGGCAAGCGCGGCATCGTCGACAGCGCCTGGATCAAACCGGGCGCCACCGTGATCGATGTCGGCATGAACCGCGACGAGGCGGGACACCTGGCCGGCGATCTCGACTTCGAGACGGCCCGCGAACGCGCCGGGTACATCACCCCAGTGCCTGGCGGGGTCGGCCCGATGACACGCGCCATGCTGCTGCACAATACGTTGAGCGCCTACCGGCAGCACCAGGACTAAAGTTCGGGCTACGATCAGCGCCGACGCCAGATCGTCCCCTGGGCACCGTCCTCCAGGACGACCCCCGCCTCTACCAGCGCGTCGCGGACACGGTCGGCCTCGGCAAAATCCCGCCGCTGCCGCGCCTGCGCGCGCTGCTCGATCAGGCTTTCGATCTCCGCATCGGACAGGCCTCCAGCCTGTGCAATGCCGCGCAGCCATTCCTCGGGATCGGCCTGCAGCAGGCCGAGCACTCCAGCCAACCGGCGCAGCTGCGCGGCCAGCCCGGCCGCGGCCTCCGGCGAGGCTTCGCGCGCGCGGTTGACCTCGCGGGCCAGCTCGAACAGTACGGCCAACGCCTCCGGGGTATTGAAATCGTCATTCATCGCGGCGAGGAAGCGCGCATCCCAATCGCCGTCCGCCGACGCTTCCCCGCCTGGCAGACCACGCAAGGCGGTGTACAGGCGGTCCAGCGCCTGCTGCGCGGCGTCCAACTGATCGTCGGCATAGTTCAGCGGGCTGCGGTAGTGGCTGGCGAGGATGAAATAGCGAACCACCTCCGGACGGTACCGCACGAATACGTCGCGCAAGGTGAAAAAGTTGCCCAACGACTTGGACATCTTTTCCTCGTTCACACGCACGAAGCCGTTGTGCATCCAATAGTTGACGAAATGCTTGCAGGTCGCCGCCTCGCTCTGTGCGATTTCGTTCTCATGATGGGGGAACTGCAGGTCGAGGCCGCCGCCGTGGATATCGAACTGCGGGCCCAGCGCCTTGATCGACATCGCCGAGCACTCGATATGCCAGCCTGGCCGGCCAGGCCCCCACGGCGAGTCCCAGGCCGGCTCGCCGGGTTTGGCCGCCTTCCACAGCACGAAATCCAACGGATCGTCCTTGGCTTCGACCACATCCACGCGCGCGCCTGCGCGTAGGTCCTTGGGATCCTTGCCCGACAGGCGGCCATAACCTTCGAAGCGCGACACGTCGTAGTACACGTCGCCGTTGTCGGCGCAGTAGGCGTACTGCTTGTCGATCAGGGTGCCGATCAAGCCCAGTATCTCGTCGATAGACTGCGTGGCACGCGGTTCGACGTCCGGCGGCTGAACGCCCAGCGCATCCAGATCTTCATGCATCGCCTGGATGAAACGCTCGGTCAGGGCATCGATGCTCTCGTCGTTCTCGTGCGCTCGCCGGATGATCTTGTCGTCGATATCCGTGATGTTGCGAACATAGGTGACGTCGTAACCCAACCAGCGCAGATGGCGCACCACCATGTCGAACACCACCAGCATACGACCGTGACCGACGTGGCAGTAGTCGTAAACCGTCATGCCGCAGACGTACATGCGCACGCGACCGGCCTCGATGGGTTCGAAAACGTCCTTGTCGCGGCTCAGGGTGTTGTAGATCTTCAGCATCGTCACTTCCTTGTCATCCCGCGGCGATTCCGGCCGCCACCTGCAGGCGTTCGCGTATGCGCGCGGTTTCCATTAGCGGGAACACGCGCGCCATTTCCGGCCCGTGCGTCTGCCCGGTCAGCGCCGCACGCAACGGCATGAACAGTTCGCGCCCCTTGACCCCGGCAGCCGTACCCACCGCTTTGGCCCAGGCGCGAAAATCACCTTCGTGCATGGGCAATGCCTCCAGCGCAGCCTCGAACAACGCCCGCGGCGCCGCGCGCAGCACGTCCTCGGCCTGCGCGTCGAGTTCCAACGCATCCGTGAATACGGCCTGTGCCCACAGTCGCACATCGTCGGGGAAGGACACATTATCCCTGATCGCCGCCAGGAAGGCCGAGCGTCGATCGACGGGCACCGCGTCGCAAGCCGTTCCCGACCATTGCAGCAGGACCGCCTCGTCCGCCGCGGCCAGTGCCAGGCTCTGCCAGTGGCCGAGTTGGGCGATGTCGAAACGTGCCGCCGCCCGCCCGAGGCGCGCGGGATCGAAACCGGCAGGCCAGCCCGGCCATGTCGAGCAGACTATCGTCGGTGTAGCTGTGCCCCAGCCGCGCGAGATAGTTGTTCAACGCCGCGGCGAGGTAGCCCTGCTCCCGCAACTCGCCGAGACTCGTCGCCCCATGGCGCTTGGACAACGGCGCGCCGTCCTCGCCGACGATCAGCGCCAGATGGCCATAACGCGGCTCGCGCAGACCCAGTGCACGCAACAGCAACAGTTGGCGCGGCGTATTGCTGATATGGTCCTCGCCGCGCCAGACATGGGTCACGCCCATCAATGCATCGTCTATGGCATTGCAGAAGAAGAACGCCGGCGTACCGTCGGTGCGACGGATGACGAAATCGCCGATATCGTCGCTGCGAAACGTCTGCGTCCCGCGCACCAGATCATCGAAGACGACCGACTCCCGCTGCGGCACTCGAAAGCGCAGCGTATGCGGCTCGCCGGCTTGGCGCCGCGCCTCTGCCTCATCCCGGCTCAGATGCGCGCAAGTGCCGGGGTAGCGCGGCGGCCGGCCAGCGGCGCGTTGACTGGCGCGCGCCGCTGCCAGTTGCTCCTGCGAGCAGAAACAGGGATAAGCCCCGCCGCTTTCGAGCAGTTGTGCGTAGTAACCCGCATAGATCGCGTCGCGCTCCGACTGGAAATACGGCCCGGCATCGCCGCCGACCTCGGGCCCCTCCTGCCATTCGAGGCCGAGCCAGCGCAAATCGTCCTGCAGCCCGTCGCTGAACTCGGCGCGCGAGCGTTCCGCATCGGTGTCTTCGATGCGCAGCAGGAAGCTGCCTTGCACGCTCCAGGCATGCAGGGCGGAGAACAATGCGGTGCGCAGATTTCCCAGATGGAGATTACCCGTCGGACTGGGAGCAAAACGGGTCTTTACCGGCGTTTCGGTCATGGCGCGGATGGTAGCGGAAAGACCGGATCAAACAAACCGCTGCGACGCGAAACACTGCCCGCCCGGCCTACCGCCTTCCCCGTCCGCAGCGTAGTCCGTATCATGGCGGACCTTGTAACCCTCCGATTCCACGTCCAGGAACGCAATCACCATGAGCGATAACGCCAATCCCATCGTCGAACTGGCAACCAGCCAGGGAACCATCGTGCTCGAACTCTACCCCGAGAAGGCGCCGGCGACGGTGGAGAACTTTCTCAACTACGTCGACTCCGGATTCTTCGACGACACGGTTTTCCATCGCGTCATCCGCGGCTTCATGGTCCAGGGCGGCGGCATGACCGAGGACATGAACCAGAAGGCTGGCAACGCGCCGATCCGCAACGAGGCCGACAACGGCCTGAAGAACGAGACCGGCACCATCGCCATGGCGCGCACGGCCGTTCCCGACTCGGCGACCTCGCAGTTCTTCATCAACGTCAAGGACAACGATTTCCTCAATTTCCAGTCCAAGACGCAGTCCGGCTGGGGCTACTGCGTGTTCGGCCGCGTCATCGAAGGCATGGACGTGGTGCACAGCATCGAGGGCGTACAGACCGGCAACCGCGCCGGCCATCAGGACGTGCCCGTCGAGCCGGTACACATCACCAGCGCCAAGCAGCGCAGTGCCTGAAACACTCTTCATTTCCGACCTGCATCTCGATCCGCAGCGCCCGGAGGTCATCGACCTCCTGGTGCGCTTTCTGGACGGACGGGCCGCCGGCGCCGACGCGCTGTACATCCTCGGAGACCTGTTCGAGTACTGGATCGGAGACGACGATGTGCGCGACGGCTTGCTGCCTGCGATCGAAGCGCTACGCCGGCTGAGCGATGCCGGCGTAGCGGTTTCCTTCATGGCCGGCAACCGCGACTTCCTCGTCGGCAGCGGCTTTGCCGAACGCACCGGCTGCGGGCTGCTGGAGGATCCCACGCGAGTCGAACTCTACGGGTTCCCCACGCTGCTGATGCACGGCGACACGCTATGCACCGACGACGACGCCTACCAGGGACTGCGCAAACAGCTGCGCGATCCCGCCTGGCAGGCCGGCTTTCTCGCCCTGCCGCTGGAGCAGCGTCGGGCGCAGGCCGAGGCGCTGCGTCGCGAGAGCCGCGAGGCCACCCGCGGCAAGGCCGCGGACATCATGGACGTGAACGCCGCAGAGGTGGCTGCCACCTTTCGCAAGCACGGCGTGCAGCGCATCATCCACGGCCATACTCACCGCCCCGCCGTCCACACGCTGGAAATCGACGACGAGCCGGCCGAGCGCATCGTGCTCGGCGACTGGTACACCCAGGGCAGCGTGTTGAGCGTGACGCCGAACGGCTACACCCTGGAAAAACTCAAAATAGATTGAACAGGTCGTTGGCGAGACCCTCGCCAACGCCGATGCCCGCGCCCAGCCCCAAACCGGTAGTCAAGTTGCCGAGAAAACCGCCGCCCGCGCCCCAACCACGCGTCTGTGCATACTGCGCCGCCGGCGGATGCGCATCCACGGCCTGCTCCAGTTGCTGGATGTGCTGCCCCATCTGCTGCAGCACGAACAGCGTCTGTTGTTGCTGCTGCTGAATGCCCAGCGCGATCTCGCGCAGGTCCATCGCCAGATCGCGAGCAGCATTCTGTTCCGGCATGCTGCTCGCCAGCTTTTGCGCAAATTGCTGCATCCGATTTCTCACGTCCTGTGACTGCTGCTGAATCTGCGTGATCTGCTGTTCCGCCTGTACGTAGTCCATCGTGCCGTCTCCTGCTTGGATGTATCTCTGAGACAGCCGCCACACTCCGCGGTTCCGCATCGCGGCAACAGTTAGGAGCCGGTCAGATTAGGACCCGGGAGCCGGGATGTCGTGCATGCCTTGCGTATCGACCGTGTAGTACTTGTAGTCAGCCGGCAAACGGAACAGAGCAGCCGCAACAGGCTGATCGAGCTTGTAATCGAGCAGGCGTCTCGCGTCTCCGCGCGTCCCCCAACCCTGTATCGGAAAGCCGTGATCGAGATAGCGGGTCGGGGCGAAAATCAGCCGTGCCTGCTCGCAGGCCGACTGCGGCGATGCCGGGGTGCGTCCATAGTCCAAGGCCTGCTGGCCCGCCAGCGAGGTACGGAACGCGGCCAGCGCACGCCGCGCGTCCTCCAGCAGACCAGGAACCGCCACGACGTCGTAGCACCGTTTACCACCGGCGAAGAAAGCGTAATGCCGCGGCGTCTTGCCATCGATGCTCGGCGCTCCCTTGAACGGCTGCGAGGTCACGTCGAGCTTGAGCGGCTTCTGCGGTTTGACCGTCACGGCTCGCCGCCTGATGGTCAACACATCCTTGTCCTTCGGGCTGACGCTGTAGATCGCCTGCGTGCGGCGGTTGAACAGGATATACACGCCGCCCATGCCGCCGCCGTCGATACGCAGATACTCCGGCGTCACCAATACGCGCTCGGCATATGCCGACTGTCCGGCCGGTTTGATCTGGAAGTGCAGTATCGTCGCCTGCAACTGCTTCGCAGCCAGAGTCGGGGGCGACAGTACGCTCAGCGATAACACGGCCGCAAACACCACCCACCGCAAACTGTCCAGCCCACATAATCGTGTCTTTCCCACTCAAGCCTCCCGCCATTTCAAACCGATCACCAGATCGGTCACGTTGGTTCCGGTGGGACCGGTCGACAGCAAATCCCCGCTCGCTTCCAGGAAGCGGCCGGCGTCTGCCCCAGCCAGCGTCGCGGCGGCGTCAAGGCCCTCGGTCAGACCACGCTCCAGCGTGCCACCGTCGACAATCGCGCCGGCATCCTCCGTCGGCCCGTCGGTACCGTCGGTGCCGGCCGCCAACAGACTGACGCCCGTCACACCGGCCAGTTCCATGGCTGCCGCCAGCGCGAGATGCTGGTTGCGCCCGCCCCGCCCGGGATTCTCCGGCAGATGGATTGTGGTCTCGCCGCCCCACAACCAGACGCCAGCCGTCGCTTCGCGCAACTGTTTGCCCAGCCGAGCACCGGTTTGTGCCGTATCGCCGTACAAGCAGGCGCCCTGCTGATGCACCTCGAAACCGGCCCGTGCCGCCGCATCAGCCGCCGCCTGCAAGGCATCGTCGATACCGGCGATGACATGATGCGGCACAGCCGATGCGTATTCCCGTTGTGGCGCCGCACGCTCGGTCCATTCGGCCAGCCAGCCGGGAAGTTCCGGCAAATCACCCGACAAGGGCTCGGCCAGGGGACCGGATCCTATGGCCCGCACGTCGTCGCCGGCCACGTCGGAAATCGCCAGCACGCAGGCCTGGCGCCGCCCCAGATATCCGCGCAGGCGCCCGCCCTTGATCAAGGACAGGCGTTGGCGCACACGGTTGATGTCGGCGATGTCCAACCCGCTGCCCAGCAACCAGGCGCTGGCCCGGCGCAGATCCTCCAGATCGAAACCGCGTGGCAGGACTTCGGCCAGACTCGACGCACCACCGGACAGCAGGAACAGCACTCGCCCCGATGCCGGCAACCCCTCGATAAACGACAGCAGTGCCTTCCCCGCGGCCAGGCTGCCGGCGCCGGGCACCGGATGCTCGGCCTGTCGAACAGCCCATCGCTGCGGATCGTGCAGCCCCTGCTCCGCATGCCCTTCCTTGGTGATCATCAGGCCGGCGCGCAGGCGGGAGCCGAGCGCCTGTTCGGCTCCCAGCGCCATCGAGGCCGCCGCCTTGCCGATGGCCACGACATGCCAATCGCCTTCGTCCAGCGGGTTCGCTGCCAGCCAGTCGCGCACCGCCGCGGCGCCTTCCACTCTGGCCAGCGCGGCGCGGAACAACCTCAGCAACTCGCCGCGTGCTCCGGCATCATCCGAGGCCATGTGCGAGGTCCGCGATGATGTCGTCGGCCGCCTCCAGGCCGACGGAAACGCGCAGCAGGCCGTCGCCAATGCCGGCTTCGGCGCGCTGCTGTGCGCTGATGCGACCATGCGTCGTCGTCGCCGGATGCGTGATCGTGGTCTTGGCATCGCCCAGATTGGCGGTAATGGAAATCATCCGCGTCGCATCGACCACGCGCCAAGCCGCTTCCTGGCCTCCGCGCACTTCGAAGGAGACGATGCCGCCGAACCCATCCTGCTGTCGCCGTGCCAGATCGTGCTGCGGATGACCGGTGAGTCCTGGATAGTAGACCCGCTCAACCTGCGGATGCGCCTCCAGCCATTCGGCCAGGAACTGAGCATTCTCGCAGTGGGCACGCATGCGCAGGCGCAACGTCTCCAAGCCTTTGAGGAAAACCCAGGCGTTGAACGGGCTCATGCTCGGCCCGGCGGTGCGCAGGAAACCGAACACTTCCTTGCCTACCCGTTCGGCATCTCCAACCACGGCTCCGCCGATACAGCGGCCCTGTCCGTCGAGATACTTGGTCGCAGAGTGGATCACCAGATCGGCACCCAGCGCCAGCGGACGCTGTAGCGCCGGCGTACAGAAACAGTTGTCCACCGCCAGCAGGGCGTCATGAGCATGCGCCAGTTCGGCCAGGGCGGCGACATCGGCCAGTTCCGTCAGCGGATTGGAGGGCGTCTCCAGGAACAGCAGCCGCGTATTGGGCTTGATCGCCGCCTCCCAGGCCGGGAGGTCGACCTGCGAAACGAAATCGACCTCGATGCCGAAGCGCTTGAGATAGCGCTCGAACAGGCTCACGGTCGAACCGAACACGCTACGCGAGCACACCACGTGATCGCCCTGCTGTAGCAGCCCCATGCAGGCCGATAGGATCGCCGCCATGCCGGAAGAAGTGGCCACGCACGCCTCCCCGCCCTCCAGCGCGGCAAGGCGGTCCTGGAACGTGCGCACGGTCGGATTCGTGAAGCGCGAATAGATGTTGCCCGGCTCCGCACCGGAAAACCGCGCAGCTGCCTCGGCCGCGCTGGCGAATGCAAAACTCGAGGTCGTGTAGATCGGTTCGGAGTGCTCGCCCTCGTGTCCGCGCAACTGCCCAGAGCGCACCGCGAGCGTATCGAAATCGGCGGGGAAATCGTAATCCATGTCCTGCCCTCCTATGGCATGTAAAGGAGCGCCGGCTTGCGGGATGCTGTGGCGGGACATGTAGCACCGCGCCAGAGGAACAAACAGTGGCTGGGCGGGTCTGACTGACACTCGCTTTAGCCGTATTTGTTAAGCGCCCGCAAGCTGAGAGACTCAAATCGGCGCTAGCGACTATCCTAGGCGCTGCATGTGATCGGCGTCAAACCTGTCGCCAACCGATGACCGCTTGGTAACCTTCGGCTACCGCATGGCGCTTTACCATGCTCCAGTTTAATCCATTCAAATCATCAGGATATATCGCATGCTCCGTCACCTGAGACAACAACGAACGCGCCTGTTCTCCACTCTGATTGCCGCCGGCACGCTGGCCTTCTCGTACCAGGCTTCCGCCGCGCAAGCCTACCAGCCCGGCGGCACGGCCACTCACCCCCTCCCCGGAAACCTGCTGATCGCCGACCGCGGCAACGACCGCCTACTGGTCGTCACGCCCGACAAGCGCATCATCTGGTCCATGCCGATCCGCGTCGGCGGACCCAAGGGCGTGCATTCGCACGGTGCCGACGACGGCTTTTTCACCCCCGATCACAAGCACATCATCGTCAACAACGAAGACGACCAGACCATCGGGATAATCAGCATCGCGCAGAAGCGCTTCGTCTGGATGTACGGACAAAAAGGCAAGACCGGGTCCCAGCCCGGCTATCTGCACACCCCCGACGATGCCTACCAGCTGCCGAACGGCAACATCGTGGTCGCCGACATCGGCAATGACCGCGTGCTCATCATCAACCCAAAGACCAAGCGAATCGTGCGCCAGTTCGGCACGACCAAGGTCCGCTATCATGCACCGCCGGCAAAACTCAATGCACCGAACGGCGCACTTCCCACGCCGAGCGGCAACTTCATCGTGACCGAAATCGACTGGGGATACGGACATCCCGGCTTCATCGACAAACTCAGCCCGACCGGCAAAGTGCTCTGGTCCTTCCACAGCCAGATCATCTACCCTTCCGATGCCAACCAGATGCCCGACGGCAACATCCTGGTGGTCGGTTACACCAACCCCGGCGTCATCGACATCTATTCGCCGCAGGGCAAGCTGCTTTGGCATTACCGCAAGACCTACGGTTACGGTGCCCTCGACCACCCCTCGATCGCATTGCCCTTGTCCAACGGCAATCTTTTGGTCTGCGACGACTGGAACAACCGCGTGGTGGTGATCGATCCGCGCACCAAGCAGATCGTCTGGCAATATGGACACAAGAGCGTCAAGGGCACCGGCCTCGGTTACCTGAATGTCCCGGACGGCATGGACATGGTGCCGCCGGGCACGCACTTCCAGCATACCGGCGGCTGAAACCGCCCTTCCGGCGGGTCCGTCACGCGGACCCGCCAATCCCTGCAAGCGGTCTATTCGAACCGAAGATGCCAGACGCGACGCCCAGCGCTGCGCGAACTGGGCCCGCTCATGCCGCCTAGCAGATAGCCGTCACGCCCGTTCTGCGCATAGCCCATGTCGGCCAGCGGGCCCGGCAGATGACCGACGCTGTGCCAGCCACCCTGCCCCCGACGATAAGCCAGGATGTCGGCGCTGGTGCGGCCGCCGTTCTCGAGGCCGCCAACGACATACACAGTGCCCTGCCATGCAAATGCGGCCGCCTTCTCCATGGGGGTCGGCAGTGCCGGCAGACGCTGCGGACCGGCATCACCGGGGCGCCACACCCATGCCGTATCGACCCGGCCGTGGGCCGATAGTCCGCCGGCGATGTACACCGAGCTCCCATCCACCGCGACCGCCGTATAACGCACGCCCACCGGCAGACTGAACAGCGTGCGCCAGCGGGTATGGCCGTTGTTGGTACCGCTGATGAAGTACACCTTGCGCACATCCGGGCCGCCATGCCCGCCGACCATGATCAGCCCGTCCACGCCATGCAGGCGATAAGGCCGCGTCACGGCATCCGAGAGCGGATGCCCGAGGTAGGCGACATGTACGGCGCGCGAGCCCTGTACGCGCAGCAGATCCCGCGTCGAATAGGCCTGCCCGCCACCGAAGATGAACAGCGCCCCGTCAAGATATCCTGCCGCCGTGTCGTGCGTCGGCTTCGGCAGCCGCGCCACCGCTTCCCAACGCCCACTCTTGCGCATGTAGATCTCGGTCAGCGAACGTCGGCCGGTAAACCCGCCTACCGTTTCCAGATTGCCCGAAGGCGTCAGGCAGGCGGCCACGCCGATCATGGGCACGGGCAGCTTGCCGTCGGCGGTGACGTGGACCCCGGCCTGCGCCTGTGCGGCGGCGGGTAGAAGCAGCAAAGCGGGAAACAAGGTGGCAAGGAAACGTTTGCGCGTCATGCGGAATCTCCGAAAGGTGACGCGGCACACCCTATAGCGCCCCGCACACCGCCGCCATTACTGTTTCTTAACCGGTCCCGATTTCCGGCGCAGGCCCAGGAATCTGGGTCAGCGGCACATCGCCCGGCACGATGCAGACCAGACTGTCCTGCGCCAATCGGTCGAAAAGATCGACGACTTCGATGTTGCGCATGCGCACGCAGCCATGCGATGCGGGCGTGCCGATACGCCCTTCCTCCGGGGTACCGTGGATGTAGATGTAGCGCGAGAACGTATCCACGTCTCCGCCAAGGTTGAAGCCGGCTTGCAGGCCACTCAGACGCAGAATACGCGTAGTCACCAAATCGTTCTCGGCGGGGTCGTTCGGATCGCTCAGGATCGGCGCGATCTCACCGGTGTCGCGGCGTCCCTTGAAAACCGTACCGACGGGCGCGTTCCTGCCGTATTTTTCGGCCACTCGGAACACTCCGAGAGGCGTCTGCTCGCTACCCTCGCGGTTGCCGATGCCACGTGCCGCCGTCGAGACGGCGTAACTTTCCACGAGGCGGCCGCGCTCGAGCAGATAAAGGCGCTGCCGACAGATATCGACGACAGCGATGGTTTCGCCGGCTGGATCCGGATAGCGGCGCGCCAGTTCGGCGGCGAGCATCCGCAGAAGATCCGGATCCGGATGTCGATCGCTCGGCAGCATCAAACTTCTCTCCTGATGAGGCCGCCGCCTGCGGACTCAGACCGAGTTGGGCAGATCGATATGCGCCTGCCGCGGTACCCGCACGCTGCGTTGGTCGTCGGCACGCGATCGCTCCAACGCGATCAGATAGTCGGGGTCGACGCCGGTTACATAATGTCCGTCGAAAACCGAGGCATCGAACTGCTCGAGCTTGGGATTACCCTTGCGCACCGCCAGGATCAGGTCGTCGAGATCCTGGTAGAACAAGCGGTCGGCGAAGATCGCCTGGGCGATTTCGTCGACGGTGCGTCCATGGGCGATCAATTCGTGTGCGGCCGGCATGTCGATGCCGTAGATGTTCGGATAGCGTACCGGCGGCGAAGCCGAGGCGAAATAGACCTTACGCGCACCGGCATCGCGGGCCATCATCACGATCTCGCGCGAGGTGGTGCCGCGCACGATGGAGTCGTCGACCAACAATACGTTCTTGCCGTTGAACTCCATCTCGATCGGATTGAGTTTCTGGCGCACCGACTTCTTGCGCTGAGTTTGCCCCGGCATGATGAAGGTCCGCGCGATGTAGCGGTTCTTGATGAAACCTTCGCGATACTTCACGCCCAGGCGCATGGCCAGTTCCAGCGCCGAAGTGCGACTGGTTTCAGGGATCGGGATGACCACGTCGATATCATGGTCCGGCCATTCGCGCTGAATCTTCTGGCCGAGGTAGTCGCCCATGCGCATGCGTGCCTTGTGCACGAAAACGTCGTCCAGTATCGAATCGGGCCGGGCGAAATAGACGTGTTCGAAGATGCAGGGCGTATACGTCGGGTTCTCGGCGCACTGGCGGGTGTGCAGATTGCCGTCGAGGTCGATGTAGATCGCCTCGCCCGGCGCCAAATCGCGTATGAGCTTGAAACCCAGCGCGACTAGAGCGACGCTCTCGGAAGCGACCATGTATTCCGGGCCTTCCGGCGTCTCACGTATGCCGTACACGACCGGTCGGATGCCGTGGGGGTCGCGGAAGGCAACGATGCCGTAGCCGTTGATCATCGCCACAACCGCGTAGGCTCCCCGGCAGCGACGGTGCACTGCACTGACGCCGTTGAAAATATGTTCAGGCTTGAGCTTCAGCGTGTCCTGGTGCAGCAGTTCCTGGGCGAACACGTTCAGCAACACCTCGGAATCCGATTCGGTGTTGATGTGCCGGCGATCCTGCAGGAACAGTTCCTGCTGAAGCGCCTTAGTGTTGATCAGGTTGCCGTTGTGTCCGAGCGTGATGCCGAACGGCGAGTTGACGTAGAACGGCTGCGCTTCGGCCGAGGACGAGGATCCCGCGGTCGGGTAGCGCACGTGGCCGATGCCGACGTTGCCGACCAACTCCTGCATGTGGCGCGCACGGAACACGTCGCGCACCAAACCATTCGCCTTACGCAGGTACAGTTTGCCCTGGTCGTAAGTGACGATGCCGGCGGCGTCCTGGCCCCGGTGCTGGAGCACGGTCAACCCATCGTACAAAGACTGGTTGACGGGACCGCGTCCGACAATACCGATGATGCCGCACATTCAGGCATTTCCCTCAAACGTTGAAAAGCAGTGAATCGCCGTCAGGCGTAGGTGATCTGCTGGGCCAGATGCGCAGGCAGAAAATCGCGTACCCACAAGGCCAGCGACTGGAAGTAATGGACGAAATACGAATGGTGCCACCAGGACTCCTGCGGGAGCGACGTCATCCCCGCGAACAACACCAAAATGACCACGGCAACCGCACCGCGGAGTACACCGAACAGCCCTCCGAGGGCCCGGTCGGTTCCCGACAAACCCGTGCGCTTGATCAGGCTGGCGACGAGATTGTTGAACAGCGCGCCAAGCACCAGCGTAACGACGAACAGCACGCCGAAGGCCACCGCGACGCGCAGGTAAGGCGCGTGGATGCCGGCCGGCAGAAACACGGCCAGACGCTCGGCGAAGGCCAATCCGACCCAGAATGCCAACAGCCAACTCGCCAGCGATATCGACTCGCGCACGAAACCGCGGAACAGGCTGACGATGATCGACACCAGAAAAATGCCGGCGATCAGGAAATCCACCCAGTTCATTTATAAGGCACCACGATTCCCTTGAGCTTGGCGACCTTCAGGATCTTCGCCTGCTGGGCTTCGGCGCCGGCCCGGGTGAGTTTGGGCCCCACGCGCACCCGATAGTAGACCTTGCCCTTGTCGTCGAAACGATCGACATAGGCCGAAAAACCCTGCTTGCGCAGGCGATCGCGCAAATCCCTGGCGCCGGATTCCTTGGACAGACTCGCCACCTGTACCACCCAGGCCGGCGTCACTGGCTGGCCGCCAGTCGAAGCCTCGTTCTGAGCTGGGGTCGGTTGCGGCGGTGCGGACTGGGTAGGCGTCGGTTTCGCGGGCGCCGGCTTTTGCTGCACGGGCTGGGCAGGCGCCGTCACCTTGGGTTCGACCATCTTGGGGGAGGACTGGGGAGCCGGCGCCGGCGCCGCCGGCTGGCTCGAAGCCGTCGATCCAGAGGTCGATTGCGGTGGAGTCGACTGCCCAGATTGCTGCGAATCCGCACTCGAAGCCGGAGCCACGCTGATCGGCTGGACCGGCGCCGTCCCCGACGCGGCCGGCGGCTGCGCCGCGCCGTTGAAGCTGTAGCTCGGCTCGGGCGGGATCTGCATTTTCATCGAAACCCGCTGGTTGCCGCCGCCGTTGAGCAACATGGGCAGAAAAATCACGGCCAGGGCGATGATTACTGCCGCACCGATCAGACGTTGTTGCAGACGTTTTTCCATCGCTAAGCGTCACACGTGTCGAAACAGACGCGATTATAGGCTTGCAGCGAGGGCCGCCGCCACGGTCAGAAACGATCCGCATACCAAGATGCGGTCTCCGGGCGCTGCTGCAGCCCGTGCCGCGGCCAGTGCGGCCGCAACGTCGACATGGCACGTCAACGGCGCCAGGCACGCTTCCATGCGGGCTGCGAGAGATTCCGCATCCATGCCGCGCGGTGCATCCAGGCCCGCGACGAACCAATGTGCAACCTCGGCATCCAATTCGGCTACGATCGCCTCGATATCCTTGTCGCCGAGCGCCGCAAACACCGCCAACGTATGACCCGGCACGACTTCGTCACGCAGGATAGAAGCCAGCGCCTGCGCAGCCTGCGGATTGTGCGCCACGTCACAGAACACAGGCGGTATTCCCGGCAGACGCTGATAGCGCCCGGCCACGCGTACCGAGCGCAGACCCACGGCACAGGCTTCGACATCAACCGACAGGCGTCCGTGCAGCACACTCAACGCAGCCAGCGCGGTGGCGGCATTGTCGAGCTGGAACCTGCCCCGCAAGGCCGGCAACGGCAACTCGAGCGAAACGCTGCCGTCACCCCAGCGTATGCCCTCGCCACGCCGTTCGACCTCGAAGTCCCGGCCGAGAAGGCGCAGCTCTGCGCCGATCTCCCCGGCATGTTCGAACAGGGAGGCCGGCGGATGGCGATCGCCGCAAACGGCCGGGTGCCCGGCACGCATGATGCCAGCTTTTTCGCGGCCGATGCTTTCGCGATCGCTGCCCAACCAATCGGCATGGTCCAAATCTATCGTGGTCACCACGGCCACATCCGGAGCGACGGCGTTGACCGCGTCCAGGCGCCCGCCCAACCCGACCTCAAGCACCATGACATCGACTGCGGCGGCTGTGAACGCATGCAGGGCGGCCAGCGTGCCGAACTCGAAGTAGGTCAACGGAATGTCGTCGCGCGCCTCGTCGATAGCGGCGAAGGCCTCGCACAGCACCGCATCGTCGACGGCAGCGCCGGAGATGCGCACCCGCTCGTTGTAGCGCAGCAGATGGGGCGAGGTAAAAGCACCGACACGATAGCCCGCCGCGACGAGCATCGCTTCCAGCAACGCGACCACCGATCCCTTGCCGTTGGTGCCGGCAACCGTGATCACCGGGCAGCGTGGCCGTAGCAGGTCGAGGCGTTCACCCACGGCCTGCACGCGCTCAAGACCGAGCGCGATTTCCTTGGGCGAAAGTGTCTGCTGCCACTCCAGCCACGCATCCAGCGTGGCGAATCGTGCCATGCTCAGACCGACTCCGGCACCACGGGTCGACGCTGCAGCATGCCTAGCACATTGGCGAGCCGGTCACGCATTTCACGCCGGTCGACGATCATGTCGATCGCACCATGGTCGAGCAGGAATTCGCTGCGCTGGAAGCCCTCTGGCAGGGTTTCGCGCACCGTCTGCTTGATCACGCGCGGCCCGGCGAAGCCGATCAATGCGCCCGGCTCGGCAACGTTGATATCGCCCAGCATGGCGAGACTGGCCGAAACGCCGCCCATGGTCGGGTCGGTCAGCACCGAGATGAACGGCACGCCGGCTTCCGACAGACGCGCCAGTGCGGCACTGGTCTTGGCCATCTGCATCAGCGAGAACAGCGCTTCCTGCATGCGTGCGCCACCGCTGGCGGAAAAACACACCAGCGGGATACCTTCCGCCAGCGCCGCATCGACGCCGCGCACGAAACGCTCGCCGACCACCGAGCCCATCGATCCGCCCATGAATTCGAAATCGAAGGCCGCGACCACCACCGGCATGCCCTTGAGAGTACCGCGCATCACGATCAACGCATCCTTCTCGCCGGTCTGGCGTTGCGCAGCGTTCAGGCGATCCCTGTACTTCTTGCTATCGCGGAAGCGCAGCGCGTCGACCGGAGCCAATTCGGCGCCGATTTCGCTCTGCTCGCCCTCATCGAGGAAGACCTCCAGGCGCCGCCGGGCATTGATACGCATATGCTGCCCGCACTTGAGGCACACGTCGCAGTTGCGTTCCACTTCCGGCTTGTAAAGTACGCTGGCGCACGACGGGCACTTGTCCCACAGCCCCTCCGGCACGCCACGCTTGGCCCTGGCATCCGTGCGAATACGCGACGGCAATAATTTTTCATACCAACTCATCAGGAGCATCCCCCTGTCATCGTTTCATCCTCGCGCGTCGCAACATCCATGGCTTCGCGCATAGCTGTCATCAGTGCCCGCAGTTCGGGAGCGATCGCCTGCGGCACGCCGGCATGGGCTTCGACCAGCCGTACTACCGCGCTGCCGACGATTACGGCATCTGCCACCCGGGCGACCTGGGCCGCCGTGGCGGCATCCTTGATGCCGAAACCGACGCCAACCGGCAGCGAGCAATGCGCACGGATGATATCGAGGCGTTCGGCCACCTGCGCCACATCCAGCGTGTTCGCGCCGGTAACGCCTTTGAGCGAGACGTAATACACATAGCCCCGGGCACGCTTGCAAACCTTGTCGATACGGTCCGCAGTGCTGGTTGGGGACAGTAGAAAAATCGGATCGAGCGCCTCTTCATCCAGCAGCCGCAGGAGCTCTGCCCCCTCTTCCGGCGGCAGGTCCACGATCAGCACGCCGTCGACGCCGGCCTCGCGTGCGGCCGCGGCGAACGTCGCATAACCCATCGCCTCGATAGGATTCAGGTACCCCATGAGCACGATCGGCGTGCGGTTGTCGTGGCTGCGGAATTCGCGCACCATCTGCAATACTCGCGCGAGTCCCACGTGATGCAGCAGCGCGCGTTCGCAGGCAGCCTGGATCACCGGACCGTCGGCCATAGGATCGGAAAACGGTACCCCGAGTTCGATCAGGTCCGCACCGCCTTCGACCAGCGCGCGCATCAACTCGACCGTCACGCCGGGTTCGGGATCGCCTGCAGTGATATAGGGCACCAGGGCCGAACGCCCCTGCGCGCGCAGCGCCTCGAAACATTGTGCGATACGGCTCACAGTTCGATGCCCTCCAGACGCGCGATCGTGTTGATGTCCTTGTCGCCGCGCCCGGAAAGGTTGACCACGACATGCTGGTCGGCGCGCAGTTGCGGCGCGAGCTTCGCTGCATAGGCCAACGCATGGCTCGATTCGAGTGCAGGGATGATGCCCTCGGTACGCGTCAGCTTGTGGAATGCGGCCAGCGCCTCGTCGTCGTCGATGGCGACATACTCGGCCCGCCCCGTGTCCTTCAGCCAGGCATGCTCGGGGCCGACGCCAGGATAATCGAGTCCGGCCGAGACCGAATGCGTCGCCATGATCTGGCCGTCCTCGTCTTCCATCAGATAGGTGCGGTTGCCGTGCAGCACGCCGGGCCTGCCGGCCGTCAGCGGTGCGGCATGATGGCCGCTGGCGACGCCGTAACCGCCCGCCTCGACGCCGATCATGCGGACATCGGCATCGTCGAGGAAGGGATGAAACAAGCCGATGGCGTTCGAGCCGCCGCCCACGCAGGCGACCAGGGCGTCCGGCAAGCGGCCGATCTGTCGACAGCGACTGCGCCCGCGCCTCGCGCCCGATCACGGCCTGAAAATCACGCACCATTTGCGGATACGGATGCGGCCCGGCGACCGTACCGATGATGTAGAAAGTATCGTCGACGCGTGCCACCCAGTCTCGCATCGCCTCGTTGAGCGCATCCTTGAGGGTACGCGAACCGCTGGTGACCGGCACGACCTCGGCGCCAAGCAGCTTCATGCGATATACGTTGGGCGCCTGGCGCTCGATGTCCTCGGCGCCCATGTAGACCACGCATTCCAGTCCCAGCCGCGCCGCCACGGTGGCCGATGCCACACCGTGTTGGCCGGCGCCGGTTTCCGCGATGATCCGCGTCTTGCCCATGCGCTTGGCCAGCAAGGCCTGGCCGATAGTGTTGTTGATCTTGTGCGCGCCGGTGTGATTCAGATCCTCGCGCTTGAGATGGATCTGCGCGCCGCCGAGTTCGCGGCTCAGACGCTGTGCGTGATACAAAGGGCTCGGACGCCCCACGTAGTGCGCCAGATCCGCATCGAATTCGGCCCAGAAGGCAGGGTCCTCACGCAGCGCCGCATAGGTATCTCGCAACGCCTCGATGGCCTCCATCAGGGTTTCGGCCACGAAACACCCGCCATACGGCCCGAAATGACCGCGTGCGTCGGGATACTGATCCCAATCGATCACGTCAGGCACAGACTCGCTCACTGTCGCCACGTCCTACCTCGCTCATGAAGGCCTCGATCAGCCCCGCATCCTTGATTCCAGGCGCCGCCTCGACGCCACTGCTCACATCCACCGCATACGGTCGCACTCGGCGCACCGCTTCGGCGACATTATCCGGGTTCAGACCACCGGCCAACACCAAAGGATGCCCGATATCGGTCGGTATTCGCTGCCAGTCGAAGGTGCGGCCGGTGCCCCCCGCCTGACCATGTGCGTGGCTGTCCAGCAACAGCGCACAGGCATCCGGATACGCTGCGGCCAGCGACCTTACGTCGTCGCCTTCGCCCGCACCAACGGCCTTCATGTAGGGCCGCCCGAAGCTGCGGCAGTATTCAGCGGACTCGACCCCATGGAACTGCAATACATCGAGTCGAACCTGCCGCAGCACCTCGCGCACGCGCTCGGGTTCGGCATCCAGGAACAAGCCCACTGGCGTCACGAACGCCGGCAGCGTGGACACCAGCTCCGCCGCGGCGCCCGGATCGAGATAGCGCGAACTTTGGGGATAGAACACCAAACCAAGCGCATCCACTCCGGCGGTCACCGCGCTGGCGGCATCCGCCTCCCGCGTGATACCGCAAATCTTCACCCGCGTGCGCATGTCGCGCCATCCTCAATGACGACACCCGGCCGGCTCTCGCCGCAGGGTGCACACATACCAAGCGGTCAAGGGTAGCAGATTTCAACCTCGACCCGGAATCCGGCCGCATCGCGCTCAGAACTGCGGCAGCCGAACCTGATCCGGCAGCATGAACCGCTCCGCATACTGGGCTTGGACGAAATACAGGCCGTCGGGAGGCGCCGTAATACCGCCTTGGGTGCGGTCGCGCAGTTCCAGCACCTCCAGCGCCCACTCGGGCGGCCTTTCACCCTTGCCTATCGTGATCAACACGCCAGCGATATTACGCACCATATGATGCAGGAAGGCATTCGCATGCACATCCAGATAGACATATTCGCCGGCACGCTCGACCTTCAGCGAGTAGATATGCCTGACCGGGCTTTTGGCCTGGCAAGCCAACGCGCGATAGCTTGAAAAGTCATGCTCGCCGAGCAGAAACTGCGTCGCTGCGCGCATCGCCTCAACATCGAGCGGAGCATGCACCCAGGTGACGCGACCGCGCTGCAGTCCCGGCCGCACCCAACGATTGAGAATCACATAACGATAGCGGCGCGACTGCGCCGAGAACCGGGCATGGAATTCCTCGTCGACCGCCGCCGCCCATAGCAGACTTATGTCGCGAGGGAGGTTCGCATTGCCGCCTAGCACCCACGAGCGGGTCGAGCGTTGCGCCTGCGCGTCGAAATGGATCACCTGGCCCAGGCCGTGCACGCCGGTGTCGGTGCGCCCGGCGCAGATCACCCGCACGTCGTGGTCCGCAACCTTGGACAAGGCCTGCTCGACGCAGGCCTGGACTGTACGCACGCCATCCTGCATCTGCCAACCGCAGAAATCACTGCCGTCGTACTCAACCCCGAGAGCGATGCGCATCAACTGCCCCGCTTGCTACCGCAACGTCCGACTTCGCTCCACGGCTGGACGACGGGTACGAACAGTCGTTCTCATAGATGTACAAGTTGCCATCCCTCAAACGCACGGAGGCCGGACAGCGGACCGCCCGGCCTCCTTGATCACAACGGAAAAATCAGCTCAACTGCTTGAGCAGATCTTCCGCTTGCTTCTTCTGAGCATCGTTGCCTTCGGCCATGACTTCATCCAGGGTGCTCTGCGCGCCCTCGATATCGCCCATGTCGATATAGGCCCTGGCCAAATCCAACTTGGTGGCCACTTCGTCTCCGACCGCACCACCCATGGTGTCGGTCTCGCCGAGCGTTGCCGCCTCCGCTTCGAGCCCGGCCTCGGGCTCCGGCAGTTCGTCCAGCGACAAGCCTTGATCAGTCGCGGTCTCGTCCGATGCCGTCGCATCCTCCGTGGTAGCAGCAC
>CAVVUY010000049.1:0-16162 GCA_963751375.1 uncultured Gammaproteobacteria bacterium
AAGCTCACCGCCCCGGATCGTGGCACGAATCTGATCCCGCCCGGCCGCGCGCTGGGTGGTGAGATAGTCGCTCAGCGCGCGCAACTCGCCGCGCAGCTTGGCCCAGGCATCGTCCTCTTTCGTGAGCAGGCCCAGCGCATCCGTACCCTGCCCGCTCTGCAGATCCTGCAGCATCTGCTTGCGCACAGCCCTGACCTGCCGCCAGTCGTGCGCGATCATTTCGACGCGGGCTTGTGTACCCGGCACGCCACCGGCGAGCTTCTGCGCTTGCGTCAACGCCTGCTCCGCTTGCACCGGAGACTGCTTGAGGGTCGCGAGCTGCTCCTTGGTCAGGTCGTTGGTCAGCAGCTGCTCACGCAGCAGGCCGCCCTCCTCGAGTCCCGCGCGAGTCAGCGTGCCGATCGTCGCCACCAGCGGCGTCAGATAGCTCGACTGGTGGTCGAACGTGAGCCTGATCCGCTCGTTCTGCAGAAACGTCGTAGCGATGGCGGCGCAGGTGAGCACCGTAGTCACGACAACGGCCAGCGTCAAACGGCCCTTGATGGTGGAAAACAATCCAGACATGTAATGTAACTATCCCTGTTGAAGTCGCTCAATCCCTGAGCGATGCGATCCAATGCGCTGCCGCGGACGGCATCCGCCGCAGCCCCCGGTTTCCCGCGGTCAAAGGCAGCGCCTCGTGGTTTTTGTTATCGGCCACCGGCGCCGCGACTTGAGCTCGCCGGCAGCGCCTTCGCCCAGCGCCAAGGCGCTTATCCGCCACACGGTTACCCGCGGAATGCGCGCACCGCAGACTAGCGGGGCACGCTCAAAGCTACTGATCGTACTTCGGGGTCGAGCTGATCTTGTGAATGCTCAGATCCGCGCCCATGTACTCCTGCTCTTCGTCCAGACGGATGCCGACCACGAACTTCAAGCCGCCGTAGACGACCAGGCCGCCTACGAAGGCGATGAGCACGCCGGCGCCGGTGCCGACCAGCTGCGACCAGAAACTCACGCCACCCGTGCCGCCCAGGGCCTTGAGCCCGAAGATGCCGGCGGCGATGCCGCCCCAGACGCCGCACACGCCGTGTAGCGGCCATACGCCGAGCACGTCGTCGATGCGCCAGCGGTTCTGCGTCAGCGTGAACAGCCACACGAACAGGCCGCCCGCCACCGCGCCGGTGATCAGAGCGCCCAGCGGATGCATCAGGTTGGAACCGGCACATACCGCCACCAGGCCGGCCAGCGGGCCGTTGTGCACGAAGCCGGGGTCGTTGCGTCCGGCAACCAACGCGGCCAGGGTGCCGCCGACCATGGCCATCAGCGAATTGACCGCGACCAGGCCGCTGATGTCGCCGATCTTCTGCGCCGACATCACGTTGAAACCGAACCAGCCGACGGTCAGGATCCAGGCGCCCAGCGCGAGGAAGGGAATATTGGACGGCGGGTGCGCGTACATCTCGCCGTTCTTGCCGTAGCGGCCGTGGCGCGGCCCCAGCATCAGCACCGCCGCCAGCGCGATCCAGCCGCCCACGGCATGCACCACCACCGAGCCGGCGAAATCATGGAAAGGCGCGCCGAAAGCCTGCGTCAGCCAAGCCTGGAAACCCAGATTGCCGCCCCAGACCAGGCCCTCGTAGAAGGGATAGACGAAGGCAACCAGGAGAAAGGTCGCTGCCAGCTGCGGGTAGAAACGCGAGCGCTCGGCGATGCCGCCGGAGACGATTGCCGGAATCGCCGCCGCGAAGGTGAGCAGGAAGAAGAATTTCACCAACTCGTAGCCGTTGTTGACGGACAGCGTGGATGCGGACTGGAAGAAACCGACGTGATAGGCGACGAAGAAGCCGATGAAGAAATAGGCGATGGTGGAGATGGCGAAGTCGCTGAGGATCTTGACCAGCGCGTTGACCTGATTCTTGCGCCGCACCGTGCCCAGTTCCAGGAAGGCGAAACCGGCATGCATGGCCAATACCATGACCGCCCCCATCAGAACGAACAGGGTATCCATTGCCGAGGTCGAATCATGCATGCGTCAGCTCCTCTCAAGCATCCAGAAAACGCTCCGCAGTTATGTGAAATGCCTACGGTTGCGCCAGTTGTTCAACACGAAAGCCGCCGTGCGGTGTCCCGCCGCGGCTGCGCGACGGTACCACACCAGAGCCTGCGCCTCGTCGCGCGCCGCCGACAGCAGACCGCGCCGCAGGCACTCCGCCAGGCGGTACTGTGCCTGCGCATCGCCACCGAATGCGTCGCGGCGGATGCTCTCCAGCGTATCGTCGGGAGCGGGATGGAACGGCCCGTGGGGCACGGCCCGTCGCCTGCGGGCTAGGCCTGCGGCAGCGTCACGCCGCGCTGTCCCTGGTATTTGCCGCCGCGGTCCTTGTACGACACATCGCACACCTCGTCGGATTCCAGGAACAGCATCTGCGCGACGCCTTCGTTCGCGTAGATCTTGGCCGGCAGCGGCGTCGTGTTGGAAAACTCCAGCGTCACGTGGCCTTCCCACTCAGGCTCCAGCGGCGTGACGTTGACGATGATGCCGCAACGCGCGTAGGTCGACTTGCCCAGACAGATCGTCAGCACGTTGCGCGGAATGCGGAAGTACTCGACCGTGCGCGCCAGCGCGAAGGAATTCGGCGGAATGATGCACACGTCCGACTTCACGTCGACGAAACTGCTTTCGTCGAAGCCCTTGGGATCGACCACCGCCGAATTGATGTTGGTGAAGATCTTGAACTCGTCGGCGCAGCGCACATCGTAGCCGTAGCTGGAAGTGCCGTAGGAGACGATCCGCTGTTCGCCGACATGCCGCACCTGCCCCGGCTCGAAGGGCTCGATCATGCCGTGATCCGCCGCCATGCGGCGGATCCATTTATCCGCTTTGATAGACATGCGCCGCTGTGCCTTTTAAGAGTTGTCAGCTGTTCTGGATCACGATGTTGGGGAACTTGGAGCTGAAATCCTTGGCCTTGATCGCCAGCTGCGCGGCCGTGCGGCGCGCGATCTCGCGATAGATCTCCGTCACGCGTCCGTCGGGATCCGCGACCACGGTCGGCTTGCCGCTGTCCGCCTGTTCGCGGATGTGGATGTCCAGCGGCAGCGCGCCCAGGAACTCGACCTCGTAGTCGTCGGCCATACGCTGGCCGCCGCCTTCGCCGAAGATGCGCTCCTCATGGCCGCAGTTCGAGCAGATGTGCAGGCTCATGTTCTCCACGATGCCCAGCACCGGCACCTCGACCTTCTCGAACATCTTCAAGCCCTTGCGCGCGTCCAGCAGGGCGATGTCCTGCGGCGTGGTGACGATCACCGCCCCGCTCACCGGAATCTTCTGCGACAGCGTCAGCTGGATGTCGCCGGTGCCCGGCGGCAGATCGATGACAAGATAATCGAGCTCGCCCCAACGCGTCTCGCCGAGCAGCTGCTCCAACGCCTGCGTGACCATCGGCCCGCGCCAGATCATCGGCGTTTCCTCGTCGATCAGGAAGCCGATCGACATGGCCTTGAGCCCGTAGTTCTCCATCGGTTCGAGCATGCGCCCGTCCTTGGTCTCGGGCCGGCCGGCGATGCCCAGCATACGCGGCTGGCTCGGGCCATAGATGTCCGCATCCAGGATGCCTACGCTGGCGCCCTCGGCGGCCAGCGCCAACGCCAGATTGACGGCCGTCGTCGACTTGCCGACGCCGCCCTTGCCTGAGGCCACGGCGATGATGTTCTTAATGCCGGCCAGCGGCTTGAGATTGCGCTGCACGGCATGCGCGACGATCTGCGAGGTCGAACTGACTTCGACCGCGCCGACTCCTGCCACGCGACCGACGCATTCACGCACCGACGCCTCGACTTCCTCCATATAACCCTTGGCGGGGTAGCCGAACGCCAGGTCCACTGCGACCTTGTCGCCGTCGATGCGGATGTCCTTGACCTCTCCGGCGGCGACCAGATCCTTCTCCAGGTAGCGGTCCTGGATTTCCTTGAGAGCGGTTTCGATCTGCAAGCGCGACAACTCAGCCATGGGGCGGGAACCTCCGAAATGATTCTGTGGGGCGCGATGCGCGCCCAATCGGCGATTGTACTAGGCCGCGCTCCGGCATTAAACCGCGTTCGAAACGTGACTACGCAGCCTGGCCCCGCTCAGGAATAACCTCGGCTCTGGCGCTTCTCGAGCTTGCGCAGGAAGAAGGAGAAGGTCAGCGTGATCGCCAGATACATCATCGCGACCACGAAATAGATCTCGAAGGCATTGAACGTGACGGCAATGTACACCTGTCCCTGGCGCACCAGCTCGCCGACGCCGATGACGGAAAACACCGAGGTGTCCTTCAGGCTGATGATGCCCTGATTGCCCAGCGGCGGCACGATGCGGCGCAGCGCTTGCGGCCAGATGACATAGAGGAAGGTCTGGATACCGGACATGCCGATCGACAGACCCGCCTCGCGCTGACCTTTTTCGATCGACTTCACGCCGCCGCGTACGATCTCGCAGATATAGGCGCCGGAATTGAGCGCAATGGCTGCCACTGCGGCGCTGAACGCGGGAATCGGATGCCCCAGCATGTCGGGCAGACCGTAAAAAATGAACAGCGCCTGCACCAGGATCGGCGTGCCGCGAAAGAATTCCAGGTACGCGATACCAGGCCAACGCAGCCAACGCGTAGGGCTAAGGGTCGCCAACCCCGTCAGCAGACCGATCAAAAAGCCCAGCACCAGCCCGACGATGGTGATTTCGACAGTAAGGCGCAAACCCGCCAGCAGGTACGGCATGGCCGCCTGGATATCCGAAAGGCTGAACGGTATCGAAAAATGCACGTCGCAATCTCCTTTAGCGATACTCGCGGCACAAGCCGCTACCGCGGTGGCCACGCCCTAGCCGCGCGGGTAAATGCCGACTCATGAACCGGCCTCTCTGCCAGCGCAACTCAAGTCCAGCACCCTGAATCGGCTATCATCGCATCGATCAGACTCCATGCCGCCCACCGACACGCCACACGGAGGCTCCCAATGGCTGAACCGATCATACAGATCGAAAAAGTCAACAAACACTATGGTGAACTACACGTCCTGCGCGACATCAACATGACGGTGAACAAGGGCGAAGTCGTCGTCCTGATCGGTGCCAGCGGCTCGGGCAAATCCACGCTCATCCGCTGCATCAACGCCCTGGAACAGTTCGAATCCGGGCACATTTCGGTCGACGGCATAGAACTGCTGCCGAACGGTGCGACGGACCGCGGGGCGAAAGGCACCATTCGCGAAGTCCGGCGCGATGCCGGCATGGTATTCCAGCAGTTCAACCTGTTTCCGCACATGAGCTGCATCGACAACATCACCATCGGTCCGATCAAGGTGCTGAAGCAGAAACGCGCCGACGCGACCGAACTGGCCATGAAGCTGCTCAAGCGCGTCGGCATCGAAGACCAGGCGCAGAAATACCCCAGCCAGCTGTCCGGCGGGCAACAGCAGCGCCTGGCCATCGCCCGCTCACTGGCCATGAGTCCGAACCTGATGCTGTTCGACGAACCCACCTCCGCACTGGACCCGGAAATGGTCGGCGAAGTGCTCGACGTCATGCGCGAACTGGCCTCCAGCGGCATGACGATGATCGTCGTCACCCACGAAATGGGCTTCGCTCATGAGGTCGCCGACCGAGTGCTCTACCTGGACAAGGGCGCCATCGTCGAGGAAGGCAGCGCCGAGGACGTGTTCGTCAATCCGCAGAACGAACGCACCCAGGCGTTCCTCGCGCGGGTGCTTCACCACTGAGTTCCCCGGAACGCGCAAAGGCCGCATACGCGGCCTTTGCAGTTCAATCTCTAGTCCTTTCAACGAACGAAACCCGCACCCGTCACTTGGTCAGATCCGCCGGGGGCTCCGCATCAAACCACTTCTTGTAGATCGCGGCGAAGGTGCCGTCCTTCTTCATCGACTCCAGCGCAGTGTTGACCGACTTGACCAGCGGGCTGCCCTGCGGGAAGGCGATGCCGTACTTCTGACCGGCGTAGAGCGGGCCGACCGTCTTGACCTTGCCGTGGCCCTTGGTCTTGATGAAGTACAGCACGTTGGGCGCATCGTAGAAGGCCGCGTCGACGTTGCCCGTCATCAGCGCCATATACATCTGCGAAGTGCCGGGGAACGGCACCACCTTGCCGATGCCCGGCACCTTGGTGGTCAGATAGTTGTAACTCGTACTGCCGATCTTGGTGGACACCGACTTGCCGGCGAAGTCCTTCACCGTCTTGATCGAGTCGTTATTGGCGCGAACCATGATCCGCAGGCCGGAATCGTAGTACGGCTGCGAGAAATCGATCTTCTTCGCGCGTTCCTTGGTGATGGTGATGCCGGCGATCGCGATGTCCACGCTGCCGGCCTGCAGCGCGGGAATGATGCCGTTGAAGTCCATCGTCTTCAGCTGATACTTGAACCCAGCCCGCTTGGCGATGGCGCGAATGATGTCCATGTCGAAACCGACGTACTTACCGGTCTTGGTATCGAGCGACTCGAACGGCACGAAGCTCGGATCCGTCACCACGGTGACGGTTTTTTCCGCGGCAGAAGCCGCGGGCACCGTCGCCATCACGCCGACCGCAGCGAAAACGACGGCACTGAAAGCGGCAAGAGAGCGTTTCACGAATCTGTTCATTATTGTCTCCTTTTCGGTATTGCGGGAAAACCGTTGGGACACGGAGCCCCTGTTTTCCAGACAAGATGTACCAACCCAGGATGCGAGCGCTGACTTCGCGCCAACAGATCGAATTGGCCGAAAGGGCCGGCGGACGTCAGGGCGAATCGACCCTCAAGTCATAGACGCAAATGCGCCGCACAGGCCCGCCAATCTACAGCCACCCTAGCAAATAACACGCGACGGCGGAAATCGCGTCATAGCCGCCACACATCTAAACTGCTATGTTTATGCGCTTTTCCCAACCTCGCAAGAAGGCAGCATCATGGCCCGCCGCATCCTCGTCACCAACGCGCTCCCCTACGCCAACGGCCCGCTCCATCTCGGCCACATGCTCGGCTACATCCAGGCTGACGTCTGGGTCCGCTTCCAGCGCATGCGCGGCAACGAGGCCTATTACGTCTGCGCCGACGATACCCACGGCACGCCCATCATGCTGCGCGCGCGCAGCGAGAACACCACGCCCGAAGCCCTGATCGCACGCATGGGCGCCGAGCACGCGCGCGACTTCGCCGACTTCGGCGTCGCCTTCGACAACTACCATTCGACGCACTCGGAGGAGACCCGACACTTCGCCGAGCTGATCTACACCCGGCTGCGCGACGCCGGACATATCACCCACCGCGACGTCGAACAGGCCTACGATCCCGAGGCGGGCATGTTCCTGCCCGACCGCTTCATCAAGGGCAAATGCCCGCGCTGCGGCGCCGAGGACCAATACGGCGATTCCTGCGAGGTCTGCGGCGCGACCTACGCGCCCACCGAGCTGATCGATCCGCGCTCCGCGGTGACCGGCGCCGTGCCGGAACAACGCAGCTCCGAACACTACTTCTTCAAGCTCGGCGACTTCGAGCGCTTCCTGCGCGATTGGCTCAAGCACGGCGACCACGTGCAGGCCGAAACCGCCAACAAGCTGCGCGAATGGTTCGACGCCGGCCTGCGCGACTGGGACATCTCGCGCGATGCGCCCTACTTCGGCTTCGAGATCCCGGACGCCCCCGGCAAGTACTTCTACGTCTGGCTGGACGCGCCGATCGGCTACATGGCCAGCTTCCAGAACTACTGCACGCGCGAAGGCCTGGACTTCGACGAATGGTGGGGCAAGGACTCCGACGCCGAGCTCTATCACTTCATCGGCAAGGACATCGCCTACTTCCACACCCTGTTCTGGCCGGCCGAGCTGCACGGCGCGGGCTTCCGCACGCCCACCGCCATCTGGTGCAACGGCTTCATCACCGTCAACGGCCAGAAGATGTCCAAATCGCGCGGCACCTTCATCAAGGCGCGCACCTACCTGCAGCATCTCTCGCCCGAATACCTGCGCTACTACTTCGCCGCCAAACTGAGCTCCGGCGTCGACGACCTCGACCTCAACCTCGAGGACTTCACCGCGCGCGTCAACTCCGACCTGGTCGGCAAGGTTGTCAACATCGCCAGCCGCACCGCCTCGTTCATCAACAAGCGCTTCGACGGCAAGCTCGCCGACGCCCTGCCCGAGCCCGGCCTGTACGAAGCCTTCGCCGCCTCGCGCGACGAGATCGCCGAACTCTACGAGCGCCGCGAATACGGGCAGGCCATGCGCAAGATCATGGGCCTGGCCGACCGTGCCAATCAGTACATCGACGAGCACAAGCCCTGGGTGCTGATCAAGCAAACCGACCGCGCCGCGGAGGTCCAGGGCGTATGCACCCAGGGCCTCAACCTGTTCCGCGTCATCGTCAGCTACCTCAAACCGGTGCTGCCGCAAATTGCCGAGAAGACCGAAGCCTTCTTCGATGCCGGCGAACTCGCCTGGGACGACATCGCCGAGCCGCTGCTTGGGCGCCGCATCGACGCCTTCCAGCCCCTCATGACCCGTATCGACCTGAACGCCATCGAAGCCATGATCGACGCCTCCAAGGAAGACCTCCAGGCAACAACCGCCCCCACCGGACCGCTGGCCGAAGACCCGATCCGCGACGAAATCGCCTACGACGACTTCGCCAAGGTCGATCTGCGCATCGCGCGCATTGCCAAGGCCGAACACGTCGAAGGCGCCGAAAAACTGCTGCGCCTTACCCTCGACCTCGGCGGCGAGACGCGCAACGTCTTCGCCGGCATCAAGTCCGCCTACGACCCGACCGAGCTCGAGGGCCGGCTCACCGTCATGGTCGCCAACCTCGCCCCGCGCAAGATGCGCTTCGGCCTCTCCGAAGGCATGGTGCTGGCCGCTGGCCCCGGCGGGAAGGATCTGTTCATTCTCAATCCCGACGATGGCGCGGAACCGGGCATGCGCGTGAAGTAAACCGCGTCGTCCCACCCGCACCACCGCGACATGCCGTACGGAAGGAGGAAAGCTTCATGAGCGAAGACAACCCCTTGGCTATCGTCGCCGGCGTAGGCCCCGGCCTGGGCGGCGCGCTGTGCCGACAGCTGAGCGCCGCCGGCTACAACGTCGCCGGACTGGCACGTACGCGCGGCTATACCGACGAACTGGCGATCGAGCTCGAAGCCGATGACGCCAGCGTTCGCATGCTCGCCTGCGACCTGACGGACGAACATGCGGTACGCAAAACGCTGGACGCCGTGATCGCCGACTTCGGCCCGCCGTCCGTGCTGATCTACAACGCCGGCGCCATCGCCATGCGCGCCTTCGCCGAGACCTCCGCGGCGGACTTCGACCGGCTCTGGGCGATCAACTGCCGCGGCGCCTTCCTGTGTTCGCATCACGTCGTACCCTCCATGCAGGCGCGCGGACACGGCACCATCATCTTCACCGGCGCCAGTGCCTCGACCAAAGCCGCCGCAGGCTTTGCCGCCTTCGGCGCCGGCAAGTTCGCCCTGCGCGGCATGGCGCAGGCCATGGCCCGCGAACTGGGGCCACAGGGGATACACGTCGCGCACGTCATCATCGACGGCATGATCTGGACGCCCAAGAACCGCGAACGCCCCGGCGTCACGCAGGACAACACGCTGCACCCGGACGCCATCGCGCAAACCTACATGGCGCTGATCGATCAGGACCGCTCGGCCTGGACGCAGGAACTCGATCTACGCCCCGACGTCGAAACGTTCTGACGCCCCCCGTACACCGACGCATGCCATCCCGGAGCACAGGTTATTGCGCGCGACATCTCTCTTCATCGCCGCACTGGCAATCGCCTCGCTGCTCGGCGGCTGCGCCTCGCAGCCGCCCGCTCCGCCGAAAGCCACCGCCCACTCGCCCTGCAACAAGCTCGCTCCGGCGCAACCAGCGCCGGCCGAGGTCGAGCAACGACGCACTCCGCTCTACCACTACGCCATCTGCTACCCGCAGCTCGGCGCCGCCCGCGGCAAGCTCATGCCCGCACTGCACGACTGGGCCGACAAACAGCTGCACGCCTTCCTCAAGGTCGCCGACCAGCCACGCCCGCAACCCTGGACCTACGAACTGCTCATCGATTTCCGCGTCGTCGCCTCGGACAAAAGCTTCACCAGCGTGCTCGCCCGCGGCTACGGCTACACCGGCGGTGCCCACGGCCGGCAGCTGCTCGCCGGCTTCACGCTGGCCAACGACCGACTCATCGATCACCCGGATGCCTTGTTCGCCGAACCCCAACAGGCCCGTGCGGCGCTGAGCGACTACGCCAGGAAGGCGTTTGCCCGGAAAGCCTCCGGCAGCGACACGGCTTGGTGCTTCAAGGACAAAAACTGGCTGCGTGAAGGCACCGCCCCGACGGCAACGAATTACGCCATCGCCACCCTGACCGGTGGCAACGGCCATGCAACCGGGCTGCGTCTATACTTCACCCCTTATCAGGTAGCGCCGTATGCCTGCGGAACGCAAACCGTGGTGGTGCCCGCCAACGTAATTTTTCCTTGGCTGCGCGCCGATCAGCGCAATCTGTTCGCAGAACCCAACAACTAATCGGCGGTCATATTCTCGGCATATCCACCATGGAAAATCGGCCGCGGCAATGCGCGAGCAAACGCCTGTCGGCCACATACCGCCTCCCATCGTTCTCAAAAAAATGAAGAATCAATGAGCGAAACCACGAAACAGGTACAACTCCGGCAGCTCTCGGAGGTATTAAGCGCCCCTCTCAAGATCTTCGTGCAAGCCCCGCTCTTCGCATCTCGCGTCGAGGCGAAAATACTCGGGTACGCCATCGGGCAGTATGTGATCTTGCATTCACCGGGCAGCAAACCAGGCGCAGGACTGAGCTCGCTCGCACCCCGCATCGGCGACGATCTGATTATCCGATTTCTCGTGGACGGCATCGCCTACGGCTTTACGAGCCACGTGACCCATTTGTTGGCGCACCCCGAGTCGCTGATCTTTCTTCAATACCCGGAATCCATTGCGCAGGTCAGCGTCAGGCGGGACAGGCGCATACCCTGCCGCCTACCCTGCAATCTGATCGATTCGACCGGGCAGCGCACCCCGGCATTGCTGCTCGACATCTCCGAAGGAGGAGGCAAAGTAGCCAGCAGAGACATCAAGGAGGAGCAGCGCTCACCTGGTGCGCCAGTGAAACTGGAACTCACCCTGCCTCCACCGACAGGCGGCGTACACGAGATCACGGGCAAATTGATTCGCGCGGTCTCCCAGCACCAGACCATCATCGCCGGCATCGCATTCGATCGTCGCTACAGCGAGTTGATGGAAAGTCTCACAAGCTTCCTCTGCCTGGACGACGCGACGCAGGATGCCGTGAATGTCGGGGCCACCACCATTGGCGCTTGAATACCCGTCGGGACCGACGTGCACCACGAAGTTCGAACCCAACCAATTTGCTGCGAGCTTTAACTCAAACGCCCCACCGAAAATCCGGGCGAAAAATGCGAAAGGCGTTAAAGCGTGCAGCGAATTGGTCGGGTTTGAACTTCGTGGGCCCCGTCGGTGCCGAGGGGCATTCAAGCACCAACGGTGGCGGGCCCGCCATTCGCGAATGCGGAGTAGTGTCATCCAGGCAGAGGAAACTTGTCAGGCTTTCCATCAACTCGCTGTAGCGGCGATCGAATTCGATGCCGGCAATGATGGTCTGATGCTGCGGATCGCACGAATCACCTTGCCCCTTATCTCGTGTACGCCGCCTGTCGGTGGGGGCAGGGTGAGTTCGATTTTCACCGGCGCGCCGGCTGCGCGGTGTTCCTCCTTGAGGTCTCTGCTGGCTATTTTGCCTCCTCCTTCGGAGATGTCGAGCAGCGATGCAGGGGTGCGTTGCCCTGTCGAATGGAGCAGATTGCAGGGTAGGCGGACGGTATGCGCCTATCCCGCCTGACACTGACCTCCGCAATGGATTCCGGATATTGAAGGAAAACTAGCGACTCGGGGTGCGCCAACAAATGAGTCACGTGACTCGTAAAGCCGTAGGCGATGCCGTCCACGAGAAAACGGATAATCAGATCGTCGCCGATGCGGGGTGCGAGCGAGTCAGGCCGCGCCTGGTTTGCTGCCCGGTGAATGCAAGATCACATATTGCCCGATAGCGTACCCGAGTATTTTCGCCTCGACGCGAGATGCGAAGAGCGGGGCCTGCACAAAGATCTTGAGAGGGGCGCTTAAACCTCCGAGAGCTGCCGGAGTTGTACTTGTTTCGTGGTTTCGCTCATTGATTCTTCATTTTTTTGAGAACAATGGGAGGGGTATGTGGCCGACAGGCGTTTGCTCGCGCATTGCGCGGCCGATTTTCCATGGTGGATATGCCGAGAATATGACCGCCGATTAGTTGCCGGGTTCTGCGAACAGATTGCGCTGATCGGCGCGCAGCCAAGGAAAAATGACGTTGGCGGGTACCTCCACGGTCTGCGTTCCGCAGGCATACGGCGCTACCTGATAAGGGGTGAAGTATAGACGCAGCCCGGTTGCATGGCCGTTGGCGGCGGTTAGGGTGGCGATGGCGTAATTCGTCGCCGTCGGGGCGGTGCCTTCACGCAGCCAGTTTTTGTCCTTGAAGCACCAAGCCGTGTCGCTGCCGGAGGCTTTCCGGGCAAATGCCTTTCTGGCGTAGTCGCTCAGCGCCGCACGGGCCTGTTGGGGTTCGGCGAACAAGGCATCCGGGTGATCGATGAGTTGGCCGTTGGCCAGCGTGAAGCCGGCGAGCAGCTGCCGGCCGTGGGCACCGCCGGTGTAGCCGTAGCCGCGGGCGAGCACGCTGGTGAAGCTTTTGTCCGAGGCGACGACGCGGAAATCGATGAGCAGTTCGTAGGTCCAGGGTTGCGGGCGTGGCTGGTCGGCGACCTTGAGGAAGGCGTTCAGCTGTTTGTCGGCCCAGTCGTGCAGTGCGGGCATGAGCTTGCCGCGGGCGGCGCCGAGCTGCGGGTAGCAGATGGCGTAGTGGTAGAGCGGAGTGCGTCGTTGGTCGACTTCGGCCGGCGCGGGTTGCGCCGGAGCGAGCTTGTTGCAGGGCGAGTGGGCGGCGGCTTTCGGCGGAGCGGGCGGCTGCGAGGCGCAGCCGCCGAGCAGCGGGGCGATTGCCAGTGCGGCGATGAAGAGAGATGTCGCGCGCAATAGCCTGTGCTCCGGGATGGTATGCGTCGGTGTACGGGGGGCGTCAGAACGTTTCGACGTCGGGGCGTAGATCGAGTTCCTGCGTCCAGGCCGAGCGGTCCTGATCGATCAGCGCCATGTAGGTTTGCGCGATGGCGTCCGGGTGCAGCGTGTTGTCCTGCGTGACGCCGGGGCGTTCGCGGTTCTTGGGCGTCCAGATCATGCCGTCGATGATGACGTGCGCGACGTGTATCCCCTGCGGCCCCAGTTCGCGGGCCATGGCCTGCGCCATGCCGCGCAGGGCGAACTTGCCGGCGCCGAAGGCGGCAAAGCCTGCGGCGGCTTTGGTCGAGGCACTGGCGCCGGTGAAGATGATGGTGCCGTGTCCGCGCGCCTGCATGGAGGGCACGACGTGATGCGAACACAGGAAGGCGCCGCGGCAGTTGATCGCCCAGAGCCGGTCGAAGTCTGCCGCGGAGGTCTCGGCGAAGGGGCGCATGGCGATGGCGCCGGCGTTGTAGATCAGCACGGACGGCGGGCCGAAGTCGGCGATCACGGCGTCCAGCGTTTTGCGTACCGCATGTTCGTCCGTCAGGTCGCAGGCGAGCATGCGAACGCTGGCGTCATCGGCTTCGAGCTCGATCGCCAGTTCGTCGGTATAGCCGCGCGTACGTGCCAGTCCGGCGACGTTGTAGCCGGCGGCGCTCAGCTGTCGGCACAGCGCGCCGCCCAGGCCGGGGCCTACGCCGGCGACGATAGCCAAGGGGTTGTCTTCGCTCATGAAGCTTTCCTCCTTCCGTACGGCATGTCGCGGTGGTGCGGGTGGGACGACGCGGTTTACTTCACGCGCATGCCCGGTTCCGCGCCATCGTCGGGATTGAGAATGAACAGATCCTTCCCGCCGGGGCCGGCGGCCAGCACCATGCCTTCGGAGAGGCCGAAGCGCATCTTGCGCGGGGCGAGGTTGGCGACCATGACGGTGAGCCGGCCCTCGAGCTCGGTCGGGTCGTAGGCGGACTTGATGCCGGCGAAGACGTTGCGCGTCTCGCCGCCGAGGTCGAGGGTAAGGCGCAGTAGTTTTTCGGCGCCTTCGACGTGTTCGGCCTTGGCAATGCGCGCGATGCGCAGATCGACCTTGGCGAAGTCGTCGTAGGCGATTTCGTCGCGGATCGGGTCTTCGGCCAGCGGTCCGGTGGGGGCGGTTGTTGCCTGGAGGTCTTCCTTGGAGGCGTCGATCATGGCTTCGATGGCGTTCAGGTCGATACGGGTCATCAGGGGCTGAAGGCGTCGATGCGGCGCCCAAGCAGCGGCTCGGCGATGTCGTCCCAGGCGAGTTCGCCGGCATCGAAGAAGGCTTCGGTCTTCTCGGCATTTGCGGCAGAACCGGTTTGAGGTAGCTGACGATGACGCGGAACAGGTTGAGGCCCTGGGTGCATACGCCCTGGACCTCCGCGGCGCGGTCGGTTTGCTTGATCAGCACCCAGGGCTTGTGCTCGTCGATGTACTGATTGGCACGGTCGGCCAGGCCCATGATCTTGCGCATGGCCTGGCCGTATTCGCGGCGCTCGTAGAGTTCGGCGATCTCGTCGCGCGAGGCGGCGAAGGCTTCGTACAGGCCGGGCTCGGGCAGGGCGTCGGCGAGCTTGCCGTCGAAGCGCTTGTTGATGAACGAGGCGGTGCGGCTGGCGATATTGACGACCTTGCCGACCAGGTCGGAGTTGACGCGCGCGGT
The DNA here is from genome assembly GCA_963751375.1 of uncultured Gammaproteobacteria bacterium. GTDB lineage: Bacteria > Pseudomonadota > Gammaproteobacteria > DSM-5130 > Acidihalobacteraceae > Acidihalobacter_A. Next base: position 14,839 of record CAVVUY010000049.1, read on the forward strand.
GAAGTCCTCGAGGTTGAGGTCGATGTCGTCGACGCCGGAGCTCAGCTTGGCGGCGAAGTAGTAGCGCAGGTATTCGGGCGAGAGATGCTGCAGATAGGTGCGCGCCTTGATGAAGGTGCCGCGCGATTTGGACATCTTCTGGCCGTTGACGGTGAGGAAGCCGTTGCACAGATGGCGGTGGGCGTGCGGAAGCCCGCGCCATGCAGCATCGGCCGGCCAGAACAGGGTGTGGAAGTAGGCGATGTCCTTGCCGATGAAGTGATAGAGCTCGGCGTCGGAGTCCTTGCCCCAGCATGCGTCGAAGTCCAGGCCTGTCGCGCGTGCAGTAGTTCTGGAAGCTGGCCATGTAGCCGATCGGCGCGTCCAGCCAGACGTAGAAGTACTTGCCCGGCGCGTCCGGGATCTCGAAGCCGAAGTAGGGCGCGTCGCGCGAGATGTCCCAGTCCTTCAGGCCGGCGTCGAACCATTCGTGCAGCTTGTTGGCGATTCGGCCTGCACGTGGCCGCCGTGCTTGAGCCAATCGCGCAGGAAGCGCTCGAAGTCGCCGAGCTTGAAGAAGTAGTGCTCGCTGCGCGCACCGGCCGGTGCCGGTCACCGCGGAAACCGGTCCTTCAGTCGGTCGGCGAATAGGTGGCGCCGCAGCTCTCGCAGGAGTCGCCATACTGGTCGGGCGCCGCAGTTGGGGCAGGTGCCCTTGATGAAGCGGTCGGGCAGAAACATGCCGGCCTCGGTCGTAGGCTTGCTCGATCGTGCGCCGCGCGATGTGGCCGGCGTCGCGCGCCCGTGTAGATCCGCTCGGCAGCGGTTCTCGTGCGAGTGCGTGGTGTAGTAGTTGTCGAAGCCGATGTGGAAGTCGGCAGGTCGCGCTCGTGCTCGGCGCGCATGCGGCGATCAGCTCTTCGGGCTCGATGCCTTGCTGGCGCGCGAGCATGACCGGCGTGCCGTGGGCGTCGTCGGCGCAGACATAGAGGCATTCGTTGCCGCGCAGCCGCTGGAAGCGGACCCAGATATCGGTCTGGATGTACCTCGATCAGGTGGCCGAGGTGCAGCGGGCCGTTGGCGTAGGGCAGCGCGCTGGTGACCAGGATGCGGCGGGCCATGATGCTGCCTTCTTGCGAGTTGGGGAAAAGCTCATAAACATAGCAGTTTCGCGGCAACCGGGGCCATGGGCATCAGGGCGTCCGGCGTCCCGAAAATATTAACGCCGGCGCCAGCGGGCAGTTCCGCCAGAACGGCTGAAAAATAACGGCTCGCGCATTGGGGCTGTTGCCCGGGCGAGGGGTCGAAAGGCCATCGGTACGCGAAACGGAGAATGGGGGGGCCG
>CAVVUY010000050.1:0-39582 GCA_963751375.1 uncultured Gammaproteobacteria bacterium
TTATATAATGACAACCTTGTTGGGGATCAACTATATTATATCCAATCTGACTACTACTGGTGATTCTGACCGGTTTACGTTTCTTACTGGCGGACAATGTAATTTGGGGGCGTGCATCAGCTAAATCACCTGTTGGTCAACAAAAACTCAAAATTCGGAGAAATACCATGAAAAACACATATTCATATAATATTCACAATCTGGTTACTGTCCTCTCAGAAGGAGAGTTACCCGAACTTGAACCATTCAAGGTCAGGGAAACGATTCAAGAGCCAACTATTCATGTACGAGTAGGAAAACCCCGTTCATCAAACAATGGAAAAGATCAAGGGCAATATTTACGCGGACCCGGTTTGACTGTTAATACGGATTGGATTCTGGGGCCTTTGGGGTAAAAAATTATAATGGGTTCCTGACCTTCCCAGTGCATAAGACAGCATATGGAGCGCTTCTTTTTTCATTTTGGGATCGGTCCCCTGGTCTCTTAAGATCCGGTAAGCTTTAACCGTATAAAAAATGGTGTGCGGACCTTTTTTACGGCCTTCGATTTTCCAGGTTCGTATTTGTGGAATGGTACGCAGGACTTTTACCAGGACATCCAGACTAAGGTCCTGGCAGGAGAAAAATCGTTTATTTTGGTCGTTCTGTTTGTAAATGCGACGACAGGGCTGGACGCATCTTCCCCTGAGCCCGCTTTTTCCGCCGAAATAGCTGCTCCAATAACATCTTCCGGAAACACCATAGCAAAGTGCGCCGTGCACAAATACTTCAAGGTTCAGATTCTTTGGACAGGCCGCTGCCATGGCTTTGATCTCGTCGATATTCAGTTCCCTGGGAATAACGACCCTATGGACCCCAAGGCTTTTTTGAACCTGTTGAAGGGCTGCTGAAAAACTGACATTGGATAGGGTTGAGAGATGCAGCTCGCCTGAAAAGCCGGTTTGTTTGGCGAGTTGTACAAAGGCCAGATCCTGAATGATGATTCCATCCGGTTTTACGTGTCTCTTAAGCTGTTGAAGAAGTTCTCCAGCTGTATCCAGGTCGTTGGGTTTCAGCAAAGCGTTCAACGCCACATAGACTTTGACCCCTTTATTGTGGGCCAGCAGCGTCAGGGGTACAAGTTCTTCAATAGAAAAATTTTTGGCCTCCATGCGTGCTGAAAGTTGTTTCAGACCGCAGTATATTTCGTCGGCCCCTGCGGCAAGGGCGGCCAAAAAAGACGCTTTATTACCTGCCCGCCTGACTGCGCGAGTAGGCAAACGGTATGAAGGCGCTTTCGACGACGGGAAGCAGCGCGAGTTCCGTCGGCATGTGCCGTTTGTCGAGTTGTTGGAGGATGTAGTACAGATAAGGTTCGGCGCGTGCCGTCACGCGCTCGAGATAGGCGGCGTGTTTGCTGTACCAGTCCAGCTCGGCCTGTATGCGTGGCCGGGCACTGTTGTCGGGCATACCGAAGCCGGCTCTGATGTCGGACCAGATGGTGGCGTCGTGCGGAGCTTGGGTCTGGGCGCTGCTGACTTCCTGCAGGAGGTCGGGAAACAGGGGAAGCGGGGTTTCGGCCTCGGTCTTGACGATATCTTCAGACTGATCGGTGGCGGCGGTGGTTGTGTCGCATGCGCCGTTTGCTGGTGTTGTGGGGTCGGAGGGTTTCGTCGCGCCCGGTGCGGCATCCGTGCTTTTCTTGCAGGATACCTTCTGTGCGCCGCTGGCAGTGGCAGCTGCTTGTTGTTGGGGCGCTGCCGACGCCGAAGTATCCACTGCCGGCTGGCCGGGGAGCGCAGCACAGCCTCCCAGAGAGAGGGCGATGAGCAGGCTCGTAAGCCTTTTCGGCAAATGGATTTTTCTTAGGAATTTCATGCGCGCATAGCTTAACCGTGAAGTAACCCGGGAACAAGGTTTGATGGATGTGAGTGCCGCCCGTTCGTTTGCCAGGGGCGCTGGCTGAGGAGATGGTGGGGGCGTGAGAGCTACAGCGGTGCTGGCGAGGGGCTCGTCCGTGACGTTATGCTTCCCGCGCATGGAACCCGATGATCAGACAGTGGCTATGTTGCGCGAGCGCACGCTTGTGGACTGGTATGGCAGTCCGCATGGCTGTGAGGTCATGGGGATGCTGCGGGCCGAGCTGGCCGAGCTGTTGGCCGAGCGTTTCGGCTATCTCGGAGTGCAGGTCGGCGGGGGCGGGTTGGAGCCCTCGCTGCTTGAGGCGAGCCGTGTCCGTCAGCACGAGGTTATAAGCTCGCTGCCGCAGCGCGGCACGATGCAGGCCTTGGCTCAGGCGCTTCCTCTCGCCTCGGAGTGTGCCGATTTGCTGCTGCTGGTGCACGTGGTGGAGCGCACGGAAGATCCTTACCAGTTGTTTCGCGAACTGGAACGCGTGCTGGTTCCCGAAGGCGATGTGATGCTGGTCAGCTTCAACCCCTGGGGCATCTGGGGCCTATGGTCGTGGCTCGCTGGAGCGTTTAGCCAAGGCGACCGCGAGCCCTGGCGTGGCCGGTTCTATTCGGCGGGAAGACTCAAGGACTGGCTGCGGCTGCTCGGCTTTGAAATCATCGAGGTGCGGCGTCTGGTGTATCGTCCGCCTTCATGGCGCGGCTGGCTGGGGCGAAAATTGCAATGGATGGAGCGTGTCGGCCCGCATTTGTTTCCGCTGCTAGGCGGCGTACAGATCATAGTTGCCCGCAAGCGGCGTACGCGTATGACTTTGATACGCCCGCGCTGGCGCCGCCGGTCGGTTATCGCCGGCGGCGTGGTTAAACCGACTTCCAGGAGTATGTTACGTGTCGACGACCAACGTTGAGATTTTCACCGACGGCGCCTGCCGGGGAAATCCCGGTCCCGGCGGTTGGGGGGCTTTGCTTAGCTACGGCGGAACCACACGCGAGCTGTCGGGATCCGAACAGCACACGACCAACAACCGGATGGAGTTGCTGGCGGCCATCACGGCACTGGAGGCGCTCAAGCGTCCCTGCCAGATTGTGCTCACGACCGATTCGATCTACGTCCGCGACGGCATCACCCGCTGGATGGTGGGCTGGAAGCGCAAAGGCTGGCGTACGGCGTCCGGGGCGCCGGTGAAGAACCAGGACTTGTGGCAACGGCTGGACGTCGCGGCCGCGCGTCACGAGGTGCGCTGGGAGTGGGTCAAGGGACATGCCGGACACCCCGGAAATGAGGCGGCGGACCGTCTCGCCAACGAAGCGATCGACCGTATGTTGGGAAGCGCGGCATGATGCTCGAAGCACAGGTCTGGTGGGTGTTCGTCCCGGCCTCGCTGGCGTTGATCATAGCGCCGGGGCCCGATTTGCTGTTCCTGCTGGCGCAAGGTATTCAGCGCGGACGCAGCGCGGGTTTGGCGACGGCATTCGGTCTGGCCAGCGGCAACCTGGCACATACGCTGGGAGCTGCTTTGGGTGTTTCGATCATATTCCGTACTTCGGCGCTGGCTTTTGCGCTGCTCAAATTCGCGGGTGTGTTGTATCTGCTGTATCTGGCCTGGCGCGCCTTGCGCGACGGCGGTGCGGCGCCAGGGGAGTCTCTTGGCGTCCCCGAGCGCTCGCTGGGCGCATTGTTTCGGCGCGGTGTGCTGATGAACGTGCTCAATCCGAAGGTCGCGCTGTTTTTTCTTGCGTTCCTGCCGCAGTTCGCGCATCCCGAGCAAGGTCCGGTGGGGTTGCAGATGCTGCTGCTGGGCGGCGTGTTTACCCTGCTGGTGGTGATCGTGTTCGGTGCGGCGGGGTGGTTCGCCGGATCGCTGCGCCCCTGGCTGTTGCGCCGCGGTGCTGGTCTAAAGAAGTTGAGCGCCTGGCTGATGGCTGGCATCTATTCGGCGTTGGCTATGCGGTTGGCAATGGTGACGCGGTGAGGCGTGACGGGACTGCAGGAGAGCGTTGATGCGACAGATCGTATTGGATACTGAAACTACCGGTCTTGAGCCCCAGCAGGGGCATCGGATCATTGAAATCGGCTGCGTGGAGCTGGAAAATCGGCGGCCCACCGGCCGGCATTTCCATCACTACATCCAGCCCGACAGAGAGGTCGACGAAGGCGCGTTCGCGGTGCACGGCATCAGCAACGAGTTCCTGGCCGACAAACCGCGGTTCGAGGAGATTGTCGAGGAGTTCGTCGAATTTGTCCGCGGCGGCGAGCTCGTCATTCACAACGCACCCTTCGATATCGGTTTCCTGGACGCCGAACTCGCGCGTCTGGACGGGAGCTACCAGCCAATGCGTGAGTTGTGTTCCGTAACCGACTCGCTGGTGCTCGCGCGTCAGATGCATCCCGGCCAGCGCAACAGTCTGGACGCCTTGTGCAAGCGCTACGGCGTGAACAACGAACACCGCGAACTGCACGGCGCGCTGCTCGATGCGCGCATCCTGGCGGACGTTTACCTGGTCATGACGGGTGGGCAGACGAGCCTGTCGCTGGCCGCGCATGACAATGAAGGCGACGGCCACTCTGCGGGCAAGGCGGAAGGTATCCGTCGCCTGGCCGCCGAGCGGCCGCGGTTGCGGGTGATGAGCGCCGGCGCTGAGGAACTCGCGCGACATGCCGCGACGCTGGAGGCGATTGCCGCGGCGAACGGCGGACAGTGCCTGTGGCCGACGGACGAGGGGTGAGCGCGCCTCAGCGCGAGTGTTTGAGCAGGCGCTCGCGGTCGCGGCCCCACTCGCGCTCGCGTTCCGTGTCGCGCTTGTCGTGCTGTTTCTTGCCCTTGGCCAAGCCTAATTCCAGCTTGGCGCGGCCGCGTTTCCAGTACATGGACAGCGGCACCAGTGCATAGCCTTGTCGTTCGACGGCCCCTATCAGCCGGTTGATTTCCGCGCGATGAAGCAGCAGCCGCCGCGTGCGTGTGGCGTCGGGTTTGATGTGTGTCGAAGCACTGGCCAGCGGCGATAGATGGCAGCCGAACAGCCAGATTTCGCCGTCGCGGACGAAGGCGTAGCTCTCGTTCAGTTGAACGCGACCCGCGCGCAGGCTTTTGACTTCCCAGCCTTCGAGCGCGATGCCTGCCTCGAAGGTGTCTTCGATGAAGTATTCGTGGCGCGCGCGGCGGTTGAGTGCGATGGTCGAGGAGCTGCTTTTGGGTTTGTTCTTGCTCATCGCGCCATTATAAAGAATCCGGTCCAGGCGCGTTGAGGCTTGTGCGGACGGATTCGACAATGATCGTTGATTGTTTTGATGCGGAGCAGTCTCTTATGCGGGGAAGCCGGTGAGCGAGCGCAAGTCGATACACGGTGAATGGTCGTCGCGGCTGGCGTTCTTTCTGGCGGCCACCGGTTCTGCGGTCGGCTTGGGCAATATCTGGAAATTCCCTTATATCGCCGGCGACAACGGCGGTGGTGCCTTCATCCTGGTCTATCTCGCGTGCGTTGTGCTGATCGGTCTGCCGATCCTTATCGCCGAGGTCACCCTGGGACGACGTGGCCGCGAAAGCCCGGTGAACACGCTGCGCGGACTGGCGTTGGACGAAGGGCGTAGCCGAGCATGGGTGGCCGTCGGTTTCATCGGTATGGCTTCGGGCATCATTATTCTGTCTTTCTACAGCGTGGTTGCCGGCTGGAGTCTGGATTATCTGCTGCTAAGCCTACGTGGAGTCTATGTGGGGGCTTCATCGGACCGCATCAGTCGGCTGTTTGCCGGCCTGACCGCCAATCCATGGCGACAGATGTTCTGGTATACGCTGTTTCTTGCTGTGACTCTGTGGTATGCGGCTCGTGGCGTGCGCGCTGGCCTGGAGCGGATCGTGCGGATCATGATGCCGGCGTTGTTCGTGTTGCTCTTCGTGCTGGTCGCCTATTCTCTAACCGTCGGGAATGCCGCGGCCGCTTTCGGCTACCTCTTTACGCCGGATTTTTCACGCCTCAATGGCCAGGCTGTGTTGCTGGCCATGGGCTATTCCTTCTTTACCTTGAGTCTGGGTATCGGGGCGATGATGGTCTACGGCGCCTATATGCCCAACGGCATCTCGATCGTCCGCCTCAGCGCGTGGGTGGTGGCCGCGGATACCGTTGTCGCTTTGCTCGCGGGTTTGGCGATTTTTCCGCTGGTGTTCGCCAAGGGGCTGGCGCCGGGGCAGGGGCCTGGATTGATCTTCACCACGCTGCCGTTGGCGTTCGGCAGCATGCCCTTGGGGAGTTTGTTCGGCGCCGCATTCTTCGCGCTGCTGGTCCTGGCGGCCTGGACGTCCGCAGTGTCGATGATCGAGCCGACCATCGCCTGGCTCGAGGAGCGTGGCCATGCGCGCGTGCGGGCAACGCTTGCGGTCGGTGCGGTGGTCTGGCTGCTCGGTATGGTGATGGACTTTTCGTTCAACATCTGGTCTGGCGTGACGTGGCAGGGCAGGACTCTGTTCGAGCTGTTCAACTTCGTCAGCTCGGATATCATGCTGCCCCTTGGGGGCTTTCTGATCGCCTTGTTCACCGGCTGGATGATGTCCGAGCGGTCCTTGCGCCAGGAACTGCGCATGAACCGGACGCTGTTGCGTCTCTGGCTGCTGGTGCTGCGCTATGTGACGCCGGTCGGGGTGCTGCTGATCTTTTTGAATGCCCTGGGACTGATTCGGGGAGCTTTATGACAACTTTGAGCCGTAGTGCGCTGGTGGCTTACACGCCGCGCGAGATGTATGCGCTGGTGAACGAGATCGAGCGCTATCCGGAGTTTCTGCCGTGGTGCAAGTCCACGCTGATCCACGAGCGTACCGAAGACGAGGTGCGCGCCACGATCGAAATGGCCAAGGGAAGCGTGCGCAAGGCGTTTACCACGCGCAACCGTATGCAGAGCGGGAAAATGATCGAAATCGGCCTGGTCGATGGACCCTTCAGCCATCTGCACGGTTTCTGGCGATTCGATGAGCTGGGCGAATCGGCCTGCAAGGTGTCATTGGATATCGAGTTCGATTTCTCCAACCGCTTGCTCGGGCTCGCCGTGGGTCCGGTATTCGGTCAGATTGTCGCCTCGCTGGTCGATGCCTTTGTCAAGCGTGCGCGAGACGTGTATGGACCGCGCTGAACGGGGCAGCATGGCTGCGAACAAGACCGATAGTGAGGAACGCTTCGTGGTCGAGGTGGCATATGCGCGCGCCGAGCGGCAGGTGGTTCTGAGACTGGAGGCTCATGCTGGTATGCGGCTTGACGATGTGGTCCGGCATTCCGGCATGCTCGAACGGTTTCCGGAGATCGAGCTCGAAAGCAGTCAGCTCGGTGTGTTCGGCAAGCGGCGCCGGTCGGATGATCCGGCGCGGCCGGGCGACCGCATCGAAATCTACCGCCCGCTCATCGCCGATCCCAAGGAAAGCAGGCGCCGCCGCGCGGCCCGTCCGGAGCGGGGCGGGCGCTGAAGTCGGCCGAGTAGGTGGGGCGCCTATTGTGCCGTGGCGTGTGCGGCGCCCTTGACGATGCGCGCGAGCTGCTGGTTGGCGAAATAGAGCGTCAGGTGTTTGGTGGTGGTTTTCCCGAAGCTCGGTTGGTCGTAGTAGGTGTAGTCCCAGCGGTTGGGGTCGAAGGTGTCGACGAGCAGCGGATCGCCCATGATGAAGCGTACCTGCGCCTTGCTCATGCCTAGTTTGAGCTGGGTTAGTGCTTGGCTGTCGACGACGCTACCTTGCTGCACCGGCGGGCGGTAGCCTTCGAACCAGCTGCAGCCGCTCAGTGTTAGAATGAGCGCTGCGGCAAGCGAAATGCGTATGTTTTTCATTCGTGTTCGTGTGTCATTCATGCGGCGCACATCATAGCAGGTTGTGGAACTACGGAGTCGGCGATGCCGGTCCGGAGGCTTGCGGACATCGTATCAGGCGGGAGGGCATATGCCGACATCCGAGGGGCAGGAGCTCAAGCGCGCGGGGCTGAAAGTGACTCTGCCGCGCATGAAAATATTGGAAATACTCGAAACCGCAGAACCGAGCCACCTGACCGCGGAGGATATCTACCGGCGGCTGTTGGAATCCGGCGAGGAGATCGGTTTGGCCACGGTCTACCGAGTGCTGACGCAGTTCGAGGCGGCCGACTTGGTTCATCGGCATCATTTCGAGGGCGGGCAGGCGGTTTTCGAACTCGATCGCGGTCATCATCACGATCATATCGTGTGCATGGAGTGCGGTCATGTCGAGGAGTTCTACGACGAGATGATCGAGGCCAGGCAGAAAGCGGTAGCCGCCGAGGCGGGCTTCGACATCAGTGACCATTCGCTGATTCTGTACGGGCGTTGCAAGCGATCCGACTGTCCGAACCGACGCGACGCGTTGGCGAGCTGAAGCGCGTCAGGCCCCGGTCTGCGCAATGCGCAGCATTTCTTCGGCGTGGGCGCGTGTCTGGTCGGTCATGCGGACGCCGCCTAGCATGCGTGCGAGTTCCTCGACGCGGGTGGCGGGTTCCGCGAGGCTGAGGATCTGCGTCTGGGTGGATTCACTGCCCTTGATCTTGCTGACGGCGAGATGATGGTGTGCCTGGGCGGCGACCTGCGGCAAATGCGTGACGCACAGAACCTGGTGGCTGCCGCCTAGCGCGCGCAGCATGCGGCCGACGACTTCGGCCACGCCGCCGCCGATGCCGCTGTCCACCTCATCGAAAATCAGCGTGTGGATACGTCGGTCGTCGGTCGCGGCAAGCTGTACGGCGAGACTGATACGCGAAAGCTCGCCTCCCGAGGCGACCTTGGCCAAGGGCTGCAGCGGCTGGCCTGGATTGGCGCTGACCTTGAATTCGATGCGATCGCAACCATGAGCCGTGGGCGGGCTGTCCTGTGCGCTGTCGATCGCGATGGCGAAGCGGCCGCCTTCCATGCCCAGCGTCTGCATCGCCTCGGTCACTGTGGCTTCGAGGATGCCGGCGCTCTTGCGGCGTGCCTCACTGATTTTCCTGGCCTGCACGCGCCAGGCCGTCTCGCTCGCTTCCAGTTCCCTGGCCAGTTCGGCGCGTCGCGCGTCGGCATGCGTCAAGCCGTCGAGTTCGGTGCTCAGTTCGGCCAGGCGCTCGGCAAGCTCTTCGGGTGCGCAGCGGTGTTTGCGAGCCAGCGATTGCAGTTGGGCGATACGCGTTTCTACCGCGTCGAGCCGTTCCGGATCCAGCTGCAGGCCATCGAGATAGTGGCGCAACTCCCCTGCAGCCTCGTCGATTTCGATCTGAGCGTTACGTAGCAGTTCGACGCTGGCACCAAGTGCCGCGTCGTGACGTGAGGCCTCTTCGAGGGCGCCGAGCGCCTGAGTCAGCAGGCCGTGCGCATCGGGATCTGCGTCGAACAACAGCGTATGAGCTTGCTGCACGTTCTCCAGTAGTTGTCCGGCATGCGCGAGGCGTTCGTGCTGTTCAGAAAGTTCGGCGAATTCGCCGGCTATGGGCGCGGCGGCTTGGAGTTCTTCGACCTGGAAGTTCAGGAAGTCGAGGCGTTCCTGGCGTTGGTCGTCGGCAAGGCTCAATGCATCCAGGCGTTCACGCAGCTGCTGCCATGCGCGGTATTGTCCGGCGAGCGTCTGCAGGGCGTCGACATGCCCGGCCTGAAGGTCGAGCACGTCGCGCTGATGGTCGCGGTGCCCCAAGGCCTGGTGGGCATGCTGGCCGTGTATGTTGACCAGTTGTTCGCCGAGTTCGCGCAGCATCAGCAGGGTGGCGGGAGAGCCGTTGATATAGGCACGCGAGCGCCCGTCCTGGCCGATGACGCGGCGCACCACGCATTCCTCGCCGGTGTCGAGGTCGCGCTCGGCCAGCCAGTTCTGGGCATTGGGGATGTTTTCGAGATCGAGCGTGACGCTGATTTCGGCGCGGTCCGTGCCGGCGCGTACGACGCTGCTGTCGGCGCGGTCGCCCAGCACCAGGCCGATAGCGTCAACCAGGATCGATTTGCCGGCGCCGGTCTCGCCGGTCAGTGCGGTCATGCCGGCATCCAGGTCGAGTTCGAGCCGGTCGATGATGGCGAAATCGCGAATCAGGATGTGAGTCAGCATACGTATCCGTCAACGGCGAAAGAAAACATGGAGGCGTGATGCGGGTTATCAGACATCAACGCGCGGAATTTGTCTAACCGCCGGACGTTCTGTCGCAATGCCGCGGTGCTGGACGTGTGCGGCGTCAGGGCGTTTCGCCCCAACGCAGTTTAGCGCGCAGGATGTGGAAGTGATCATAGTCGGGAGGATGCAGCAGGCGCAGCATGTTCGGTTTCTGCCGAATGCGGATGCGGTCGCCAGGCTGCAGGCCGGTGGTCGCCTGACCGTCGAAAGCGACTTGCGACGCCGTCTGATTCTGTTCGCACAGCACGATCTCGATTTGCGCTTGTGCGCCGATGACGATGGGGCGGTTGCTGAGCGTATGCGGACAGACGGGTACCAGCAGAATGGCGGCGAGTGCCGGGCTGACGACGGGGCCGCCAGCCGACAGCGCATAGGCCGTTGAACCGGTGGGTGTGGCGACGACCAGGCCGTCGGCGCGTTGGCTGTTGACGAAGCGATCGTCTACGAAAGTGTCGAATTCGATCATGCGGACGACGTCGTGGCTGTGCAGGACGACGTCGTTGAGCGCATCCTGACGGGTGAGCAGCGTGCCGTCGCGCCAGATTTCGGTGTGGAGCAGGGCGCGACTCTCCTCGACGAAATGTCCGGCTAGGATCGTGTCGATCACGGGCAGCATGCGTTCCGGAGAGACGTCGACCAGAAAGCCCAGGCGCCCGAGATTGACGCCGACGAGCGGCACGCCGTCGTCGGCCAGCGAGCGGCTCGCATGCAGCAGCGTGCCGTCGCCGCCGACCACGATGGCCAGGTCGCAGCGCTGGCCGAGCATGGCCCTGGGATGTAAGGTTTCGGCCGGCAGCAGTCCATCGGCACTTTCGTCCAGCAGCGTCTCGTAGTTGTGCTCCCGCAAGTGCCCAAGCAACTGCGCGAGTGGTGTGGCGAGGCGTGTGTCGCCGCGTTTGGCGATGATGCCGATGGTTTGAAATGGCTTCATAAACAGTCGCTTGTTTGTTCTCGTGAGGGTTGTCTTGACAGCTCGCGGGTCTATTGTAATGATCCTGGACAGCTAGTTGCACGTATCCCTCAATGGCACAGACGACTCAGAATTCTCAAAACGACAGTGCCATGAATGATCGCTCCATGCGCATCCTGAAAGTGCTCGTGGAGGAGTACATTCGCCATGGTCAGCCGATAGGTTCGGGAACCTTGTCGCGCACCTCGGGACTGAAGCTCAGCTCCGCGACGGTACGCAACATCGTCGCCGATCTCGAGAGCATGGGTTTCGTGCGCTCGCCGCACACCTCTGCCGGGCGGGTGCCCACTGCGCTGGGCTATCGCCTTTTCGTCGACACGCTGCTGCAGCAACGCCCTCCCATCGCCCAAGATCTACAGCGCATGCGCATGCAACTTGATCCCGACCGCGGTGCGGGCGATCTGGTCGAGTCGGCGTCCGACGTGTTGTCGGGGATCACCCAACTGGCTGGCGTGGTGACGCTGCCGCGCGGCAGCCAGTCCGCATTGCGGCAGATCGAGTTTCTGCCTCTGTCCGGACACCGCGTGCTGGCGATTCTGGTGATGAACCAGCGCGATGTACAGAACAGGATCATCCAGCTTGACCGCGACTATACGAAGTCGGAGCTGGAGCAGATCGCCAATTACCTCAATACGCATTTCGCAGGTCGCGACCTGCGCACGATCCGTGGCGCTCTGTTGCACGAACTCGAGGAGATGCGTGCGGATATGGACCGCCTCATGCGTAGTGCCATCGAATTGGGCGGCAAGGCGTTGGCCGATGACGAGGATGGCGAAGGCAACTATGTCCTGGCCGGCCAGGGCAACCTGCTCGAATACGAGGAGTTGGCCGATCTGGATCGGTTGCGCGCGCTTTTCTCGGCCTTTGCCGAGCGGCGCAAGATACTGCATCTGCTGGACAAGAGTGCAAGCGCCGAGGATGTGCAGATATTCATCGGGCATGAGTCCGGCTATGACATTTTTGATTACTTGAGTGTGGTTACCGCGCCGTACACGGTCAACGGCGAAGTCATCGGCGTGCTCGGCGTGATCGGCCCGACGCGTATGCCCTACGATCGCGTCATCCCGGTGGTCGATATCACCGCACGTATGCTCGGTGCCGCGCTCGACGCGCGGGTCTGAGCGTCACTTGCGCACCGCGGTCTGGTGCGAACCCTTGAAGTTTTTCTCCCTGTCCCCAGTTAGTGGCGGGACCGCCGAATTCGCGCTGCGGAATCCGTGCGTCGAACATTTAATGGGAATTTGGAGCGATCACTCATGAGTGAAAAGAATCCGCAGGAACGCGGCGATACGCCGTCGTCCGATGTGGCTGCCGCAGAGCAGGCATCGGGAGACGCGCTCGACGTTCTGCAGCAGGATCTCGAGGCCATGGAAGCCAAGGCCAAGGAACATTGGGACCAGTTCCTGCGTGCCCAGGCCGAGTTGGAGAATTTACGCCGCCGTGCCGAGCGCGATCTGGAAAATGCGCATAAATATGCTTTGGAGCGTTTCGCCGGTGAACTGCTGCCGGTGAAGGATAGCCTCGAGATGGGGCTGGACGCCGCCTCCGGCGCAGAGGCGGAGAAGATTCGCGAAGGCATGGAGCTGACGCTGCGCATGTTGACCCAGGTGCTCGAGAAATTCGGCATTCAGGAAATCAATCCGGCCGGCGAGCGCTTCGATCCGGAACGCCATCAGGCGATGACGGCGCAGCCCACCGACGAATGTCCGCCCAATACGGTGCTGAGCGTCATGCAGAAGGGTTACCTGCTCAATGACCGTCTGCTGCGACCGGCGATGGTGATGGTTTCCAAGGCATCGGAGTAATGAACGGCAGGCTGCACGACCTTGAATTTTAAGGCGGCGCCCCAACGATTTATTCCAACGTTTCACTAGAAATCCCGAATACCAGGTTGGAGAACATAAGACATGGGTAAGATCATCGGTATCGACCTCGGCACCACGAATTCCTGCGTTGCAGTGATGGAAGGCGGCAAGGCCAAGGTCATCGAAAACAGCGAAGGCGATCGCACCACGCCGTCGATCATTGCGTTCGGCGAAGACGAAGTGCTGGTCGGGCAGTCGGCCAAGCGTCAGGCGGTCACCAATCCGGCCAACACCTTGTTTGCGGTCAAGCGTTTGATCGGTCGTCGTTTCGACGAGGGCGAGGTGCAGAAGGACATCAAGCTCGTTCCCTACAAGATCATCAAGGCCGAGAACGGCGATGCCTGGGTCGAGGTGCGGGGCAAAAAAATGGCGGCGCCGGAAATTTCCGCACGCGTGCTGATGAAGATGAAGAAGACCGCCGAAGATTACCTCGGCGAGCCCGTCACCGAAGCGGTCATCACCGTGCCGGCCTACTTCAACGACTCGCAGCGCCAGGCGACCAAGGACGCCGGCAAGATCGCCGGTCTTGAGGTCAAGCGCATCATCAACGAACCGACGGCGGCGGCGCTGGCGTTCGGTATGGACAAGAAGGGCGGCGACCGCAAGATTGCGGTTTACGATCTGGGTGGCGGCACCTTCGATATCTCCATCATCGAGATCGCCGACGTCGACGGCGAGATGCAGTTCGAAGTGCTGGCCACCAACGGCGACACCTTCCTCGGCGGTGAGGATTTCGACACGCGCCTGATCGACTATCTGGCCGATGAATTCAACAAGGAGCAGGGCATCGATCTGCGCGGCGACCCGTTGGCTATGCAGCGCCTCAAGGAGGCCGCCGAAAAGGCCAAGATCGAGTTGTCCTCGGCACAGCAGACCGAAGTCAATCTGCCCTACATCACCGCCGACCAGACCGGCCCCAAGCATCTGAATGTCAAGGTGACGCGTGCCAAGCTAGAGTCCCTGGTCGAAGCGTTGATCACGCGCTCCATCGAGCCCTGCAAGCTGGCGCTCAAGGATGCCGGACTGTCGACCTCCGAGATCGACGACGTCATCCTGGTCGGCGGCCAGACTCGCATGCCGAAAGTGCAGGAGGCGGTGAAGAGCTTCTTCGGCAAGGAGCCGCGCAAGGACGTCAACCCCGACGAGGCAGTGGCCGTCGGCGCGGCGATCCAGGGTGGCGTGCTTGGCGGTGACGTCAAGGATGTGCTGCTGCTCGACGTCTCCCCGCTGTCGCTGGGTATCGAGACCATGGGCGGCGTGATGACGAAGCTCATCGAGCGCAACACCACCATCCCGACCAAGGCCACGCAGGTGTTTTCGACTGCGGACGACAATCAGACCGCGGTGACGGTCCACGTGCTGCAGGGCGAGCGCGAGCGTGCGGCGAGCAACAAGTCGCTGGGCCGTTTCGACTTGGCGGACATTCCGCCAGCGCCGCGCGGTGTGCCGCAGATCGAGGTGACCTTCGACATCGACGCCAACGGTATCCTCAACGTGTCCGCCAAGGACAAGGCCACCGGCAAGCAGCAGTCGATCGTCATCAAGGCCTCTTCCGGGCTTTCCGACGACGAAATCGACAAGATGGTCCAGGATGCCGAGTCGCACCGTGACGAGGACAAGAAGTTCCAGGAACTGGTGGCCGCGCGCAATCAGGCCGACAATCTGATCCACGCCACCGAGAAGTCGATCAAGGAAAACGGTGACAAGATTACGGACGAAGAAAAGTCCGAAGTCGAGCAGGCGGTAAACGACCTCAAGGAGGCGCTCAAGAGCGACGACAAGGATGCCATTGAGGCCAAGACCCAAGCGCTGGGCGAGGCTTCGGGCAAAATTGCCGAGAAGCTCTACAGCCAGGATGCGGCCGGTGCCGCCGGAGCTGATGCCTCTGCGCAGGATGCATCGTCGGCCAAGCAGGACGACGACGTGGTCGATGCCGAGTTCGAAGAGGTCAAGGAAAACAAGAAGTAAGCACGCCGTGGCGGCGGACCTTCGGTTGCCGCCAAGCGATCCGGTGGGGGTGGTGGTTCGGCGTTGAAGTTTCGATGTCCGAATCCCGCCCCCGTCGTTTGATCGTCGGCGCTACAAGCGGCGCTTCGCTTCGTCCGCCGGTCGGCGAAGCGCCCGATAATGTCTCTCGGGATTTCCAGTACGCATATGTCGAAACGCGATTTTTACGAAGTGTTGGGTGTGGAGCGCACCGCAACCGATGCCGAACTCAAGAAAGCCTATCGGCGCTTGGCAATGAAATACCATCCGGATCGAAATCCGGACGATGAAGAAGCCATGGAGCATTTCAAGGAGGCCAAGGAGGCCTATGAGGTGCTCTCGGACGCGCAGAAGCGGGCTGCATATGATCAGTTCGGCCACGCCGGCGTCGATGCCGGCGCGGGCGCGGGCGGGGCCGGCTTCGGTGGGGCGGGTTTCGGCGACATCTTCGGCGACATCTTCGGCGACATCTTCGGCGGTGGACGTGGTGGCCGGGAGCGCGCCTATCGCGGTTCGGATCTACAGTACAATCTGGACTTGACTCTGGAGGAGGCTGTTTTCGGCACCGAGGTCCAGATTCGCGTGCCGACCATCGTGGGTTGCGAAACCTGCGGCGGCAGCGGTGCCAAGCCGGGCACCAGCCCGCAGACCTGCTCGACGTGTGGCGGCGTCGGCCAAGTACGTATCCAGCAGGGTTTCTTTTCCGTTCAGCAAACCTGTCCGCGCTGCCACGGTTCGGGGCAGATGATTGCCGATCCCTGCACAACATGCCACGGCGAAGGTCGCGTGCGCGAGTCCAAGACCCTGTCGGTCAAGGTGCCGGCTGGTGTGGACACCAATGATCGCATTCGGCTCGCCGGCGAAGGCGAAGCGGGTGTCCATGGCGGGCCCGCAGGTGATCTGTATGTGCAGATCCGGGTCAAACCGCACAAGATTTTTACCCGCCAGGGCGACGATCTGCATTGCGATGTGCCGATCAGCTTCGCCACCGCCGCACTGGGCGGTGAGATCGAGGTGCCAACGCTGGGTGGGCGGGCTAAACTAAAAATTCCGCCGGAGACGCAGAGC
Source organism: uncultured Gammaproteobacteria bacterium (assembly GCA_963751375.1). GTDB lineage: Bacteria > Pseudomonadota > Gammaproteobacteria > DSM-5130 > Acidihalobacteraceae > Acidihalobacter_A. Next base: position 15,887 of record CAVVUY010000050.1, read on the forward strand.
AACCGGCCGTTCCGGCTGCGCGGCAAGGGCATCAAGCCTGTGCGCGGCGGTCCCGAGGGGGATTTGCTGTGCCGCGTCAACGTCGAAACGCCGGTCAATCTGACGCGAGAGCAGAAGGAGATACTGCAGTCCTTCGAGGAATCGCTCAAGGGCGGAGGGGAAAGGCATAATCCGCAGGCGCACGGCTGGCTCGATGGCGTTAAGGGCTTTTTCGAGGACCTCAAGTCCTGGCTGCACTGAAGGCGCTGCAACTTGCTCCCGCTTCCGGTGTGGTCCGGTTCTGACAGGAAGGGGGAGTTATGAGCGACGACAAGAATGATTCGGGTCCCGAACCGGGACTCGTCGATGCCGGCCGGCGTCGTTTGTTGGGTGGTGGCGTGATTGCCGGCGCCGGTTTGGTGGGCCTGGCATCTTCGCATGTGGCTCGAGCCAGCGACGAGCTGCGTTTCCCGGGCGATCCGGCTGCGCACAAGGTTGTGTACCAGTTCAATAAATCGGATGCCGATTACCAGGAACATGTGCTGTTCTCCATCGGCGCCCTGCTGCGCGCTTATCCGGACAATGTCGATATCGCCGTGGTCGCGTTCGGGCCAGGCATTCATATCCTGGGCAAACACCCTCAGCGTCCGGTGAGTGAGCCGATCCGTCAGCGAGTGTCGAGCCTGGCGCAATACGGCGTGCAATTCCACGCCTGCGGCAACACGATGAAAAGCCTGAAGTGGACCGAAGCGGATCTGTTGCCTTTCGCGAAACGGGTCGAGGTCGGTGCGGCGGATCTGATGGAACTGCAGGAACAGGGTTATGCCTACATCAGTTGGTGACACATCGAGGAATCAGGGATGACGCGAATTGCGGTGGTTGGAGCCGGCGGACGCATGGGCCGTAGCCTGATCGAGGCTGCGCAGGGGCAGGACGGAGTGGAACTGGCGACCGCGGTCGACCGCGCCGATGGAGACGCGGTCGGACGTGACGCCGGTGAGCTGGCGGGCATCGGCCGGCTCGGCGTGCCGGTGGTCGACGATCTCGAGAAGGTCGTGCGGGATTTCGATGTGCTGATCGACTTCACTCTACCCGAGGCCAGCCTGGCGCATGCCGACATCTGCCGCAGGCACGGCAGGCGCATGGTCATTGGCACCACGGGCTTCAGCACAGATCAACGCGCGGAACTCGACGCGGCGGCCGAGGACATCGCTCTGGTGTTGGCGCCGAACATGAGCGTCGGCGTCAATCTCTGCCTCAAGCTGCTCGACACGGCGGCGCGCGTGCTGGGGGACGAGGTGGATATCGAAATCATCGAGGCCCACCACCGCCACAAGGTCGATGCACCGTCGGGCACCGCGCTGCGCATGGGCGAGGTGGTCGCCGAGGCGCTGGGGCGCGATCTCGGCGAGTGTGCCGTCTATGGCCGCGAGGGGCGTACCGGCGCGCGCGAGCGCAAGACCATCGGTTTCGAAACCATCCGTGCCGGCGACATCGTAGGCGAACATACCGTGATGTTCGCGGGTATGGGCGAGCGAGTGGAAATCGTGCACAAGGCCTCGAGCCGTATGACCTTCGCCAATGGCGCGTTGCGCGCTGCGCAGTGGATCATGGGGCGTGAGCGCGGTCGCTACGACATGCAGGACGTGCTGGGCTTGATTTGACGCCTGGCTGGGGGACCGCGCGTGGACATGACTCGGGTGCTCGCGTAAAATCTCGCCTTGCCTGATGAAGAGCTGATGCGCGCGGCGTCGATGACGCCAGGCGCTTTTTCGCACGCCTGCACCGCGCCTCTTCGCGGCCGCAAATGTTAATTCGCGACGGGATAGGCATGGCGCCTTCCCGTTTTCTGTATCTGGATGGGTGATCAAGTTGAAACGACCTGCCTTGTTAGCACTTGAAGACGGGAGCCTCTTTTACGGTGAGGCGATTGGTGCCGGTGGAGAAAGTGTTGGTGAGGTGGTTTTCAACACGGCGTTGAGCGGCTATCAGGAAATCCTTACCGATCCTTCGTACGCGCGACAAATCGTCACGCTGACCTATCCGCATATCGGCAATGTGGGGGTCAATCAGGAAGACGAGGAAGCCGGACGGATCTTCGCCAGTGGATTGGTGGTGCGCGATCTGCCGCTACGCAGTTCGAGCTGGCGAGCGGAAACCTCGCTGGAAGACTATCTGCGTCAGCGCGGGGTCGTGGCCATCGCCGGTATCGACACGCGGCGCCTGACGCGAATCCTGCGTGACAAGGGGGCGCAGAATGGCTGCATCCAGGCCGATGACGTCGACGCCGACCGTGCCCTGGCCGCTGCGCGAGGCTTCCCCGGTCTCAAAGGGATGGATCTGGCGCGTGAAGTGACCACCGATGTGACTTACGAGTGGCTCGACGGTAGTTGGCGCGATGAGGGTGGTTTCCGCGCATTCGAGGCATCTGCGCAGCCGCTGCATGTGGTTGCCTACGATTTCGGAGTGAAGCGCAATATTCTGCGTCTGCTTGCCGACCGCGGCTGCCGGGTGACCGTCGTGCCGGCGCAGACGCCGGCTGCTGAGATCCTGGCGCTGCAGCCCGACGGCGTGTTCCTGTCGAACGGCCCTGGCGACCCTGAGCCCTGCGACTACGCCATCGAGTCGATTCGCATCCTGCTGGAACGGAAGCTCCCCATGTTCGGCATCTGCCTTGGGCATCAGTTGTTGGGGCTGGCCAGCGGCGCACGCACCGCCAAGATGAAGTTCGGCCACCATGGTGCCAATCACCCGGTACAGGATCTGGCCAGCGGGCGCGTGATGATCAGCTCGCAGAATCACGGTTTTGCGGTCGAGGAAGCCAGTCTTCCGGCCGTGCTCCGCCCGACGCACCGTTCGCTGTTCGACGGTACGTTGCAGGGAGTCGAGCGTACCGATTGTCCTGCCTTCAGCTTCCAGGGACATCCAGAGGCGAGTCCGGGGCCGCACGACGTGGCCGGACTTTTCGACCGTTTCATCGAACTCATGCGTGCCTGAGGCAGGCTCTCGGAATACCTGAAGATTATGCCAAAACGTTCTGATATAAAAAGCATTCTCATTATCGGCGCCGGGCCGATCGTGATCGGGCAGGCCTGCGAGTTCGACTACTCCGGCGCGCAGGCGTGCAAAGCCCTGAGGGAGGAGGGCTACCGCGTCATCCTGGTGAACTCCAATCCGGCCACGATCATGACCGATCCCGAGATGGCGGATTCGGTTTACATCGAGCCGATCGAGTGGAACACGGTGGCGCGCATCATCGCCGCCGAGCGTCCCGATGCGCTGTTGCCGACCATGGGCGGCCAGACGGCCCTGAATTGTGCGCTGGATCTGGCGCGCGAGGGCGTGCTCGAGCAGTACGGCGTGGAGATGATCGGCGCGGACCAGGATGCCATAGACATGGCCGAGGATCGCGAACGCTTCCGCCATGCGATGAGCGACATCGGTCTGGAGTGCCCGCGCGCATCGATCGCGCACAGCTTCGAGGAGGCGCTGCAGGCACAGGCCAGCATCGGCTATCCGGTGATCATCCGACCGTCCTTCACCATGGGCGGCAGCGGTGGCGGCATCGCCTACAACCGCGAGGAATTCGAGGAGATCATCAAGCGCGGCCTGGAGATGTCGCCGACGCATGAAATCCTGCTGGAAGAGTCCGTGCTCGGCTGGAAAGAGTACGAGATGGAGGTCGTGCGCGACCACGCCGACAACTGCATCATCATCTGCTCGATCGAAAACCTCGATCCGATGGGCGTGCACACGGGGGATTCGATCACGGTGGCGCCTGCGCAGACGCTCACCGACAAGGAATACCAGCGCATGCGCGACGCCTCGATCGCCGTGTTGCGCAAGATCGGCGTCGATACAGGCGGTTCCAACGTACAGTTCGCCGTCGATCCCGAAACGGGTCGGCTGCTCGTCATCGAGATGAACCCGCGCGTCTCGCGCTCCTCGGCGTTGGCCTCCAAGGCGACCGGTTTCCCCATCGCCAAGGTCGCTGCCAAGCTGGCCGTGGGCTATACGCTGGACGAGTTGCGCAACGAGATCACAGGCGGTGCAACGCCGGCCTCTTTCGAGCCGACCATCGACTATGTGGTCACCAAGATCCCGCGCTTCACGTTCGAGAAGTTCCCTCTCGCGGATCGCCGCCTGACCACTCAGATGAAGTCGGTCGGCGAGGTCATGGCGATCGGGCGCACGTTCCAGGAGTCCTTCCAGAAGGCGTTGCGCGGCCTGGAGATCGGCGTCGACGGCCTCAACGAAATGGTTGAGCCTGCCGACGGAGAGGAGGCGCTGGCTCGCGTGCGGCAGGAACTGCGCGTGCCGAGCGCCGAGCGTATCTGGTACGTGGCCGATGCGTTTCGCCTGGGCCTGAGTCTGGACGATGTGTTCGAGCTAACGCACATCGATCCGTGGTTCCTGGCACAGATCGAGGACTTGGTGCTCACCGAGAATGAACTCAAGGGCGTATCGATGGAGTCGCTCGATGCCGATGCGCTGCGTGGACTCAAGCGCAAAGGTTTTTCCGACCGCCGCCTGGCACGCCTGTTGGGCGAAACCGAAAAGACGCTGCGCCGCCGCCGCCACGAGCTGAGCGTGCGCCCCGTGTACAAGCGGGTGGACACCTGCGCGGCCGAGTTCGCCACCACGACAGCTTACCTCTATTCGACGTACGAGGAAGAATGCGAGGCGCTGCCGTCGCAGCGCGATAAGATCATCGTGCTCGGCGGAGGTCCGAACCGTATCGGCCAGGGTATCGAGTTCGACTACTGCTGCGTGCACGCCTCCCTTGCATTGCGCGAGGATGGCTATGAATCGATTATGGTCAATTGCAATCCGGAGACGGTGTCGACGGATTACGATATTTCCGATCGGTTGTACTTCGAGCCGCTGACCCTGGAGGACGTGCTCGAAATTATCGCGATCGAAAACCCCAAAGGCGTTGTCGTGCAATACGGCGGTCAGACACCGCTCAAGCTGGCGCGCGACCTGGAAGCCGCCGGCGCGCCGATCATCGGCACCTCGCCCGATTCGATCGATCTGGCCGAGGATCGCGAGCGTTTCCAACAGTTGATCGGCGAACTCGATCTGATGCAGCCGCCCAACCGCACCGCGCGCAGCGAAGCCGAGGCGACCCGCCTGGCCGAGCAGGTCGGCTACCCGGTCGTGGTGCGCCCCTCCTATGTGCTCGGCGGCCGGGCCATGGAAATCGTCTACAACGAGGAAGACCTGCAGCGCTACATGCGCGAGGCGGTCAAGGTTTCCAACGATGCCCCGGTGCTGCTCGACCATTTCCTCGACGACGCCATCGAGGTGGACGTCGATGCCATCTGCGACGGCAAGGACGTGATGATCGGCGGCATCATGCAGCATATCGAGCAGGCCGGCGTGCATTCGGGCGATTCAGCCTGTTCGCTGCCGACGTACTCGCTCGACGAGCACGTGCTCGAGCGCATGCGTGAGCAGGTGCGCAAGATGGCGCTGGGTTTGCGCGTGATCGGGCTCATGAACACGCAGTTCGCGATCAAGGGCGACGACATCTATGTGCTGGAGGTGAATCCGCGCGCCTCGCGCACGGTGCCTTTCGTGTCGAAAGTGACCGGTTTGCCGCTGGCCAAGATCGCGGCGCGCTGCATGGCGGGGCGCAGTCTGCGCGAACAAGGTGTGGGCGACGAGGTCAAGCCACCTTACTATGCGGTGAAGGAGGCTGTGTTCCCGTTCATCAAGTTCCCTGGCGTGGATCCGATTCTGGGGCCGGAGATGAAGTCGACCGGTGAGGTCATGGGCGTGGGCCGCAGCTTCGGCGAGGCATTCGCCAAAGCCCAGTTGGCTGCCGGCGTGGAACTGCCGCGTGGCGGACGCGCTTTCGTCAGCGTGCGCGACGAGGACAAGATCGGTGCGGTCGAGGTGTGCAAGGTGCTGCTGGCGCGAGGGTTTCAGGTCGTGGCAACGCGCGGTACCGCAGATGCACTGCAGACGGCTGGTCTAGAATGCGAGATCGTCAACAAGGTCACGGAAGGGCGCCCGCACATCGTCGACATGATCAAGAACGATCAGATCGACCTGATCGTCAATACGACGGCCAATAAGCAGGCCATCGCGGACTCTTTCACAATCCGCCGTGAGGCACTGCAACACAAAGTGGCGTATACCACCACGATCGCTGCCGCGATCGCCATGGGACACGCCATGGACTTCTTGGAGAACGAAGCGGTCTACCGCTTGCAGGATTTGCACGAGGAGAATCAGCGATGAGCAAAGTACCGTTGACGCTGCGCGGAGCGGAAATGCTCAAGGCGGAGTTGCAGAAGCTCAAATCCGAAGACCGCCCGCGCGTCGTTGCCGCGATCGCCGAGGCGCGCGCGCATGGCGACCTGAAGGAAAACGCCGAGTATCACGCGGCGCGCGAACAACAGGGCTTCATCGAGGGCCGCATCAAGGATATCGAGGCCAAGCTGAGCAACGCGCAGGTGATTGACGTCACCAAGCTGAACGCTGCCGGCAAGGTCGTGTTCGGGGCCACGGTGGATCTTGCCGATGAGGACAGTGGCGACGAGATGACCTACCAGATCGTCGGCGAGGACGAGGCAGACATCAAGCGCGGCCGCATTTCCATCAGCTCGCCCATAGCGCGAGCGTTGATCGGCAAGGAAGAGGGTGATGTGGCCGTGGTGCAGGCGCCCGGCGGGACCCGTGAATACGAAATCCTCGTGGTGCGCTACGTTTGAGCCTGCTTCAGCGTTCGATGCGTTTGCGGTAGATCGTGGCAGTGCCGCCGATACGTTGGATCAAGGTTGCTCCGGTTTGTACGAGAAGCTGCTCGACGATGGTGTCGGCGCTCTCTCTGTCGGCGGCGATCTTTATCTTCAGCAGTTCGTGATGATCGAGCGCGAGTTCCAATTCCTCCCTGAGGGCGTCGTGAAGGCCTTTCTGTCCGATCAGAATCACCGGCTTAAGGTGATGCGCTTGTACTTTGAGCGCGCGGCGTTGCTGTGTGTCCAGTTCCATCGTGTTCATCCGTGGTTCGCGGGGGCGCGCAGTTTAGGAGTTCAGGGTGGCCCGTAGCAAGAGCAGCAGTCGTTGGTTGAAGGAGCATTTTTCCGACTCCTATGTCCAGAAGGCGCAGGCTGAGGGCATGCGCTCGCGTGCCGCCTACAAGCTCATCGAACTGGATGAACGAAGCGGGCTACTCAAGCGCGGTATGGTCGTGGTGGATCTCGGCGCGGCGCCTGGAGGCTGGAGCCAAGTGGCGCGCGATCGCGTGGGGCACGGCGGCCGCGTGGTGGCTACGGACATCCTGCCGATGGACGAGTTGGCCGGCGTCGAGTTCGTACAGGGCGACTTTCGCGAAGAGGCTGTCCTGCAGGCTTTGCTCGATCGCTTGGGTGGACGGGTGGCCGACCTTGTAATCTCAGATATGGCGCCCAATATAAGTGGCGTGGACGCGGTCGACCAGCCACGGGCCATGGTGTTGGCCGAATTGGCGCTGGACATGGCGGGGCGAGTGCTCAAGCCTGGCGGGACTTTCGTGATGAAACTGTTCCAGGGCGAAGGCTCGGATGCTTTTATCATGGATGTGCGCAAACGCTTCACCAAGGTTTCGGTGCGTAAGCCGAAGGCTTCCCGGCCACGCAGCAGGGAAGTCTATATCGTGGCCGTAGCGCACAAACTGTAGTAATGTCCATGCGATAGTGGACGGCGTATTGAGGTGTCGCCTTGAACGATTTGGTTAAGAACATCATTCTTTGGGCGGTAATTGCCGTCGTGCTGATGTCGGTTTTTAATAACTTCAGTCAGCAGAGCGGGTCTTCGTCGTCCGCGATGAGCTACTCGCAGTTCATCGAGGCGGTCAAGAGCGGCCGTGTGCGTAGCGTGATGATCGACGGGGATACGCTGAAGGGCGTGACCGACGGCGGCAATAATTTCACGACGTATACGCCGCCGAACGACCCCGGCATGATCGGCGACTTGCTCAACAACGGCGTCAACGTGTCCGCGGCAGCGCCGAAGAAGGAGTCGTTGCTGCTTTCGATCCTCATCAGCTGGTTCCCGATGCTGCTGCTGATCGGCGTGTGGATATTCTTCCTGCGCCAAATGCAGGGCGGAGGTGGTGGCCGTGGCGCCATGTCCTTCGGCAAGAGCCGCGCGCGAATGATGACCGAGGATCAGATCAAGGTTACGTTTGCGGATGTGGCCGGTGTCGAGGAAGCCAAGGAGGAAGTGGCTGAACTGGTCGAATTCCTGCGCGATCCCGGCAAGTTCCAGAAGCTCGGCGGCAAGATACCCCGCGGTGTTTTGATGGTGGGTTCGCCCGGCACGGGTAAGACGCTGCTGGCCAAGGCTATTGCCGGCGAAGCCAAGGTGCCGTTCTTCAGCATCTCGGGTTCCGACTTCGTGGAAATGTTCGTCGGCGTTGGCGCCTCGCGTGTTCGCGACATGTTCGAACAGGCCAAGAAGCAGGCGCCCTGCATCATCTTCATCGACGAAATCGATGCGGTCGGCCGTCACCGCGGCGCTGGCCTGGGCGGTGGGCATGACGAGCGCGAGCAGACCCTCAACCAGCTGCTGGTCGAGATGGATGGTTTCGAGGGTACTGAGGGCGTTATCGTGATCGCCGCGACTAACCGGCCCGATGTGCTGGATCCGGCGCTGCTGCGCCCGGGTCGTTTCGACCGTCAGGTGGTGGTGCCACTGCCCGATGTGCGTGGCCGCGAACAGATCCTCAAGGTTCACATGCGTCGCGTGCCGCTCGGCGAAGATGTGCAACCGTCGATCATCGCGCGTGGTACGCCGGGTTTCTCCGGTGCCGATTTGGCCAACTTGGTCAACGAAGCCTCGCTGTTCGCCGCGCGCGCCAACAAGCGCGAGGTGGATATGATCGACTTCGAGCGTGCCAAGGACAAGATCATGATGGGCGCCGAGCGCCGCTCCATGGTGATGAGCGACGACGAGAAGAAACAGACGGCTTATCACGAGTCCGGTCATGCCATCGTCGGTCTGACGGTTCCCGACCACGATCCGGTGTACAAGGTCAGCATCATTCCGCGCGGCCGGGCGCTGGGCGTGACCATGTTCCTGCCGGAAGAGGATCGCTACAGCTACAGCAAGCAGCGCCTCGAAAGCCAGATTTCGAGCCTGTTCGGCGGGCGTATCGCCGAAGAGTTGATCTTCGGCGCGGAGAAGGTGACCACTGGTGCCTCCAACGATATCGAGCGTGCCACTGACATCGCGCGCAACATGGTGACCAAGTGGGGACTTTCGCAGCGCCTTGGCCCGCTCGCCTACAGCGAGGAGGAGGGCGAGGTGTTTCTCGGCCGCAGCGTGACGCAGCACAAGCAGGTCTCGGACGAGACGGCGCATGCCATCGACGAGGAAATCCGTGCGGTGATCGAGCGCAACTACAATCGCGCCAATCAGATCCTGACAGACAATATGGACAAGTTGCATCTGATGTCCGAAGCGCTGATGAAATACGAGACGATCGACACCAAGCAGATCGACGACATCATGGCCGGCAAGACGCCGCGGCCGCCGTCCGATTGGAGCGATGAGGGCCCGACCTCCGGACCGACTGCGCCGACCGGCGAGCAGCAGCCCAGTTCGGATTCCGGTAGCGGCAAGATTGGCGATCCGGCCAGTCTGCATTGATCGGATAGCAATGACGATGAGTCTTGTGGAGGCGGCGCCCGATGATCGGGCGCCGCCTCGTTCGTTTGAGCTCCATTGCGGCACGCGTTGCGTGGATCTGTCCGAGCCGCGCGTCATGGGCATCCTGAACGTGACGCCCGATTCCTTCTCCGACGGTGGTCGTTACGACGTGCTTGAGCGCGCCGCAGTCCGTGCGTGGGAGATGGTTGACGAGGGAGCCGCGATCATTGATGTCGGCGGCGAGTCTACGCGGCCAGGGGCTGAGGATGTGTCGCTGGACGAGGAGTTGAGGCGTGTCGTGCCGGTGGTGCGCAGGCTGACGAGGGAACTGCCGGTGCCGGTCTCCGTCGATACGCGGCGCGCTGAGGTGATTCGACAGTGTATCGCCGAAGGCGCCGGCATGATCAACGACATCAACGCATTGCGCGAACCGGGCGCGATCGAGGCGGTCGCCGACAGCGCCGCCGCAGTTTGTCTGATGCATATGCAAGGCGAACCGCGCACGATGCAGCAGACGCCACAGTACGAGGATGTGGTTGGCGAGGTCGAGGCGTTCCTGCGGCAACGGGCGGAAAGCTGCGAAGCAGTCGGAATCGGGCCCGAACGCATCGTGTTGGATCCTGGCATCGGTTTCGGCAAGACGGTAGAGCACAATGTCGCGCTGCTCAAGGCGACCCCGCGCCTGCTGGCGGCCGGCCGTCCCATCTTGATCGGCGTGTCGCGCAAGAGCGTGATTGGGGCTCTTCTGGGTCAGGTGCCCGTGGAGCAGCGACTGTTCGGTAGCGTCGGGGCGGCGGTCGCTGCGGCACTGGCAGGCGCCCGTCTGTTGCGCGTTCATGACGTGAAGGCGACTTGCGAGGCCTTGCGCGTGGCATGGGCCGTGCGGGCTGAAACCGGTGGAGTGAACTAATGAGCGATAAGCGTCGATATTTCGGTACGGATGGTATCCGCGGCAGAGTCGGTTCGGCACCGATGACGCCGGATTTCGTGTTGCGCCTAGGATGGGCGGTCGGGCGCGTTCTGGCCCAAGACGGACGCCGCCTCATTCTGGTCGGCAAAGACACGCGGATATCCGGCTACATGTTCGAATCCGTGCTGGAGTCGGGCTTGTCCGCTGCGGGCGTCAATACTCGCCTCATCGGGCCGATGCCTACTCCTGGGGTGGCCTACCTCACCCGCACGTTCCGCGCCAATGCGGGCATCGTCATCAGCGCTTCGCATAACCCCTACTACGACAACGGCATCAAGTTTTTCTCCGGGCAGGGCGCCAAACTCCCCGATTCGATCGAACACGCGATCGAGGACGAACTCGAACGCGAAATGACCGTGGTGGATTCGGCAGAACTGGGCAAAGTCGAGCGTATGCCGGATGCGGTTGGGCGCTATATCGAGTTCTGCAAGAGCACGGTGCCTTTCGGGACGAACCTGCACGGCATCAAGGTGGTGGTCGATTGTGCTAATGGGGCTACCTACCAGGTCGCTCCAGCCGTGTTTGCCGAGCTGGGCGCCGAGGTAGTCGCGATTTGCCACGAGCCTGACGGACTGAATATCAACGCTGGCTGCGGTTCCACAAATCCCAGCCGTCTGGCCGACGCCGTGCTGAGCCACCAGGCCGACCTGGGCATCGCTTTGGACGGCGACGGCGATCGCGTGATCATGGTGGACGGCGCCGGCGAGGTGGTGGATGGCGACGATCTGCTGTTCATTCTTGCCCGTTCGCGCATCAGGCGCGAAACGCTGGTCGGCGGGGTGGTCGGCACGCTGATGAGCAATCTCGGCCTGGAACTCGCCTTGTCCGATCTGAAGGTGCCGTTCGCGCGCGCCGGGGTCGGTGATCGCTATGTGATGGAGCTGCTGCAAGCGCGAGGCTGGCAGCTCGGCGGGGAAACGTCCGGTCACCTGATTTGCCTGGACCATCATACGACCGGCGACGGCATCATTGCGGCGCTGGAGGTGCTTGTTGAAGCCGTGGTCAGCGGCAAGAGTCTGCAGGAGTTGCGCGGGGATCTTTATAAGTATCCGCAGATTCTGGTCAATGTGCCGATGCGCCGTGGCTTTGACCTGCGCAGCAATACACAGATAAGCGCGGCAGTGAAAGACGTGGAGGCGACTCTGGGTACCAAGGGGCGTGTGTTGCTGCGTCCGTCTGGCACGGAACCCCTGCTGCGGGTCATGGTCGAGGGGCGTGAGGCTCGCCAAGTACGCGCTCTCGCTGATCAGCTTGCGGGCGCAGTGCGTGACGCCCAGGAGAGCGAAGCGCTTCCGGTGGATTGATTTATATGCGGGGCGACGGTAATCTTGCCCGCTTTCGCGAAGCGACATTGAAGAGGTAGCGACGATGCGACAGCGACTGGTTGCCGGCAACTGGAAATTGAATGGTTCCCGGGATCTGGTGCGATCGCTCGTAGGCGCTGTGGTCGCCGGCCTCGCCGATGGGGTTGAGGCCGATGTCGCAGTTTGTCCTCCGTTCGTGTATCTGGGCGAGGCGGCAGCCTTCTTGAGTGGCTCGGCGATACGCTTGGGAGCGCAGGACGTTTGCGCCGAAGCCGAAGGGGCTTATACCGGCGAGGTGTCGGCTCGGATGCTGGTCGAAATGGGGTGCCACTACGCCATCGTAGGTCATTCCGAACGACGCAGCCTTTACGGCGAGGGTGATGCGCTGGTCGCGCGCAAGTTCGTAGCGGCGCGCGGGGCGGGCTTGGTGCCCATCCTGTGTGTTGGCGAGACGCTTGAGGAGCGCGAAAGCGGTGTGACCGAGGCTGTGATTGCTCGCCAACTCGATGCCGTTGTCGCCGTTGCCGGCGCGGATGCGGTTGCGCAGTCGGTGGTTGCATACGAACCGGTCTGGGCGATCGGTACCGGTCTGACGGCGAGTCCCGAACAGGCGCAGGCGGTGCATGCTTTCATGCGGGCCCGTTTGCGTGAATCGACAGTGGCTGCCGAGGAGTGCTGCATGCTCTACGGTGGTAGCGTGAAACCAGACAACGCGGCAGAGCTTTTTGCGATGCCGGATATTGATGGCGGACTGATTGGCGGCGCATCACTGGACGCCGATGCCTTTTTGGCAATCTGCCGCGCAGCTTGAGAGGATTGAATGCTGTATTCCCTGCTTATCGGACTTCAGGTGGTTGCCGCCATCGCGATAATCGTCCTGGTGTTGCTTCAGCACGGCAAGGGTGCCGATGCAGGCGCGGCGTTTGGTAGCGGCGCCTCCGGTACGGTTTTCGGCGCTCGTGGTTCGTCGACGTTCCTGAGTCGCACCACGGGGGTGCTGGCGGCGGTGTTTTTCCTGAACAGCCTTGGTCTGGCCTATCTTTCGGCGCACAGCAGCGCAGGCGGCAGTGTCGTCGACCAGCCCGGCGCGCAACAGGTCATTGGTGCGGCCAGTAAACCGGCGCCTGCCGCTCCGGCCACGGTTCCGACGCAGTCCGACGTGCCGAAGCAATGACGAACGCATTTGTTTATGGTAAATTTGTAAATTAATTTTAGCCGATGTGGTGGAATTGGTAGACACGCTATCTTGAGGGGGTAGTGGCGAAAGCCGTGCCGGTTCGACTCCGGCCATCGGCACCAGGCATGAGGCCGCTGTGGTACAAGACGTACCCCAGTGGCTTTTTTTTAACCCATTGAAAAGTAAGGCTTATTAGGTTTTACTGTTATTGACAGCGGAAAAAAACCTGACATAGACTCCAGTCACAGCAAGAGTGCCGGAAACGGCGCTGAAAACTAAAAATCCAGTCGCCGCGTGGTCGATGATCGCGTTGATTATCACGGCGAGCGGGCGTCAGCAGGAGGAGCGGGCGGTCATGTTGGAGAACTATCTCCCGATACTGGTTTTCATCCTCGTCGGCACAATCGTCGGCGTTGCTCCTCTTTCTTTGGGGATGCTGCTGGGACCACGGCGTCCCGATCCGGCCAAGGACGCGCCATACGAGTGCGGTTTCGAGGCCTTTGAGGATTCGCGCATGAAGTTCGATGTGCGCTACTACCTCGTTGCCATCCTGTTCATCGTTTTCGATCTGGAGATCGCCTTCCTGTTTCCGTGGGCGGTCGCGCTTGGGCACATAGGGCTGTTCGGCCTTCTGGCTATGGCCGTGTTTCTGGGCGTCCTGGTGGTCGGTTTCATCTACGAATGGAAGAAAGGGGCGCTGGAATGGGAATAGAAGGCGTTCTGGACAAGGGCTGGGTGACCACCAGCGCCGACAAGCTCATCAACTGGGCACGCACCGGTTCCCTATGGCCGATGACCTTCGGTTTGGCGTGCTGCGCGGTCGAGATGATGCATGCGGGCGCTGCGCGCTACGACCTCGATCGCTTCGGCATCCTGTTCCGGCCCAGCCCCCGGCAATCGGACGTGATGATCGTCGCCGGCACGCTGGTCAATAAGATGGCCCCGGCATTGCGCAAGGTTTACGATCAGATGGCCGAGCCGCGCTGGGTCATTTCAATGGGCTCGTGCGCCAACGGTGGGGGGTATTACCACTATTCATACGCGGTTGTGCGCGGTTGCGATCGTATCGTGCCCGTGGATATCTATGTGCCGGGCTGTCCGCCGACTGCCGAAGCCCTGTTGTATGGCATCCTGCAGTTGCAGAATAAAATCCGCCGAACCAACACCATCGCGCGATGAGTGTGCCCACGGGGTGCGACACACACATGACGGATGAACTGAAGACTCTGTCCGAAGCGTTGCAAAAGCGTTTCGGCGACGGCATCGAACTGTCACGTGCGACGCACGGCGAGCTGACGCTCGTGGTAGCCGCGGACGCCTTGCCGGTGATCGCGCAGACGCTGCGCGACGAGCCGGAGTTCGGTTTCGAGCAACTGATCGACCTGTGCGGTATCGATTATCTGCACTATGGGGTCGACGAGTGGCGCAGCGAGGGAGCCTCCGCGGAAGGCTTCAGCCGGGGTGTGCGGCCGAGCACGTCCGCATATTTCAGTTTCGATGAGCCGACACCGACGCGCCGCCACGACGGTCCGCGGTTCGCGGCCGTTTATCATTTGCTCTCGGTGTCGAGCAACCGGCGCTTGCGACTCAGGGCGTACTGTAGCGATGACGACATGCCGCGGCTGCCGAGCGTGACAGGCATCTGGCCGGTGGCCAATTGGTTCGAGCGCGAGGCGTTCGATCTGTTCGGTATCGTATTCGACGGCCATCCCGACCTGCGCCGCCTGTTGACCGATTACGGTTTTGTCGGACATCCGTTCCGCAAGGATTTTCCGCTCATCGGGCATGTCGAGATGCGCTATGACCCGGAGCAGATGCGGGTTATTTACGAACCGGTCAGCATCGAGCCGCGCGTGCTCGTGCCGCGCGTGATCCGCCACGACAGCCGCTACGTGGAGCAGGCGGTCGAAGACGAGGGCGCCTCCGATGCCTGAGATTCGCAACTACACCCTGAACTTCGGTCCCCAGCATCCGTCCGCACACGGCGTGCTGCGCCTGGTGCTGGAGATGGACGGTGAGGTGATTGAGCGCGCCGACCCGCATATCGGACTCCTACACCGCGCAACCGAAAAACTCGCCGAGAGCAAGCCGTATAACCAGAGCATCGGTTATATGGACCGGCTCGATTACGTCTCGATGATGTGCAACGAGCACGGTTACGTGCTCGCCATCGAAAAGCTGCTCGGCGTCGAAGTACCGCTGCGCGCTCAGTACATCAGGGTCATGTTCGACGAGGTGACGCGCCTGCTCAACCACCTGCTGTGGCTTGGCGCGCATGCCCTGGATATCGGTGCCATGAGCGTCTTCCTCTACGCTTTCCGCGAACGAGAGGACCTGATGGATTGCTACGAGGCGGTGTCGGGTGCGCGGCTGCACGCGACCTACTACCGACCCGGCGGCGTGTATCGCGACCTTCCGGACAGCATGCCCAAGTACGCCGATTCGCGCTGGCGCAGCGAACGCGAGACCTCGCGCCTGAACGAAGAACGCAGCGGCTCGTTGCTCGATTTCCTCGAAGCGTTCACTGATCGTTTCCCCGGCTGCGTGGACGAGTACGAGACTTTGCTGACGGACAACCGGATCTGGAAGCAGCGCACGGTGGATATCGGCGTGGTGTCTGCCGAGCGCGCGTTGGCGTTGGGCTTCACCGGCCCGATGCTGCGCGGCTCCGGTATCGAGTGGGATCTGCGCAAGAAGCAGCCTTACGAAGTCTACGATCGTCTCGATTTCGATATCCCGGTGGGCGTCAACGGCGACAGCTACGACCGCTATCTGGTGCGCGTCGAGGAAATGCGTCAGGCCAACGCCATCATCAAGCAGTGCATCGACTGGCTGCGAAAGAACCCAGGCCCGGTGATGTCGGACAACCACAAGCTGGCGCCGCCGCCGCGCGAAGAGATGAAGGCCGATATGGAGTCGCTGATTCATCACTTCAAACTGTTCACTGAAGGGTATTGCCTGCCGGCGGGCGAAGCCTATGCCGGCGTCGAACACCCCAAGGGCGAGTTCGGTGTTTACCTGGTCTCGGACGGGGCGAACAAGCCTTACCGCCTCAAGGTCCGTGCGCCGGGTTTCGTGCATTTGTCGGCACTCGACGAGATGAGCCGCGGCCATATGCTGGCGGACGTGGTTGCCATCATCGGCACGCAAGACATTGTCTTTGGAGAGGTGGATCGCTGATGAGTGACGGCGCAGCGAGTGATGCGGGCCTGTTGTCCGCGCACGTCAGGCATGAAATCGACGAGTGGCTGAGCCGCTATCCCGACGACCAGCGCCAGTCTGCCGTGCTGGCCGCGCTGCGCGCAGTGCAGCACGAGGACCACTGGCTGAGTACGGAGAAAATGGATGCGGTGGCCGAGTACATCGGTATTCCGCCGATTGCCGTGTACGAGGTGGCCAGTTTCTACTCGATGTTCAACCTCGAGCCGGTTGGGCGGCACACGATTGCGGTATGCACCAATGTCTCCTGTTTGCTGCGGGGCGGTGACGAGGTGGTCGAGTACATCGAGAACAAACTCGGCATCAAGCTGGGTGAGAGCACGCCGGACGGCAAGTTCTTCCTCAAGCGCGAGGAAGAATGCCTGGCCGCCTGTTGTGGGGCGCCGATGATGCAGGTCGACCACGTCTACCACGAGAATCTGACCCCTAATGCGGTCGACGAGATTCTCGATTCGCTGGAGTAAGCGGTGTGAATCAGGTCTGTCTTACAACGCTGAACCATGCCGAACCCTGGAGCCTCGAGGCCTACCAGGCCCAAGGCGGCTACGACGCGTGGCGCAAGATCCTGGCGGAGCGGCCGACCCGCGACGAGGTGATCGAGAACATCAAGGCGTCGAATCTGCGTGGACGCGGCGGCGCCGGCTTCCCCACCGGTTTGAAGTGGAGTTTTATGCCGCGCCAGGCCCCGGGGCAGAAGTACATCGTCTGCAACTCCGACGAGTCCGAACCAGGCACCTGCAAAGATCGCGACATTCTGCGCTTCAATCCGCATGCGCTGGTCGAGGGCATGGCGATCGCCGGTTTCGCGATCGGCGCGACGGTCGGCTACAACTACATGCGCGGCGAGTTTCTCGACGAGCCGTACCTGCGGTTTGCCCGTGCGGTGGAGGAGGCCTACGAACTCGGTCTGCTGGGCAAGAACATCCAGGCTACCGGGATCGATTTCGACCTGTATCCCACGCTGGGTGCCGGCGCCTACATCTGCGGCGAGGAAACGGCGCTGATCGAGTCGCTGGAAGGCAAGAAGGGCCAGCCGCGCTTCAAGCCGCCGTTCCCGGCCAATTTCGGGCTTTACGGTCGTCCGACCACGATCAACAACACCGAGACTCTGTCTTCGGTGCCGGCGATCATGCGCAACGGCGGGGCCTGGTTCTCGGGGCTGGGCACCGAAAAGTCCGGTGGCGAAAAGATTTTTTCCGTCTCCGGACACGTCAATCGGCCGGGCAATTATGAAGTGTCCATGGGGCTCCCGTTCACGGCGCTGCTGGAAATGGCCGGCGGTGTGCTGGAGGGGCGTGCACTCAAGGCCGTGATTCCGGGCGGTTCTTCGGTGCCGGTGGTGCCGGGGGAAGTCATGCTGAATGCACGTATGGATTACGAGTCCATCGCCAGGGCCGGATCGATGCTGGGCTCCGGCGCCGTGATGGTGCTGGACGAAACGGCCGACATGGTCAAAGTGCTGCAGCGGATATCGCGCTTCTATTTCAAGGAATCCTGCGGGCAGTGCACGCCGTGCCGTGAGGGCACCGGCTGGCTGTACCGCATGCTCACACGCATCGTCGATGGCAAGGGGCGGATCGAAGACCTCGAACGCCTCGATGATGTGGCGAGCAAGATCGAGGGACGCACGATTTGTGCTTTGGGCGATGCCGCCGCCATGCCGGTGCGCAGCTTCCTCCAGCATTACCGGCACGAATTCGTCCATTATATCGAGCACGGCCGCAGCATGGTGGCCGCCGCACCGACGCCCTGGGCAGCGCAAACCTGAGGACGCCGATGGCTATGAGTGAAGAGCAGCAGGTCACGATCCAGATCGACGGCGTCAGTTACCCCGCCCCGCGCGGTACGATGCTGATCGAAGTTGCCGATGCCAACGGCGTCGAGATTCCGCGTTTCTGCTACCACAAGAAGCTTTCCGTGGCGGCCAACTGCCGCATGTGTCTGGTGGAAGTCGAGCGCGCTCCAAAGCCTTTGCCGGCCTGCGCGACACCCGTGCAGGACGGTATGAAGATATTTACCCGTTCTCCGCTGGCGCTGGCCGCCCAGCAGGGCACCATGGAATTCCTGCTGATCAACCATCCGCTGGACTGCCCGATCTGCGATCAGGGCGGCGAGTGCGAGTTGCAGGACGTGGCGATGGGCTTCGGTCGCGACGTATCGAGTTACGTCGAGGCCAAGCGCGTAGTGCCGGATCCGGACATCGGCCCGCTGGTCGCGACCGACATGACCCGCTGCATCCACTGCACGCGCTGCGTGCGCTTCGGCGACGAGGTTGCCGGTCTGCGCGAGCTTGGCGCGACCGGCCGCGGCGAAAACATGCGCATCGGGACCTATGTTGCGCACACCATGACCTCGGAACTGTCCGGCAACGTGATCGATCTGTGCCCGGTCGGGGCGCTTACCGCCAAGCCTTCCAGGTTCTCCGGCCGCGCCTGGGAGATGATCCAGCATGCCGGCGTGGCGGCGCACGACTGCGTCGGCTCGAACATTTACGCGCATACCCTGCACGGAAAAATCGTTCGTGTGGTGCCGCGCGAGAACGAGTCGCTCAACGAAACCTGGATTTCCGATCGCGATCGCTTTGCCTACGAAGGGCTGAATGCGGCCGACCGTGTGCTCGCGCCCAAGATCAAGGTGCGCGGCCGCTGGGAGGAGACCGACTGGGATACGGCGCTGGCCAAGGTGGCCGAGGGGCTGCGCGAGCACGAGCCGGAAGCGGTGGGGGCGCTGGTTGCGCCGGGTTCGACGCTGGAAGAGTGCTATCTGCTGCAGAAGGCGCTGCGCGGCATTGGCATCCGCTCGATCGACCACCGCCAGCGTCAGCTGGATTTCAGCGATTCCGCACGCGATCCGCTGTTCCCCTGGCTGGGCCAGTCGATCGAGGAGCTGGAATCGAACGACGCCGTCCTGCTGGTCGGGGCCAACCCGCGCAAAGATCAACCCATCCTCGGGCACCGGCTGCGCAAGGCCGCTCTGGAAGGTGCCCACGTCATGGACATCAATCCACGCGCCTTCGAGTTCACGCATCCGCTGGCGGCGCGCCATATCGTCCCGCCCCAGGCACTGGGCGAGGCCTTGGCGGATCTGTTGGCGGCGGTCTGCAGTCGGAAGAATGAGGAATCGCCGAGTTGGTTGGGTCAGCGTGCGCCTGGCGATTGGGCGGTGCGGATGGCGCAGCATCTGTCCGCGGCGCAGAACGCGAGCGTGCTGCTCGGGCCGCTTGCGCTGAATCATCCCGACTATGCCCGCCTGCGTACGCTGGCCGGCGAGCTTGCAGCGCGCACGGGAGCGCAGTTGGGCTATCTGTCCGAAGGCGGCAATGCCGCCGGTGCGTGGATCGCCGGCGTATTGCCGCACCGCGGGCCGGCCGGGCAGGCGTTGGCGGGAGAGGGGCTGGACGCGCAGACGATGTGCGTCGATCCGCGCTCGGCTTACGTCCTGTACGGCGTCGAGCCCGACTACGATAGTGCCAATCCGTCGATGGCCCTGGCGGCCTTGCACCAAGCCCGATTCGTCGCCGCGTTCGCCGCCTATGCGAATGCCAGCATGCTTGAATACGCCGATGTCATCCTCCCGATTGCAGCTGCGGCGGAGACCTCGGGCACGGTCGTCAATGTCGAAGGCCGCTGGCAGAGTTTCCGCGGCATCACACTGCCGCCAGGCGAGGCTCGCCCCGGTTGGAAGGTGCTGCGCGTACTGGGCAACATGCTCGATTTGCGTGGCTTCGAGTTCATGTCCTCCGAGGCCGTACGCGACGAACTCAAGGCATTGCTTCCGGCCGGACTGCGTTTCGACAACTCGATCGACGCGGCGCCGGGGTTCAAGTTGCACTGGTCCCATGCCGGTGCTTCGCTGATGCGCAGCGGCGGCCATGGCCTCTACGCGGTCGATCCGCAGGTGCGTCGTGCCGGGGCGTTGCAGCGTACGCCCGATGCGGTGCGTGCCGGCGTCTGGCTGAACGCCGCGCAGCGCAGCCAACTGGGTTTGGTCGCGGCCGAACGCGTACGCGTCGTCCAAGGCGATGCTTCCGCCGTGCTGGATCTGCACACCGACGACTCGCTGGCCGACGGGGTGGCCTGGATCCCGGCCGGCGTCGCCGGCAGCGAGGCGTTGGGTACAATCTGCGGTCCGGTCAACATCGAGTCGGTCGGAGGTGGCGCATGAGTGCCTGGCTGATTTCTTTGTGGGGAGCGTTTCCGGCCGACCTGCGTACGTTGCTGGTGATCCTTGGCAAGGTGGTGCTGATTCTGGTGCCGCTGATGGTGGTGGTGGCGTATTTCACCTTCGCCGAACGCAAGATCATCGGCTACATCCAGGTCCGCATGGGGCCGAATCGCGTCGGTCCGAAAGGATGGCTGCAGCCGATCGCCGACGCGGTAAAGCTAATGTTCAAGGAGGTGATTCTGCCGACCAACGCGAATCGCTTCCTGTTCCTGTTGGCGCCGGTGTTGGCACTGGCGCCGGCGTTGGCGGCCTGGGCGGTGATTCCCTTCAACGACGGCTGGATCCTGTCCGACATCAACGCCGGCCTGCTGTACCTGCTGGCGATGACCTCGCTCGGCGTGTACGGCGTGATTCTGGCCGGCTGGGCATCGAACTCCAAATATGCGTTGCTCGGCGCCCTGCGTTCGGCGGCGCAGATCGTCGCCTACGAGATTGCCATGGGCTTTGCCCTGGTCGGCGTGCTCATGGTCAGCGGCAGCCTGAATCTGGGCGACATCGTGCGTGCCCAGAGCGGCGGCGTGCTGCACTGGTACTGGCTGCCGCTGCTGCCGATGTTCATGGTTTACCTGATTTCCGGCGTCGCCGAGACCAACCGCGCTCCTTTCGACGTGGCCGAGGGCGAGTCGGAAATCGTGGCCGGCTTCCACGTTGAGTACTCCGGTATGGCTTTCGCGGTGTTCTTTCTCGCCGAGTACGCCAACATGGTCCTGATCTCGGCACTGGCCGCGCTGCTGTTCTTCGGCGGTTGGTTGTCGCCGTTCGGCTCCTGGGGGGCGCAACTGCCGTTCCTGGGGCCGCTGCTGGCCGGAGGTCTGCACTGGCTGCTGATCAAGACCGCGGTGTTCATGTTCCTGTTCCTGTGGTTCCGTGCGACCTTCCCGCGCTACCGCTACGATCAGATCATGCGTCTCGGCTGGAAGGTGCTGATTCCGGTCACCATCGTGTGGATATTGGTCGAGGGCGTGGCGCTGGCGTTCAATGTCGGGCCGTGGTTCGCGAGGGGGCTGACATGAAAACGTTGCGAAGCTTCTTTCACACTTATCTCCTGATCGAGCTGCTCAAGGGCATGCGGCTCACCGGGCGCTATCTGTTCCAACGCAAGATCACGGTGCGCTATCCGGAGGAGAAGACCCCCCAGTCGTTCCGCTTCCGCGGCCTGCACGCGCTGCGCCGCTATCCGAACGGCGAGGAACGCTGCATCGCCTGCAAGCTGTGCGAGGCGGTATGTCCGGCGTTGGCGATCACCATCGAGTCCGAAGTGCGTGCGGACGGGTCGCGGCGCACCACGCGCTATGACATCGACCTGTTCAAGTGCATTTACTGCGGCTTCTGCGAAGAGTCCTGTCCGGTCGATTCGATCGTCGAGACGCGCATCTTCGAATACCATTTCGAGAACCGCGGCGAGCAGATCATGGACAAGCAGAAGCTCCTGGCGATCGGCGACAAGTACGAAGCGCAGATCGCTGCCGACCGCGCCGCTGACGCGCCGTACCGCTGAGGGGGCACGATGAGCTTTCTGGAATTCGTCTTCTACTTCTTTTCGACGCTGACCGTGTTGTCGGCGCTAGGCATGATTACCGCGCGCAATCCGGTGCACGCGGTGCTGTTCCTGGTATTCGCCTTCTTCAACAGCGCCGCGTTGTGGATCACGCTGCGCGCAGAGTTCCTCGGCATCGTGTTGGTGCTGGTCTACGTCGGCGCGGTGATGGTGTTGTTCCTGTTCGTGGTGATGATGCTCGACATCAACGTCGCGCGGATGCGCGAGGGTTTTATCCGGTTCCTTCCGCTGGGCATCGTCGTGGCGCTGGTCATGGTGGTGGAACTGGGGTTGATCGTCGGGGCGCGCTACTTCCAGGTCGACGCCCTGCCGGGCGCCGGCGACGGCGGAGTGCCGAATACGACGGCGCTGGGGCAGGTGCTCTACACGCAGTACGTGTATCCCTTCGAGATTGCTGCCGTAGTGTTGTTGGTGGCCATCGTCGCGGCGATCGCGCTGACCCTACGCCGGCGGCCGGAGACCAAATACCAGAAGCCCGAGCAGCAGATGGCGGCGCGGCGCGATCAGCGTGTGCGTCTGGTGAAGATGGCTTCGGAGAAGAAGTCGTGAGGGCCGTACGCTGCGGCGATCCACGGTCCAATCGAGGAGGGGCGCGATGATTCCGCTGTCGCATTATCTGATCGTCGCGGCGATCCTGTTTTCGCTCGCCGTTGCCGGGATATTCATCAACCGCAAGAACGTGATCCTGCTGCTGATGTGCATCGAGCTGATGCTGCTGGCGGTCAACCTGAATTTCATCGCGTTCTCCTGGTATCTGCACGATCTGGCCGGCCAGGTCTTCGTGTTTTTCATCCTCACGGTCGCCGCGGCCGAGGCCGCCATCGGCCTGGCCATCCTGGTGGTGCTGTTCCGCAATCGCGGCACCATCAACGTGGCCGACCTCGACGACATGAAGGGCTAAGCGCATGCGAAGCCGTGTATATCGCCATTCCCCTGGCGCCGCTGCTCGGCGCGATCGTCGCCGGTCTGTTCGGACGCAAGATCGGCCGGGTCGGTGCGCACAGCGTTACCATCGGCGGCGTGGCCATCGCCTTTGTCCTGTCGGCGTGGGTGTTCGTGCGCATGGTGTTCCAGGGCGCGCCGAGCTTCGACGGCGACGTCTACACCTGGATGGTCGCCGAGGGTTATCACTTCGCCATCGGCTTCCTGATCGACCGCCTCACGGTGCTGATGATGGTGGTGGTGACCTTCGTCTCGCTCATGGTGCACATCTACACCATCGGCTACATGGACGACGATCCCGGGCTACCAGCGCTTCTTCAGCTACATCGCGCTGTTCACCTTCTCCATGCTGATGCTGGTGATGGCGAACAACTTCTGCAGCTGTTCTTCGGCTGGGAGGCGGTGGGCGTGAAGGCCGGGTAGCGCAGGAGCCCTCGCAGCGCGAAGCGCAGATCGTTCATGAGCCCCGCGTCATCGTCATCGTCTCCTTCCTCTCCATGAGGGCGTCGATCCAACAGGTCAGCGTCCGAGCGCGCAGCCGAGTCCGAGCCAGCAGGGTGGTGCGTCCGTCCCGCTGCAGGATTCGCCAGGCGTACTCCACCTCCGCCTCCCATTCACGGAGCCATGCCTCACGGCGCTCCGGGGGACGACTCGCGCCGCGGCGGCAATGATCCCCAGGCC
>CAVVUY010000051.1:0-13979 GCA_963751375.1 uncultured Gammaproteobacteria bacterium
GCCGACGGAAACGCACCACCACCGGCGAAACGGCAACTCCCCACGCGCATGCGTTTTGACCAGGACACGGCGTATGAGCATTGCCAGCAGGAAATAGGGAAGCAGGAACAGCAGGGTGAGCGGCATCACTCCTGCCGCGCCCTGCGCCAGGCTCACCACGCCGACACCCTGGATCTGAAGAACCGTGCGGATCACCAGGCCCAGAACCGCGGGCAGGAGCAAGCCGGTCAGCAGGACGGTCCGAAAGAACCTCCGCACCGAAAGCGGCGCGGCTTGCCGCTCCTGTGACGTCTCCATACGCAGCCGCCTCATGCAACGCTGAACTCGCATCCGCGGCGGCAACCTTGTCGCGAGCGGAAACCGACGCCCTCGATTTTAGTCGATGGCCGAGCCATGAAGCCCGGCGCGCCCGAAACCGTCCTCGGCCTCAGCCCGCCTGTATATACTTCGAAGCCACTTCTGAATAACGCAAAACGACAAGGGACGACAGCAATGCCGGAAGGACATTTCGATGCACCGGTCTTCATCAAAGAACAGCAAGAAACGACCGTCGACATCTCAGAAACCCCTTATTTCTACAATGATGAAGGGCGGCCGACCTACGTCAAAGAGCTTCCGAGCGGCGTGACGCCGCTCGTCCCGGCGGCCACCGATCCCAACGTCGCCATCGGACGGGAATATGTCGTTTCCGAAGTAATCGGCGTCAAGCCGACGCCACCGTACGGCGTGGAAACCCAACTGGGGTTCATTGCGGATGACGTCGTTTACGAACCTATGTGGGCGACCCGCGATGTGGCGGCGGCATTCGGCATCACGCTAGTCGAGAAAGGACAGGGCGTGCCCCTGAGCAGCCCCGTCGTAGAGCTTTCGCAGATCGAATACGAATACGGCGTCTTTGCCGGGCACTGGTCGCCCTACCAGGACACCGGAAACGAATTGCTCACCGTCGTCTGCACCGACCTTGAGCATCACGATTTCCCGCACATCTTTGCGTCAATCGATCCCAATCTTCCGCTGGTCATCTCGGTCGGGCGCTACTGGCCCAAGCTGAGCAAGATCCGGTTAGCGGACCTCTGGGTGCCGCGTGGCAGCGCCCTATATATCCCGCCCAAGCCGAAGCTCCTGGACCAGGAGTGCATGGACCTGCATAACAATCGCAACTCGGCACGCGCGTGCTGGGGAAGCCTCGAGCAGAACAGCGTGACGACCAAGACCCTGCTGCAGGCAAAGCACGGGTATTTCTACTGGTTCTGGAACGCCACGCCCACCGTCCACACGAACCTGTCCCCGAAGGCATAGGCAGGCTGCTTCCGTACCGGAATGCAGGCTCGAGGCGTTGACCCGCAACGGCGCGCAGCGTCAGGGTTAAAACCGCACGCACCCGCAAACCAGACGACGAGTCAGGATGCACTACGACCGTACCGCCACCACAGCCTCGCTGTTCGTCATCGCGACCGGGACCCTATGGGGCTTCTACTGGCTGCCGGTCCGCCGGCTGGCGGACATCGGGCTATCCGGAGCCTGGGGCACCCTGGCGGTCGTCGCGGCCGCCGCGCTGCTGCTGGCCCCCTTCGCCGTCAGGGCGCGGCATCGCCTTGCGCGGTCCGATCGGCTGGGGCTTGCATCGCTCGCCCTGGGCGGCGCCTCGTTCGTCCTCTACTCGGCCGGCCTGGTCTACGGGCGCGTCGCCATCGTCATCCTGATGTTCTACCTGACGCCGGTCTGGAGCACGCTGATCGGGCGCTATGTCATGGCTTGGCCGACGCCGTGGCTCCGGCTGGCCGCCATCGCCATGGGCATCGCCGGCCTCGGACTCGTCCTGGGCGCGGGCGGCCAGTCGCCGGTTCCGCACGACCTGGGTGACTGGCTGGGGCTCGCCTCCGGCGTGTTCTGGGCGATCGCCTCGACAGGCATCAGGTTGCGGACCGATACGCAGCCGGGCGAGTCGGCCTTCGTCTTCGCGCTGGGGGCCTGCGCGGGAGCGGCGGTGCTGGCGCCGATCCTGGCCCCCTTCCCAAGCATCCCGATCGCGGCGCTGGGGCCGATGTTCGGCTGGATTCTCGCCGTCGGCGGCATCTGGTGGGGGCTGTCGATGACCCTCCTGATGTGGGCGACCGCCCGGCTCGAACCCGCGCGCGTCGGCATCCTGCTGATGGCCGAGGTGCTGGTCGGCGCGAGTTCGGCCGCAATATTCGCCGGCGAACGGCTGGGCGCCGTCGAGCTGGCCGGCGGCGCGATGATCGTCAGCGCCGGCATCCTGGAAATCTGGCCGGTACGCGGCGCGCGCGGACGACGATAGGCCCTAACCCCTGGCGCCAAGGGCACGGCGCCTCATGCTCAATCGCCCGCGCCCGACACCCTCCGTCTCGAGGCGGCCTCCCGCGCGGCATAGAGCGACAGCTCGTCGATGGCCGGCACTCCCAGCGCCGCTTCGAATTCATCGCGGCTCGAATTTCCCTCGTAGGCCGCGGTTTCCGCCCCGCCCAGATTCGACTGGAAAATCCCCGCGGCACTGACCGGCAGGAAGTCCTCGTAGGTGATGGGAACGGCCCGCACGAGGCCCTGCTCGATCAGCCGCTCGATGTCTGCGCCTTCGGCGATGTCAGCTGCCGCACCGGCCCCGGTGAGTTCGTATTCGAAGAAAGCCAGTCCCTGCCGGCGGAGTTCGGTTTCGTCGTCGGGAAACTCGGCGAACACCGCTTCCAGCACGCGTTGATGTTCGCGGTTTTCCAGGCCGGCGGTTTGCTTGCGGGACTCGGCCAGCAGCCGGTCGTAAAGCGCCCGGCCCTTGGCGGTGAGCGCAATGCCGCGCTGCTCGATCTCGCCGAAACGCGCGGTGTGGGTGCCGGGCCGGTCGCCGTCAAAGAGGATCGGCTCCTCCAGGGCCTTGAAGCTGGTCTGGCGCAGCAGTATCGGGCACCGGCGCCGGGGCGGCCCTTCGATCACGGCCTTGGGCGCAATGCCGGATTCGGGCATGCGGCGCTGAACCTCGTCTATGTCGAGCGTTCTGGGCGTCAGGTGATTGATATGCGGCCCCTTGAAGCACACCACGTCCGCGATCAGCCGGTGTACATCATGCAGCACCTGATAGGTCGGCAGATCCACCGTGGCGTGCCGGTGCCAGCGGAAGGTTTCCAGGGCCTCGTCGACGAAGCGCTCGGCCTGTTCGGCGGTGAGGCCGCCCTGTTGCTCATACAGTTCGATCAGCTCCCGGACTCCGGGCGTGAATATGTCGCGCCGGGCGAGAATGGCGGCGGCGCGCTCTCGCAACGACGGGGACTCGATCAGATCGAGGCGCAGCAGCGAGGTAAAAATGCGGAAGGGATTGCGGGCGAGCGCGGCATCTTCGATCGGACGAAAGGCGGTGGAGTGCACCGGTACGCCAGCCTCCGACAGGTCGTAGTAGCCGACCGGATGCATCCCCATCACGGCGAACAGGCGGCGCAACATGGCCAGTTCTTCGGCCGTGCCGACGCGGATCGCACCGTGGCGTTCGACGTTCAGCCGCTCCAGGTCTCCTCGTGCGGAAAGACGCTCGGCCAAGCCGGGGTCGTGAGCCAGGGTGTCGCGATTCACTTCGGCGACCAGTGCGAGCAGCGCTCCGTACTGCGGCACCTCGGCCTGGTACATGCCCGACATGGCTGCGGAAAAGCGCTCGCGGATCAGATCGTGCGGAACGTAGGACGTCATCGTCATGACTCGTTACTGTAGGCCATACCGGACTGAGGCACGGGCGCCGCCCCTGTTCAGGCGGTACCCGCCCCCCTACCGGGTGCGCGTTCGAAACAGGGAAAGACGGGGGACACTAAAGGAAAAGCGCGGCATGTAACAAGAGTCCCGATTCCGGCACAAGCCGATTCCGGACGGCAGGCTAACAGGGCACTCGGCCCCATCGCGCATGTTTTCCGGGGATATTGCCGTTCGCCTCGAGTCGATCCATGATTTCGGTATAGCAACGGGGGAGCGCCATGGAGCGACTCACTGCCATATTCGTGACGTGGCTGGCAGTAGGCTTGTTGGCAGGTTGCGTACCCAACGCCGCAAGCTACTACGGACCTTCGGTGGCGGGCGGACAGGTGGTCACGAGCGGTCATTGCGTACCGCTGCCGACCGACGCCGTTTTCCAGGTGGGTGCGCTGCCGGCGCGCGCACGTGTACTGGAAGGCTATCGCAGCACATATATCGCCGTGCGGCTGGGCTCGGACTCGACGACGGCTGCCGATCCCAAGCCGAGCTGGCAGACATTCCACTTCACGAGCGACCGCTTCCTCGTCCGCGACCTCGCCCGCAACGTCGACATGACGTTCGACAAGGTCATGAACAGAGCGCAATCGCTCCCCGTGACGGCGCCGACGATCATGCCGTACTGGCTCGAAATACATTTGCCAAAACCGGTACCCGCGAGCTTCGAGCTCATCAGTCCGCCCATCGTCGTCGACGGGCAGGAATACCCTTTTCCGCCGATCAAGTTCGAGCGCAAGCTGTGGGTCGGCATCAGCCCCTTCAACTGCTGAAGCGGCACTCAAGTCCCAGGGCTTCGTCTCCAAGCTGGGTAGGCAAGCTTTCAAGTAGCACGGCCCGCATCAGGCCGCATCCCTCTCCGCATCTTCGCGCTTGATCGCCTTGTGCGAAGTCTCGTCGCTGCCGAGCTTCCAGTAGCTGGAGATATAGAACTGCTTGCGGTCCAGGCCGCGGTCCTCGCGAAGATGCCGGCGCAAGGCGCGCATGCTGGAGAACTCGCAGGCCGCCCACACCGAGACCCGGCCTTCCGGCCAGTCCAGCGCGGCTGCGGCATCGTGCAGCGGTGCGGCGGTAGCGCCCGGCTGCGGGTTGACCACCCACTGCACGGCAAAACCGGCCGGGGCCAGTAGCGGCTGGACATCGGCGACGTCAGGCACTTCGATGACGGCGCGACCGCGAGCGGTTGCCGGCAGCTGTTCGAGGTTGACGCTGATCGCCGGCAGCGCAGTCATGTCACCGACCAGGAGTATCCAGTCGGCGGTCGGGTCGACCAGCTTCTTCGGACCGGGGCCGGAAACCTCGACGAGGTCGCCGGGCTGCGCCTGCATGGCCCAGCGCGAGGCTGGACCACCGTTCTCGCCGTGCAGAGCGAAATCGATGTCGATGGAATCCGCGCGTTGCTCACGCACGGTATAGGTGCGCAGCAAGGGACGATCACCCTCCTCGGCGGGCAACAGCAATTTGACGTAGGCGCTGGCCTGGTCCGCGGGAAAGCGCAGCATGCCTTCGCCGCCTAGCGTCACGCGCAGCATATGCGGGGTGATAGCGCGCTTGCCCAACACGCTGAATACATAGGGAGCAGGTCGGCTCATTCGTCATTCCTCTCGTTTTCCAGGTTGGCCACCATCGCCTCGGCAATACGAACGAATCCTTCGACGGTGTCGGCGGGCAGACCGCGCACCATGCGCGCGCCTGCATCGCGCTCGGCTTCGGCGATGCTCACCAGCAGACGCCGGCCGGCGGCCGTCGGCGTCAGGATGCGGCTGCGGCCGTCCTCCGGATCGCAGCGGGCCTGCACCAGTTCCGCCTCGCGCAGCTCTTTGACGATGCGAGTGATCTGGGACTTGTCGCGCCGCATACGGTCGGCGACCGCCTGCACCGTGCACGCGGGCAGGTACCCGACGCTCTTGAGTACGCGGACATTGGCGATCGGCAGTTGGATGTCGGCAGCCTGATAGGCCTGGCGCATGGCGCGTTTGTAGGCATGCAACAGGCGATGCAAGGCATCGCCTGGTTGGGAAGCAGTCATGTCAGCGACATCTAGTTGGTTGATAGTGTCAACCAATCGTTGCGCACATAGTGGACTATGTCAACTACATTGTTCGCCTAGAGGAATTGCGCGCTCCGCCGGCGAAGGCACATTTCAGGCAAGTCGCCATGACCGGGAACTTCCCGAAATCCGCCTCTTGCGCTCGGCAAGACCGGCCGGACACAGCGCCTGGAATAGCCCCCGAAAACCCGCCGAACACAACTATTCGAAAATCGACTAGTTGCTAGTCAAATAATTCATTTTCCTCATGGGCTCGCGAGGTCTAGAGTATGCATCGTAGGTTGACGACATGAGCTTGAGCAGAAACAGCACGCCACGTCGCAACCAGTCAGTTCCCCGCTGCGGCACCGGAAACGGCCATGAAAGCCTAGCCCGCCGCATTACGGACAAGGATGTCCGGGGCGGGATTATAAGCCGCCTTCGGAACTGACGGCACAGAGTTTTCAGCCACGGGCCAGCCATAACCCGTGTACCAGCTCCTCCTGTCGCGTCATGCGACAAGTTGCGCCGACTTCCCCCGAGTCGGCGTTTTTTTTGCCCGGAATATAGCGCAATGTTCCGTGCCGCGCTTATTCCGTCGCATCGCCGGCGATGCGTCAAACCACTTCGCGGATACGAGGTCGTCGGCGTTGGCAGCTCCGATCACGTTCAACCTCGACGTGCTCCCTGCCCTCGGCAGGAAAACGGACTACCGCCCCGACCATCACGCACCGATCCGGCGAGTGGGCCAAACCTAACAGAACGCGGCAGAGATGAGAATACTCATCGGCTATTCCATTCGCAGCGGCAGCGCGACAGCCGCCCCTCCCTCGGTAAGATCCTCCGTCGCCTAACGGTGCGCGGACATTCCCGCAATACCGCACCGTCCGCCAAACGATTCCAAAGAGGACTGGACAATAGTCGAACAAATCACTTCCATAGCGCATCGCTCAGGCATAGATTACGCCCCGTCGATACAACCGACCGCATGGCGTGCTGCCGACCCTCCTGCGCGCACGCTGCGTAACCGCCCTTCCCGTGAACCCCATGACCGCCCAGACCGCCACGCTATCCGTACGCCCAGTCGGCAGCAGACTCGCGCTGTTCGCGCTCGCTATCGCCTCCTTCGGCATCGGCACCACCGAGTTCGTAATCATGGGCCTGCTGCCGAATGTCGCCGGCGACCTGTCCGTCAGCATTCCGCAAGCCGGCCTGCTGGTCACGGGCTACGCGCTGAGCGTCGCCTGCGGTTCGCCCTTCCTCGCCATCGCTACGGCGCGCATGGACCGCCGGCGGGCTCTGATGGCGCTGATCGGGATATTCATCGTCGGCAACCTCCTGTGCGCGCTGGCGCCCAACTATTCGTTTCTGATGGCGGCGCGCTTCGTAACCGCGCTTTGCCATGGCGCCTTCTTCGGCCTGGGCGCCGTGGTGGCCGCCTCGCTGGTCGAACCGCGCAAGAAGGCGCAGGCGATCGCGATCATGTTCGCCGGCCTGACCATCGCCAACGTGCTGGGCGTGCCCTTCGGCACGGCTCTGGGCGAAGCCTTCGGCTGGCGCAGCACCTTCTTCGCCGTCGTGGCGATCGGCGCGCTGGCGGCGCTGGCCTTGTACGCATGGCTGCCGCGCAATATGCCGATCCCCGCGGTCGACCTCGGACGCGAGGCCAGATCGCTGGGCCGCGTGCAGGTGATCCTGGCGATGCTGATCAGCGTCGCCTCCTCGGCCAGTTTGTTCAGCGTGTTCACCTACATCACGCCGATCCTGGAGAACGTGACCCACCTGTCGCCGCACGACGTGACCGTCATGCTGCTGTTGTTCGGCGCAGGACTCACGGTAGGCAACGTCATCGGCGGGCGGCTGGCCGACTGGAAGCTGATGCCTTCGGTCATCGGCACGCTGATATTCCTGATTCCGGTGCTGGGCATCTTCACCTTCACCAGCTGGGCAATGCTGCCGGCGGCGATGACCCTGTTCGCCTGGGGCGTGCTCGCCTTCGCTCTGGTCTCGCCTCTGCAGACCCGCGTGGTCGATGCGGCGGCCGGTGCGCCCAATCTCGCCTCGACGCTCAACCAGGGCGCCTTCAACTTCGGCAACGCCATCGGCGCCTGGGCCGGCGGCATCGGCCTGACGCTCGGCATGTCCTTCGACGCCTTGCCGCTGATGGGCGTCGCGCTTTCGATCATGGCGCTGCTACTGACCGTGACGTCCTACGGCATCGACAGATTGGCATCGTCGAAACAGTGCGAAAGCAGCCTGGCCGGATAAAGCTCGCAGGCGGATACCGTCGCTTGCCGTATTCCCGCAGGGTCCGAGAAGCCCGCCCGACGCCGGCGACCGTGATCAGAATCACACTCCACACTGCCACCCGACCAAAACCGACAAAACCATGAAAACAAAATGGTGATTGGCGGTGTCCAACAATTTGGTTAGTGTTCGTATAACTCGCCAACCAGGCGTGGGGTGCAAGCGATGCTGTTGGGAAACCCGAAGCTGTTGGCAAAACTACGCGAGCAGCTGGAAAGCCAGGCGGCCGAATCCGCAGCGCTGCGGCAGCAGCTTGCAGAGGCACGGGCGCACTGCGACATCCTGGAAAGCGAAAGAGGGAACGGCAGCGGCGAACTACACTTGTACAAGGCGCTGGCCGCTCAGCTCGGAGCGTACGGGGAATCGCTGAAGGCGTCGCAGACCTCACTGGCCGCGCTGGCCAAATCCATGCGTGACGAGACCGACAGCGTGGCACACACGACCTCGACTGTCGGCGACAATCTGGCCGTCATCGAACGCATGTCCGACAACCTGGACACGTTCACCTCCCATCTGAGCGAGACCGCTGCCGCCGTACAGCAGCTGTACGAGCGCAGCGACCGGATCGGCGGCATCGTCAAACTGATTCAGGACATCGCCGCCCAGACCAACCTGCTGGCGCTCAATGCCGCCATCGAGGCGGCCCGCGCCGGCGAGCATGGGCGCGGCTTTGCGGTAGTGGCCGACGAAGTGAAGAAACTGGCCGGCGATACGCACCGCGCGACCACCGAGATCTCGGAACTGGTGCAGCTGATCCAGGCCGACACCAGCGACGTTCAATCGCGCATTCAGATGAACCCGGAGCAGCTGGAAGCCTTCAAGGAAGACGGCGCACGGGCTCATGTCGGCATGGAAAGCCTGATGCAGATGTCCGGCAGCCTGATCGAAACCATTGCAGCCACCGCCCTGCGCAGCTTCGTGGAAACCGCCAAGATCGACCACCTGGTTTACAAAATGGAGGTGTACAAAGTCCTGCTCGGCGTGTCCGGCCTGGGCGAACGCGACTTCGCCAGCCATCAGGGATGCCGGCTGGGCAAGTGGTATTACGAAGGCGACGGCAAGGAATGCTTCTCCCAACTGCCCGGCTATCGGGCGCTGGAGAACCCGCACATCGAAGTCCACCGGTATGGCGTCGAGGCGGTCCGCCTCTTTCATGCCGGCGACCACGAACAAAGCATCCGCGAACTCGGCATGATGGAGGCGGCCAGCACGGACGTCATCCGCAATCTGGAACTCATGGCGGCCAGCGGCGCGAAAGACCCGGGCATTCTTTGCGTCGGGAGCCGCTGATATGCACGATCGCACCGGCACCTGAACAAGCCGGTGCGCCCCCCGTCTCGGCGATCGGCGATTGAGCTATGCTGAGCCATTCCAGAGGACAGGCTCCCGGAACCCGACATGCCCAGCAAGAACCCGATCACCGACGCGGCAGGACACGCCGCCACAGCCATCGAAAAAACCATCCGCCCCAAGGAACATGACCTCGGCGGCTTCACGGTGCGCAGAGCATTGCCCATCGCGGGACAGCACATGGTGGGCCCCTGGATTTTCTTCGATCACATGGGACCGGCCCATTTCCCGCCGGGGCAAGGCATCGACGTCAGACCCCACCCTCACATCAACCTCGCCACGGTCACCTACCTGTTCGACGGCGAAATGCTGCACCGCGACTCCCTGGGCAACGAGATCGTCATTCGGCCGGGCGAGGTCAATCTCATGGTCGCCGGCTGCGGCATCGTGCACTCGGAACGCCAGCGCGAAGAAGTGAAGGCCGGCAACGACAACCGTCTCGAAGGCCTGCAGCTGTGGCTCGCCCTGCCCGAGGACGACGAGGAAACGGCGCCGCAGTTTCACCATTACGAGGCCCACGAACTGCCGCAGGTCGACGTCGGCCCGGTTGCCGTCCGCGTACTGATCGGCGCCGCCTACGGAACCCGCTCGCCGGTGCGGACCTTCGCCGACACCCTGTACCTGGAAGCGGAACTGAAGACGGGCCAGAGCCTGGTCATGCCGGACGGCGCGGAGGAAAGGGCGATCTACGTCGTCCGCGGCGAACTCTCGGCGCGCGGCAGCGCGATCGAAGCCTTGTCGATGGCCGTGCTCTCGCCGGAACCGGGCATCACCGTGACCGCGACCCAGGACACCCGCCTCATCGTCATCGGCGGACAGCGGCTCCCCACCCGCCACATCTGGTGGAACTTCGTGTCCAGCCGGCCGGAACGGATCGAACAGGCGAAACGCGACTGGGTGTCGGGAGTGTTCCCCACAATCCCGGGCGACGAGGAGGAGTTCATCCCGCTACCGGAGCGCTGACGAAACACCGCCGCGCTGCGGGCGCGAGCGTCTAGGCTATGCCGCTGGGACTGCGGCACGCCTTGACCGCCGCCACCGCCTTGCAGGCATTGTCGTAGACGGCTTGCCAGTCCCCATCCGCCAGCACCTGCTTGCCGGCGATCCAGGTTCCGCCCACGGCAAGCACGCAGTCCAGTTCGAACCAGTCCGGGATGGTGTCGACCGTGACGCCGCCGGTGGGAATGAACCCCGGATGCAGATGCGCATGCGGGGCGTTGAGGGCGGACAACATGTCCGGCCCGCCCGCAGGCATCGCGGGAAAGAACTTCATCCGGCGAATGCCCATGTTCAGGCACACGCCGATGTCGGCAGGCGTCATCACGCCGGGGATGAACGGCAGAGAGCGATCCGAAGCGCGCGACACCGTATCCGCGACGAGCCCGGGAGACAGAGCGAAGCGGGCACCGGCCGCCGCCGCGCGGTCGACATCCCCGGGAGTGAGAACGGTGCCGGCGCCGACGAGCATTTCAGGGCGGGCGCGGCGCATTCTCTCGATCACCTCGGCTGCCGCTGGCGTTCGGAACGTAATCTCGGCGAGCGGCAGACCTGCCTGGATCAGCGCATCCGCCAGCGGTTCCGCCTGGGCAACGTCGTCCACGGCGATGACCGGGATAACGCCGATGTCGGCAATACTGGACACAATCGTGTCGTTCAAAACCATGCTCCGTTTGGAACCCATCTCAAGACATGCCATGGGGGCTGTATCGACGCCCGTGCGCCGCAAAGGTGCACGCCGAAGGGAGGGCTATGCCTCATCGAAACACGACTGTTGCGCGAAGCGAACCGTCGCGTAGAGTGGTGCCGATACCCGTTGGCAAACACGAATTATGGATAGCGGCACATGATGTCAGGATTTTGCGCGATCGGCGAATGCATGATCGAAATATCCGGGGACGGCACGAACGGCTGGCAGCTCGGATTTGCCGGCGACACCTTCAACACCACCTGGTACGTACGGGCGCTGCTGCCGGCAGCGCATACGGTCACCTACTTCACCGCATTCGGCGACGATCCCTTTTCCCGCGACCAACAGGCCTTTTTTGAAAAACACGGGATCGTCTCGCACGACAGCCCGGTCATCGAGGGTGGCCGGCCCGGCCTCTATGCCATCACGCTGGACAGTGCGGGCGAACGGACATTCACCTATTGGCGCAACGATTCGGCGGCCCGCCAGCTTGCACGCAGGCCGGCCATGCTGGCACGCACCCTTCGGGGCAAGGAAATCATCTATTTCTCCGGCATCACCCTGGCCATTCTGGACCCGAGCGGCCGCAAGGAACTGCTCGCCGCAATCTCACAGGCGCGGAACGCCGGCAGCAAAATCGTCTTCGACACCAATTACCGGCCCAGCCTTTGGGATGACGCCGACACGGCGAAGCGCGAGATAGCGGAGGCCATGCGGGCATGCGACGCCCTGCTGACGACCTCCGAAGACGAAACGAAGCTGCACGGCGATTCGGATCCCGGCGCGACCTTGGAACGGCTGGTCGCTGCGGGCATTCCCGAGTGCGTGGTCAAATGCGGACCGGAACCCGCACTGTTGTTCCATGCGAACGAACGCCATGAGATACCCGCGACCATCGGAGTCGACGTGCGGGACACCACCGGCGCCGGCGACAGTTTCAACGGCGCTTACCTTGCGGCGCGGATGCATGGACAATCGCCCGTCCAAGCCGTTCGGCTCGCACATCGCATTGCCGCACGCGCCGTGAACACCTATGGCGCGCTCGTGCCTATGGACGAACTCGTGGATGAACGCTTCTGACGCAAACTGCCCACGGCTTTGCCGTGGGCAGTATCTCTCGGTATTTTCTCGCGAGGCTTAGGAACGGCTCAGCTCCGCCTCACTTGGCACTCGCCGGCTTGGACGGATCTCCAGACGGGTACTTTGCGTACCAATCCCGCCAGATGAGCTTGTACACCGGAATCTTGTACGGAAGCCGGTTCAAACCCGGAATCAGCGGCAGGAAGATCAAAAACAGACTGAAGACTGCGATGATCATACCCGCGACCAGGTCGGCGTTAGGCAGGTTCGCGATAGCCGGAATCTGGTACAGGAAGGTATACGGCCACAACCACCAGGCTCCCGGATACGGCCCCTGCATGTGCGACATGCCCCACTGGTCGCCTTGCTCATCCATATGCGTGGCGACCTGGTCCATGATCGGACCGCCCATGTACAGCAGCGCGCGCACGTAGCTGGTGTTGTAGGGCGCGAGCTTGGGGTTGGTGTCCTCGGACAATACGCCTTCCAGCATGCCGGCCTTCGCAATGTTGAGCATCGCGGTCATCAGCTGCGGCACCGGGCCGTAGTGACCGGCCGGTAGCACCACCTGTCCGTTCTTGACGACCGCCTTGTCCAATGCCGCCGTATACGCATCGTCCCATTTGGTCTGCTGCGCGACAGGCGCCTGCCGATAAGTCTTCAGCGCCTTGGCCACCGCGGGGTTGAGCATGCCGATCTGTTGCAGCGGCTGCATCACCAGGTCGACCTTGGCGTTCAACGGCGTCACCACTCCCACCCAACAATCCGGGCAGATGGGACCGACCTGCTGCGCGTTGGCGTAGTTCTTGGTGTAGGGCGGGCCGTAAGTCTGCAGATCGCTGGTGCCCGAGAAGTAGGAAGCCGTCTGTTTCAGGAAGGCGACGGGCTCTTTGGTGGCCACCTCCTTCATCGTCAGCGGATGGTAGTCGGGGAAGCCCCAGAAAACCGCCAGCAGTACGATCACCAGCGTAATCCCGCTCAGCACGAACAAACCTTCACGGACCATATCGTAGGGCTTCATCGGGACGCCCTCGAGATTCTTGTCGGACAACGTGCTCATGACTCGTCCCCTTTGCCCTCGTTGACGATCGGGCGCACCGGGCTCTCACTGCGCACGGCCATGAGGTGACTGGCCACGAACAACACGACCAGCACCGCGAAGAACACCACGTGCATGGTCAGCGCCTGGGCGTAATTCAGAGCATGGAACCAGGACATACCCAACGCGTTGAAGGCGTCCTTACCTTGCTGGGAGTTCCACTGCGCGTCCCAGTTCTCCTGCAGCAGCGTACCCGTGATACCGGAGAAGACGGTGGTGGCGAACAGGATCCAGCCGATCAGCCAGGTACGGAAGCGGCCGCCACGCCAGGCGGCGGTGAAGAACTTGAACAGAATGTGCAGGATCGCGGCGAAGTAGAAAATCTCCACGCCCCAGAAATGCACCGAGTTGACGAAGGCACCGACGGCCGAGAAATGCCACCAACTGGGACCGAACAAGGCCAGTATCACGCCGCTGCAGATAATCACGGCCAAGGCCGAAAGCGTCATCGTGCCGAAGAAATAGCCGAACGAATTCACATAGGCCGGCATCTTGGTCGGAAGCGCATCCTCCAGAGTCAGATGCGTCTTAAGCCTGTCCTGAATTGCCTTGTCGATATTCATTCTTCAGACCCTCCTTGCCTGGATGCCGCGTCGGATTCCATAAATTCCGGTATGCGTCCCCACGCGCCTAAGGCGAACACGACGATGACCATCACCCAAAAGAAGATGCTCGGCCAAGCCAGG
>CAVVUY010000052.1:0-12792 GCA_963751375.1 uncultured Gammaproteobacteria bacterium
GAGCAACGGCGATGAGCCGGCTGCAGGTCAAGCGAGTCTACGCAGCGGCCAGCCCCGCTGACGGGGCTCGTGTCCTGGTCGATGCGCTCTGGCCGCGGGGCCTGAGCCGGGCGGATGCAAAGCTGGACGCCTGGTGCAAAACGGTGGCGCCGAGTACGGAACTGCGCCGCTGGTTTGGACACGATCCGGAGCGCTGGGCGGAGTTTCTGAACCGCTATCGAGCCGAACTCGACGCCAATCCGCAAGCCGTCGATGAACTAAGAGGCCTGCTCGGGCAGGGGCCGGCCACGCTACTCTATGCGGCCCGCGACGAGCAGCATAACAACGCGATCGCTTTGCGCGACTATCTCCGGGAGCTGAGGTAGCTGAACAGTCCGTATAGGACTTCGCTGTTCAGTCGCCGTCGTAGGCCTGTACTTCCCAACTGATGATGTGTTCCGCCGGCACCATTTCGCGCAATGTCGGCATGACGCCGTCGACCACCTCAGGCGCGTCGAACAGCTCCAACACCATGGGCAGATGCACGTTCATGTGCAGCAGGTCGTCGGCCTGGACGACGCCGTGGGCGCCAAAACCCGCCACGCCGCGAAACACGGTCACTCCGCGCACTTTATGTTCGTCGTGCAGCAGCTTGAACAGCGCCTGCATCAGGTTGCGCCGATCCTGCGTCTTGTCGCCTTCCTTGAAGTAGATGCGTACCAGCTTGACGGTGGACATGATTCAGGCTCCGAGATTGCGGGACAGGAAAGCGCCGAGCAGGGCAGCACTGATCGAGAGAATGACCGAGGCGCCGATGTAGAGCAAACCGCGCAGGGTCTCGCCAGTCTCGAACAGATTGAGCGTCTCCAGCGAAAAGGTGGAGAAAGTGGTGTAGGCGCCCAACCCTCCGGTCAACAGCCCGGTCCGCAGTTCCGGACTCATGCTGACGCGTTCTAGAGTAAGAAAGAACAGGAACCCCATGAGAAACGAACCGAACACGTTGATCGACAGCGTGGCCCAGGGAAACGAGCGACCGAATAGCGTTTGCACCAGTAGGGTCTGGCCGTAACGCGCCCAGGCGCCGAGTGCGGCGAAGGCCGCGATCGATAACAGAGTCAATGGCATGGGGGCTCCTTGCGTGTAATGCCGGGTAAGGGGGGAACCGTTAAATGCTCAAGCATGCGTCTGCCGGTCGGACGGCGATGCGGACGGCAGGCATCGGGGATCTGCCAGCCTGTGAACGGTCGGCAGGCAATGGTGGGGAACGAACGTGGAACGAATCTGATTGCCAAACACGCTTTGTCTCCATACGGGATGCTCTCCACGCCTATGTGGGTGAAGTCCGGTAGGAGTCATCAGCCGGAGGCCGGCGGTTCGGGGCGAACTCCATCGCCGTTGATTCAGGAAGGCTTTATAAGGGGGCTTGCAGCATCAAGTCAATCCGCGCCGGATGGGATGGGCGTTAACTGGTCAGGTGCAGGCGCCTGAGTTGCCGGTCCGGCGCGGCATGATCCCAAAGCCGTTGGAACTCGGCCAGCAGGTCGCGTGCCCAGCGTCTGTCGCGGGCGCTGGACTTGGCCTGGAAGACATCGCTCTGGGGCTGGTAGAGCACGCCGCTGTTGTCGGCGATGAGATAGCCGTGCGCGGTATGGCGGTACTCCTGGGCGACGAGACGAATCTCGATGTAGCTGGGCAGTTGCTGGGCCAGGCGCACCAGCGCGTGGCCGTGCCTGACCAGGCGGTCGTGTTCGCGGATCAGCAGCCGTATCCGAGCCCGCCGACCGCTGCGGGCAACCTGCGAAACGGCCTCGGCGAACGCGGCGTTGTCATAGAGCGCGGGCTCGAGTTCGTAACTGAAGATCGCGAGTTCGCGACTGGCCGCGCCGGCCAACTCCAGCGCCGTGTCGCGCAAAGCGGCAAGGCCTTCGAGACGAACGGGGTCGGCGACTAGGGGCTGATCGGACTCGGGAGTGTCGGGCATGGCGTGATTGCGGCTCTGGTCGCTTTACGTGTGCCAGCACTCTACATAACCGAAGCCGGTGGCAGGAGTCCAGTCCTGCAAGGTATGCGCCGAGCTTTCGAGGGGGCCCCGGGACGGAATCGACCGGCCTCGCGAACTGCCTTGGCCGCACTAGCGCCCGATCATCCTGCCGCGCAGGCGGTCCCGCTCGAACAGCAAATGCTTCGCGGCGGCAAGTACGTGGAGAATGATGGCGATCAGCACGATTTTCGCGGACAGCTTGTGCGCTATCTCGAGACCCTTGTGCAGGGATTCGATTCTGCCGGTCGGGCTTGGGATCGAGAACCAGCCGAAGACGTCGAGGGCGTGGCCGCCGCTCCAGACCCCAAGCGGTCCGCTGAGGATCAGTACGCCGATGCCAGCCAACAGCAGCAGGTGCATGGCCAGCGCCAGGCGCTGCATGGCGACCGGCTGGGCGAGAGGCGAGGTAGTCCGGTTTGCCAGCCGCCATGTCACGCGAAAGACGAGAATGAAAAAGGCGAGCGCACCGAGGCCAATGTGAAGTTTGACCCAGAACAGTTTTTCGGCGCCTCTCGGCATGTCCTCGAAGTACAGGCCGATGGCGAGCAGAGCAATGATCAGTATCGCTCCGAACCAATGATTGAACCGGGATATGGTGCCGTAGCTGTTGGCTCGGTCGCGCCACATGGAGGCTGAGGGCGGCGCTAATTCACTTGAATCCGGTCGAGTCGACATGGACATGCCCGCTGGTTACCGACGACGAAATGTTTCATGGTCAAAAATAGACCAGCGGTAGGCAAAGTTGCCGCGGCTACAAGGTAAATTTATGCAAATGGCAAGATTGCGGATCAGCGTTTCGGGTGGCGCCGCCCGCAAGGCGCATGAGGCCTTGCGGGAAGGCGGCCACAATCACCCGAGCCGGTTGTCCGCGATGTGGTAATGCGGGTCTTCGTATTCGTTGATCTCGACCATATCCTTGGCCTTTTCCAGCAGCTCGAGGCAATCCGGACTCAGGTGCCGCAGGTGCAGGCGTTTGCCGAACTGCTGATAGCGCCCCGCAAGCGTGTCGATCGCTTCGATGGCGGAATGGTCGAGAACTCTGGCATTGAGGAATTCGACCATGACGTCACGGCTGTCGCCCTCCGGGTCGAACAGCGACTGGAATTCCGCGGTGGAGGCGAAGAACAGCGGGCCCTCCAGCTCGTAGACATTCCGGCCCTTCTCATCGAGATAGCTTTTCGCCTTGATGTGCTTGGCCTGCTGCCAGGCGAACACCAGCGCGGCGATGGTCACGCCGAGCAGCACGGCCACCGCCAGATCGGTGAACACGGTCACCACGGTGACCGCCACCACGATGATGGCATCCGAGCGGGGTATCTTGCGCAGCGCCTGCAGACTGCCCCATTCGAAGGTTTTTTCCGAGACGAAGAACATCACGCCGATGAGCGCGGCAAGGGGGATGCGCTCGATAAGATCGGAGCCGACCAGAATGAAGGCAAGCAGGAACACGGCGGTGGTGATGCCGGAGAGCCGGCGCAGTGCTCCGTTGTTCACGTTGATCATGCTCTGGCCGATCATCGCACAGCCGCCCATGCCGCCGAAGAAGCCCGTCACCACGTTCGCAGCACCCTGGGCCATGCATTCGCGATTGGGCTTGCCGCGCGTGTTGGTCATCTCGTCGATCAGGTTCAGCGTCAGCAGCGATTCCATCAGGCCAATCGCGGCGAGAATCAGGGAGTAGGGGAAGATGATGCGCAGGGTCTCCCAATTCAGCGGCACACTGGGAATATGAAACGTCGGCAACCCGCCGGCGATCGAACCCAGGTCGCCGACCGTGCGGGTGTGGATACCCAGCGCTTCGACCAGCACGGAAACCACCAGAATGCCGACCAGCGAGGCCGGCAGGGCTTTGGTGAAGCGTGGCAGCACGTAGATGATCAGCATGGTCAGTGCGATCAGGCCGAACATGGTGAGCAACATGGGCATCGGCAGCCAGTGCGCCACGCCGCCGGCATCGGTGGTCTTGAAATGGCCGAACTGGGCGAGAAAGATAACGATGGCCAGTCCGTTGACGAAGCCGAGCATCACCGGGTGCGGGATCAGGCGGATCAGCTTGCCGAGCTTGGCGACTGCGAACAGTATCTGCAGCAATCCCATCAGCACCACGGTGGCGAACAGGTACTCGACGCCGTGCGTGGCGACCAGCGCCACCATCACGACTGCCAGCGACCCGGTCGCGCCGGAGATCATCCCAGGCCTGCCGCCGAAGGCGGAGGTGATCAGCGCGAGCATGAAGGCGGCGTACAGCCCCGTCAGCGGCGAGACGTGCGCGACCAGCGAAAAGGCGACGGCTTCCGGCACCATCGCCAGCGCGACGGTCAGGCCGCCCAGGACATTGGTTTTGATCTCTTGCGGGGTGAACACCTTGACTAAGTCTCCATCGATTGCGTAAGCGTCGGTGTGCTCCGTGCGTGCGGCACGGGTCACCTGATCATTTATGTGAATCCTTCATCGCCACCCGGACGGCAGAGTTGCGCGCTGCCGAGGATAGGCGACCGAGGTTTCATTCATGCTGTCTATGGCGGTCGCCCGGAGCGTACTTCAGACAAAAGACCGACCGGGGAGAACGTGATGCTCTAGTGGCCCGATAGCAGACGCAAATCCATGACGACGAAGCAATATGTGTCGCTTCGTCGTGGCGTTGTTATCCGGGCGACGGCTCTCTATGTTTGTCGCCCGCCTTGGCGCGACATTTTATCGGGGCGCGCATCATAGCGCATATCGCGATGGGCATCCGAGATACAGGTCCGGTTCCGGAGCCTGAAAGAACATTGCCAAACGGTACATGATGAAACCTGATTGCTCGCTCATGGTCTAGGTAGGCCATGAGCGAGCAATCAGAATCCGGCGACTTCGAATCGAGGCGAAAGTTCGTGCTGGGATGTTTCGGCCTGGGCGGCGCAGCGCTGTTGGGCCGCGACATGTATCTGCAGCTTGGAAGCGAGTCATTCCTAATGCGACAGGGCGATGCGCGGCATCTTCGGCTGATTCCGATCCTGGCGCACCGCGGCATGATACTGGACCGGAACCGGCGTCCCCTGGCCATCAGCACGCCGGTCAAGTCGATATGGATTGATCCGAGTCAGAATGCCACTGCAGCCGAGCTTCGGGCGTTAGCCGTTTTTTTGAACATCAAACCGAATGGTTTGATCCTGTTGTTCAAGAAAGCCCAGACCATGGGTCTCAAGTTCTTGTGGATCAAGCGCCAAATTCCGCCCTACGTCGCTAGTAACGCGCTCGCCATGAAGATTCGCGGCCTGGGACTCAGGACTGAATACAAGCGCTATTACCCGATGGGCGAAGTCGGCTCGCATCTGCTTGGTTTCACCAATATCAACGGGCAGGGCCAGGATGGTCTGGAACTGGAGTTCAATTCATGGATGAGCGGCTCCAATGGTGCGAAGCAGGCCGTCATCAACGCCTATGGCCAGGTCGTGCAGGATGTCCAACTCGTCAAACCGGTTCGCCGCGGGCGCAACCTGGACACGACGATCGATCAGCGCATCCAGTACCTTGCCTATGTCGCCTTGGATGAGATGGTTCAGCGGTGCAGCGCGACCAGCGGTTCGGTGGTGGTCATGGACCCGAAAAACGGGGAAATCGTGGCCATGGTCGATCAACCCAGCTTCAATCCCAACATACGCTCGGACTTTCATAGCAAGCTCTACCGCAACAGGGCGGCAACCGACGCATTCGAACCCGGATCGACGATGAAACCCTTCACGCTGTCCGCAGCGCTGATGAGCGGCCAGTACACGCCCAACACGGTCATCGACACGAGCCCGGGCTGGTATATGCTCGACGGCCACACCATCAAGGACGACCTGGATTTCGGCGCAATCGATCTGACGCAGGTGCTGCAGTTTTCGAGCAACGTGGCCGCAAGCAAAATCGCCATTACTCTGCCGCCGAAGCTCATGTGGGGCGTGTTCGAGCGCGCGGGATTCGGCCAGATCACTCATAGCGGCTTTCCGGGCGAGGCATCCGGCAGGCTGCACGACTATCTCGGCTGGAAACAGATCAACCAGGCCACCATCGCCTACGGTTACGACATATCGGTGACCGCGCTGCAGCTTGCCGAGGCCTACTGCGCGCTCGCCAACGGAGGAGTGCGCCATCCGGCGACCTTCGTCCGCAGCGATCGGCCCGGCCAGGGCATTCGCGTCATGCCGACAAAGGTGGCGAACACGATACGGCACATGCTGCGTTCGGTGATCACTCCTAAGGGCACGGCTTATTCGGCGCGGATTCCAGGCTATACCGTTGCCGGCAAGACCGGCACGGCCTATCGGATGGGCTCCCACGGATTTTCGAAACACGACTTCAACGCCGTGTTCGTCGGCATGGCGCCGGCGTCCAACCCGCGCTTGGTCGCCGCGGTGGTCGTGCGCTCGCCCCAGGGACATCATTTCGGAGGGCAGGTAGCCGCACCGGTGTTCCAGCAGGTGATGAGCGGCGCCATGCGGCTCTGGGATATTCCTCCCGACAACCTTGGCCACACTCGCCGGAAGTCTGGTCGATACCCTGGCTGAACCGAGGCGGAAGCAGATCACACAAGTCGCCAGATCAACAGCGGCCGCAATTCGACAAACACGTGCTCCGAGACGCGCGACAAGCCCATCGATGCGCTTTCGCATCGACCTGCATCGTAAGCCTCTGCGCCAACCCCCAATTTGATGAAACCGCTTGAGGGAACTTAAACCCTGTAGCCAACTCAAAGGTTCGCAACCTTGGAGCAGGGTGCAAGGTTGTGCATTGGCCCGATAAGCCAAGAAATAATTTCAAAACGAACGATTCATCTTGGGAGGATGAACTGAATGAACCGGATAACAATCCCCGGCCCGACCGGTGGTACAAATCGGAGCTCGAACTCGAAGAAAAATGCTGCAGGCCTATTGTTTGCCTGTGCCGCGATGGTCTGTATGGCGCCAGGTGCCCAGGCTGCTACCGCTAGCCCATCGAAGGATATCGGCGCGATTCCCGCAAACGGTCAGGTGACCTTCGAGGGGACAGGATTCAATGTGATGAA
Source organism: uncultured Gammaproteobacteria bacterium (assembly GCA_963751375.1). Classification (GTDB taxonomy): domain Bacteria; phylum Pseudomonadota; class Gammaproteobacteria; order DSM-5130; family Acidihalobacteraceae; genus Acidihalobacter_A. The sequence continues at coordinate 7,050 of CAVVUY010000052.1, forward strand.
TGTGCAACTGGTGCGTGGCTCCAGTCTGCAATTTGCCAACTCCGGGAACGCCACGCTCGACCTTCGAATCGTGACTTGGCGTGGCAAGCGCGTGAAGGACCTTTCGATTCCGGCGCACGGACACGCCGCCTGGACCCCGACGCGCAATGGCGTCTACGACTATTTCGATGCCAAGAGCACCGATTTCGGCTCCGTGCCCATTGATGGCGCGGATGGTGAAAAGGTCTATCAGCCGGTCGGCCATAAGACAAGTTCGAAAGCATTTTCCGCCCCCGCTTACGGCGTCGTCGCGGTCACGAATGCGAACGGCGGCGGCATTCCTCTAAGCAGTAGCTATGGTGCGATGGAAGTTCCGGACACCAGTACGCTCACGGGCAAACACCATCGTGCGTTCATGAACCACGCACCATGGATGGAAGTACCCGGCGGTACGATGACTTTCAAGCCCTGGGTGCTGACGGTAAAGGCCGGTCAGGCGGTCCAGGTGTATAACGAAGATGGCATGAAGCACGGCTTCTTTCCGGGAACATACCCGGTGATGTATGACGATCACGGGCGCATCAAATCGTATCGCTCCGATTTTCAGGGCTTCATGCTTCATAAGAATGGCGGACACCGCTCGATCACGTTCGACCGTCCCGGCATCTACCACATACTTTGCCCCCTCCATTCCTATGCCTGGGAGCACACTTACAAGTCGCATCATTTCTACGGCGGCTACCCGTATGTAATGGACGCCGTGGTAGTCGTAGTACCGAATCAGAAGGCGTAAAGCGACGGGGCGGGCGTTCCTGGCGGTGCCCTCGGCACTCGCGTAGGAACGCCCGACCATGGCTTTGGCCGATCATGGAGTTGAGAAGTTTCCAGGCCGCGCCTCTCTGATATTGACGATGCTTTTCTTCCCCTGGCTTGTGCAAGCACGCTGGACTGCCTGTTGACCGTTAGGCACGAGCAGTCGCGTATCTTTCCCGCAAGGCCGCCCCGGCCATGCGCAATCACCCCTCACGTTTACCGTTTAGTCGTTAGAATGGCCGGCTATGATTTGCGGCCATCGGTGATCTCGCAGCGGGATCCGGATTCTCATTGTTGCTCGCCAAGCTGACGTACAACGGTTGACCAAATGCTATTTGCCGAGTCAAGAAACCATTTTTTTCGTCCCTTGATCGGCAAATACCGGGCACAGGTGGTCGATTGCCTGAGTGTGTTCTACGAGCGTCTGTACGGGGCATTTGCCGATTACAGCCGTAGTTTTTCGCGTGAGCAGGTGATCGAGATCTTCGAGGAGGCGATCGCGCGCAGTCCGGTATTCGAGGATGACGAGCACGACGAGTTCAGTGCGGGGCCCCGTACCCAGCGTGAACAGGCCAACTGGATACTCAACCTGCTGCTGGAGCATGGCTGGGTGGAACGGCATATCGACGATGCCACCTTGCAGACAACCTTTGCCTTCTCGCGTCACGGACGCCTGTTCACTCAGCCTATGGTCGATGCGGCAGGCAGCCGTTTCCGTACCCGGCATCGCAACACCCGCAATACCCGCAACGCTCTGAAGTCGTTTCTGGACAAGGGCGAGGTGTACGACCTGCTGGATGCCTATGAATATTCCGAACGCATCGTGTCGGACTTTTCCGATGTGATTGCCGAGTTGGACGAGCGGCGCCGTCAACTGGTACGCGAGATCGAGTCGCAGCAGGTGGTGCAGCGGGCCTCGGACGAGTTCTTCGATTTCATGGAGAAGCGGTTCATGCCGGATCTCGCGATTCGCCTGTCCGCGGATTCGGTGGAAAAGTACCGCGACGAGATCGGCGAGTTGATCGACCGCGTCAAGCGCAAGCGCAAGGAGTTCAAGGCGCAGGCCGAACGCGACCTGCGTCGCGCGGCGCCGGAACTGATCATCCACCCGCAGCAGTCGGTGCTGCTGGCGATCCTCGACGGTATCGAATCGCGCATGCACAACGCCTCGTCGGTCATGCTGCCTGCGCTGCGCCAGGCTCTCAATGGCTTTACCCGACGCGCGGACATTATCATGCGCCAGCTCAGTTATACCGGCGGAGCGACGCAGAATCAGCTCAACCGATTGTTGCAGCGCTTGCGCCAGGCCAGCGCGGCGCAACAGGCGCAGGCGCTGCAGCAGGCCGGCGATGCTCTGGCCACGCTGTCGCTGGGTCTGCCGGACACCGACACTCTGCGCCTGCTCGCCGCGCGCAAGCCGCGCGTGGTTAACCGCGCGATCGAGGAAGTGGGCGAGTACGACACCGATACGCGCCGCCGCCTGTTCGTCGAGTCGGCCGTGGACCTGGCATTTTCCTTCAGCAGCCGCAAGCAGCGCGACTACGTGATCGCCGCGCTCAGCGAAGGTCATCGTATCCACTCGCAGAACCTGCCGGTGCGCGATGCCCGAGAGTTGCTGATGAGCGCGCATGCCATCGAGGTGGGCAGCATCTCTTCCGGCGAGTTCGCGTTCAAGGTCACGCCCACGCAGCAGCGGGTCAAAACCGACTATTTCGACGCTACCGATGAATTCACCATCGAACTGATTACAAGGCCTGACGATGTTGCTTGAGGATCTCGAACAAAGGCTCGAAAAGGCTGGCGTGACCCTGCAGGAGTACCAGGAGCTGTGTCTGCGCCTGCTCAACTACGGGGTGCTGTGTCGCGATGAAAGCCAGGTCGAACAACAGCTGTACGATCGTTTCGTGCGGGTGCCGGAACTGGTCGAGGGCTATCTCGGCATGGTCGGTATCCACCTGTTTCACGACCGGCGCTTTGCCTATGTGCGGCTGTATCCGCCCGGCGCGCGCGTGCCAGGGATGGAGGATGCCGACAACGAGACATTCTCGGGCGGGCTGCGCGAGCGTCTGCGCCAGGACGAAGTCGCATTGCTGCTGGTGCTGCGGCAGCTGTACGACAAGGCGTTGCGAGAAGGTCAGCTGGACGAGGGCGGGTATGTCACCGAATCGCTGGAGTCGATCGGCATCGCCATGCGCAATCAGCTGGGACGCAGCCTGCCGGAAAAACTGACCGAGCGTAAGCGCGTGTTCGAGCGCCTGCGCAAGTTGCGGGTGATCCAGTACCGTCAGGAACAGCCGCTGGACAGTGGCGAGGCAGGCTTGAGAATACATCCGATGATCGTTGCCTTCGTCACCGAAGAGGCGCTGGCCGCGCTGGATGAGGCACTGCCCCCGGAGCTGGATGAGGAAATGGATGAAGACGAAGGAGTAAGCGATGTTTCTTAAACGCTTTATCTTCATCAACTGGGGCAACGTACCCACGCTGGACTTCGAGTTCGGCCCGGTCAATCTGTTCTCCGGCGGCAACGGCTCCGGCAAGACAACCGCCGCCGATGCCATCCAGACCATCATGACCGCGGCGCACGAGAACCTGTTCCAGTACAACCCGGGCCAGGACGAGACCACGCAACGCGGACGGGGCGGCAAGCGCGTACGGACCCTGGCTTCGTACGTGTTGGGTTGCGATGACGGCAGCTACGCGCGCCTGCAGCCTACCGACGGCTACCTGGCGGCGATCTTCCAGCCCAACAAGGGCGAAGCAGCGCAGCCTTTCAGCGCGGTGATCGCGGTACGCGCCTGGCTGGACCAGGCCGGCAGCAACACCGTGGCACGTGAGGAGGCCACACAATTCTACGTACTGCCCGGGGTCGAACTGGAGCGCCAGCATTTCGTCGAGCAGTTGGCGACCGGCCTGCACACGGTGTCGATCAGCGATTTTCACACTCGGTTGATCCAGGCGCTGGGCAAACGCCAGGTCGAGCGCTATGACGGCAAGAAGGCCTATCTGCGGCGGCTGTACGGTGCGCTGCGCGGCAAGAGCGAGTCGGTATCCGACCTGGAAGCGATTGCCGCCGCGCGGGCGTTTTCGCGCTTCATGGCCTACAAACCGGTCAAGAGCATCGACCGTTTCGTGGCGGATGAGATCCTCGAGCAGAAGGATCTCGGTGATGCGATCCGCTCGGTATCCTCGCAGCTGAAGACCATCCACGGCATGGAGCGCGATGCCGCGCAACTGGTCGCATCGATCGACATACTGGGAAAAGCCGCGGGGCATGCGCAGGCGTATATCGATCACTGGATCGACCTCAATCTACTCGACTACACCCTCGCGCAGGCCGAATACAAGCTGAGACAGCGGGATTTTGTGCACGGTCGCGAGCAGCAACGCGACCGGCGTCTGGCACTGGCGGACATCGACAAGTCCATCGACGCGGCGGGCGACGAGTCCCGCTCGGTACACCAGCAGCTGATCACCGTGGAGGCGCAGCGGCAAGGGATCTCATCACTGCAGAAGAAGGACGAACTCGAACAGCAGGGCCGAGCGCTCAACGATGATCTGCGGACGGCGGTCCACCAGGTGTTACAGGAAGATAAGGTGATCACCGCGAACATCCATGTAACCCGGGAGATCGGCCGTCTGCTGGCGATGCCGGAGATCAGCGCTGCATTGCCGCAGCTGGCCGGGCTGCAGACCCAGGCCGTTGCGCGCGAGGTCGAGGCGTCGGCCAAATCCGTGTTGACGAATATCCACGACCTGGTGCAGCACGATGCTCTCGATGCGGTATCCGTGATCGAACAGCGCCAGGACGCGCTGCGCCAAGTGCAATCCGTGCACAACCAATGGCATGCCTTCTGGCAGGACAAGTCCGGCGGCAGCACCTACCGCGATCAACTCGCCGATCTGGCGCATGCGCGCAAGGCGCGCTACGCGTCCCTGGGCGTACAGCGCACCGAAAAGCAGCGCGAGATCGCCAAGCTCGGTGCCAACGAGGTCAGCTATCCGGGCTACGTCGAACGCGCGCTGAACGCGATCCGGCAGCAGTGCCCGGCGGCCGATCCGCGCGTGTTGTGCGATCACGTCGAGGTCAGGGATCCGCGCTGGCAGGCAGCTATCGAAGGCTATATCGGCGGTGCGCGGTTCTCGATCCTGGTTGCCGAAGACTGCGAGGCCGAGGCGATTCGCATCGTGCGCCGCCTGCCCGGACGCGACAACCGGGCGCGGGTTATCCAGGGGGCGAAAGCGGCCGAGGACGCGGCCAAGGTACAGCTGAACCAGGACTCGATCATCCATGTGTTGGAGTTCACCCACGCGGTGGCCAAGGCCTACCTGATCGCCAGTTACGGCACGGTGTTGCGGGTGGACTCGGCTGAACAGCTGCGCCGCACCCGGCGTGGCGTGACCGAGGACGGCATGGCTTCGGGCAACTACAGCATGTGGCGCTGCGACCTACCTGACGGGGAGCTGGTGTTCGGCATGGCGGCGCGCGAACGTGCACTGCTGGCGAAGCAGGCTGAACTGGAGGCGATCGAGCTGGAATGGCACCAGGCCAACGACCAGATGCAGCAGAGCCAATCATTGCTGCGCGGTGTGGACGACCTGCGGCCCTCGGCTTATGGCGATACCTTGCAGGAAGTGGCATCGATCCAGCGTCGGATCAACGAAACGGCAGCGATGCTCGGGCAGTTGGATCTTTCCGAACACCAGGACCTCGAGGAGCGCCTGCAAGAACTGCAGGACAGGATCAATGAACTCGAAACCAGAAAGGCAGACCTGAACAGCCGCAAGGGTGGGTTGAAGAACGAACTGGAAGGCATCGAAAAGCAACTCAAGGCCTTGGGCAACCTGCAGGAGAGCAATCGGGAAAAGGTCGAGGCGCACGAAGCGGCCTTACAGGGCATCGCGGCCGTGTGGCCGGAGTTCAATGTGAGTGCGCGTCTCGACCAGGCCGATG
>CAVVUY010000053.1:0-77148 GCA_963751375.1 uncultured Gammaproteobacteria bacterium
GCAGCAAGACGACGAGTCAGGCCACACAACAACATCACCAATTGCTGTCGCCGCCGATATCCAGCGTGCGCACGATCAGCGGCAGGCCGTTGAGAGCCTCGATCATGCCGCTATAGGCCTGATACTGCTCATCTTCGCTCGGCGCCTGCTCGCGGCCGAGAAACAGGAATTCGCTACGCAGCAGGCCGACACCCTCGCCGCCGGCCTCGACCGCCTGCGCAGCCTCATCCATCGCGCCGATGTTGGCGACCACTTCGATGCGATGGCCGTCGAGCATGAACGCAGGCTGATAGCGGTTGAGGCGTTCCTCTTCGCGCCGACTGCCGATATCCTCGCGCGCCAGCCGCGCCTTCTCCAGGTCTTCCGGCGCAGGATCGACATACAGACTGCCGCCCTCACCGTCGAGCACGCAGGTCGCGCCTTCGGCCTGGCGCAGCACCGCAGGGCCGGCGCCGACCACCGCCGGAATACCCAGCGAACGCGCGATGATCGCGGTATGCGAAGTCGGCCCGCCCACGGCCGTACACAGCCCCAGCACCTGCGACGGATCGAGACGTGCCGTGTCCGAAGGGGTCAGGTCCTCGGCCACCAGGATGACCGGTTCGTCGGGCAGTTCCGAGGCCTCCTCGATCGACTCGGCCAGCAGGCGCAGCACCTGCTGGCCCACGTCGCCGAGATCGGCCGCGCGCTCGCGCAGCAGCGGATCGCTCATCTGTGCCAGCGCGGCAGCCTGTTCCTTCACCGCCTCGCGCCAGGCCCAGCCGGCGCTGTGGCCCTGCCGGATCAGGCCGCCCGCCTGGTCGAGCAGATCCGGATCGTCCAGGAATTCCTCGTGCGCCTTGAAGATGGCGGCCTTGCCCTCGCCGGCCCGCGCCTTGACGTCGTCGTAAAGTTCGCGCACTTCCATGCGCACGTGTTCGATTGCCTGGCGCAGGCGCTCGGCCTCGTACTCCGGATCCTTGGCCGTGGCGGCCACCACGATACGCGCCGCGTGCAGCAGCGCCAGCGGACCGATGGCCACGCCGGGGGACGCCGCGATGCCGGCGATGCCGGGCGTGCTCAGGGCCAGGCCGGCGCCTGCCACGCGGGGCGGCGCCTCATGCTCGGCCGCCGCCTCGGCTTCGTCCTCGCCCAGCCCTTCGGCCACCGCCGCCTTCAGCGCGGCCAGCGCGGCGTCCTCGTCCGCGCCGCGCGCCATGATCAGCAGATTGGCGCCGCCGTCGGCTCCCAGCTTGAGCAGCGAGGCCAGACTCTTGCCGTTGGCCACGTGGTCGATGAAGACCACCCTGATTTCGGATTCGAAGCGCTTGGCCACGTTGACGAAGAAGGTCGCCGGCCGGGCGTGCAGACCGATGCCGCCCTGCAGTTCGACTTCGACGCCCTTGTCGAAGCCCGCCAGCTGGTCGAGCGGAGAACCCTGGGGCTGCTCGGACGGACGGCGCGTCAAGGCGCGCACGATCTCGTCCGCATCGTCGGTCGCCGCCAGGCGCCGGATGAGCTCCGCGTCGTCGAGCAGATGCGTCAGATTCTTGAGGATTTCGATGTGTTCGTCCGAGCGCGCGGCGATGCCGACTGCCAGATGCACGGTCTCGCCGGCATTCCATTCCACGCCCTGGGGGAACTGGGTAACGAAAATACCCGTCTTGCGAATCAGTTCGCGGTCCTTGGGCAGACCATGGGGGATCGCCACACCGTTGCCGAGAAAGGTGTTCGCGACCTCCTCGCGACCCAGCATACTGTCGACATATCCGGCCTCGATATGGCCGGTGCGTACCAAGCCCTCGCCGGTGACTCTGATCGCCGCGGTCTTGTCCGCAGCCTGGGCACCCAGCTGTACGTCGTTCGTCCCCAAATCGAGCATGTCTTGGCTTCCTTTAAAAACGGCAATCCCGACCATCAGTGTAGTTTTCGTGGCGTGGCTCTGCTGCTGAGCTCCACCCGCCTCGGGTTGGTCCATACAAATCCCGATACGTTCCCTCGTATCGGCTCCGATCCGGATGCCCGACAGAGAAAACGAGCTGCGCACTGCCGGCAGAATGCCGTCGCGGCTGGCAGGAGTGCGGCCGAACCCGGATAATGCGCCCAACATTCATCCAGCGAATACGGCAAGCATGGCTCAATACATTTACACCATGAGCGGCGTCGGCAAGATCGTGCCGCCCAAGAAGCAGATCCTGCGCGACATCTCGCTCTACTTCTTCCCCGGCGCCAAGATCGGCGTGCTCGGCTTCAACGGCGCCGGCAAATCCACGCTGCTGCGCATCATGGCCGGCGTCGACACCGACATCGTCGGCGAGGCGCGCCCGCAGCCCGGCATCAACATCGGCTACCTGCCCCAGGAGCCGGAGCTGAACCCGGACAAGGACGTGCGCGGCAACGTCGAGGAAGGCCTCGGCGAGATCAAGGAAGCGCAGGCCAAGCTCGACGACGTCTATGCCGCCTACGCCGAGCCGGATGCCGACTTCGACGCGCTGGCCGCCGAGCAGGCCCGGCTGGAGGACATCATCCAGGCCGCCGACGCGCACAACCTCGACCACAAGCTGGAGATCGCCGCCGAAGCGCTGCGCCTGCCGCCGTGGGACGCCGACGTCACCAAGCTCTCCGGCGGCGAGCGCCGCCGCGTGGCGCTGTGCCGCCTGCTGCTCTCGGAGCCCGACATGCTGCTGCTCGACGAGCCGACCAACCACCTCGACGCCGAGTCGGTGGCCTGGCTGGAACACTTCCTGCAGGAGTTCCCCGGCACCGTCGTCGCCGTCACCCACGACCGCTACTTCCTCGACAACGTCGCCGGCTGGATTCTCGAACTCGACCGCGGCCACGGCATCCCCTGGGAGGGCAACTACTCCTCCTGGCTGGAACAGAAGGAACGCCGCCTGGAGCAGGAGGAGAAGAGCGAGGGTGCGCGCGTCAAGGCGATGAAGGCCGAGCTCGAATGGGTGCGCGCCAATCCCAAGGGCCGCCAGGCCAAGTCCAAGGCGCGCCTCAAGCGCTTCGAGGAGCTGAGTTCCAGCGACTACCAGAAGCGCAACGAGACCAAGGAAATCTACATCCCGCCCGGCCCGCGCCTGGGCGACAAGGTCATCGAGGTCGAGAACCTCAGCAAGTCCTTCGGCGACCGCCTGCTCTTCGAGGGCCTGAGCTTCAACCTGCCGCGCGGCGGCATCGTCGGCGTCATCGGCCCCAACGGCGCCGGCAAGACCACGCTGTTCCGCATGCTCACCGGCGCCGAGCAGCCCGACGAGGGCACCATCGACGTCGGCGAGACCGTGCAGATCGCCTACGTCGACCAGAGCCGCGACGCGCTGGATGGCGACAAGACCGTGTGGGAGGAGCTCTCCGACGGCCAGGACATCATCACCGTCGGCAACTACGAGGTGAACTCGCGCGCCTACGTCGGCCGCTTCAACTTCAAGGGCACCGACCAGCAGAAGCGCGTCAAGGACCTCTCCGGCGGCGAGCGCAACCGCGTGCATCTGGCCAAGCTGCTCAAGAGCGGCGGCAACCTGCTGCTGCTCGACGAACCCACCAACGACCTCGACGTGGAAACCCTGCGCGCGCTGGAAGAAGCGCTGCTCGACTTCCCCGGCTGCGCCGTGGTGATCTCCCACGACCGCTGGTTCCTCGACCGCATCGCCACCCACATCCTCGCCTTCGAGGGCGACGGCAACGTGACCTGGTTCGAGGGCAACTACGCCGAATACGAGGCCGACCGCCACGCACGCCTCGGCGCCGCCGCCGACCAGCCGCACCGCATGAAGTACCGGCGCTTGTCTGCCTAAAACAAACACCCCACCCGCGTTCCCACGGGTGGGGTGTTGAAACGTCGTCGATCGACGCCGGCTGTCCGGCCTTCGATCGGGCTAAGCCGACTTAGGCGGCTGCAACACCCAGCTTCGCACGCCAGCCCGGGAACAACTGGTCGGCGTCGCCCGGGAAGGACTCGAACGCACGGGCGAACTCGCGGTGTTCCTTGGCCCACTCGACCGGGTCGGCCCCAGCCTTCCAGCATTCGTATGCCTGGCGCAGAGACTTGGCGCCCGCGGCCGGGCTGTCGATATGCCCATAGGAACCGCCGCCCGCGGTATTGATGATGTTGCCGTGGCCGAGGTTTTCGAAGAAACCGGGCAGGCGCAGGGCATTCATGCCGCCGGAGATGATCGGCGTGGTGGGCTTCATGCCATACCAGTTCTGGTAGTAGACCGGCCCTTGGCACTCGTCGCGCTCGATCATATAGGCGATGACTCTGTCGTCCGCCTCGCCTTCCATCTTGCCGTAGCCCATGGTGCCCACGTGAATGCCGGACGCACCCTGGAGGCGGGACATCTTCGCCAGCACGAAGGCGGTGTAGCCACGCTTGGCGCTGGGCGACGTGACGGCGCCGTGGCCGGCACGATGATAGTGCAGATACTGATCCGGGTATTGGCGGCGCGCGGTGGTCACCATGCCGGGACCGCCGACATAACCGTCAACCAGGAACGCCAGCTTGTCCGCGTCCGGGCCGAAGGTCTCCAGGGCGAAATCGGCGCGGGCGCACATCTCGAAATGGTCGTCGGCAGTGATGTTCAGGGAGAACAGCTTGGCCTCGCCGGTTTCGTCCTGGGCGCGCTTCAGGGAATCGTAGACCAGAGGCAAGGTCTTCTTCAGCGGCGAGAACACCTGGTTGCCCTGGGGTTCGTCGTTCTTGATGAAATCCCCGCCCAGCCAGAATTCATAGGCGGCCTTGGCAAAAGGCTCGGGGCGCAGGCCCAGTTTCGGCTTGATGATGGTGCCGGAAATATAGCCGCCGTTCTCGACCGGCCGGCCCAGGATGCGCCACAGATCGGAGATGTCCTTGGACGGGCCGTCGAACATCTGGATGGCGCGCGGCGGCACGTAGAAGTCGACCATCTTGCCGTATTCCACGTCGCCCATGCCCTGGTTGTTGCCGATGGTCAGGGTCAGGAACGACACCATCATGAAGCGGCCGTCGGTGACGTTGCGGTCGAACAGATCCAGAGGATAGGCGATGCGCATGTCCTCCGTAGCAGGATCGATGTGATACACCAGAGCGTCGACGCCCTTGGTGAAATCGTCCGTCGTGCTGACCTCGACGTTGGTGCCGGTGGACGACTCCGCCGCAAAGTGGGCCGCGGTGGCGAGGTAGTCGTAACCCGCCTTGGGCTTCATCTTGTACGCCACGAGGATGTGCTGGCCGCCTGCGATGAGGTCGGCTTCCGTGAGGTCCAGATTAGCGTAGCGATTGGATTGGTCGTGAGCCATGTCATTCTCCGAAATTTACCGCAGAGGCCTTGGCGCCTCGGGGGTTAGCAGGATCTGATGACACTATAATTCGAAGGGTCTATAAGATAAAATCAGCATTTGTTTTATTTTCTCAAAGTTTCTCTGATGATAAAAATCACCCTGCGCCAGCTCGAAATCCTCCAAGCCGTGGCACGCTGCGGCAGTTTTTCCGCCGCCAGTACCGAAGTGCATCTCACGCAGCCGGCCGTCTCCATGCAGATCAAACAACTGGAGACCTTTCTGGGAATGCCGCTGTTCGAGCATGCGGGCAAGAAGATCGCGCTGACCGAGGCCGGGCGCGAAACGCTGCGCAGCGCTGAGGCCATCATGCGCGAACTGACCAATCTCGAGCAGTCGCTGGCCAACTTGAAGGGTTTGAAAGGCGGCGTGCTCACGATCTCGGCGGTGAGCACCGCCAGCGTCTTCGCCGCCCGACTGCTGGCGATGTACCGCGATCTGCATCCGGACGTGCAATTGCGCCTTAACGTAGTCAACCGCGAGACGCTGCTGCAACACCTGAGCGAAAACACCAGCGACCTCGCGCTGATGGGCACGCCTCCGGAGGGGCTCCCACTGAGCGCACAACCCTTTATGGACAACCCGCTCGTGATCATTGCCGCGACCAGCCATCCGCTGGCGGGAAAGAGCGGCGTCCCGCTCGCGCGCCTGGTCAAGGAACCGCTTGTGGTCCGGGAACAGGGATCGGGCACCCGCAGCGCATTGGAAAACCTCATCATCGAACATCACCTGCCCTTCAAGCCGGCGATGGAAATGAACAAGAACGAGGCCATCAAGCAGGCCGTCGAAGCCGGGTTGGGCGTAGGCCTGGTTTCGCTGCATACGGTGCAGGCGGAACTGGTATCGGGGCAGCTCTGCGTGCTGGATATCGAGGGATTTCCCCTGAAGCGACAATGGTATCTGGTGCAACGGGAAGGCAAGCGGCTGAGTCCCGCCGCCCGGGCATTTTCCGAACTCGTGCTGGAACAGGCGGCGCAGATCCTGATTACGCACGGCGGGGTACAGACGCAGAAACAGGCAAAAGTCTAAGACACTTGGACGGATGCTGATTCGACCGTGTCCGTCTGCCGGTCGCGTGCCCCAACCCTGACGCCACCGCTTGCGCTCGACGTTACCCGCGGCGGGGATGAATCCCATGGAATTGCTCGTGATGCCGACGAATCAGCGGCCCGGATTTACATGCGACCGGCAGTGGACGAGTGGCCTTAAACGGCGCACCTGTCGGAAACGCGCCTGCGTCAATCCACAGATACTGAAGATCAGCAATCATTCCTCGCGATCAGTGTTCCAGGGCAGACGCAAAATACCGCCGATTACGCGTCAATCGACTCGCGGCAAGGTAGTATTGCCCCCTTCAACATCCCCTATCAGATCACGCCATGACCGACATCGACCGCCTGTTCAACCGTCTGGACACCCTGCTCGACCGCCTCGACCCGCTGCTGCCCCCGGCGCCCAAACCGACCGACTGGGATGCGCTTGCCTTCCGCTGGCGGCGCCCGGGCTATCTCCAGGCCGTACGGCATCCTCAGCTGCTCGACCCAGATGCCCTGCTCGGCATCGAACGTCAGAAGGATCTGCTTGCGCGCAACACGGAACAGTTCGTGCGCGGCCTGCCGGCCAACAACGCCTTGCTGTGGGGCTCGCGCGGCACCGGCAAATCCTCGCTGATCCGCGCCATGCTGGAACAGTTCTCGGGCCAGGGCTTGCGTCTGATCGAGGTCGAGCGCCGCGATCTGGCCGACTTGCCGGAAATCGTCGAACCTCTGTACGAGCGCGAGGAGCGCTTCGTCATCTTCTCCGACGACCTGTCCTTCGAGGCCGACGATCCCAGCTACAAGGCGCTCAAGGCCACGCTGGACGGCTCCGTTGCCGCCGCCCCGGACAACGTGCTGATATACGCCACGTCCAACCGCCGCCATCTGCTTCCGGAGTATCAGCGCGACAACCAGGACTCGCGCGCCGTGGACGGCGAGATCCACCACGGCGAGGCGGTCGAGGAGAAAATTTCGCTGTCCGAACGCTTCGGCCTATGGCTCGCCTTCCACCCGTTCCGCCAGGACGACTACCTCGCCATCGTCTTCCATACCCTGCAACGCATGAAGGCCTCCTTCGACGCCGAGGCCGTACGCCCCGAGGCGCTGCGCTTCGCCCTGGAGCGGGGTTCGCGCAGCGGCCGCGTCGCGGCGCAGTTCGCACGTGACTGGGCGGGACGCAGCGCGCTGTAAAGAAAGGCAAAGCCGGCACGGCGCGGGGAACCTGCCGCATCGCATACAGTCTGTGTCATCACGGACAGTCCGCGAGAGAAAGTAGGCATGCTCTTCATCGAACCTCATGCCGGCGTGCAGCCGGTCGTGCAGCTCATCCGCGCAGCCAGACACAGCGTCGACATCAACGCCTATCTGATCGATGACCGGCGTATTCTCGACGCCATCCGCGCCGACACACGGCGCGGGGTGCTCGTGCGCGTCATCATGCAGTCAGTGCCCTACCGCGTAAGCGCCGCCACCGTACAGCGCGAATACCGCGATGTCGCAGACGCCGGCGCCGAGGCGCGCTGGGCACCGGTGCGCTTCACCCATCGCTTCGCCTACGATCACGCCAAGTACATCGTCGACGACGACGGCCGCGGCGAGAGCCTGATCGGCACCGCCAACTTCACCCATGCCGCTTTCCGCGATAACCGAGAATATCTCTGGACAAGCCGCGACCACGCCGTGGGCCGCGCACTGGAGGAAGTATTCACGGCGGACTGGAACAATCGCCGCGCCGGTGCGGCGCCGCGTGCGCTCGACTCGCTGGTCATATCTCCGGGCGGAGAGCAGGACTTGCTCAAGGTGTTGGCACAACCCGGCGCCATCGACCTCGAAAGCGAGGAATTCGGCGACGTCCCGCGAATCAACGGCGACCTCAGGCGCAAGGGCCGCCTGGCCCGCATCATCGTCCCCTCGAATCTGGGCCACTACGACCGGGGCAACCTGGCGCCATTGCAGCGTGACGGCGTCAACGTGCGCCACCTCGCGCGGCCTCGCCTGCACGCCAAGATGATCGTCGGCGATCGTTTGGCCTTCATCGGTTCGCAGAACATCAGCTGGTCCAGCCTGAACCACAATCGCGAAGTGGGAATCATCCTGCGCGGGCAGGCCGTGGATACGCTACGCGCCCAATTCAACCGGGATTGGAGGCGTGCTTCGCCCCGCGCGTGAATACGCTAGAGTCAACGGTGGAAGCAGTTCCTGCCGTTTTCGGATTCCGCCTCCCGCGCGACACCGATAATACTGCCTTTGGATCGATTCGATGACCGACTTGAAAATCAGGGTATTCAAGGATGGCGGCGCCGAACCCTCGACAACCGTCACCATTCCCGGAGGGGTATTGAGGGTTGCCTCAAAGCTGATCCCCAAACATGCCGCCAAGGCTCTTCAGGACAAGGGAATCGACATCGAGGAGATCGTCAGGTTGGCGGGGAACCCTGAAATTCGCGGCACTTTGGTAGAAGTCGAGGAGCATCAGAAGAACGAAAAGGTCGTCATCGCCCTGGAATAGCGGCCGTTCTCCAAGCAAAGAGCTTCCGTACGGCAAGGGCATGCGGGCCTGGTCATCGGCGCGTTCCTCAGCGCCTTTCACGCCAAACCCGCATGCCGCTCCAATCGGCGCTACTCTCGGCTCTTGCAGTGCCGGGCCATGCCCCCTACTGCATTGTGACCTCGGTTCCCGCCTGCTTCAGCGCATCGTCCGCGACCTTGGTGGAATCGACTTCGGGCTTGAGCGCATGGATGGCCTGACCCAACGAATCACCGGCCATCATCTTGGCCTTCAGGTCTGCAAACGAGACATTCAGATTCTTGCTTACGTGCACGGCGGCGACGAAATGTCCGAGGTTCTTGAAGCCCTCCGCTTCGGTCTTCAAGTCCGAACCTTCGGGCAGATCGGCCTTCAGGTTGTCCGACAGTTTCGTATTGCGATCGATCATGTCCGCGGGCGAAGGCTTGCCGCTCGCATCGGCCTTGTCGACATGTTCGGATTTGTGCTCGGAACTTGTTCTCGTGCGAGGTGCCGTACTGGCCGCCGAAATTACCTCCGAAGCCGCTGCCGTAATCACCGTGCTCCCCATTCGCGCTGCCACGGTCCCCGCTTGCACTGCCGTGGTCCCCACTCGCGCCTCCATGATCTGAGCTGTGGCCGCCGCCATCACCTTGGTCGCCGTGGTCTGCGGCGTAGGTGACAGGTGTAGCAATGGCCAAGGCTCCACACATCAGAGCCGTCCAGTAGAAACGTTTATTCATGAGATCCTCCTTCCATCATGCCGTGGTTGAAAGCATGCGTATGAGAATGCTTTGGTTTGGATTTATAGGCATGCCCATACAAGATACGCTGACACACGGGAAGCAAGACGCTCAATTGTCGCCTATCCCATACACTTCATCGGTCGTAAGCTTCTCGGCCGTATCTGAAATGCAGGGAGCGGACCGGCCGCGCTAG
Organism: uncultured Gammaproteobacteria bacterium; assembly: GCA_963751375.1. Lineage (GTDB taxonomy): Bacteria > Pseudomonadota > Gammaproteobacteria > DSM-5130 > Acidihalobacteraceae > Acidihalobacter_A. The sequence continues at coordinate 9,781 of CAVVUY010000053.1, forward strand.
CTCCGCCGGCCACCGGCGGGGCCGAACATATACACCGCCAGCCCCGAGAGAATCAGCAGGATGCCCGCACCTTCCCACGCGCCGGGAATCTCATGCAGCTGCAGGGTCGCCGAAACCAGCCCTATGACCGGAATCGCCAGCGTCCCCATGCCCAGCGTACCGGCCGGCAGGCGATGCGCCAGCCAGGTCCACAACAGCCAGGCCAGCGCCGTGGCGAGGATGCCGTTATAGGCGAGAGCGCCGATCAGCCCAGGCGTCCACTGCACGTGCTGACCCGGCACGAACAGCGCGGCGGCGACCAACGGCAGGCTGCCCAATGCGGTCTGCCATGCGGTCAGCGAGAACACATCGACCGGCCCGCTACGCTGCATTTTCTTCAGCGCGACGATGGAGCCCGCGTTGGACACGCCGGCCAACACGGCCAGAAACTTGCTGGCCGAAGAGCCCGTATCGGACCAGGGCTGGAAGATCAGCACCAGGCCGGCGATGCCGATCGCCAGAGCCAGCCAGCGAACACCGGTCAAGCGCTCGCCCATGAAGGCCCAGCCGAGCAACGCCGCCCAGAACGGCATGGTATACATGAGCACCGCCGTTCGCCCCGCCGCCCCGCTCTGCAGCGCCCAGAACACGAAACCGATCACCGCCGTGGTCTGCAGCAGGCCGACCAACAGCGTCCAGCCGAGCCGCTGCGGCCGCAGCGAACGCCTCATCAACAACAGAATGACGAACAGGGCCAGCGCAGCGAGCACGGCACGCAAGGCGGCGAAAGCGAACGGGCTGGCGTCGGCCAGGGCTTGCTTCATCACCACCCAGTTGTAGCCGAGAATCACGGAATACAGGGCCAACGCGGCCACGGCGCGGATCACGATGAAAGTCTCCTTGGAAGCAAGCCGATTGTCGGAAGAGGGGCCGGGCTGAAGATGCGGCCGGGCGACCGAAGCCCTGTTGGAACGCCCCACACACGGGAGGTTCCACACACGCCCCACGCGCTTCATGATTCACACGGTTGTGATCGCGACGACAGGTCGTTTTGAGCTAGGGTTGCAGCTGTCTTCAGACTACCCTGGGAGCCACGCCATGACCACTTTGCTGTTCGACCTTTTCGGCGTCATCGCCTGCCTGCAGTCGGATGCCGGGCGAGCTCGGATCGAACGCATTGCCGAAGTGGATGCCGATGCGTTGTGGCGAGCCTATTGGGGGCAACGTCAGGATTACGACCGCGGCGACATCGACGGCCCCAGCTACTGGCGCAGGGTCGCCGGAAAACTGGATACGGAGTTCTCCCCGGAACGCATCGCCGCCCTGGTCGAGGCCGATGTACTGAGCTGGAGTGCGGTGGACTTCGACATGGTCGCCTTGATCGGCGAGCTTGCCGCGGACGGCCGTCACCTCGGACTGCTGTCCAACATTCCGCCCGAACACGCCGCCGCTTTCGAAGCGCGCAACCCCTGGCTGGACACGTTCCCGATGCGGGCCTTCTCCTGCCGGATCGGCCACGCCAAACCCGAAGCGGGCGCCTATCGCCACTGCGTCGAGGCGCTGGGCGTCGCACCCGAAGACGTCCTGTTCATCGACGACAGCGACAAGAACGTCGCCGCCGCCGTGGAATTCGGGCTGCAGGGGCATGTCTTCACAAACAGAGAGACTCTGCTGGCCCGGCTAAAAGGCTGACGACGGGGTTCCCAACGGCACAAAAAGAACACAAAATGCATGGAAAATAACGGCGCGGGCGGCAAGCACCCGTGTGCACCCCGCTCAATCAGAACAAACACCGGCGTAAACTTCTGGAGACAAGACATGAAAAAACCCTACGTCGTGCTCGGACTGCTCGTCGCAGTCCTGGCACTCGCCGCCGGGCTCGGTCCTTTGTATACGAGCCGCATCGCCGATCGCCAGATCACCGCGACCGTCGACGCACTCAACCGACAAGGCGTCTTCGAAGCGCATTACAGCCGCATCGCCTACAACTGGTTCGGACAGCAGGGCACGCTCAAGCTCATCCCCAACGACCCCCGCATGAACAGCCAGTTGCAGCGCAACGGCGTGCGGGAAATCGTCCTGCGCCTAGCCATCGCCTATGGCCCAATCCCCTTCGCCGCCTGGCAGCGCGACGGCGTCAGCCTCATGCCGGTCGGAGCGGTTATCGATACCCGTATCGACGGCCTGGAGCAGGCCCTGCGCAAGGCCGGTAGCGGCTACCGTCTGCGCGACGTCGTCGCGCTCAACGGCGACAACGCGCTCAGACTTCGCCTCGATCCCGGCAGCGTTACCAGCGCCAAGGGCGAACATGTGCAATGGACCGCTTCCGAGCTACGGCTCAATCAGAGCGGCCAGCGCCTGAGCGGCAGCGGACACAGCAGCGAGCTGACCATCACCCACGATGCGCCCCGCACCTCGCGCGTGCACATCTCCCCGCTCAAATTGGTCATCGACGACATGCAGGTCGTCAACGGTCAGAGCGCCGGCAAATACAGCATTAGCTGGGACGGCATGCAGGCCAACGGCCCGCAAAGGAAACGCGGTACGACCCTGGCGCTGGAAGTCGGCAAGACACAGTTCAAGGTCGACACGCATTTCACCCAGGGCATAGCCGCCGGCAAGGCCGACATGCGAATGGCCGGCTTCAGCGTACGCGAGCCTGCCGACGCGAGCGCACCGCTGTTCTCGATGAAGGACATGACTATCAGCAGCATGGCGACCGAGCCACGGAACGACTACACCGATTCCAGCTTGCGCTGGAACGTCACTGACATCATCGCCCAAGGCCAGCACTATTCCCCGGCCACTGTCGAACTGCACATGAATCATCTGTACGTGCCCGCCATGCGCGGCACCGCGAAGGCGCTGCAGGATCTGCGGCGCAACATGCGCGCTCAAGGCAACATGCCGCCGCAGTTCGTGTTCCAGCGCATTGCCGGCGTCCTGATGGCACCGCTGCAGCAGCTGATAGAACATCAACCCGTACTGCAGCTCTCGCAGTTGCATCTGGGCACGCCGAACGGCGCCCTGCAGGGCAAAGGCGAGGCGCGGATCGAGCCGGCCAACGGCGCCACTCCGTCGCTAACGACGCTGCCTCAGGACCTCGTCGCACAATTCACGCTGGACGTTCCCGGTCAATTCGCACACAAGTTCGCGACCCTCGCCATGGCCCGCCAGGGCGTGCCCGCCGACCAGCTGACCGCAACCTCGCAGCGCTACCTGGACAGACTGCAAAGTCAGGGTTTCCTGCGCCGGCAGGGCGACAATTACTCGCTCAAGCTCGACTACCGCAACAGCACGCTTCTGCTCAACGGCCGCCCGGTGTGGCAGGGCTGAGCACAGGTAAAATCGCGCGGCCTGTCAGCGTTTAACAGGCCGCGCACCGGCGTAGCCGGTCAACTCGACATAGCCGTTCCCGCCCACCGCCTTGCCGGCACGCATGCCCTGCACGCGTACGGCGCCCTCCCAGTAGCGTACCGCCAGGTCCAGTTCCTGATCAGCGAGCAGTGGCCGCACCTTCACGTCCAGCCCCAGCGACGGCACCCGCAGCCGCCAGCGCGCAGGGTAGCGTCCGCCGCGTGGGCTGTCCCAGTGCCCGAGCACGTCGATCTTTATCGCGCCCGCACCAAGGTGCACGACCCGGCCCTGCGGCGACACCCAGGTGCCCGCACTGTGCGGATCGGTACGTCCGCCGCGGTCGCGCAGGCGGTAGAACATCAGGTCCGATCCGTCGTTCAGGCGCAGAGCGAACCAGTCCCAGCCGATCTGATCGGGGGCCAGCGCCGAGGTGCTCCACTCTCGGTCCAGCCATACCGTGCCGTGCACGCTCAGCTTACGCCCCCCCACCCGCAGGCTCCCCGTGGCGGTCAGGCGGGGCATGGAGTAGTAGTACGACGCGTCGCCGGGCGCCGCACCCTTGCGGCTCAGCCCACGGTCACCGTTGAGGATCACGCCCTGCTGCGGCTTCAGACTGAGTTCCAGACCCGCCGTCTTGTCCGCGGCGTGCAGGCGCCAGGGGAAACCGCCGCCGACCGCACCCTGCACCGACCAGTCGCCGGCCCATACGCGGAACGGTTCGGCCTGCGCACCGGCCAGGCCCAACGCGCCGCGGGCGAATCGCTGGCGCGCGAAGAACCTGCCCGCCGGCACGTCGGTGACGGCAAAATGCGCCATGTAGAGCTGATTGGTGATCCAGTGCGAAGCGCCGGCCGGCTTGTGCGGCGCCAGCGCGACGCGGAAGAAGGTCAGTTCGAAACCGTAGGGACGGCCCTGCGTATCGCGCAGGTTGCCCGTGAAATACCACCACTCGGTACGAAAACGCGGATGGGGGCCGTAATCGGCGGGGAAGACGAAGGAACGCGGTGCCAGTGCACGCGCGAAACCTGCCGTATCGCCCCCGCCCAAAGCCTGCTGCAAGTCGATGCCGGCGCTGTGACCGGCATCCCCGCCCCGGCCGCAGGCGCTCAGCAGCAACGCGCCGCACATGACCAGCACAACGCGCACAAGCATCCGCATCATTCCTCCCTCAAGGCTCTGGCCGGCGGCGTGCGCGCCATGCGCCAGGCCGGCCACAGCGCGGCGAGCAGCGCCGCGAACACCGCCGCCGCGAGCGCCTCGAGCAGCAGCGCCGGATCGGAATGCCACTGCAGCGTCCAGCCGAAGGCGCGCGGATTGACCACCTCCGTCAGCACCCAGGCCATGCCCAGGCCCAGCGGCAGCGAGGCCAGCCCGGCCAGCAGGCCGAGCAACGCACTCTGCCCGCCGATCAGGGCGAACAGTCCAAGCGGCGTCACACCCTGCGCGCGCAGCGTCGCGTGTTCGCGGCTGCGCTCCAGGTGCAATGCCATGAGGCTGGCCAGCACGCCGACCATGGCCACCGCCAGCAGCAGCACGCGCAGCACCCGGGTGATGGCGAAGGTGCGATCGAACACCTGCAGGGAGTTCGCCACGATGGCGCCGTTGGCGCGCACCGACACGTCCACCCCCGCCGCACCGGCATGGCCGCGGATAGCCGCCAGCGCCGCATCCAGCGACGCTCCCGGGCGCAGGTAGACCGCCAGCGAACCGATCGCCGGATCGCGCCAGAACCTCTTGATACAGGCCGCGCGACAGCATCACCAGACCGGAACCGCCGCCGTAGTCGTAGAACACCCCGCCGACGCGGAAACGATGCGCGCCCCTGCGCGGTGTCCAGTGCGATCGTATCGCCCGGCGCCAAATGCAGCCGGCTCGCCAGCGGCTCGCTGACCAGCACCGCGCGGCCGGCGGCGAATGCCGTCCACACTCCCGGTTCGGCGCGTTTGAGCACCGCGTTCGGATGGTGGCCGACGGCCTCGCCCAAGGCCAACAGCGCCACCGGCCCGCCTTGATCGCCAATCCGGGCGTGGCGCCCTTCGGTCACGCGCGCAACCTCCGGCAGACCGGCGACCGCAGTGACGAATCCCGGCGAGAGCCCGCGCCCACCTGGGCCGGATTCGGCATTGACGTAGATATCGCCGCGCAGACTCTGACCTAGCCAGTCCACCAGCGTGGCGCGAAAACTGCCGACCATGATGCCGACGCCGATGGACGCCGCAAGCGCCACCGACAGCGCCGTCACCGCCACCACGGTGCGCCCCAGCGAGGCGCGCACGCCTCCCACCGCAAGACGCACGCCGATGCCCAGCCGTGCGGTCGCCGCGCCGAGCAGCCACAGCGCCAGGCGAACCCAGCCCGGAATCCACAGGCTCGCGCCGATTATCGCCCAGGAACAGCCCGGCAAAGGCAGCGAACAGCCCGCCAGCCGGCCACAGCAGGATTGCCGAACTCAGGACCAGGAGCAGCGCTCCGCCCAGCACGCGCCAGGGCTCGCGGCGCCGCGCCGCTGCCTCCAGCGACATCGGCAGAGCCGCGGCCACGAGGCGGCAACCCAGCCGCCTCGTGCGCCGGCGGCGCAGCGGCAACCAGCACCATGAGCAGCGCCAGCACGAAGCCCTCGGCCAGCACCCACGGACCGATGAACAAGTGATCGACGGTCAGGGTGAAATAAAGATCGTTGATGGTGCGCGTGACCAGGTGGACCAGACCACGCCCCAGCAGCACGCCCAGCCCCAGGCCCAGTAGCGCGCCGAGCAACGCCAGCACCAAGGCCTCGCCCAGGATGCCGCGCACGACCTCTCCGCGCGTCACGCCCTGGGCGCGCAGCAGGCTGACCAGATGGCGTCGGCGAAGCACCGAGAACACCAGCGTGTTGTAGATCAGGTAGGCGCCGATGAGCAACGCCAGACCGCTCATCGCCAACAGGTTGAGACGAAACGCGCGGGTCACGCGCGCGGCATCCGCCAGCTTGGCGGCGACCGGCTCCAGCCGAGCCCCCTGCGGCAGCAGTGCCCTCACCCGCGCCATCTGCCCCGCCGTCAGCGCCAGATCGATGCGGCTGAGCCGCCCGACCCGGCCGAGCAGATCCTGCGCCGTGCCGATATCCGTGATCAGCACGCCGCGCAGGGCAGCGGCATCGCCGCCCGGTGCGCCGAGCAGGCGCAGGCGCCGCTGCCTGCCGTCGATCTGCGCCGTGAACGCGCCGGTGTCTGCCAGTCCCAGCCCGCGCGCGGTCGCCGGGGTCATGAGCACGCCGTTCCCTGACGTCATCAGCGCGGCAATACCGGCACCGCCGCCCAGCAGCCCCGGCGCCAACACGGCCTGCGCGAAGGGATCGATGCCGACCAGGCGCAGCGTCTGGCCGCGTACGCGCGCATAACCCTCGACCACGGGTGCGCTGCGGGTGATGCCGGCATCGACGCGCAGGCGTACGTAGAATGCTTCGTTCACCCCCTGCGGGCCGGCGACGATGCGCGCGTTGGCCGCACCGTCCAGCGCGCGCGTACTCGCCTCGAAACCTCTCAGGGCGCTGGCGTTGGCCAGCGCGACGGCCACCACTACGGCCACGCCGAGCGCGATGCCGGCCAGCGCCAGTACGAGCTGCACGGGATTGCGCAGCCAGTAGCGCAAGCCGGCGCGCGCGATCAGCGAGCGGCCGGGCAGCGTCACGCGCTTTCCAGCATGCCGTCGCACAGGCGCAGCACTCGCTGTGCCGACTGCGCCACCGCCTCGCTGTGCGTGACCATCAACAGCGCGGTGCCGTCCGCACGGGCGGCCTCGGCCAGCAGCTCGAGCACCTGCGCTCCGGTGTGCGCGTCGAGGCTGCCGGTGGGTTCGTCGGCCAGAATCAGCGCCGGGCGATGCGCCAGAGCGCGGGCAATGGCCACGCGCTGCTGCTCGCCGCCGGAGATCTGTTCCGGGTATGCCCCCCGCGGTCGCCCAAACCGACCCGCGCGAGCAAATCCGCCGCGGCGCGGCGCGCATCGGCCGGACGCGCGCCGTTGAGCTCGCGCGGCAAGCGCACGTTCTCCAGCAGCGTGAGCGTAGGGATGAGATTGAAGAACTGGTAGACGAAACCGATGTGGCTGCGCCGGAACAGCGTGCGGGCATGTTCGCCGAGCCGGCTCAGCTCGGTACCGGCCACCCAGACCTTCCCCTCCGCCGGCGGCTCGATACCGGCGATAAGGTTGAGCAGCGTGGACTTGCCCGAACCGCTCTGGCCGAGCAGCGCCACCCGTTCGCCGCGCACGATGTCCATGTCGACACCCTTGAGCACGGCATGTTCGCGCTCGCCGTCGCGGTAGACATGGCGCACGCCGCGCAGGCGTACGGCCGACGGGGCGGCCTCAGTCACCCTGCACCGTGATCAGTACGCGGCGGCGATGGGGGTGGCTGCGATGTTCCCACAGGTATACGCCCTGCCAGGTTCCGAGCGCCGGACGTCCGTCACGCACCGGCAGGGTCAGGTCGGCACCGGTGAGCACGCTGCGCACATGCGCGGGCATGTCGTCCGGTCCCTCGCTCTGATGCACGAACAGCGGATCGCCATCCGGCACAAGCCGCTGCATGAAGGCATCGAGATCGCGGCGCACGTCCGGATCGGCGTTTTCGCACAGCATCAACGACGCGCTGGTGTGCTGCACGAACACATGGCACAAACCCAGCCGCACGCCCGATTCACGCACGTGTGCTGCGACCTGGGCGGTGAGTTCGACGCTGCCGCGCCCGCGCGTGGCGACCGCGATTTCGTACTGTTTGCTCGGCATTACGGGAATTCCTTACGCCCCTGGCAGGGTGTGGGGCCGGATCGGCGGCGGTTTGCCGTCCATGCCGGCGCTTGGAGTGTACCTCCATGAACCTGACGAAATATTCATCAACCGCTTTGCGCCTACACTTTAATGTAGCGAGTCATGGTGCTGAAACCTGCCCCGTGTAGTTTGGTGGAATCTATGTGTGCAGAGGTAGCCGCATGAAAATCGCCATGTTGAGCGATGTCTATTTCCCCCGGGTCAACGGTGTCTCCACCTCCATCGCCACCTTTCGCCGCGAGTTGGAGGCACTGGGACACACGGTGCATGTGATCGCTCCCGATTATCCCACCGCCAAACCCGAAGTCGGCATCCGCCGCATGCCCTCGCGCTACGTCTTCGCCGACCCGGAAGACCGCATGATGCGCCGGCATCCGCTGCTCGAACTCACCGCGGACCTCGCCGAGCAGGAATACGACGTCCTCCACATCCAGACACCCTTCGTGGCGCATCACGCCGGCGTACGCCTCGCCCGCCGCCTCGGCATCCCCCGCGTGGAGACCTACCATACCTTCTTCGAGGAGTATCTCTACCACTACCTGCCGGTCCTGCCCAAAGCGCTGGCACGTTTCATAGCGCGGCGCTTCTCCGCCCTGCAATGCAACGACCTCGACGGACTGGTGGTGCCTTCCGAGTCGATGGCGGAACGCCTACGCGCTTATGGCGTGGACACGCCGATCTCCGTGATCCCCACCGGCATCGACCTCGAACGCTTCAGCGGCGGCGACGGACAGATCTTCCGCGAGCGGCTGGATATCGGCCCTGACCAGCCCACGCTGGTTCATGTCGGTCGCATCGCCCACGAAAAGAACATCGGCTTTTTGCTGCACGTGCTGGACCGCGTACGCCGCGAACTGCCGCAGGTCGTGCTGATCATCGCCGGCGGCGGGCCGGCAGTACCCTATCTCAAGCGCCTGAGCCGGCGTCTGGGTCTTGCCGGGCACATCCGTTTCGTCGGTTATCTGGACCGCGAACGCGAATTGCTCGACTGCTACCGAGCCGGCGATGCCTTCGTGTTCTCCTCGCGCACGGAAACCCAGGGACTCGTGCTGCTCGAAGCGCTCGCACTCGGCGTACCGGTGGTCTCTACCGCCATCATGGGCACCCGCGACGTGCTCAAGCCCGGTTGCGGCGCGCTCATCGCCGAAGACGACCTCGACGATTTCAGCAACAAGGTGCTGCGTGTGCTCAAGGACCCGGCTCTGCGCGCCCGCCTGTCCGGCGAGGGCAGCGCCTACGCCGGCCAATGGAGCGCCCGCGCCCAGGCCGAGCGCCTGGTCGAGTTCTACCGCGATCTCGTGCATGCCGGCTCTTCCACCTACCCCGTCACGAGTCGCACCGGATCGGCGTTGAAAATCTAATGACACACTGAGCGGCGGGGACTATCCGGACAACCGGCGGACAGCGGACAATAGCCTCACCCGCCGCCGAGCACCGACCGCAGCATGCCATCGTTCCGCCGAATCCTGAGCGCCCTGCCGACCTCGCTGCACTTCTCGGTCGCCCTGCGCGGTACCCTCGCGGTAGGCACGCCGCTGATCGCCCTGAACGCCCTTGGCCACCCCGCGCTGGCGCTACTGGCCACCGTCGGCGCGCTACAGAGCACCATGGCCGACGTCGGCGGTTCTTACCGCGGCCGCGTGCTCACCCTGTTGCTGGCCTGCGTGCTGGTGCCGACGGCCGCGACACTGGGCGGTTTGCTCATGCCCTGGTGGTGGGCCGTCACGCTCGGCATGACGGTAATGGCGTTGGTGGTCGGGCTGGCGCGCAGCTTCGGCCAGCTCGGCACTTCGCTCGGCTTCGCAACCGGCGTCTCCTATCTGATCGGCACCGCCATCGGCGGCGCCTCGATGCCGCCGCTGCAGCATGCCGGTGGCATGCTGCTCGGCTCCGTCTGGACGCTGTGCGTCGCCCTCGTGTTCTGGCAACTGCGCCCCTACAAGCGCCTGGAATACGAGGTCGCGGAATGCTTCGCGAAGGCCGCCGCGCTCGCCCGCACCGCCGCCAACCTCGATTTCACCGCCTCCGATGCGCAAATCGCCCAACGCCATCACGCGCTGCGACTGGCGATCGAACGGGCCCGCAGCTCCATCGGCGAAATCAGTTCCGGCACCGACGGCCGCAGCCTCACCTTGCCGCGCCTGCTCGTGCTGGTGCGCTCCGCCGCCCGCGTAGGTGCCAACACCGTCACCCTGGCCGACATCCGGCGCAGCGAAGGCCATGAGGCCGAAGCTGCGCAAGTCATCTACGCCAGAGCGATCGCCGCTCTGGTCGACGTCAACCTGAGCATCGCCCACCGCCTGAATCACGGCCTCGGCGACCTTGATCTGCGCCCGTTCGAGAATACGCTGTCCGCGCTGCGCGACGAGCTCGCCCGCACGCATGGTCGCGTCGACGTGCCCGACACGCTGCAGCTCAACCTGCAGCATGCCGTCGGCGTGCTGGACCGCGCGCTGCTGCACCTGCGCAATACCGCCGAAGTGATGGCGCAGCTATTCGGCACGGAACACGACCTCGGCAACCGCCTGCTACCGCGCTTCTACATCGGCGATCTGCTGCGCCGCGGCAGCCTTGCGCTGCGCACCAATCTCGACCCGCGCTCGCTCATCTTCCGCCATGCGCTGCGGATGAGTTTGGCCGTCGGTCTCGCAACGGCCTGCTACAGCCTGCTGCGCCTACCCCACGGACTGTGGATTCCGCTGTCGGTCATGGTCGTACTGCAGCCCGACTTCGGCGGCACGCGCACTCGGTCCGTGCAACGCACGGCGGGCACCGTCGCCGGCGTCGCCATCGCCGGCGTTCTGATCACGCTGGTGCACGACCGTACGTTCGTCGAACTGCTCCTGCTGCCGCTCATCTTCCTCACCCTGCTGTTCCTGCGCAGTCGCTACACGCTCGGCGTGACCCTGCTCACCCCATTTGTCATCCTGCTGCTCGACCTGCTGATTCCAAGCGACTTCGCCGCGATTTTCGAGCGTATCGCCGACACCGTCGCCGGGGCGGCAATGGCCCTGCTGGCGGGCTACTGGCTCTGGCCCAGCTGGCAGCGCGAACGGCTGCCGCAGCAGCTCGCGCAGGCGCTCGGGGCCAACCGCGACTACGCGCAGGCCATCTTCGATCGCCTGTTGCACGACGGCGAGTTCGACCAGACCACGCACAAACTGCGGCGCCTGACCGAACTCGACGCCGCCAACACCAGCGCGGCATACCAGAACCTGCTGAGCGAACCGTCGCACACTCGCGGCGACGTCACCAGCGTCCTGAGCCTCACCTCCTACAACGAGCGTCTGGCCCGGCACCTGAGTTCGCTGGGCGAGCACATCGGCACGCACTTCGAAGCCTACCCCCCAGCAGCCGCCGAACGCTGGGCCGAACAGATGCTGCTTGCGCTCGGCGCGATCGCGGACATGGTCGCCGGACGCCTCGAAACACGCCCGGAACTGACCGCGTTCGAGGCCGCCGACGCGGCGCTGCGCGAAACCGCCGCCGACGGCGCCGAGCACGCCCGCGAACAACGCGTACTGATCGAACCGCTGCTGCAGAAAATCGCCACCGACATCTCCGCGCTGTATGCCGCGGCGCAGCGACTGAAACGGTTGCCGCGCAGGCAGCTGAACGCTTAGAACAGGCCCAGTTGGTCACCGCTGCGCGCCGGCACCCGGAAACGCGTGCAGTCGAGCGGCGGCAAACCTCGGTCTAGGCCATGGCGCCGACAGGCGAGTGCGAAGCGTTGCGCGACGAGATCGGCGAACGGTCCGCGTCCGCGCATACGCGTCCCGAACGCCGCTTCGTAATCCCGCCCGCCGCGCATCTGCTGCAGCACGCTCATGACATGCCCCGCTTTCAGCGGCAGATGGTGCTGCAGCCATTCACGGAAGATGCCCTTGAGCTCGTGCGGCAGCCGCAGCATGACGTAGCCGGCCGCGGCAGCTCCGGCAAGCTGTGCCGCGTCCACTATCGCCTCGATCTCCGCATCGTTGACTACCGGGATCACCGGCGCACACAACACCCCGACCGGCACACCGGCCCGGTGCAACGCGGACACCGTACGCAAGCGACGCGCCGGTGCCGCTGCACGCGGCTCCAATCGACGCGCCAGCCCGCCGTCCAGAGTGGTCACCGACACCATCACCTGCACCAGATCCTGATCAGCCATGGATGCCAGCAAATCCAGGTCGCGTTCGATCAGTGCGGACTTGGTAACGATCGACACCGGTTGACGAAACTCGGCGCAGACCTCCAGCAAACGCCGCGTCAGGCGGGTGCGCCGCTCCACCGGCTGGTAGGCGTCGGTGTTGATGCCCAAGGCGATCGGCCGGCAGCGATAGCCGCGCCGGGCAAGCTCCTCGGCCAGGCGCTCCGGCGCATCGGGCTTGTGGAACAGACGCGTTTCGAAGTCCAGGCCCGGCGACAGGCCGAGGTAGGCATGCGTCGGTCGAGCGAAACAATAGACGCAGCCGTGTTCGCAGCCGCGGTAGGGGTTAACGGATTGGTCGAACGGCACGTCGGGCGACGTGTTGCGCGATATCACGCTGCGTGCGGCATCCACCTCCAGCGACGTGCGCAACCGCTCGGCTTCGATCTCTTGGAACCAGCCATCGTCCTCGGCCGTGCGGGACAACGCCTCAAAGCGGCCGGCCGGGTTCCCGACGGCGCCTCGGCCCTTGCGCGGATGCGCCGGTATGGAGCAATCTGCGGAATCTTTCATGAACACCTCCACGCCCACTAGCCAGCCCAGGAGACGCGCGCCATGACCGCCCCCTCCCAACCATATCGTATTCATGCCCTCGAACTCGGGCCAATGGAAAATTTCGTGTACCTCGTACACGATCTGGAAAGCGACCGGGCCGCCGTGGTCGATCCCGCCTGGGACGTGCCGTCCGTCCTGGCGCTGGCCGAGCGTGAAGGCGTACGTATCACCGATATCCTGCTCACTCACAGTCATCACGACCACATCAACGGTATCGATGAAGTACTCGCGGCCAGCGATGCGCAGATACACCTGCTCAAACCGGAGGCCGACTTCTGGGGCCACCCTCTGGCGCGACCCAACCTGCACCACGGCGGTGACCGTATCCGGCTCGGCGCGACCGAGATCGAAATCCTGCATACACCCGGGCACACACCCGGATCGGCCTGCTTCCACCTCGGCGACGACCTGATCACCGGCGATACGCTGTTCGTGTTCGGCTGCGGGCGTTGCGACCTAAAGGGTGGCGATCCGGAAACGATGTTCGGCACGTTACGCCGCCTGCGCGAAGACCTACCCGCCGCGACCACCATCCACCCTGGCCATAACTACGCCACCAAGGCCGCGTCGACGCTGGAAGAGCAGGCCGCCTGCAACCCATTCATGCGCTTCACCGAACTTGACCGTTTCGTGCACTACCGGATGCACGAGCATGACCGCATCCGCCACACCCCCTATGGGCCCGAATGCGGCTAAGCGGTTCACGCACAAGCTTGCAACGGGATCCGGATACGCACCGGCATAACGCAAACGCCGCGAAAAAATTGACGGCATCAGGCCGAACGAAAGAAAACAACGTCAAACGTCCGACGAAACACGGGCTGATCGGGCACATACAATCCGATAACCCATTGTTTTATAATTAATAATCAAAAATAAACACACTGCTGGCACGACTTTCGCATCACAAGTGAGTGGAAACCACACGGATGCGACTCAGATGGCGATCTTCGATTTCAGCAAGGCGAAAAGCGGCGTGCCCACAGGAGACGGAACCGCCACCAAAGCCGTACAGAACGGGGCACTGGATCTGTTGCTACGCCTGCAACAGTCCCTGGATACAAAAGAGCTGATCGAAGAATTCGCCCGGCTGGTCGATCAGGAAGTCGGCCTGGACGGCTATCACTACCGGCATCAGGCCGAGGCAATCACCTGCCAAAACGGCCATCAGAACCGGCACGAAATTGCCTATACGCTCAAACTCGAAGGCCATGAGCTAGGCGAATTCAAAGTCTACCGCGCCAAGCCGTTCGAGGAAGCCGAATCCCGGCAAGTGGAAGATCTCATGACCCTGCTGGTGTATCCGTTGCGCAACGCACTGCGCTACCAGGAAGCACTGCGCTCGGCCTATACAGACCCTCTGACCGGGCTGTGCAACCGCTCGAACATGTTACGGCAAGTCCAGCGGGAGGTAAGCCTTTCGCGGCGCGAAAAGCGGCCGATGAGCCTGATCATTGTCGACATCGACAAATTCAAGAGCATCAACGATCGCTTCGGCCACCTCAATGGCGACCAGGTCATCTGTTGCGTGGCGCAACATCTGCGCGAAAGCCTGAGGGATTTCGACCTGATCTTCCGTTATGGCGGGGAAGAGTTCGTGATCGTGCTGAGCGGCACCGACGCGACCTCCGCGCACTCCATCGCCGAGCGACTGCGCCAGACAGTGGCCGAGCACACCTGCACGCTGAGCGAAGGCCAGAAAGTTTCGCCGACGATCAGCCTGGGCGTCAGCGAGTTGCGTGGGGAAGAAGACCCGATGAAACTCTTCGCCCGTGCCGATTTGGCCATGTATCAGGCCAAAACGCAGGGACGCAACAGGGTCGCCGTACTCTGAACGCAGCCGCTGTCACGGCTAGCGCGTTCGTCTCCGAAGATCAATTTCAGCTAATATGCGAGCACGATAGATAACCAGCAAACCGGACCTCGCATTGATTCAAAATTCCGCCTCGAAACCTCCGGACATCGAACCTGACTATCAGATTGTCCAGGATGACCGTCAGATCGTGCGCCTACTGGACGAACTCAGGCGCGAGCGTACGCTGCTGACCGCCCTGCTCGACGGCGGCAAACATGCCTTCAGCACCGCCATCATCGAGATTCGGAAGAAAGACAACGCCCTGATACTCGACGAGTTCGTTCCAGAGCAGGGCAACCAGATGATGTCGAAAGGCGGCAAACTCTGGGTTCTGGGGCAGCTGCACGGGATCAAGACCGCATTTCAGACCGACATCCGCGACTCCGGCATCGAGGACGGCATCGCCTTCCATCGCATCGGCATCCCCCACTCGGTCCGCCACCAACAGCGGCGCGAAAGTTTCCGCGCCGTCGTATCCATGGGCATCAGAACGCCCGTGCGAATCAGGCCCAACGACCGGGCACCGCTGAACGGCCAGCTGCGCGACCTGTCCATAGGCGGCCTCTCCGTGATCCTGCCCTTGCTCGAAGAACTTAACGACCTGCAGCCGGGCACTATCGTCGAGAATTGCGAAATCGAGTTGCCAGGCCAGGGCCGGCTTTCGGTCACCGCGGAAGTGCGCCACGTGCGGCGCAACGCAAACCAGAAGAACACGCAGATCGGCCTGGCGTTCCGCGACCTGCAACCGCAAGACCAGCGGCAGCTGCAGCGCAGCGTCACGCACCTCGAACGCGAACAACTGCGCAAACAGCCCAAAGAGGACTGAACGCGCCCCACGTCGCAGCAGATTCCTGGAATCAGACCACCTAAAAAGTCTGCTAGGTGCGGCGCCGATAAGCGCTGCCGCTACCGAACCGCACCAACTCCAGCATATCGCCCGCGCTGCCGATCGTTTCGGCCGCCCCCAATAGCAGGTAGCCCCCCGGATTCAAGGCCTGGGCGAGACGCCGCAAGACATCCTCTTTCGTCGTCGCCGAAAAATAGATAAGTACGTTGCGGCAAAAAATCACATCGAAACGCCCAAGCGGCGCGTAGCTTTCCAGCAGATTGAATACGCGGAAGTTCACGCGTGATTTGATTTTGTCAGTGATTTCCCAGGTCTCACCCCGGTGGACGAAATAGCGCGCACGCAGATCGTCGTCGATTCCACGCCCCATGCTGAAGCGATCGTAGGTGGCCAGTTGTGCGTCGCGTATCACCCGCTCGGCGACATCGGTGCCGACGATCTGTATCTGCGGCGCAGGCACGAGCGGATGCATACGCTGCGACTCATCGGCCATCATGGAGATGGAATACGGCTCCTGCCCCGACGAACAGGCTGCAGACCAGATGCGCAATGAACGCGAGCGGGCGCCGAGTTCGGGCAGGATATGATCGCGCAGGTTCAGATACGGATGGCGGTCGCGGAACCAGGAGGTTTCGTTGGTCGTCATCGCCTCGATCGCTTCACGAGCGAGTGCCCGATCGCCGGGCAAACGCGCCAGCAATTCGCTCAAGGAGTTCAATCCTGCCTCGCGCGCGAGCCGGCTCAGCCGACTGACGACCAGATAATGCTTTTGATCTCCCAGGACGATACCGCTGGAATGCGCAAGAAATTTGCGAAAGGCGTCGTATTCTGATTCGGTAAGACGATTGTCGGCCAACGCCGCACCTCCAATCACACAATCCCGCGAGGAAATCACCGCAAGTCGGACGCGGTCAGACCGCATTATACTGCGCCGGCGGCCTCATCTAACGGCATTCACGGAACTCGATATAGCGGGATGCTTGGCGCCCCAATCCACGGAGCCTAACCACAGCCACCGGAAGACCGGTCAGGTGCCGGCAGCGGCGTTGCGGGCCAACTGTTCGTAGGTCAGCGGCTCCGCCGACTCGCCCCGCAGCAGACGCATCAATTGCTGAATGCGGCGCTGCCCGCCCCTGTTCAACATTTCATTATGTCGGTTGAGTTCGGAACAGGCTGCAATCTCGGTTTCCAATTGGCGCCAAACTTCCTGCAGCGCCGGCGTCGGCCCACCCTGCCGCATGAAGGCTACCACACCGGCCGCATCGCTCTGGAATCCCAGCGCCCCAACCGCCGCATTGCGCCGATCCGCCAAGACCTGCAATGCCGCTACAGCCGCCTGCTTCGCCTCGACCACGACATCCAAATCATCTACGTCCAGCGACGCCAGCACCTCGGCTTCACGCTCGAGCACGCCACGCAAAGCCGTCGCACCGGACAGCTCATCCCTTAGCGTGTCAAACAGCAGATTTCGGCGGGCTTCGCTACTCATGGGCCATCACCTCAACACCATCAGGACTTGGACGGAAACTCGAATCCCAAGAGCTTATTGGCGATGCGCGCGGGATCGATGCTGTAGTTGCCGGACTGGAGTTTCTGGCGAACTTGTTCCACCCGCTGCGAATCGACAGACGGCTGCTTGGCAAGCTGCTGTTCCATTTGCGCAAGCTGCAAGCCCGCCTGGGTCAGGCTAACCGAATCGCCGCCCACCCCTGCGCCTTTCTTCGCATCCGGTACGGCCGCGCCGGATGTCACCGCACTGGCGCCCTTGCCCGCAGCCGCTCCGGCAGCGTGCGTTCCAGGCTGCTGCACATCCTTGACGTTGATACTCATCTTCAACTCCCCACCGCCGCAATCGGCGGCTCGTCACTTCCTCTACAAAGTCTTATCGGCAAGACCCGGAGGAACTTTAGGCTTGCGGCCCAAATAACGGCGTCGCCCAGCAATCGCCCGTCGATACAGTATACAAGGCCTACGCCCAGGACATGCACGAACCCCGCTCATCCCTGCACCTGCACTTGACCAGACCCCGTCACCACACCCTGCACCACCCGCTTCGATTGGCTGTTGCGCACGCGCACCAGCGCGCCACTCGCACCGTCCTGCAAAGCGACGCCCTGAGTGGTGACACTGAAACCATCCGCACCGGCGGTCAGCGTCACGACCTGCCCCCGCCGCACCAACAGCGGTCGACGGAGCATGCCCGGCGTAAGCACCTTGCCGGTCGACAGATTGCGCTGGAGCACCTGCCCCAGCACGGCCGCTTGACGCGTGAAGTACCCATAGGGCAGTTGCGTCACGTCGCGCTCCGCCGCGCTCAGCATGTCGGCCTTGACCTGAGCCCCGCGCACCAGCGGCTGCGCCGCCACCAGCACCATCAGGCGAGCCTTGACTTCCACCGGCACATACAGCTTCCAGGGACGCGCACCGGAGCAGCGCACACTGACCACGGTGTTTCCGACCGCACGTCCGTTGGACGGCGCGGAAGACTGCAACGGGTGATGGCACAGCGGCAGTCGCAAACGCGAGTCCAGCGAAGTGGCGCGCGCCGCCAGTTGTGCTTCGGGCATGGCCCGCTTGGCTGCCGCCAAGGCATAATCGACCGCCGCTTTGCGAATCGAGGCAAGCGACTGAAACTCCTGGGCCGCGGCCAGCGACGGAATTCCGAACACGGCACAGCAACCGAGCAGCACACCGATACGCCAATATTTGATCGCCTGCCTCCAGAAGCCCGCCATCGCCGTCAACGATTCGTCACCCATCATGCTTACTGCGCCATATCGCATAACATCACCGAAAGGCATAGCAAATATCGCGCCGCCGCTTTCCAACTCATCCGCTATCCGCCACTCAGACTCTCGAGGATGGCGGATACCGACGCAGCCAAACGGATAAACGCTAAACTTCGCGCACTATCTGCCGATCTTATAGAAAACTACCGAAGGTAAAGAGGCCCGCAGGGCTGGGTATGCCCCGGTTGCCGCCGTGCCCATAAACATAACGACAGCAGCGCAGGCGCAGTCGCCGCCAGCACGTCAATAAAACCAAGCCCGGAGAGGCTCATGTCAGACATTCTCAGCAGCGTCGACCAACGTACCCAATTAGCCGGTCAGAATCGGCTTGAACTGCTCTTGTTCAAAATCGACGAGCGGCAACTTTTTGCCATCAACGTCTTCAAGGTTCGCGAAGTCATTCCGGAGCCAAAATACAAGACCGTACCGCAAGCGCATCCCTACATCCTCGGCATCGCCAACATCCGCGGCCACGCCACACCGCTGATCGATCTCGCCCAACCCCTCGGGCGCCGCAGCCGGGTGCCGATCGGCCAGGGATTCATCATCGTCACCGAATTCAACCGCATGGTGCAGGGATTTCGCGTCGACGCCGTCGACCGCATCATCAATATTAGTTGGGAAGCCGTGTTGCCGCCGCCGAAGAGCAGCCGCTCCGGCCACTACATGACCGCCGTCACCCAGCACGAAGAACAGATCATCGAGATCCTCGACGTCGAACGCATCCTCGCCGACGTTCGCGGCATCGCGACCGAGGTCTCCGAAACGCTACGCAACGAAGGCGCCGCAGCGCAACAGATACGCCCTCACCGCGTACTCGTGGTCGACGACTCATCGGTCGCACGCCTGCAGGTACGCCGCACCTTGGAACAGATCGGCATGGAAGTGGAGATCGCCAACGACGGGCGCGAAGCGCTCGACCTGCTCGAAGCGATGGCGGAACGGACCGCTCCGAACGAGTGGTTCGACATCGTGGTTTCCGACATCGAGATGCCGCGCATGGATGGCTACACCCTCTGCAGCCGCCTGCGCAGCGACGAACGGTTGGCGAAATTGCCCATCATCCTGCACACCTCACTCAGCGGCTCGTTCAACCAGGCAATGATCGAACGCGTCGGTGCGAACGGGTTTCTGCCCAAATTCCAGCCGAACGAACTCGCCACCGCCGTGCTCAAGCATGTGGAACACAAACCCTGAGCCGTGAACATCCGCAGTGACGCGTACTAAGCCGAATGGAGGATAGACGACATTCAGAACCGCGCACAGGAACCGGATCAAGGCGCGAAGCAAGGGCAATGGCGAGCCCTTGTCAGGCCTCGCAACACAGAGCCGGTTCCTCTGCGCGACTCCCTGCGGACAAGCCTGCGCGCGCCCACCGACGGCGTTGCCGCCACTTGCTGTAGAAGTTGCTACAGCAAGTGGCGGCGCCTTGCGCTGAACGTGCGCAGGCAGCTGAGTGTCGCCTACCCTCCGTTCGGCTTAGCTTAGTATGTGAGAACCGTGCGTCGAGATGGTAATCTTGCGACGGTTCGCATCATACTGAAGGCCGCCGACACAACATGCCACCAATCGAACTTTCCGCCGAACTGCTCGCGCAGCTGATCCCACTGGACGGGCTGTCCGAGGCCGACCGCACCGAACTCCTGAAACGGGCGCGCCTCGACAGCATAGAAAACGGCAAACGACTCCCGGCACGCAACGGCGAACGCTGGAACAACTATCTCATCGAAGGCTCCATGGACCTCATCGGACAAGGGGCGGTCGTCGAACACCTCGATCCCGAGATCGACCCGGAACGTGCGCAGCATCCCGTGTTCGCGGACAACGCTGCGGTCCAGATCGAATATGCGGTCACCACAGGGCCGGTACGGTTGCTGAGCATCAGCCGACAAGCCGTACAGGAATTGCTCAAAGCCTCTTACGACGTCGGCGAAGAGAGTATCAGCGACATCGAAGGCGGCCTGCTGACCCAGTTGTATCAGGCTTTCCACAATGGCCAGATGAAGCTTCCCAGCATGCCGGAAGTCGCGGTCCGCGTGCGCATGCTGGCGGAAAATCCGGACGCCGGCATCGGCGACATCGCCAAGATCATCCAGACCGACCCTTCGCTCGCCGCACGCCTCATCCAGGCCGCCAACAGCGCCGCCTATCGCGGCTCGCGACCGGTCGAATCCATCCGCGACGCCGTCACCCGTCTCGGGCTCAAGCGCAGTTCGAGCCTAGCCATGAGCATTGCGCTGCACGGCGCCTTCAAGAGCCGCTCGGAGAGCATCTCGCAGCTCATGCGAAAGAGTTGGGATCTCAGCGTGGAAGTCTCCGCACTGGCCTACGTGATCGCGCGCCACATCCGCCATATCGACCCGGACCATGCGCTGCTCGCCGGACTTCTGCATCGCATCGGAGCCGTGCCGATTCTTATGCACCTGGAGTCGCTGCCGGCCACGGAAGAGGAAATCGAAGGCGCCCTGCGTCGATTCACGCCGATGATCGGCGGGCTCCTGCTCAAGGAATGGGGTTTTGATCGCGATTTCATCCTCACCGCCGAGGAAGCCGAGCACTGGGAGCGTGACAACGACCCCAAACCGGACCTTTGCGACGTAGTCATCGCGGCACGCCTGTACGCCAACCTGCGCTCACCCGAACCTCGGCCAATGCCTGAAATCACGGAAGTCCCAGCCTTCAACAAGCTCGGCCTCGGCACGCTCGAATCGGATCGTACGCTGCAGGTGCTCGAAGACGCGGCGGAGGAAATCGCCTCGATTCGCGAGTTCCTGAGTTAAGGTTCGTCCCGCAAGGCCTCAGCCTGCGGAAGCCGACCATCGAAACCGGACGTCGGCACAAAGGATCGACGGCGCGGAGGGCATATGCAAACCGGCATTCGCGTTGACGCCAGCCTTGGCACCGGGATTAGCCCCAACTCGCTGCAGGCGTGGAAAACCGGGCAGGTCCTCAAAGCCATGGTCGTGACAGGCACGCCACCCGAAGCGGGCGGCGGACGGGCGGTTTTGCGCATCGGCAGCAATGAATATGCGGTCCGCTCGCAAACCCCGCTGCATGCCGGCGAGACGCTACAACTCGAAGTCAAACGCACGCAGCCGGAACCTGTGTTGCAACGCCTGGCAGCCCCCCTTCCGACAACGGGCAGCAACCGGATCGCCGAGCCGCGAACCACCGCCACCCTCGAACAAACCGTCAAGACACTGCTCACTCAGCAAGTCAGTCTTGCCCCCTCACTGCAAACGCTGGTCGGCAAACTTCCTCAGCTCAGTACGCAAACGGCACAGCACCTGGACGCCCTGCTCGCTACGCTGCCCACACCGCAGAAGCTCAGCCAAGCCGACGGCTTGCGCAACGCGCTGACCACTGCCGGCAATCACCTGGAAGCCAGCTTGCAGCAAGGCCGGACACCCGCAGCCGCCGACCTCAAGCTCCAACTCGTACAGACGCTCGCCGGATTGTCGCCAGCCGACGCACAAACCACGCGCGCCAGCCTCGAAGGAATGACGGCGCGTATCAGCCTCAACCAACTACACAGTACGCAGCCAGCCGCCGCCGGAACGCATCTGTTCGTAGAATTACCGGTACGCACCGCACAAGGCTTTCAGGACGTACGTATCGAGATCGAGTCCGAACACGACGGGCGGCAGGAGAATCCCGACACCCCGCCGAACTGGTCGGTCAACCTGCACTTGAACCTGCCTGGATTGGGGCCGCTCGAAGCGCGCGTGGCCAGCGTCGGCGGCAGCGTCTCGGCGCGTTTCTGGGCAGAACAAGCGACGACCGCACAACGCATAGAGGGTGCCCTGCCCACACTCGCCGCCGCCTGGCGCGACAAAGGCCTCCAGCCTGGCGCACTGCACGCCTTCCATGGATCTGCGCCGGCCTCGGAACACCGGCTGCCAGACGCATCCAGCGGACTGGTGGACACACGCGCATGAGCAGCGCCGGCCCTCCCCGCGCGAAGGATCCGGGCGAGCGACGCCTGCTGGCCGTCGCCCTGCACTACAGCGGCGAAGGCGCGCCGCAAGTAACGGCCAAAGGCTACGGAGTGATCGGTGAGAGGATTCTTGAGCGGGCGCGCGAGCATAATGTCCCAATCCGCCAGGATGCCGAACTTTCCGGCCTCCTCGCCCGCGTGCCCTTGGGCGACGAAATCCCCGAGAATCTGTACTTGGCGGTCGCCGAAGTCCTGGCTTTCGCCTACCGCCTGAGCGGCACAGAGCCCGAGGCACTCCGCGATGACGAGCAGGCGCCGCCTTCAGACGACGAATAAAATCCGCATCGGCCGCGAAACTCAGCCTTCGCCGCCGGCCGCCATCCTATCGCGCCCCGCTTCGTGCAAGGCCTTCAACAGATCCGCTTCACCGCGCGACAAACCACACACGGATGCCAGTTCTTCGGGCGGCATGCCGCTTTCCAACAGCTTCAGCGCCTGAGAATGCACGCCACCGGAGTGCGCCTGCAGATCCAGGCTGTCCAGGCGCTCGCGCAGGCGCGTGTAGAGCGTATCGAAGCGTTCCTCCAGTTCCGCATCGCGGTGGCGGCCGGCTTCGACGACGTGCTGCAATTCAGCAAGTTCGCGTTCGAGACGGCCGACATGCTCGCCACCCTCGTCCCGCGCGCTTCGCTCACGACGCAGCTTCAACACCTGCCAAGCCGCCCACAACGCGATCAGGGGAAAGTAAATCAAGTCCAGCGCCAGCAGCACGCTCAGCCAATCGAAGTGCATACCCATCCTTTAAACATACTCATCGATGATGCCCCCCCGGGGCGGTCTATGCGGCAGCTTCGGCGCCTGCTCGTCCTCCTCGCGCAATGGTTCTTCTTGCCGCGGGCGAGACGGCTTGGGTTTGCCTCCACCCTGCGGCGGATGGCGACGCTCCCCGACCGTTCTCGGCGGCAGCCCGGGCTGCAGTGGGCCTACTTCGTCAGCCATAGCGCCCGGTAGAGCTGGCTCACATGGCGGCGAGCTCGGCCCATTCCTCTTCGCTCAGCAGTTTATCGACATCGACCACGATGACCAGCTCCTTGTCGCGTGAAGCGACGCCTTCGATATAACGGGCAGCCTCCTCGTTGCCGACGCTGGGACTGGGGTCGATATCTCCGCGCCGAATCTGCACCACCTCGGCTACGCCGTCCACCAGAATACCCACATCCTGCCCCGCCGCTTCGAGCACAATGATCCGGCTCAGGTCCGTGTTTTCTGCATAGTTCAACCCCAGGCGCAACCGTGCGTCGATGACGGTAACCACCTTGCCGCGCAGGTTGATGATACCCAGCACGTACTCGGGTGCACCGGGGACTGGCGAAATCTCGCCAACCCTGAGCACTTCCTGCACGCGCATCACGTCCAGCGCGTAGGTCTCGCCATTGAGGTCGAAAGTCACGCACTGCAGAACTTCATTCTGAGCTTGCTGTTTATCGTCTGCCACTGTTACCTACCTCGTATTCACCATATTCCACCGCTCAATACCAGCGATCCCCTGCAGGATCACGCATGAGCGGACTCATCCTCGACCACCATTTGGGCCAAGATCTCCACATCCAGCAATGCACACATCTGCTCGAGCACGGTGCCCGCCAACCACCGCCGTGCGGTGCTCTGCGTCCGCCAACGCACCTCATCCGGCCTGAGCTCGACGACCTCGCCGAGGCTGTCGCAAGTCAATCCCCAACGCCCACCTTCGACCAGCAGGATGTGCCCCGGCTCGCTCTCGTAATCCTGCACCGCCTGCGAACGACGATCGCGCGAGAACACCAGACGGGCGGTATCGATCACACCTGTCTTACCGTCGTCCTGAGCCAACAGGCCGAGGAACCAATCCGGACGCCCCGGGGTTGCGGTTATGTGCTCTCCCCACGGTTGAATACGCGTCAACTTGACCAACGGCACCGCCAGCTTGAGAGTCCCGACGTGAAACAGCAGGCACTGGAATTTGTCCCGCGCCCATTCGGGCACCCCGACCTCGACCGCCGACTCCTGCGTCGAAGGCGGCACCAGAGCCACGGCACACGAGGTCGTCGTAGCGGCGCTTGGCGTTTCTGGCGACTCGGCCTCCAGCGCCTGCTCCGTCGAAGTCTGCAGCAGTGCGTCAAGATACGCGCCCAGGGCCTGGTTCTGCGCCAGCAGCGTCGTTTTCTCGTCAGACCGCTTCGCCATGGGTCATCTCCATCGGCCAAGCCGTCATGCGGCCGTCCAACCATTCCAGCAACTGTGCGTAAGCGCGGCTGCCGCGGGAGCCTGGACGCAAGGTGGTCAGCGGAATCGCGGACTTGCTGGCCTCGCGGAATTGCGTATCGATGGGAATCACCCCCTTCCACACGCGATCGCCGTAGTCGCCGCGCAGTTGTCTCAGCGCATCGACCGCAGCACGGGTACGTCGATCGAACAACGTGGGCACGATGGTGTGTTTGAGCTCGTTCGAACGCGAGCGCGACACCATGGCCACCGTACGCAGCATGCGCTCCAGACCCTTGAGCGCCAGGAACTCGGTCTGCACCGGAATCAACAACTGTTCGCAGGCCGCCAGGGCATTCACCATCAGCACGCCAAGCATCGGCGGGCAGTCGATCAGCACTCGGCTGTAACGCCCTTCCAGACCGCGCAAAGTATCGGCCACCACCAGCCCCATACCCCCGCGAGCGCCGAGTTGGCGATCCAGCGTTGCCATCGCCGTGCTGGAGCACAGCAGGTCGATGCCGTCCACCCCGGTCGGCCGCAGCAGGTCGAGCGGCGCCAACGCCTCGCCCTGCGCCCGACGCTGGAACAGCGTATAGACGCCGGCTCCGTCGCCTTCCGGGTCGAAGCGGAAATAACTCGTCAGCGAACCGTGGGGATCGAGATCCACCAACAGCACGCGCTCTCCGCGGCGCGCCAGCAGACCGGCCAGACTAACTGCCGTGGTGGTCTTGCCCACTCCGCCTTTCTGATTGGCAACCGCCCAGACGCGCATATCAGCCGCCCCCCGCACGCGTCGGAGAACTGAAGGACGTAGGCATGGCCTTCGAAGGCAGTTTGGCGTTTTCCGCGACCACCACCAATTCCACCCGCCGATTCTGCGCCCGTCCCTGCGCCGTGGCATTGGAGGCCACGGGATGGTACTGACCATATCCGACCGCGGCCAAACGCTGCGGCTGGATGCCGTTCTCCGTCATCTGATGAACCACCGTGGCGGCACGCGCCGCCGACAATTCCCAGTTCGACGGGAATATCGGCGAATGGATGGGCACGTTGTCGGTAAAACCCTCCACCTGAACCTGCACTGGCAGCGAACGCAGAGCCTGCGAGACGTCCTGAATCACCGGCATCGCGCTGGGCGCCAGCACGATGCTGCCGCTGGAAAAAAGAAGATCCGCGTTGATCTTGATGTCGACCCATTCCTTATGAACGTTGACGCTGACCATTTTTGCAGAGATGAGATCGCTCAATCGCTTCTCGATCGCCGCGCCCATCTGCCGGATGTCCGGCTGCGACTGCGCCGCCTTGACGGCGGCCGTCTTATGCGATTCGAGCTTCGGCGTCATGCTTTCAGGCAAGCCCTTGAGGCGCATGGGTGCAGGGAAACTCTTGAGCGGCGCATCCGCCGGCGGGGCGGACGCCTGGATTTTACCGACCTGTATCGGTTCCAGACTACGCGGCGGCGTGCGGAACGCGGCCACCAGCGAGTTGGACAAGATCCGGTATTTACCCTCGTTCACGGACGAGATCGCATACATCACCACGAAAAACGCGAACAACAGCGTGATGAAATCCGCATAGGACACCAGCCAGCGCTCATGGTTGACATGCTCTTCCGGCTTTTTCCTTCGTCTGCTCGCCATCTCCGCTTCCTTCCGCTACTGCAAATAACCGCGCAGCTTGGCTTCGATCGCGCGTGGATTCTCGCCCTCCGCGATCGCCGTCAATCCTTCGATCGTCATCTCGCGCACCCGGCCCTGCGCATGAATGATGGACTTTAACTTGCCGGCGATCGGCAGCAACACCAGATTCGCTGAACCCACGCCATAGATCGTGGCCACGAAGGCAACGGCGATACCCTCGCCTAGCTTGGACGGATCAGCCAAGTTCTCCATGACATGAATCAAGCCCATCACCGCACCGATGATGCCGATGGTCGGCGCATAGCCGCCGGCCGCCTCGAACACCTTCGCCGCATGCATCGCCTGTTCCTCCAGCGACTCCAGTTCGACTTCCATGATCGAGCGGATGGACTCGGGCTCACGGCCGTCGACCAGCAGTTGAAGCCCTTTGCGGGAAAACGGCTCCTCGATTTGTTCGGACAGAGTTTCCAGGCCCAGCAGACCTTCCTTGCGCGCCAACTGGCACCACTCCACGATTCTTTCGATCTGCTGCTCGCCGTTGATCGCCGGCGGTCGGAACACCCACATCATCATTTTGACTGCACGCAGGAAGACCTTCAGCGGGGACTGCAGCAATACCGCACCCAACGTGCCGCCGATCACGATGATGAAGGCGGTCAGCTGCAGCAGCGACTGAATCCGGCCGCCCTCGATAAGGTTGCCGCCCACTATGGCCCCGAAGGCCACCAGCAAGCCCAGCAACGAAAGAATGTCCACCACTCAGATCCCCGTCGCCGGCAAACACCGGCTGTAACGGATCCCCGCCGGCGAAGCGAGGCGATACATCAGAAACCCCTGGCCAGTTCGGGACCGACGTCGGCCAGCGTCAAGACGCGATCGCTCAAACCGGCATCGGCCACCGCCGCCGGCATGCCGTATACCGTGCAACTCGCCTGATCCTGCGACCACACCACCGAACCGTTGCGCTTCATCAGCCGCGCACCCTCGCGCCCGTCCGCGCCCATGCCGGTGAGCACCACGCCGAGGTTCTTGCCCGGATTGGCACGCTCCGCCGAGGTGAAAGTGATGTCCACGCTCGGCTTGTAATTCAGCTCGGGAGGACTTTCGCTCACCCTCACGCGCAACGCGCCGGCATGTCCCTCGATCTGCAACTGCTTGCCGCCCGGCGCCAACAAGGCGAGGCCGGGGCGCAACATATCCTGATCCTGCGCCTCCCGTATTTCGATGGCACACAACCCGTTAAGGCGTTCGGCAAAGGTCGGCGTGAATGCGGCCGGCATATGCTGGATGAGGACCAGCGGGCGCGAAAAGCTCCCGGGCAAGGCCGTCAATACACGCTGCAGAGCCACGGGACCACCGGTGGAGGTACCGATCAGCACCAGACTGCAATCGCGCACCGACACGCCGGGCCGGGCCGGCGCGGCGGTCGGCGCACGACGCACCGGAGCCACCGGCACATGCGCCGCAGGTGTCGGCGCATGGGGTGCACGCCGGGCCAACGTCTTGATGCGCTGGCACAACACACGCCCCACCTCGGTCCGATCGCGCGCGATCTCCTCGAACTGCTTGGGCAAGAAATCAGCGGCCCCTGCATCCAACGCATCGAGAGTCGCGCGCGCGCCATCCTGGGTCAGCGATGAGAACATCAGCACCGGACGCGGGCTGCGTGCCATGATACGCCGCAAGGCCGAGATGCCGTCCATAACCGGCATCTCGATATCCATCGTCACGATGTCCGGCTTGAGGGCGAGCGCCTGCTCGACACCCTCCTGGCCGTTCCCCGCCATACCGACAACCTGTATCGTCGGATCCGACTCGAGCATGCTCTTGATCGCACGCCGAAAAAATGCCGAATCGTCGACGACCAGTACGCGTATCGTCATTCCCTAACTCCTTGCCGGGAGAGCGCTTCGCCGACCAGCTTGCGCTGCTTCCTCCGTCTGTACATACGCGGCTAGGCAGCCAGTTCGTGCGCGCGCATGATGCCGGGCAGATCTAGAATCAATGCCAGATGACCGTCCCCGGTAATCGTCGCGCCGGCATAACCCGGCACCTGACGCAATCCCGGCCCCAGCGGCTTGATGACCACCTCTTCCTGGCCCAGCAGGTCGTCGACCACATATCCGACCCGCTTACTGCCGATATGGACCACCACGACATGTCCCAGGCCATCGCGGGTGTGCTCAGTCACGCCCGGCGCCAACCAACGGCCGAGGCGCACCAGCGGCAACGCCTTTTCGCGCACCACGATGACTTCCCGGTTGTCCACCTGCTTGGTGTCGCGCAGATCGAAATCGAGAATTTCGCCGATCGAGCTCAACGGAATCGCAAACGGACGTCCTCCGACCTTGACCATCAGGGTCGGCACGATCGCCAGCGTCAACGGCAGGCGAATCCGGATGACCGTACCGCGGCCGGTTTCGGAATCGATCTCGATGCTGCCGTTGAGCCCCGCAATGCGGGTCTTGACCACATCCATACCCACGCCGCGTCCGGATATATCCGACACCTGCTCTTTGGTCGAAAACCCCGGCTGTAGGATCAGGTCGAAAACTTCGGCCCGGTTCAGCCGACTCGCAGTGGATTCGTCCAGCATGCCTTTCTCTACCGCCTTGGCCCGCAGTATGTCCGGGTCCATACCCTTGCCGTCGTCCTCGATGGTCAACAGGATATGGTCGCCCTGCTGTTCGGCCGACAGTAGCAGCGTCCCCGCGGCCGGCTTGCCGGCCTGGGTCCGCACCTCGGGCATCTCGATGCCGTGATCGACCGAATTGCGCACCAGATGCACCAGCGGATCGGCCAGCGCCTCGACCAGATTCTTGTCGAGTTCGGTTTCTTCGCCGCGCAGCTCGAGATTGACCTCCTTGGCCATGTTGCGAGCCAGATCACGGACCACGCGCGGGAAGCGGCCGAAGACTTTCTTGATCGGCTGCATGCGAGTGCGCATGACCGCACTCTGCAAGTCCGTCGTGACCAGCTCCAGGCTGGAGATAGCACCGACCACCGCCTCGTCCTGAGCCCGCGCGCTGAGCGTCACCAGACGATTGCGCACCAGAACCAGTTCGCCGACGAGATTCATGATGTCGTCCAAGCGCTCGACGTCGACACGAACGGTGGTCTCGGCAGGAGGTACCGCAGGCACGCCCTTGGGCTGCGACGCCGGTTTCGCTTGAGCCTCGGGCTTGGACTCCGGCTGAGCAGCCGGCTTGCTCGGCTTCGGCGGCTCGGGCGCATCTTCCGGCTTATCGGACTCAACCGACGGCTTGGCGCCGCCCTGCGGTGCGGCACCCTGGCCATGCAACTGGTCCAGCAAGGCCTCGAACTCATCGTCGCTGATCTCATCGCCAGCGCCCGGCGCAGCGACTGGCTCGGCGGAGGCGCCCTCCTTCGACGCAGCGCCGTGTTTACCCTCGCCATGCAACTGATCCAGCAAGGCCTCGAATTCCTCGTCGGTAATCTCGCCGGACTGGTCGTCTGAGCCGCCACGCGGCGTTTCCGGCGGCGCCGGCGGCTCCGCGGAGGCCTCGAGCATGGTCTCGAATTCCGCATCGGCTGCATCGACATGCTCCGGCGCAGCCGCCGCCACCGGCTCGCCCGCGGCCAACGCCATCAGACGCGCCATGAGCTCATCGCCGGCGGGTTCCGGATCGCTGCCGGCACGCAGATCGACGAACATCACGTTCAGGGCGTCGACCACCGCCAGAATGACGTCCATCAGCCCAGCATCGACCTCGCGTTCGCCCTGGCGCAACTGGTTGAACACGTCTTCGGCATGATGACAGACGTCGACCAGCGAGGTCAGCCCGAGAAACCCGGCCCCACCCTTGATGGTGTGGAACCCACGAAATATGGCATTGAGCAGATCGGTATCGGCGGGGTTGCGTTCAAGATCCAGCAACTGGCCACCGAGACCGTCGAGGATTTCGCCGGCTTCAACCAAAAAATCCTGCAGCAGTTCGTCATCCGCCCCGATACTCATATTTTTTCCCTCGCCGTACCAAAGCGCCTGGCTTCCAGAACGCCACCGTTGTCGATCAAATTACCGGCTATTGCTATAGCTGCGGGCACGGGTGCCCCGATATCCCCGTAGGATCAGAAACCGAGACTGGACAGCAGATCGTCCACCTCGTCCTGTCCGTTCACGACATCCACCTTGTCCACGCCCGGCACGACCGGTCCGTGACCATGGCTATCTTTCTTGTTGTCGGCCGCAACCGGGATTTCTTCAGTGGCACGGGGCGTCACCATCCGCTCGCCGGCAACGCGCACCAGGCCGACCAGGCCTTCCTCGACCTCCTGCACGAGATCGATGACGCGGCGGATGACCTGGCCGGTGAGATCCTGAAAATCCTGTGCCAGCATCACTTCGGAAAGTTGTGCCGACACGGTGCTGCTCTCCTCCTTCGCACACCCCAGGAACTCGCTCAGATCGCGACTGAGTTCACGGAATTCCTGCACATCCAGTTCGCGGCTGCGGAATCTCTCCCAGGCTCCGGCAAGCTCCCCGGAACGCTCATTGATTCGGCTCAGACGCGGCATGCTGTCCTCGATCGCGTTCAGCGTCCGGTTCGCCGCCTGTTCGGTCATGCTGACGACGTAACTGAGTCGCTCCTTGGCGTTGGGAATCTCCGATTCGGTGATTTCACTCAACCGCGAATCCATGCGGAAGCCGTTCAAAGCTTCATGCAACTGGCGCGTGAGGCGACCCAACTCGTTGAACAGGCTGCGCTCGTGCTGAGCGCCCAGCGTATTCAACAGATTTGCCACCTCACTTTCGTCACCGCTTTCCAGTGCATTCACCAACTCGCGCGCGTGCTGCAGACGGTCGTCCGGACCATCCGCCTGGCTGTGATCCTGATCGCTCACGACATCATCCTTCCAGTCGCTCGAAGATTTTTTCGATTTTTTCCTTCAGGGTCTCCGCCGAGAACGGCTTGACCACATAGCCGTTGACGCCGGCCTGCGCCGCCTCGACGATCTGGTCGCGCCGCGCCTCCGCCGTCACCATGAGCACCGGCAGCGAAGCGAGCTTTTCCTCCGCCCGCACGGCGCGCAACAACTCGATGCCCGGCATCTTCGGCATGTTCCAGTCGGTGACGAGGAAATCGTATTTGCCGGTCTGCAGCATCGGCAATGCGCTGGAACCGTCATCCGCTTCGGCCACGTTGTTGAAGCCCAGTTCACGCAGGAGATTCTTGATGATGCGTCGCATCGTCGAGAAGTCGTCCACGACGAGAATCTGCATGTCCTTGTTCACAAATACACCTCTGTTTTCTTGATATATGTTCCGGGCGACACTCAGCCCCGCTTAGCCCCGCCAATCGGCCATACGTGCGCGCAGACGCACCAATGCCTGGCTGTGTATCTGCGACACTCGCGATTCCGTCACACCCAGCACCTCGCCGATCTCGCGCAGATTCAATTCATCGTCGTAGTAAAGCGACAACACCAGCGCCTCGCGTTCAGGCAAGCCGGCGATTGTACTCGCCAACGCATCGCGGAAGTCATCGTCGGCCAGCGCTTCATACGGATTGTGTCCAGCCGCCGGCAGTTTCGTTTCGCGGCTTTCGCCCTCTCCCTCGCCCAGCGAATCCTCGAAGCTGAACACCTGATGGCTCGACGCATCCCGTGCCCACTGATGATATTCGCTCAGTCCAACGCCCAATTCCTCAGCAACCTCGGAGTCGCGCGCCGCACGGCCCACGCGGTTTTCGACCGCACGCACGGCGGCGGACAACTCGCGCGCCTTGCGATGCACGGAACGCGGAGCCCAGTCGCTGCGCCTCACCTCATCGAGCATTGCGCCGCGCACGCGAATCCCCGCATACGTCTCGAAACTCGCACCCTGGTCGGACTGGTAGTGACGGGCCGCCTCGATCAGCCCGACGATTCCCGACTGCACCAAGTCGTCGACCTGCACGCTTGCCGGCAGTCGGTGGATCAGGTGATATGCGATGCGTTTGACAAGCGATACGTGCTCAGCCACCAACCGATCGACGTCATGCGCTTCGCTCGCGGCGTACATGCTCAATCGCCCCACAACGCTTCCGCTGCCGACGGCGCATTCAACAAACGCTCGACGAAAAACTCCAGATGTCCTCGTGTGCCGCTCTGTACAGGCCAGTTATCGGCACGCAGGGCCAAATTCTTGAATGCGCGCCCTGCCGGGCTGCCGGGATACATCTCCACCACGGCACCTTGGCGCTGCACTGCCTGGCGCAGCATGGGATCCTCGGGCACCGCGCCCATGTACTGCAGAGTCACATCGAGGAAGCGGCCGCACACCGCCGCCATCTTGCGGTACAGGACGTTGCCTTCCTGCGCGTCGCGAACGCGGTTGGCCAGGATATGGAAACGCCCGATACCTTGTTCACGGCTGAGCACCTTGATGAGCGCGTAGGCGTCGGTCATCGAAGCCGGCTCGTCGCAGACGACGACGATGACCTCCTGCGCCGCGCGGCTGAAACTGAGCACGTCGTCGGAAATGCCGGCCGGTGTATCGACGACGAGCACATCCAGGGGCATGCTCAGTTCGCTAAAGGCTCTGATCAGCCCGGCATGTTCGGCCTGCGACAGGCCGGCCATCCGCGTCACCCCCGAGGCCCCCGGCACCACTTGAATGCCGCGTGGCCCCTGGACCACGATCTCGTCCAGCGTGCATTCGCCGCTGATGACATGCGACAGATTGGCCTTGGTCTGCAGGCCGAGCACCACATCCACGTTGGCCAGCCCCAGATCCGCATCCATCAGCATGACCTGGCGGCCGATGCCAGCCAAGGCGGTCGCCAGATTCACCGAGACATTGGTCTTGCCCACACCGCCCTTGCCGCTGGTCACGGCGAGCACCCGCACCGGCCGCGATTCGCGCACCCGCTGCAGGCCTTGCGCCTGATCTTCGGCCTTATCCGGCATAAGCATGCTGCGAACTCCTGTTGTTGCCACGCGCACCGACCGCGCTCCAGTTTTCGTTCCGACGACGTTTGGCCAGATCCACGGCCTGGACCAGCAGACGCTGCATACGGGCAGGCTCCAGATCCTCCGCGAT
Source organism: uncultured Gammaproteobacteria bacterium (assembly GCA_963751375.1). Classification (GTDB taxonomy): domain Bacteria; phylum Pseudomonadota; class Gammaproteobacteria; order DSM-5130; family Acidihalobacteraceae; genus Acidihalobacter_A. The sequence goes on from CAVVUY010000053.1 coordinate 43,032, forward strand.
GCGCTGCCCCGTACCAAGATAGCTCAAGCGCAGGTCACCGTATTCGATCAAGGCCGAAAACGGCTCCCCGAGCGTTTCCGCCTCATCCAGCTTGGTCAATACCGCACCGCTCAACGGCACCTGCCCGAAACGCTGCAGCGTCTCGCTCAGGGCAGCGCGAGCCATATTGGCCGCCAACACCACATAAAGGCGCACTTCGGACAGGCCCGCCAGCGCCCGCAGCTGCGATTCGAGATGCGCATCGCGCGGCGCCATCCCAGGAGTATCGATCAACACCAAACGCTTGTCGTTGAGACCCAACAGCACGCGACGCAATTCATCGGCATTCTCGGCCTGGTAGACCGGCACGCCCAGCAGCTGCCCCAAGGTGGTCAACTGCGCATGCGCACCAATGCGATAACCGTCAGTGCTCACCAGCGCCACCCGGCCACGGCCGTGGCGGATGATGTAGCGCGCGGCCAGCTTGGCCAGCGTGGTCGTCTTACCGACGCCGGTAGGGCCGAGCAACGCGACGATACCGCCGTCCTGCACGATTTCGTCGCTACCGAGACGAAGCCGATCAGCCAGCGTCGCCAGCGCCTCGCGCCAGGCATGGCGGAAATCGTCCGTCGCCGGGCCAGCCTCGGAAATCGCCCGAGCCAGTTCCACATCCATGCCCAACCGCTCGAGCTGGCGCACGACCTCAGCCTGCCGCGGACGCTCGCGGGCGAACTCATTCCAGGCGATGCGCGCCAACTGCCCTTCGAGCAACTCGCGCATCGATGACAATTCGCGCTGCAGCGCACTCACCGTGGGGCCATCGGAATCCTTGGCCGGCTTGACGGGCACCGGCGCGGACGGCTCAGGCCATGGCGCGTCGTCGCGGACATCTGGAGAAGACGCATGAGCAACAGGCCGCGCTGTGCTGGCATGGGGAGCGGCAGACGTCTGGGGCGCGGGGTCGCTGCGCCGCGTCATGTCGGCAACCAGTTCGGCGTCGAAATCGACCGCCGCCATCAATTCGATGCCGCCGTCGACCTGACGACTGGAGAGAATGACCGCGTCGGCGCCCAGCGCATCGCGCACCAGACGAATCGCCTGACGCATATCCTGAGCCATAAAGCGTTTGATCTTCATTCGAGTACCTCAAACCCTTCCTTAAAGGGCGCTCCGAATCAGAGCGTCCCTCATGCCGCGCGGCCCGGCGACGTACCACCGGACTCTCCCCCTACGGTGGCCACGATACGCAGGCGCTTGTTGTCCGGAATCTCAGTGAACGCCAGGACGTGCAAGCCGCGGACCGCTGGGCGCAACCAGCGCGCCAACCAGGGACGCAGATCCGGCGAAACGACCAGTGCCGCCGGCTCGCCGGCCAGCTCCTGACGCTGCGCTGCGTCGCCGACCGCCTGCTGCAGACGTTCGGCCAAACCCGGTTCCAACGCCAACCCACCGCCGCTCTGAACCGACTTCTGCAACATCTGTTCCAATGCCGGCTCCAACGTCATCAAGGCCAGCTCGTCCGCCATTCCGTAGATGTGCTGGATGATCGTGCGACTCAGCGCGGCCCGCACGCCGGAGTTCAAAACGTCGGGGTCTTGACTCTTCCCAGCCTGGGACGCCAAGGATTCGGCGATAGTACGTAAATCCCTGATCGGGATGCCTTCGGCGAGCAGGTTCTGCAACACCTTGAGCACGACCCCGAGCGGCAGCGGTTTCGGAGTCAGGTTCTCGACCAGCTTGGGTGCGCTCTTGGCCAGCATGTCGAGCAGATGCTGAACCTCTTCATGGCCGAGCAGCTCCTGCGCATTCGCCTGCAGGATCTGACTGAGATGCGTCGCAATCACGGTGGCGGCATCGACCACGGTATACCCCATGGTCTGGGCCTGGTCGCGGTTGCCGGGCTCGATCCACACCGCTTCCAGACCGAAGCTGGGATCACGCGTGGCGAGTCCATCCAACTGCCCGAACACCGTGCCGGGGTTGATCGCCAGCTCGCGATCAGGATAGACCTCGGCCTCGCCAACAGGGACGCCGTTGAGGCTGATGCGGTAGGCATTGGGGCTGAGGTCCAGGTTGTCGCGGATATGCACGGGGTGCACGAGGAAGCCCAGTTCCTGCGAGAGTTTGCGCCGCACGCCCTTGATGCGTGTCATCAGCACCCCGCCCTGGCTCTTGTCGACCAGTGGGATCAATCGATAACCGACTTCCAGCCCGACGATATCCACCGGCGCAACGTCGTCCCAGGACAGTTCGCGCTGCTGCGGTTCGATCGGCGCCTCGGGCGGCTCCGCCTCGGCCGCGGCCACCTGCTGGCGATGGCGGATGATCAGGAAACCGCCTGCGGCGAGGATCGAGGCCAAGCCGAGGAACACCACGTTCGGCATCCCTGGCACCATGCCGAGCAGGCCGAGCACGCCCGCCGTGATGAACAGCGCGCGCGGGGAACTGAACAGCTGGGCGACCACCTGTTCGCCCATATCCTGCGCCGAGGACACGCGGGTAACGATGATTGCCGTCGCCGTCGCCAGCAGCAGCGAAGGGAGCTGCGCGACGAGGCCATCGCCGATCGTCAGCAAAACGTAGTTGTGAGTGGCGTCCGACAGGCTCATGGAATGTTGCACCATGCCGATCACCAGGCCGCCAATGATATTGACGAACAGGATGATGATGCCGGCCACGGCGTCGCCGCGCACGAACTTGCTGGCACCGTCCATCGAACCGTAGAAGTCCGCCTCGCGGCCGACCTCCTCGCGCCGCACGCGGGCTTCGTCCTGAGTGATGATGCCGGCGTTGAGATCCGCGTCGATCGCCATCTGCTTGCCGGGCATCGCGTCGAGGGTGAAACGCGCGCTCACCTCGGACACACGCCCCGCACCCTTGGTGACGACCACGAAGTTGATCACCACGAGAATGGTGAACACCACCAGACCGACGGCGTAATTGCCGCCGACGACGAAGTTGCCGAAAGCCTCGATCACGCGACCGGCCGCGCCGGTGCCGGCATAGCCGTTGAGCAGCACTACACGCGTGGAAGCGACGTTCAGCGCCAGGCGCAGCAGCGTGGCGATCAACAGCACGGTGGGGAAAATGGCGAAATCGAGCGGGCGCCTTGCGTACACCGTCATCAGCACGACGACCATGGACAGCGCGATATTGAAGGTGAACAACACGTCCAGCGCGAACGGCGGCAACGGCAGCGTGATCATCGCCAGCATGGCGAGCAGCACCACCGGCACGCCCAGCCCGAGAGCGGCCAGGCTACGCACGTTGTTCAACGCTCCGGTCGCCGGCTCGGCCATCACTCACGCCCCTCTGCGCCGGGCACGACGTATTCCTGCGGAATCGGCAGATCCAGCTCCGCCCCGGCTTCGACCGAACCGGCCTTGAGCTGATAGACGTAGGCGAGCAGCTGCGCCACCGCCACGTACAGAGCCGCCGGAATCTCCTCGCCAAGCCGCGTATGCGTGTACAGCGCACGCGCCAACGGCGGTGCAGAATGCACCGGCACGCCGTTGTCCGCAGCCAGTTCACGAATACGTGCGGCAACCAGCTCGGTACCCTTGGCCACAACCTTCGGTGCGCCGGAACCTTCCTGGTCGTAACGCAGCGCCACGGCGTAATGCGTCGGGTTGGTCACCACCACGTCCGCGTGCGGGACCTCCTCCATCATGCGGCGACGTGCGATCTCGCGCTGCAAGGCCCGCTGGCGGCCCTTGACCTCCGGCTGGCCCTCGGTCTCCTTGCTTTCGTCGCGTATTTCCTGGCGCGTCATCCGCAACTGCTTGGCGTGTTGCCAAAGCTGGAACGGCGCATCCACCGCGGCGATCAGCACCAGCGTTGCCGACAGCAGCAGGAAGCCCCAGCCGATCATCGAACCGGCGTGCACCAAGGCCGGCAGCAGAGCCTGGTTGCCCAGACCGACCAGCCCCGGTGCGTCATGCCACAGCAACAGCACCGCCACACCCGCCACCAGCAGGAATTTGACCAGCGCCTTGCTCAACTCCATCAGCCCATTGGGCGAGAAGACCCGCCCCAGCCCTTTCAGCGGATCCAGGCGATCCCACCGGAAAGCCAAGGCCTGGGCGCTGAAATTCACCCCTCCCAGCACAGTCGATGCGATCAATGCCGCCAGCACTAGCAAGAGCATCAGCGGCGTCAACAGCCACAAGGCTTGGCTAATCGTATCGACCATGACCGGGTACATCATGGCCGGATCGGTGACCATGCTGCGATTCAGCATCAAACCGTTACGCATCAGGTCGTACAGGCCCTGCGCCAAACCGGGGCCGAGCGTCAGCAGACCGCCGGATGCCGCCAGTAGCAAGACCATCGTATTCAGCTCACGGGAGCGAGGAACCTGCCCCTTTTCGCGTGCGTCGCGTAGGCGCTTGGGAGTCGCCTGTTCCGTGCGTTCCTGAAAGTCGTCACCGGCAGCCATCGCTTAGCCTCCCAGCACGCCACGCATCAGCGTGAAGGATTGATCGAGCAGGCCCGAAAAGCGTGGCGCGAGCGTCGGCAGGCTGAACAGGATGAGCACGAAGCCCAGCATCAGGGTCATCGGAAAGCCCACCGCGAAGATATTGAGCTGCGGCGCAGCACGGGTGATGACGCCGAAAGCGACGTTGACCAGCATCAGCGAAGCCACCGCCGGCAAGGCCACCAGTATCGCCGCTGCGTACATCGTGCCGCCCCAGCGGATAATCTGCCACAAAGCGTCGCTGCTCAGCATCAGCGGCCCGACCGGCATCAGGTGGAAGCTGCGCACCAGCATGTCGAGAAACAGCAGATGGCCGTTGAAGGCTAGAAACAGCAGCGTGGAGAGAATCACGTACAACTGACTGACCACCGGCACCTGCACACCGTTCTGGGCATCGATCAGCGTGGCGAAGCCCAGCCCCATGCTCAACGCGACGGCCTGCCCTGCCAGCACCATGGCGCTGAACACCATCTGCAGAATGAAACCCATGGCCACGCCGATCAGCACCTGGGAGGCCGTCACCAACCCGCCCTGCACGCTGACCGGGTCGACCGCCGGCACTGCGGGCAGAAACGGCTGTAGCGCCCAGGCCAGGATCAGCGAGAACGCCAATCGCACACTGACCGGCACCGTCCCGGCACCGAATATCGGCGCGGCAACCAACATCGCGCCGATGCGCACGAAAGGCCAGATCACGCCCCCGACCCATGCCGCGACTTCGCTGGTCGACAACGTCAGCACGGCTTAACCGATCAGCCCCGGGATGCTGGTAAACAGCGCGCGGGTGTAGTCCACCGCCACGGTCAGCATCCAATGGCCGACGAGAAGCAACGCCATCGCCATGGCGATCAGCTTGGGGATGAAGCTCAGCGTCATCTCCTGGATCTGCGTGGCCGCCTGCAGCATGCCGATCAGCACGCCGACGGCGAGCGCCGTCAGCAGCAGCGGCGCAGACAGCAGCATGGTCACCTTCATGGCCTCCTGACCGACGGTGAGAATGGTGTCCGAAGTCATCATCGGCATGCCCTCAGTGATAGAAACTTGACGCCAGCGTGCCCATGATCAGCGTCCACCCGTCGACCAACACGAACAGCATCAGCTTGAACGGCAGCGAAATGATCATCGGCGACAGCATCACCATGCCCATCGACATCAGCACGCTGGCGACCACCAGGTCGATGACCAGGAACGGGATCAGAATCAGAAAGCCGATCTGGAATGCGGTCTTGAGTTCGCTGGTGATGAAGGCCGGCACCAGCAGCGAAAACGGCACATCCTGCGGCGTCTGGAACTTGCCGTGGCCGGAGATGCGCGCGAACAGCGCCAGATCCGATTGGCGCGTCTGGTGCAGCATGAAGGTCTTGAACGGCTTGGCGGCCGTCTCGATCGCAGTCTGCGCCTGCATCTGCCCCGCCATATAGGGCTTCACGGCATTGTTGTAGGCCTGCGTGAAGACCGGCGACATGATGAAGAAGGTCAGGAACAGCGCCATGCCGAGCAGGATCTGATTGGACGGCGTCTGCGCCGTACCCAAGCCCTGGCGCAGGATCGCCAGCACCACGATGATGCGGGTGAACGAGGTCATCATGATCAACGCGGCAGGCAGGAAACTCAGCAGCGTCATCACCGTCAGCACCTGCAGACTGACGGAATAGGTCTGTGCACCGCCGCTCGCCGGCGTCACCGTGACCAGCGGCAGCGTACCGGGCGCGGCGCCCGCCACGGCCGGCAGCAAGACGAAAATCAGCGGGACCATCCAGCGCAGCAATTTCATTGCGGGCGCCTCCGTTGCATCGCCGCGGCGAGGCGCGCGCGAAAGCTCTCGCCCGGCTCGGTCGTTCCCGGCTTGGCTTCCAACGGATGTTCCATCACATGCAGCCGCGAGACCCGCCCGGGCGCGACTCCCAGCAGGATCTGCTCGTCGCCGACCTGCAGCAGGACCACGCGCTCGCGCGAACCCAGGGGCAAACCGGCCAGGATGCGCATGCGCCCCTGCACGCTACCCTGGATACGGTTCATGCGGCGCAGCATCCAAGCCAGCACCAGGATCATGCCGACAACCACGATCAGACCGAACGCGAACTGCCCCAGCGAGGCCGCCCCGAACGGATCCCGGGCCACAGGTACCACCGGTGCCCCACCTTGTGCGGCGCTGCCTGCCTGGGCCGCGAACGCAGCTAGCGGCCACATAAGCAGCAACGCCACCGCCCATCCCGTCCGTTTGATCGCCATGGTCATTGCAGCACTCACTTCAGCTTGCGTACCCGCTCGGCCGGGCTGATCACGTCCGTCAACCGAATGCCGTACTTCTCGTTGACCACCACCACCTCGCCGTGCGCGATCAAGGTGCCGTTGACCAGGACGTCCAGCGGCTCGCCGGCCAGGCGATCAAGTTCGACCACCGACCCCTGGTTCAGCCGCAGCAAATTTCGGATCGGCAGCCGCGTACGTCCAATCTCCATGGATACGGTGACGGGAATATCGAGAATGACGTCCAGGGTGCCGTCGCCGTCGCCCAGGTTCAGCGCCCCGCTGCCGTCGCCCGGGGATACATCCTCGAGCTTGTCGAACGCCGCCTTCTCGTAGGCTTCTCCGGCCTGTTCAGGATTGTCTCCGGCAGGCTGTTGGTCGACATCCGACTGCTCGGTTTCCGCCTGCTCTGCCAGCGCCTCGGCCCAGGCGTCTTCAGCCGACTGTTCTTCAGGATCTTTGGGGTCCGCGCTCATGGGTTAACCTCCCGGACAATCAATAATCGCGTTTGATGTGTTCGACGATCTGCGCCGCATTCTGTCCACGATGCACGCCGAAGCGGCCGTGCATGATCGACAGGTTTTCCGAGCGCAGCAGCATGTTGTCGGGCATGTCGAATGGAATGATGTCGCCGGGCTTCAGGCGCATCACCTCACCCAGCGTCAGTTCGGTTTCCGCCAGCACGCCGACGACCTCCACCGGCGCTTCCGATATTTCTTCGCGCAGGCTGCGTAGCCACCGCTCGTCGACCTCTGAACGGTCACTCTGAATACCGGCATCCAGCACGTCGCGGATCGGCTCGATCATTGAATACGGCATGGTGATATGCAGATCGCCTCCGCCACCTTCGAGCTCGATGTGATAAGTGGAGACCACCACCACCTCGGTCGGGCTGACGATATTTGCGAATTGCGGATTCACTTCCGAGTTCATGTACTCGAACCCCAGATCCATGACCGGAGCCCAGGCCTCCTTGATGTCCTCGAACGCCCGTTCCAGCAACATGCTCACCACCCGCATCTCGGTGGGCGTGAAATCGCGGCCCTCGATCTTGGCGCGGAAGCGACCGTCGCCGCCGAAGAAATTGTCGACCAGGATGAACACCAGCTGCGGATCGACCACGAACAGGGCCGTACCGCGCAGCGGACGGATTCGCACCAGATTCAAGCTGGTCGGCACGAACAGGCTGCGCACGTATTCCGCAAACTTCAGCACGCGGATGTTCTTGACGCTGATCTCGGCCGCGAAACGCAGCATATTGAACAGGCTGATGCGCAGATGTCTGGCGAAACGCTCGTTGATCATCTCCAGCGTGGGCATGCGCCCACGCACGATCCGTTCCTGGCTGGCCAGATCGTAGGCGCGCGCGCCCTCTACCGGAGCATCCTCCCCGGAGGTCTCAACGTCTCCGCTGTCGACGCCGTGCAGCAGGGCGTCGATTTCTTCCTGGGAAAGAACGTCGTTGGTCGCCATGCCTGGCCCTACTGCATCACGAAGTTGGTGAAATAGACCTGTTCGATCTGACCACTAGCGCCCGACTCCTTGAGCACCGCATTGATGCTGTCGAGCACATCCTTACGCAGCTTCTGCTTGCCGGTTGGCGTGCTGATTTCGTTGTACTGCTGCGCGCTCAGAAGAATAATCAGCCGATTGCGTATCGCCGGCATGTTCGCCTTGACCTCTTCGATCACTTTCGGATCGCGCGCCATGACATCGATCGCCACCTGCAGATAGCGGGCCTGAGTCGGATTCTGGAAATTCACCACCATCGCCGGCTGAATGGAGAAATAGATCGGCGGTTTCTTCACCACCGCAGCATGAGCTGCATTTCCGTTGGCTGGCCCCTTTTTCGAGAAGGCGCCCGTGAAGAACAGCGCCGCTCCGACGCCCACCACCAGCAGCAGCACGACGACCACTGCGATGATGATGATCTTTTTCATATTGGAGCCGCTTTTCTCTGGCTGTTCATCCGCCATGGTGTTCTCCCGATTGTTCGTGGCCAGATATATAGAGTGTGAAAACGCCGCCAAGCAGTATTAGCAAAGGCCGCGCCAATATCATTTAAACAAAGAAAAAACATAAGCTTACAATCAAAAAAAGGGGGCTTGCGCCCCCTTTTGATGTTTCGGCGCCGGAAATCCGGCGCCTAGCTCCGGGTTCCCGGCACTACACCTTGAACTGCCCGACCAGCTCCTGCAGTTGCGCCGCCAAGCGCGCCAGCTCCTCGCTCGCCGTCGCCGTCTGCTGCGCTCCGCCCGCCGTCTGCTGCGTCGAGGCGCTGATGCTCGTCACGTTGCGGTTGATCTCCTCGGCCACCGCCGTCTGCTCTTCGGCCGCCGTCGCGATCAGCGCATTCATGTCGCTGATCTGCGCCACCGAGCGCGTGATCGACTCCAGCGACTGGTCCGCATCGCGCGCCTGCTCCACGCCCGAGCGCGCGCGATCCCGGCTCGTCTGCATCACCGTCACCGCGTTCTTCGCCCCGCCCTGCAGCCGTTCGATCATCCCGCGGATCTCTCCCGTGGAGTCCTGCGTGCGACGCGCCAGCGTGCGCACTTCGTCGGCCACCACCGCAAACCCACGCCCCTGCTCGCCCGCGCGCGCCGCTTCGATCGCCGCGTTCAGCGCCAGCAGGTTGGTCTGCTCGGAGATCGCGTTGATCACTTCCAGCACCTGGCCGATCTGCTCGCTGTCGCCTTCCACGCCCTGGATCACGTCCGCGGCCTGCTCGACCTCCGCCGCCAGCGCGTCGATCGCCCGCACCGCCGAACCCACCACCTCGCGGCCCTGCTTGGCCTCGCCGTCGGCCGCCCGCGCCGCCTGCGCCGCATCCGAGGCGTTCCTGGCCACCTCCTGCACCGTCGCCGACATCTCGTTCATCGCCGTGGCCACCTGCTCGGTCTCGCTCTGCTGGCGCGCCACGTGCCCGCTGGTCTCCTCGCTCGTCGCCGACAGCTCCTCGGCCGCCGCCGCCAGCTGCGCCGTCGAACCCGCCACCTGACCCACCAGACGCTGAATGCGCTCAACAAAATGGTTGAAGGCCGCAGCGAGCTCGCCGATTTCGTCGTGCCGCGAGGCGTCCAGACGACGGGTCAGGTCGCCCTCACCCTCCGCGATCTCGGACATCTGTCGCGTCACCGCGCCCAGCGGCTTGGTCACCGAGCGTCCCAGCCAGGCCGCCAGCAACAACGCACCACCCAGCACGAACAGCGCCACGATGCCGAAGTACGTCAGCTGTTGCTGGAAGACCTTCTGCACGTTGACCAGGTAAAGCCCCGTACCGACGATCCAGCCCCACTCAGGGATACCCTGGACATAGGCGATCTTGTCCACCGGTTTGGTGGAACCCGGCAAGGGCCAGAGATACGGCACGAAACCGCTACCCGACTGCTTCACCACTTGCACCATATCCATGTATAGGCGCTTGCCGCCGGCGTCGGTGAAGTTGCTCAGATCCTTGCCGTCCAGTGCCGGTTTGATCGGATGCATGACCATGCTCGGTTGCATGTCGTTAATCCAGAAATAGCCTGCGGAACCGTAGCGCAGACTGCCGACTGCCTGCTTGGCAGCTTCCTGCGCTTGCTCCACAGTCAGCTTACCTGCCTGCGCCTGCTTGACGTAGCCCTCGATGAGGGTCGCCGCTGTCTGTGCCTCATTCTGAACCTGATTCTTACGTTCCATCAGCAGGCGATTGTACGAATCGCTCAAACTCAGAACGATGACCACAACCAACAGCAGCACGAAAAACAGGCTGAGCAGATAAAGCTTCGCCTGAATCGTGCCCAGCTTGGACAGGACGCCACTGCGGGCACTCCCGGTTCCCTGATTCATCTCACACACCTCTGTTTATTTAGTACTTAAAATGTTTGCCCAAACAGCAGCTGTTGCGGGTTAATTCATCTGCACGTTTTGCGCTCCCCTCTAGACCTTGAACTGCCCGACCAGCTCCTGCAGTTGCGCCGCCAGACGCGCCAGCTCCTCGCTCGCCGTCGCCGTCTGCTGCGCTCCGCCCGCCGTCTGCTGCGTCGAGGCGCTGATGCTCGTCACGTTGCGGTTGATCTCCTCGGCCACCGCCGTCTGCTCCTCGGCCGCCGTCGCGATCAGCGCATTCATGTCGCTGATCTGCGCCACCGAGCGCGTGATCGACTCCAGCGACTGGTCCGCATCGCGCGCCTGCTCAACGCCCGAGCGCGCGCGATCCCGGCTCGTCTGCATCACCGCCACCGCGTTCTTCGCCCCGCCCTGCAGCCGTTCGATCATCCCGCGGATCTCCTCCGTGGAGTCCTGCGTGCGACGCGCCAGCGTGCGCACTTCGTCGGCCACCACCGCAAACCCACGCCCCTGCTCGCCCGCGCGCGCCGCTTCGATCGCCGCGTTCAGCGCCAGCAGGTTGGTCTGCTCGGAGATCGCGTTGATCACTTCCAGCACCTGGCCGATCTGCTCGCTGTCGCCTTCCACGCCCTGGATCACGTCCGCGGCCTGCTCGACCTCCGCCGCCAGCGCGTCGATCGCCCGCACCGCCGAACCCACCACCTCGCGGCCCTGCTTGGCCTCGCCGTCGGCGGCCCGCGCCGCCTGCGCCGCATCCGAGGCGTTCCTGGCCACCTCCTGCACCGTCGCCGACATCTCGTTCATCGCCGTGGCCACCTGCTCGGTCTCGCTCTGCTGGCGCGCCACGTGCCCGCTGGTCTCCTCGCTCGTCGCCGACAGCTCCTCGGCCGCCGCCGCCAGCTGCGCCGTCGAACCCGCCACCTGACCCACCAGACGCTGCACGCGCTCCACGAAACGGTTAAAGGCCGCCGACAGGTGATCCAGCTCGTCACCATGCTCGTGAACTTGCATGCGCCGCGTCAGGTCGCCCTCGCCCTGGGCGATCTCGTCCATCATCAGCACCACCCGCCCCATCCGGCGAATCAGGCCGAAAATCGCCAAACCGGTCAGCCCTCCTCCGATCAGAATCGACAGTATCAACAGCAATGTGCTCCACCAGGCGGCCTGGGACAGCATGTTCTGCACCTGCACCTTCTGCCCGCTTTCGACCTTCAGGGTCAGACCGTCCGCCTTCTGCAGCAGGATACGGATCTGGGTCCAGACGGGATGCGCCTGATGGCTCAGGATCTGGCGTGCTTTGACGAAATCGTTGGCCTGGAGCCGCTGGATGATCTGCTGACGCTGGGCACGGTTCTTCTGCCACAACTCGGCGACTTGTTCGATCGTCTTGCGCAGTTCGCTGCCCTTGGGCGCCCGATCCAGGGCGATCTTTAACGACTCGTCAAAGCGCTGCATCGAACCTTCGGCGACCTTGACCCATCTTGCCGGAGTCAACGGATCGATCATCTTGTTGCGGATGGCAATCCCGGACAGCAACCCCTCGCTGCTCATGCTCTGTACGGCATGCTGTAGCGGCAGATCGACATCGACCACATTGCCGAACATCGCACGCGTCTTGACTTCGAACGACAAGGTGACCACCACTGCAGCCATGACCAGCAGCACGGCAAGCCCAGCCGCCCCTAGCAGACGCGCCTTGATCGAACGCGGGACAAAAGACATCGACATACCTCTCTCGCTCTTAGCACTTCATTATTGTTTTCACTCGATCGACGACACGGAATCATCCGTGTTTTCCATGCACAACATGTCGGCAGATCGGCGGAAATGTTTAGAGCGAAAGGGCGGAACGGGAGTCGACCATAGAAAAAAGCCCCGGCGGGAGAAGCAAACTTCCTGCTGAATCGCGGCCCACGGCGAAATGCCGACCACACCGCCACCCGGCAAGGCGGCCATGAAAACTCACATCCCCAAAGACATGCTGAGTAAATGAACGGACGGGATAAGCTGCAAGGCTTTAGGGCGTGCAGCGATCAAGACATATCAAGTAGATCGGTTCTGGAGTGAGGATACCGCGCAACGCCACGGATCACTCGCGCAACCACGCTTCAGCGCTTCCCTAGACGTAAGTATCGATCATGCCGTTTTGCATGCCGTACCATCGCGCCAGCGGGCTGGGCAGATCAGACGATTCGCCGCCCACCTGCGTGAAGCCGGACCAGGCCTGCGGCGACGCCCATTGCGGCGTCTGCTGCTGCCCTTGCCCGGACTGACCCGACCAGCCGCCGGCCTGCTGCTGGACATTGACGCTGACCTGTTGCTGTCCACCCTGCGCCAGCATTTCACGCAGGCGCGGCATCGCGGCCTCCAGCGCATCCCTGACCACTGCATGCTGGGTCTGGAACAGCACTTCAGTGTGGTGTCCGTCGACTTTGACGTGCACCAGCATGGGACCGAGTTCGCGGGGGTGCAACTGCAGCTGTGCCACATTATTGCCTGCGTTGCCGGCAAGCCAGGAAACGCGATCGCCCAAGGCATTCGCGAAGCCCGGATCGGCCAGCGTCAGCGGCGTCTGCGTCACAGCCGCCTGTTGTTGTTGCTGCTGGGCGTTGCCGGTCGCGGCCGTCCCCGTACCGGCATGAGCCGCCAAGGCTGCTATCATCGAAGCATTAGACGATGCAGCCGATTCGGCGACGTGAGCACCCGTCGTGCTTGCGCCGGTCTGCGCCAGCGCGGCCAGCCATGCCTTGAGCTCGCCTTCACCGGAGGTGGCGGTGCCCTTACCGCCCAACAACTGCAACACGTCGCGCAGGTTCGCCAGGGAGGCCGGTGAAAGATCCCCGCTGGACACAACGCTCCCGGCCGGGGTATTGGCGCTCGCCGACTTCGCCTGCGAAGGTGTTTGTATCTGCTGCAACAGCGGCAACAACAAAGCGCTCAGCGGCAAATCCTTGCCGTCGCCGGCCTGCTTCTGCGTGGTATCTGCGGACGACGCCTTATGGTCTTTACCACCTTGACCGGCAGGCGCCTGCACACTGTCGGGCGCCAGCATCTGCAACATACGCAGGGCCTGAGCAAAGCCGCTGTCGCCGGCCTGCGTCCCAGCGCCGTTCGCCGAGGGTGCAGGCCCTGCAGAGGACTGCTTCGCATCGACATGCAATGGCATCTGCAACTGGCCGGGAGGATTGTTCAAATCGTTCACTCTTCTTGGTCGATCGAAGCGGCCGCCGTCACCGTCTTCGCTTGCGGTTTATTCTGAGGCGCACAACCTGCCCACATCGGTTCAAGCAGAATCCGGGCCAGAAGTCGTCCGCTAGGATTTCGATGGCAGGCGCGTCAGGTTGAATTCGTCCAGCTGATGCTGCTCGCGCCGATCGGCCGCCTTGCGTTCGTCCCGCAGACACTGATCGACCACCTTACTCAAGGCGGCATGCCGGGCATATTTCGTCTGCCAGTACTCACGCGCCTGCGACACGCACCTCTCCGCCTCGGCGACCATGCTTCGCTGCTGTTCGATCGCCTCTCCCAGCTGCCTCATGAACAGGCGATAGCTTTGCAGCTCGCTGAGGTTGACCGCGCCCTGCTGCATGCGGGCGGCATAGTCACGCTCCCAAACCAGCAATTCGCCGAGACGCTGCTGCGCCTCCTCCGCCCGCCCCATATGATCTCCCAGGTGGGCGGCAGCCTTACGCTCGTCCTGCGCCGCCAGGTCCTGGACAGGTCTCAGGCGTTTCACACGATTCATCACAGCTCCTGATTCCTAAGATAATCCGCTAATCCTCTCAGATTCTCGCCCGCCGGAACCTGCGCCGACTCCTGCCCTGCCGCTGCGCTCAGCGGCGCAAACAGTGCGTTCAGATCGTTCACGCTACGCTCGAAATCGACCGCCTCATGCATGTTCTGCTGCAGATATTTTTCCAACTCCGAATGCAGGGCGATCGCCTCGTCCACGCGCGGATCACTGCCCGCCTGGTATGCCCCCACGTTAATCAGATCGCGGTGCTGTGAATAGGCGGAATAAATCTGCTTGAAACGACGCGCAGTCGCCAATTGATGATTGTCCACCACGTCGTGCATCACGCGGGAGATCGAAGCCTCGATGTCGATAGCGGGATAGCGTCCCCCCTCGGCGATCGAGCGTGACAACACCACGTGCCCGTCAAGAATGGCGCGTGCGGCATCGGCGATCGGATCGTTCTGATCGTCGCCCTCGGCAAGCACCGTGTAAAAGGCCGTGATGGAACCACTGCCCTGCTCTCCATTACCCGCCCGTTCCACCAATTGCGGCAACTTGGCGAACACCGATGGAGTATAGCCCTTGGTTGCAGGAGGCTCGCCGATCGCCAGGGAAATTTCGCGCTGCGCCTGGGCGAAACGCGTCAGCGAATCAATCAGCAGCAACACCTTGAGGCCCTGGCTGCGGAAGTACTCGGCGATCGCCGTGGCATACCAGGCACCGTGCAGACGCATGAGCGGCGGCGCATCGGCCGGCGAAGCCACGACGACCGCACGCGCCAGCCCCTCCTCGCCCAAGTTGTTCTGCACGAATTCCTTCACCTCACGGCCGCGCTCGCCGATCAGGCCGACCACCGTTACGTCAGCATCGGTATAGCGCGTCATCATGCCCAGCAGCACGCTCTTGCCTACGCCGCTGCCGGCGAACAAGCCCATGCGCTGGCCGCGGCCGACGCTCAGCAGGCCGTTGATGGCGCGGATGCCGACATTGAGGGGCTCGAGTATCGGCTCGCGCGCCAGAGGATTGATCGGCGTTCCCGTCAGGTCGATGCTGTCCTGCAGATAAAGCGCCCCCTTGGCGTCGAGAGGGTGGCCGGCACCATCCAGCACCCGCCCCAACAACTCGGGCCCCACAGCGACGCGATGCGACGTCCCGACCGGAACCACACGTGCATTCGGGGTCAGGCCGCGGATATCGCCCACCGGCATGAGAAACGTGCGTTCACCGGAGAAACCGACCACTTCGGCCTCTATCCGACCGCCGCCGTTGACGATCTCGCAACGTCCTCCGACAGGGACCTCCAACCCGACCGCTTCGAGCGTCAGACCGACCATACGCGTCAAACGACCTTCGGCAATGAGACTCTGCGAAGACTCCGCCCGCTCGCGTGCCCGACCGAGATCACGCGTCCAGCGCAGCTGTCGTGCCGACATGTTCATCCGAGCGGCGTCGTTCATGTACCGCCGCCCCCGCGCATATCGCCCAACGCTGCAGCGATCACCTGGTTCAGCCGGTGTTCGACCGTCGCATCCACCCGACTCACATCCGACAACACCCGACAGCCGCCACGGCTGAGGGTCGGGTCCTCGACCACACGCCAGGCTCGCTCACCCTCGCCTTCAGGCATCAACTCGTGCACCAGCGCCGCATCCTGTGGGTGCAATTCCACCCTGACGTTGGCCGTTTGCGACGGCAGCGCACCAAGCGCCTCGCGGATCACGCGAACGATCTCGTCCGGCGCGATCTGCAATTCGCGCCGCACGATCTGACGAGAAACGGCAAGCGCCAAAGCCATCAACTCGTCCACTACCTGTCGATCGAGCCCGTCCAACGGGCGCGCCGCACCATCGAGCAGCGCCGCCCATTCCTGCGCCCTGCGGCTCACCTCCTCCGCACCGGCCTTCAGGCCTTCCTCCCGCCCTTGCTTGAAGCCTTCCTGCCGCGCAGATTCCTGTACCGACTCCAGTTGCTCGGCGGTCATCGGCCGCAACAGCTCCGCATGCGTCTCGATATCCTCGGCACTGTCGTCATGCCCGTGCATGTGCTCCGCGGACTCCGGCGTAGATTCCATGGACGGCGCCCGCCACAGCGAGACGCTTTCGGCCGTTTGCTCGGAAAGTATTCTCGTCCGCATGGTCAACAGGTCTCCGGTCCGGCAGTGCTATGCAACCGCACCCGCGGGGCATTCACAGATATTGATCGCCGCCCTTGCCGCCGAGCGATATTTCGCCGGCGTCGGACATACGACGTGCAATCGCAAGAATTTCCTTCTGCGCCGCCTCCACCTCGCTGAGACGGACCGGCCCCTTGGCCTCAAGATCGTCGCGCAACATTTCGGCAGCACGCTTGGAGATATTGCCGAACACGCGCTCGCGTAGCGCCTCTTCCGCCCCCTTGAGCGCCACAACAAGGGTTTCCGAGGAAACCTCACGCAGCAGGGTCTGCATCGAGCGGTCGTCCAGTTCGGCCAGGTTGTCGAACACGAACATGAGATCCTGGATGCGCTGCGCCGTATCCGCATCGGCTTCGGTAACCAACTCGATGATCGCGCTTTCAACGCTCGAATCCATGTAGTTCAGAATTTCCGCGGCACTCTTGAGACCACCGACCGCCGAGGTCTTGATACTCGCGTTGCCGCTGAACTGGCGCTCCAGCACCTGGTCAAGCTCCTTGATCGCGGCCGGCTGCACGGAGTCGAGCGTGGCGATGCGCAAAATGATGTCGGAACGCGTGCGCTCCGGCAGATGCGCCAGCACTTCCGCCGCCTGATCCGCATCGAGATGACTGAGTACGATGGCAATGATCTGGGGGTGTTCCAGACGCACGATCTCGGCTATCGCACGTGCGTCCATCCACTTGAGCTGATCCAGGCCCCGTGAACCCTGGCCGCTGAGAATGCGGTCCATGATGCCGCCGGCCTTATCCTCGCCGAGCGCCTGCACCAGCACGTTACGCAGATAATCGTCGTTGCCGATGCCCAGCGCGGTCTGATCGCCGATCTCATGGTGGAAACTCTCCAGCACGCGACTGACTTTCGCCCGAGAAACGTTGCTCAGTGTGCTCATGGCCGTGCCGATCTTCTGCACTTCGCGCGGCCCCATGTGCTTGAGAATCTCGGCCGCATCCTGCTCGCCGAGGCTCATGAGCAGAATCGCCGCGCGGGACGCACCGTCGAGACCGTCGTTCGCGCTCATTCCTCGTTCACCCAGGATTTGACGACCTGAGCCACGCGCTTGGGATCGGCCTGCGCCACCTGGCGCGCATTGGCCAGGTGCGCGTCATAACCCTCGAGCGGCGCCCCTCCGGCCGCCTGCGGCGTCAGGCTGAGCCGGTCCTCGCCCAGGCCTCCGCCCTCGCCCGCGGCCATATCAAGCGCCACGGCCCCGCCATCGCCCCGGTCCGATTTACTCTCGCTTACCAGACTGCGCAGCACCGGACGCAGCACTCCGAAGATCAGCAGCAGCACCGCCAGTGCACCCAGAATCTGCTTGCCGAGATCCAGCATCCATGGCTGTTGCCAGATGGGCGGGCTGCCGGTCGCCGGCACCACGGCCGCCTGCTTGAACGGAGCATTGATCACGTTGACCGTATCACCGCGCGCGGCATTGAAACCGACGGCCTCCTTCACGAGATTGGTGATGTTGGTCATCTGCTGCGGAGAGAGCGCCTTGCTCACCTCCTTGCCCTGGGCATTCTTGCTTGTCTGGTAATTCACGACCACAGCGACGGACAGGCGTTTCACCACCCCGGGAGCCTGCCGGATATGCTGGATCGTATGATTGATCTCGTAGTTGCGCGTACCGCTCTTGTCTTCCTGCAGCAGTGGTGGCTGATTGGGATTTTTCGTCGTCGCGGCGCCGGCGGGAGTGTTGGCCGATTGCGTTGCCGGCACGCCGGCAGGAGGCGGCTGGTTGGTCAAAGCACCCGGGACTGCTCCACTGGTGGTCTTACCCCAGCGGCGGTTATCGGTGGTCTGTTCGCTGCGCACGACCTGACTTTTGGGGTCGTATTTCTCGCTGGTGGTGTTGATCAACGAGTAGTCGAGATTCGTCGTAACCTGCGCGCGCACGCCATTCGAGCCCACGATCGGCGCGAGGATGTCCGAAATTCGGCGGGCGTACAGCCGATCGAGCCGCCGGGTCAGATCGTACTGCGCCGAACTTAGCGACGAACCGCTCTGCTGGGCGGCCGTACCGTTGTTGCCGGTCAGCAGATTGCCCTGCTGATCCACTACGGTGACGTTCTGCGTGGACAGGCCCGGCACGCTGGAAGCGACCAGATGAACGATTCCGGCAACCTGGGCCGCGCTCAAATTGCGCCCGGAATACAGGTTGACCAGAACCGATGCCGAAGGTTTGGGGCTGTCCTGGATGAACACGGACTGCTTGGGTATGGCCAGGTGAACACGGTCGCTTTGCACGGTGTCGACACTGGCGATGGTGCGTTCCAACTCGTTTTGCAGAGCTTGGTGGTATTGCACCGTTTCCATGAACTGGCTCATGCCGAACGCGCCCTGGTTCTTGGCCAGCAGATCGAAACTGCTGGAGGTGCCTTTGGGCAGCCCCTCGGTCGCCAGCTTGATGCGGGCGTTGTAAACCTGCGTCGACGGCACCATGATCGCACCACTGTTGGGGTCGACACGGTAGGGAATGTTCGCACGCTGCAGGGCGGCGGTAACCGCCCCAGCATCCTTGCCCGACAAACCGCCGAACAACAGGCCGTAGTTCGGTTGTTGCGACCACAACACGATCGCCGTACCAATCGCAACGCTGGCGGCCAAGCCGACCATGAGGCCGAGCTGGCGCAGCACCGTCAGTTTGGAAAACGCCTCGAACTGGGCGCGCAGGTTTTCGGGATTCAGCAAAGCCATGGCTGCCAGTGTCCGCCGGTCAAACCTGCATGTTCATGACTTCCTGGTACGCCGATACGAGCTTATTGCGCACCTGGGTCATGGCCTCGAAGGACAGGCTGGCTTTCTGCAAGGCCACCATCACCTGGCCAAGGTCGACATTGGGATTCCCGGCCTCGAAACTCGTGGCCAGATTGCCTGCGTGCTGTTGCGCCTCGTTGACCTTGTCGATGGATTCCGACAGCAGCTTGCCGAAGTCCGGCTTGTTCGCGCCGCCGCTTGCCGGCTGCGGCTGGGTATTGCCTTCGGCCGCCGCAGCCATCGCCCGCATCTGGGCCAGTACCTGATTGATTTCAGTACCACTCATGCCTTTCACCATTCAATGATCGAATGCAGCCGGTTCAGTCTGAGGACTATCAATGCAAAAACAGGGCCATCATTCCGGAAGCGCGATTCCTGCCTCTCTGAGCCTTGCCAATTTATAGCGCAGCGTGCGCGGACTGATGCCCAGGCGCTCCGCAACCAGCTTGCGATTGCCGTTGACCGCACGCAGAGTTTCGATGATCAACTCGCTTTCGCGACGGCGCAGATCCGCTCCAAGCGCCGTGTCGGACGCCTCCCCAACCACTCCGGCACCCGCCTCGCGCGTCATAGACCCGACACCAATCACCTCGAAATGGATGTCGCGCGCCTGAATCTCGTCGCCGCTGCGCAGAATCACGGCGCGCTGAATGACATTGTCCAACTCGCGCACATTGCCCGGCCAATCATGTCCAAGCAATCGCTGTTCGGCTTCCGGCGCAAGCGAGACGCCGCCACTGGCATGCCGGCCGATCAGGCGCCGGGCCAGCGGCAAAATATCGCCGGGGCGCTCCGCCAGCGGCGACAGATGCAGCGGGAACACGTTCAGGCGATAGAACAAGTCCTCGCGGAAACGCCCCGCAGCCACTTCTTCGCGCAGGTTCCGATTCGAAGTCGCCAGCACGCGCACGTCCAATGCCACGGGCTTGCGCCCTCCCAAGCGCTCCACTTCGCGCTCCTGTAGCACACGTAACAACTTGGACTGCAGGCCGAGCTCCATCTCAGAGATTTCGTCGAGCAACAGCGTCCCGCCGTGCGCCTGCTCGAACTTGCCTGGTCGGCCTTCGTGGGCGCCGGTGAACGCACCCTTCTCGTAGCCGAACAGCATCGCCTCCAGCATGTGCTCGGGTATCGCCGCACAGTTGATGGCGACGAACGGCCCCTGGGCACGCGTTGAATGGCGATGGATGTGCCTCGCGAACACCTCCTTGCCGCTACCCGACGGGCCCGTAATCATCACCGTAGCCTCCGAAGCGGCCACCCGCACGGCCAGCGCCGCGACTTCCTGCGTACGGGCATCCGCCGCGATCAGCTCGCCGTCGTCGACCTCCTCCGGCAGCACACGGCTGACGACTTCCACCAGCACCGATGCCTCGAACGGCTTCACCAGATAGTCGGCGGCACCGTCACGCATGGCGTCGACCGCCTTCTGTATCGTCCCGTAGGCGGTCATCATCACCACCGGCACGTCGACATGCCCCGTCTTGACCCGCCGCAACAGCGTGTGGCCGTCCATCGGCGCCATCTGCACGTCGGCCACCACCATGCCGACGTCCTCTTTCGCCATGATGGCCAGCGCTTCGCTGCCGTCGCCTGCGGCCAGGGTTTCGAAACCCGCCATCTCGAGCGTATCGCACAGCGCCTCGCGCAGGCTCAGGTCGTCCTCCACGATGAGTACGGCCAGCCGTTCGCTCATGATCTGCCTCCTTGCACCCAGTCCCGAAAACCCGCCATTCGGCCGGCCAGCGACGGACGGCGTCCGTCCGTGCGTGGCTTACGTCTGCCGCTCTCCGGAGTTCCTGACATGCTTTATAGGTTTCTTGCTGGGAGGCGCAAACTGAAGCGCGCTCCGCGCAACCTCGATGACGGCTCCAAGGCGACCTCGCCGTCATGCGCCTCCATGACCGCACGAACCACCGGCAAACCGAGGCCGGTGCCCTGCGTATCCGTGGTAAAGAACGGCTCGAATATCCGTTCGGCAATTTCCGCTTCGATTCCCGGCCCGCTGTCCTCGAGACTCAGGACGATCGAATCCTGCGTCGGGCGCCATACCTGCAGCCAAAGCTCGACACATTCTCCTCCGGCGCGCAGAGCGTTGGTGGCCAGATTCAGCAGCGCGCCGGACCAAAGGTGCGCGCTGGCACTGCACCGATGCGTCGCGCAGCGAGTCGTCCTCCCAACTGATCTCGAGGCTGGCGCAGCGTTCGGCCAACGGCACGGCAACCAGTTCCTCGAACTCGGCGATCACGGCCTCCAACCGGCAGGGCACGAGTTCGACCGTGCCGCCTCGCGCAAACTGCAACATGTCGCCAACCATGCCCTCAAGATGACGGACCCGGCCCCTGATCCGATCCACGACGCGCGCGCGTTGTTGATCGTCCAGGCGCTTCTGCTCCAGATGCGACAGATAAAGCAGAACGGAAGACAAGGGGGTACGAATCTGATGCGCAAGACCGGCCACCATTTCGCCCATGGCGGCCAGGCGCCGGTGACGATCGAGTTGCTCCTGCAGCGTGCGCGCCTCGGTAACGTCCTGCAACAGCAGGATCTCTCCCGGCTCCGAGCCGAGAGCGCGGGCCGTCAGGCTCAGACGCCGGCCGCCCGTCGACCACACCTCTCCGCCCTCGGCCGCGCCGCCGACAAAGCGGGCAGTCGCCACGTCGTCCCAACGCTCGCCCAGCAATGGCGTTCCGACGAATTCGGACGCGGCGGGATTGGCCTCGCGCACCACACCCTCGGCGTCGGTCACTATAACCGCGCCGGGCAGCGCCTCGAGCAGTTGGCTCAAACGGTTCGCGAGCCGTTCCTTCTCGGCCAACTGCACCAGGCGCTCGGAACGTGCCGCCGCCAGTTCGTCGCTGAGCTGTTCGACTCGCAGCTCCAACTCGCGATACGATTTCGCCAAGTCCTCGGAAAGCCGATTGAATGCCGCAAACGCCTCGGCCAGCGCGCGCTCACGGGCGTCCGTCGAATTCCCCGGGGACTCCGATTGCGGCGACCCGCTCTCATTCATCGCGACCTCCGCACACAGGCACCAAACAGCCTCCCGGCCATGCTCAGGCTTCGGCCGGCTCGTCCGAACGCTGGATGCCGTATTTGCGCATCTTTTCGACCAGGGTCGTGCGCCGCATGCGCAAGCGCTCCGCGGCATGTGCCACGATGCCGCCAGCCTCTTCCAACGCCTGGCGGATGAACGACACTTCCAACTGACCGAGATAATCGCGCAGATCGAGCCCGTCTTCCGGTAAACCGGCAAGCGTCGTGCTCTGCGTCGATTCCGCCGGAACCTGCGCAATCGGCGCAACGCCGATGCGGTCGAGCACTCGATGCGGCAGGTCGGCCAGTTCGGCGACACCGTTGGGCACCAGGATCGACAGACGCTCGACCAGATTGGCCAGCTCCCGCACGTTGCCCGGCCAATCGTAGCGGCGCAAGGCCTCCAGCGCCCCGGGCGACAGGCGGACGCCGTCGCGGCCCTCGCGTTGCAGGCGCGCCGACAGGTGCTCGGCCAGCAGCGCGACATCCTCGCCGCGCTCGCGCAACGGCGGCACATCGAGCGGAAACACGTTCAGGCGGTAATAGAGATCCTCGCGGAAACGGCCGGCCTCGATCTCTGCTTCAAGGTCGCGGTGCGTGGCGGCGATGACGCGCACGTCGACGGCAATGCTCTTATTGCTGCCGACGCGTTCGAAACTGCGCTCCTGCAGTACGCGCAACAGTTTGACCTGCATGGACAAGGGCATGTCGCCGATCTCGTCCAGGAACAGCGTGCCCCCCTGAGCCAGCTCGAAACGCCCTTGCCGCGCGGTGATCGCGCCGGTGAACGCGCCTTTCTCATGGCCAAAGAGCTCGCTTTCGAGCAGATCCGCGGGAATCGCGCCGCAGTTGACCGCCACGAACGGCTGCTCACGACGCGGCGAGAGATAATGCACCGCCGAGGCGACCACCTCCTTGCCGGTGCCGGTTTCTCCCTGGATCAAGACCGTCGCGTCGGATTTCGACACCTGCTCGATCAGGCGCCTGAGCCGCTGCATGGCAATCCCGCGACCGACCAACACACGCGAGAGCTGAGGAACTTCCTGCACCACGGCAGGTGCACGATGCACGCCGGACACGGCACGTACGCGCTCCAGCGCAAGGATGAACTCGCCAGCGCACAACGGCCAATCCAGCCGCGCTGCGACACAGGCTTCGTCGGATTCGATCGGCCCGACGACCAACAGGGGTGTGGATGAGGAAGTCAGCGGGGGCGACGATACGAGCCGCTGCAATGGCCCCGGCCCGTCCACGGTACTGACCAACACCACCGCAGCCCGTTGGACGTCGTCTGATAAAGGCTCGACACGATAGCCCAGGAATTCGAGCACGGCCTGCAAATGCCCTGCGCGGTCGCCATTCGGTTCATCTATCAGAGCCAACGGCATCTCGTCGACCGGAGACATATACGATTCTGCTGCACTCGTCATCGCATTATTCTTAATAGTTGTTCAGTAAGGATGCTGAACCCGCTGTTTCCCATCCGCGCAGCAGCGTTTGCATGTAGTCGGGAAAGCGCGCTACGCACCCTCGATCAAATGTCCACCTGGAACCACCACTCCCATCTGTCGCCAATCAGCGACAGTTGATGCAAGCATGCCTCAGCATACGAATGATGTCAAAATCCCAACGCGGAAAAACGGCGCGGAGTCACAAAAGCGTCAAGATTCACACGCCACGCTGACTTGCGATCATGCGACGATGTTGACGGAAGATGAGTTTGGCGAGTCCGTCCTGGACATCTTCGCCCATACCACGGAACTGCGCGACGAACCGCACACCCTTCTCCGTGCGCCCGCTCACGGCCAACTGCGCGAAGAACCTGAGCGGGCGCGGAAACGCGGGCTTGAGGTACAGATCGACATACGCATTCTGCCCGGCGCGCGTGGGAAGCGCCTCGGGTTTGGGCTCGATCCAGTGGACTCCCAGCTCGGACAGGGCAATCTGGTGAGGACGCGGCAGCTGAAGCTGCCGCGTCAGTACCTCGCCGACGAGATCCAACACCAGACTCAACTTTGCGTCCATTCGTGCAAAGGCCTGCTGGATCTCGGGATTGCCATCGGCAGGTTCGGATGGATATTCGTCGAGCATGGAAAACACGCGCAGCAACGAGCCATTGCTCTCGTTCAGGTTCGCGAGTTCGGCCCGCGTCGGATCGTGCTCCACAGGCTGCCAAGCAATTGGCAGGTCGCCGTGGAAAATGATGCGATCGCCGAGAGTCGTGTCCGGATTATCCATAATGGCAAGAATAGCCGAACTTCATTTTTAGGTAACGAAAAGCAGGCATGTCGTAAAATACCTCCCGAACGCCTCAGCCCCGCAACCTCACACGCCCTGGCTACACGCTTGCCGCGTGTCCGTAAGCCTTCGCCGCACGGCGCACTAGCGCGGTGTGCTGCATGGCGCTGAAGGTCTCCCCCTTGCGCGCCTCGACCGCCTGCACGGCCTGCTGGTTGATGGTGAGCAGTTCCTGCAAGGCGATGCGCACCGCTGCAAGCTCGTTCGCGGCCAAGGGCGCCGCAAGCAGTTCCGCCAGGCGTTCGCGCAACACGGACTCGCGCGCCACCAGTGCGTCCCACTCCGCCGTCACCTGCGCCTGCTCGAGCAATGCCCGGCTTTCGTGCACCAGGGCCGCAAGCCGTTCGACGCGATTCGGCTGCGCGGCGTTCACGGCCGCCCGGCCTCATCGCGCGCCGGCGAAATCGCGTCCCAGCCCGTCTTGATCTCGATCAGCAGCGTGCTGACCTCGTCAAGCGCCGCGACATCGTTCTGCGCATTGGCTTCGATCAGGCGGCGCGACATGTAGTCGTAGAGCGACTCGAGGTTATCCGCAATCTCACCGCCGCCTTCATGGTCGAGATGCACCCGCAGTCCGTCGATGATACGCACGGCTTGCGGGATCAGGTTAGCCTTGAGGGGGATGTCTCCCCGCGTCAACGCACCCTTGGCCCGGGCGATGCGCTCCAGCGCCCCCTGCATGAGCAACTGGATAACGGCATGCGGATCGGCATCGGTGACGGAACCTTCCACGCCCACCTGCTGGTACTGTTTCATTGCCTGTTGATTAATGTGCACCATGATGCTTCCTACTCCGTCTCGAGTCAGCGGTGGATCGGCCTGGCTCTAGCCCTTCTTGGATGAACTCGAACTGGTCACCGAAGGCAAGCTGGCCAACTGCTGGGACAGGTAGTTGCCTGTATTTTTGAGATTGGCGACCAGAGTATCCATCGCGTTGTATTCCTGCATCAACGACTGCTGCTCCTGCTGCATACGCGTGTTCAACGCAGTGAGCTGATTCTGCAAACCGGTAAGTTGCTGGTTGATGCTGTCGGTGCGGGCGGTAATGACGCCATTGGTACCCGTCATAGAGCCAACCACGGTACCGAGCTGCTTGCCCGCGCCCTGCAGCGCTGCGATCACCCCCGAATAATTGCTGTTGACCGCCGCCGTCAGCTTAGTGGTATCCAGGCTCAGGGTTCCGTCGGCATTGGCTGTGATGCCGAGATCCATGAGCGACGAATAATTCGAGGGCGCACCGGAGATGCGCTGCACCACGCCATCCTGCAACTGGCTGCTCAGGCCGCGCAGCGTGGCATCGCCGAGCAGAATGCCCGCCGTCTTGGTCTTGGCATCGTAGCTTGCGTACTTGCCGGCGTCCTGGGCGTAGCTGTTGTAGCTCTTGACGAAAGCCTGTACCGCATTGGTCACGGAATTCACATCGGGCGCCACGCTGACCGTGGACGAACCGGTCGCCCCCAGTGTGAAACTCACGCCCTGCACCGCATCGGCGATGGTGTTGCTCTGCGACGTCACGGAGATGCCGTTGATCGTCAACTTCGCATCCGCAGCCGTGGCCGTCTGCGTCATGCCGGTAGCGCTGCCGTCGTAGGTCAAACCGGACAGGCTCGAATCAGGTGACGTGATGTTGAGCTGATTGTCCGTGCCCGTCTTGGACGACAGCGCCAAACGGTAGCCGGTGCCGTCGTTGACTACGGTTGCGGACACGCCGAAGTCGGCCTGATTGATCGCGCTGGCAACACCTTGCAAGGTGTTGTTGGAACTGTCGACCGTAATCTGCACGGGAGTACTGCTGCTGTTGGCGACGAAGCTGCCGCTCGCGTAACTGCCGAGCTGAAACGTCAGCGTACCGGTGCCCACAGTCGATGTCGGCGAGGTGTAAGTCGAGCTGGCGACGCTCTGCGCAGTAGCCAGCTGACTGACGTTGACGTTGAAGTTGCCGGGTGCAGCGCCGTCCTGGGTGGTCACGCTCACCACGCCGGAATTGGAGGACGAAGCGCTGTAACCTTGCTTTAGGTTGGTCAGCGCCGTCAGCGAGTCGTTGATGGAGGAAACGTCGCTGTTGATCGTGCCGAATGCGGACAGCTCGGCATTGAGCGTCGACTGACGGTTCTGGATCTGGGTCTGCTGCGGGCCAAAATCCGCCTGCAGCAACTTCGAGACAATCGAAGTGATATTGACACCTGACCCGATTCCTGGCGAGCTGACTGTTCCGGACATGATCGATTACCTTCCCACGCAATCAGAACTTGAAGTTTGTACCATACTCGGCAATTGTTCCCGCGCCGCCCCGGAACCACCTGCGGCAACCAAACTCTCGGCGGCCACTATTCGTTCGAAGTCCCGCAAGGACAGCCCTCAGGTCTTCAGTTCGATTCCGGTGCTGCGTACGCCGTTATGCTCAAGCAATGTTTGCGCCAAGCGGACCACGTACTCCGGAGGAATCTGGCGCACCACCTTACCGCTGCTCTGATCTATCACCTTGATGATGGTCTGGCCGGTGGATTTATCGACACTGAACTCCAGACTGCGTTTCTGTACTTGCAGGTAATCGTTGACCTGCACCACCGCCTTGTCCACCGTTGCCCCAGTCGCTTTCGCCTCTTTTTGCCCTTGGGCCGGCAAACCATTGCCGCTGACGACAGTTTGTGCGGATGAAGAAGAGCCTGGCGCATTTGGCAGCGGAACGGAAACACCCACCACCGGCAACGCCTTGATATCGGTTATCTGACTCATCGCATATTCCCCACTCAGATGAACCGTGCTTACCTTTCAAGCCCGGTTCAGAGTGGGCGCCGGGGCGTCAAAGCCCCGGCGCCCACCCCAAGCCCTTCTGCTTACTTGAGCAGCGAGAGCGCCACCTGCGGCTGGGAGTTGGCCTGGGCGACCATGGCCACGCCCGCCTGCTGCAGGATCTGAGCCCGACTCAAGGCCGCCGTCTCGGAGGCGAAGTTCGCATCCTGGATACGGGATCGGGCCGCCTCGGTATTCTGCGAGGCCGACTGCAGGTTGGAGATCGTTGCCTGGAAGCGCGACTGCAAGGCGCCAAGCTGGCCACCGAACCTGCTGAGCTGATTCAGCGCGAAGTCCATGGCTTTGATCGCAGTCTTCGCACCATCGTAGGTCAACGCGTTGGTGCTGTTCAGGGTCAGCGTGGTCGTACTGAGTGCTCCAGCAGACAAACCGACATCGGTCAGAGTAGTTGCGTCGCCGGAAACCGTGATGGAGCCGCCGATCTTAGTGTAAAGTTCAACGCCCGCGGTGATCGTGCCGCCACTCGTGACGGTGACGCCGCCCGTACCGGTAACCGTGATATCCGCTCCGGTGGAATCTTTCAGCGTCAGCTGATTGGTTCCAGTCGTCGCCGTCACGCCAGTCTGCGTGGTGTAAGCATTGATCGAAGCCGCAATATCGCTGACCGTCGCACCGCTGGCAACATTGATTGACACGCCGTCGATGCTGATAGTGCCGGAAGTGCTAGGAGTCGTCACACCGACCGTACCACTCGTGCTGTCCGCACGCTGGGCATAGACCTGGCTCTGGCTGCTGGCATTGTTGATCGCTGCCACCACATCGCTCACCGACCCATTGCTGCCAGACAAGTTGACGGCGACATTGTTAATGGTGATCGTGCCGGTCGCCGACGTGAGATCGCTCGTGTTGATACTGGCGCCGTCACCGTAGGCAGCGCCGAGGTTCTGGCCACGCACATCCAGACCGGCCACATTGATGGTCTGGCCGGCATTCGCACCAACCTGGAACACAAGGCTGGTCAAGCTACCGTTGAGAATCGACTGACCGTTGAACTGCGTGTCCTGCGCCGTGCTATTGACCTGAGCAATGGACTGCTGCACTTCGGAGTTCAGGGCCTGACGGTCCTGCGCCGAATTGGTCGAGTTGGCGGCCTGCACCGCCAGCGTACGGATACGCTGCAGCGAATCGGTCACGGTGCTCAGCGCACCATTGGCCACCTGAGCAAACGAAATACCGTCGTTGGCATTACGCACGGCCTGATTGAAGCCATTGATCTGCGCGGACATGCGCTGGGAAATCGCGTAGCCGGCAGGATCGTCGGACGGACTGTTGATCCGCAAACCGGAGGAAAGACGGGCCAGCGCCTGATCCAACTGCCCCTGCGACTTGTTGAGGTTGTTCTGAGCGTTCATAGACGCAATGTTGGTGTTGATGACGAGGGCCATGACGTAACCTCCGTTACAAAAATACCCTTGGACTTTAAATCCACGGCCCTCCAACCGGGCCGCTCCGATTCATAGCGCAGCTCACATGCCTGCCTACGCCCAAGGTATCGACCCACACCAACAAAACTTTAGGGATAATTTTCGCCCGAACGCCCCACCATGTCCTTCCGAACCCAAACCGCAGCAACCAATCTACCGAAACGACCACCGGCATCGCCTGGCAGTTGCACTCAACTGCTAAATACCTGTCAACTCTCAGAGATACCCACGCCAATCCGCTCGCCCTCGGGACTGACTGGCGACGTTCGTCTCAAGCCTTATTCAGACCTGCGGCAACCAGCCCTCGAGCCAGGCATCGAGATTGTTCTCCAGCAACCAATGCTCACGCACATGCTTGCGCAAGGCATCGCCCTGGTTGGCCGTCGCGTCGAGATCCGACACATGAGCCCGAATAGCCTCGACCCAGTCGCGATGGCGATTGCGGACACGCGTCACCGGGTAATCACCGCGGTAAGGCGTAAGATCAGAACAAACCACCGGATAGCCAAGAATGCCGTATTCGAGCAGCCGCAAATGGCTCTTGGCATGATTGAACGGCACGTCCTCCAACGGCGCCACGGCAAGATCCAGATTCAGGCCAGCCAAACGCGGCGTATCTGGTCGATCGCCACAGGCTCGTGAAACTCGTGCAACATAGGGACGCATACGCTCCGGACACATGCCGAAAAACACCCACTCGACCTCGTCTTTGAGCGCTTCAACAACTCTGGCGATCAAATCGAGATCACCCGTATGGCTGATTCCACCAGCCCAACCCACGCGCGGCTTGCGCCCAACTCGGCGCTCGGCCCGCAACCCCCCCCAGCGGGCATCCTCAATAAAATTGGGAATAACTTTGACATCACCGACTCAGCCCGCTGTAGGCCTCGGCCAACACATCGGTGGCCACGACCAGGCGATCGCAGATCCCGGCCGCACGCCGTAGTCTCTTGTATAGATCCTTGGGCAAATGCTTTTTGTGTGCGTTCTTGACCGGCACATTGGTTAACAAATCATCGATCTCAAATACGCAGAAAACGTCGTTGAAACGTTTATGACGCTCGATCGCTTCGATCTGGTGCGGTTCAACCTGACGTTGCAGCACCAACGCATCCGGCTGGATTCTCGCCAACTCCGGTGGGGAGTAGATGGTGTCGGTTTCCTTTCCCTGGATCCGGCCCGCATTGATCAACGCCCTCGTCGGCGCGATGATCCGATACTCGCCACATCCCATCCGATCAGCTGGTTGGGCGATGATGCGTGGCGCCGGGCGCCATTCGGGGTCCCAGAGCAGCGCATTGTCGGGTTCGAACTCGAACTCGGTACTGCGCAAACTGAAATAGCGGTTGTACGCCGGATCATTAGCCAGCAAAGGCAACCATCGTGCGTACAAGTCCGCCTGCTCACGCCGACGGCTTTCCTCCGCATCACCACCAGTCGCATCCGGTAACGCCACCTCCTTGCTCGCGCCTTCATGACGCATCAGCGCATAGGGCGTCCAAACGATCAGATTATCCGCTTCTCCCACCTTCAGACAGAAATCGATGTCGCTATAGAACTCAACAACACCGTTTTCGTTGAACCCCATCAACTTGTCGAACAACGTCCGGCGCACCAGCATGCAGTCACCTGATACGGCGGAGTAATTCTGATCAACCATCAAACGCGCGTAATACCCGTAATCCGTCACCTCCCGCCCTGCGAATGGACGATCCACCATCCCGTTCAATCCCAATACGACACCGGCATGATGAATTTTGCCGTTCGGGGTAAGCAGCTTCGCGCCAACGACACCCACCTCGGGACGCTGCGCATGAGCCATCATGTTGTCGAGCCATTCAGGATGCAGCGCACTGACGGCGCTGTTCAGAAACAGCAAATAATCGCCTCGGGCAGACTGCCCTGCAAAATTCCGCAGCGCCGCTAAGCAAAGAGGTCCAGGGCGACTCAGTACGCGGATTCGCCCCTGAGTTTCCGCTTCGAGCGCACGCAAACCATCAAGGTATTGCACGGCCGCCTGCCCACTGCTGCCGTTGTCCACAATCAAAATTTCGTAGTTCGGATAGTCGGTATTTTGCAGCAACGTTTCCAGACATTGCTGCAGCTCAGCTTGCTGATCGCGAGTCGTCACAACGATCGACACAACAGGCTGAGACACGTGCAGATACTGAACGCGGTAGGTGGCAGGCAAGCTTCCCTGGCTCACCTGAGCGTCCACACCGGCCCGGCCGAGGTGCTCGGCAAGCGCTTGCATGCCCATTTCCAACACTTCGGCAACGGCCTCGCGGAAATACTGACCCCAGGCTTGGTGTCGAATCAGTGGCCCACTCAAATGCCCAATGCCACTGCTGCCGACCCGCTCGTAGGCTCAGAATAAAATCATATTCCTCTATACCTTCATAACGCGCATCGAAACCACCAAGCATCTCCAAACAGACCACGGTTCACGGCAAAATGCGCTGCCGGTATATGGCATATGCCGCGCATAGTCGAGGTCGAACGGCTTGAAATTCTGGGTTGATCGGTTCCCCGCGCTATCGGTGCTGTGCTTCGTCAATGTAGACCATTCCCATTCGGGATGCTGGCTGATACCGCGTGTCAAATGTAGCCACTAGCGCGGGTCGAGACTCCGCCGCTACGCGAAACAGGAATCTGAGCCCCGGAGAACGTCTAGACTGCCTGACATTAACTAAGTCGAGATCACTGGCCGGTGACTTCGTCTCGCAAATGAGACGGCGCGACCCATTTGGCGACTCAGTGCGGTCTGCGGTCGTGGCAAGCGCCACCTCGCCGCCCGCCATGCCCTGACGAATACGGCAAGATCAACACTTCGCCTGGATGACTTCCGCTTTCGCCGAGTGGCACCTGGTTTGAACCGCATCGAAATGCGCCACTCCGTAGAAACCCGCGAGACGCCTGCAACTGGACCGCGACCATAGGGTTTTTCCTGCGCCGCCGGCTGGGACTGTTCGACAAAGCCAGGTAGTGCCCGTGCAAACTCGTCGAACAGGCGATATAGTTTCCACGCCCTTGCACGACGGTAGCCTTCGCCCTGACTATCTCTGCATCGTCGATGCCCCAGGTAATACCGTCCCGACCCAATCATGGGCGGCGATTTGCGCTGGTCAAACACGGATCTGGGCAATAACACTCACCGGCATTCGTACATTAGCGCTCTCGACCGCCAGCGCAGTGTTTTCATAGGCATAAGAAGACCTCCCAGCGGGCGGGTAACCCCGGCGATCGCATCCGGCGTCTGCGCATGCGGTGGCGACCGATAGATTTCCACGCTATCGCGGGTTACGTCGAACAGCTTGCCGCCATAGACTTCCTGATACTTGCCGGCGTAGAAGCAGCTGCCGCGGCGCCGTGGCGCGCGTGGTTCGGGCGTAAACACATAAGGATCCGATGCAGGTACGAACAGTGTCAGGCGCGTGTTCGGTACTGCCGAAGCCAATTCCTTCGAATAGGCCGACGCAGAACTCACCTTCGGAATATGTCTTGTCCCCACCCAGCAAGCCGGGATAGTTGAGCACGTAACGCACAACGAAAGGTGCGTCGAAAGGATTGCCTGACACCACCTCAGGATAAATCATGATGGGTGTCAGGCCAGCTTCGAAATCCCGCTGAATGGTGTCGCGTGCAAGAAGAGGCGTCAACAGCCAAGGATTACGTCGAACGCCCTGGTGCGCTGTAGGGATACGTGATGAGGTACGCGCGCTCTCCTGCTCGATTCAGAGCGTTACAGAGCATATGCAGCACCTTGATACCGGCAGAGTGCCTCGTGTACTCCGGTGCGACGATGTAATAGGGATTGCGCCGGCTCGGGAGCAACAAACGATAGCCGGCTTTTCTGAGCTCGTCGCTAGGCATCGTCGCATTTACACTGCCTTCGTCCAGGCCCATCAGCCGCATGGTATCGTTCACGCCATCTCCTTACCATCAAGTTTCGAACGCCCAGCAACCGACAGCTGGGATCGTTCTCATGTGCAATATGTAATTCCAGCGCTCTGTCGAAGACATAACGATTGATCCCGCGCCAGGAAGTCAGAGCAACGAAAAACCAGGGCAAACCAGTCCGCTTACAGCCTACAACCAGGCCTAACGTTTAGATGTACTTGAACAGCGACAACCCTTGCACCTGGGTATAGGTCTTCTGCGCCGCCTGCAGGCCGGTGAGCTGCAGCTGGTACTGGCTGATGGCTTTGGCGTAGTCGACATCCTGGATCTTGGACTGCGCGCTTTTCAACTGCACACCCCAGTCCTGCTGCAGGGACTGCTGGCTACTGATCGCGGTCAACCGGGAGCCCACCCCCGCCTGCTTATTAATGATATTGCCCAAGGCCTGGTCCAGCGAAGAAAGCTGCTGATTGATGCTGTTGTGCAGCTTGGCATTGCTGGCATCGCTCGATGTCGGCGTGTTGAGCGTATCGACGATGTTCTGGACCGTCTGAAACACGCTTTGCTGCCCGCTGGGCGCGATGGTGAACGTATCGCCGGTTGCAGGCGTACCGGAGATGCTGGTCTGGATTCCGGCAAAGCCGATGCTCGAATCGCTCTGGTAGGTCTGGTTGCTCAGAACGGTAGTGCCGGTAGTCGTATCCACCACGTTATAGGTGGTGGCGTTGGTGAACTGGATCGAATAGGTATCGCCCGTATATGCGCTCGTATCTGTCACCGATCCGGGGTCGATGATACCGCTGCCGGTGTTGGTCGTCGCGGGCGTAGTAGGGGTCGCCGGCGTACCCGGTACAGCGGTGAACGTACCGTTGCCGTTGGCGATCTGCATGAACACCGACGATCCGGGTCGTTGGTGGCAACCTGTCGGCTGCTGTCGATCTGCAGAAAACGCTGGGCCGCATCGCCGGCATAGGTGAAAGTGTTGCTCGGAGTCTGCGTGAAGGGCTGAGTGCTCGTCTGCGAACCGGCAAAGATGTATTCGCCGTTGCTGTCGCGTGTATTGCTCAGGCTGAGCAGCGATTTCAGACTCTGGCTCAACTCGGCGGCGATGCTGGAGCGGCTCTCGTTAGTCTGGGTGCCGTTGTTGGCCTGCAGCGTCAGCGTACGTACGCGCTGCAGCACGTTCTGCACCTGCGTCAGCGAGCTCTGCTCGAGACTAAGTCGAGAGGTGGCCGCATCGCCGTTTTTCTGCAACTGCGTATTGGTGTCGATGGCCGACTGCAGATTCAGGGCTTGTGCCGCTCCGGCCGGATCGTCGGCGGGCGTCACGATGCGCCGACCGGTGGACAGCTGCTGCTGTGTGTGATTCAGCTGTGACTGCTGATCAAGGATTGCACTGATGCTGGTCTGGCTGATTTCGGCAGTGGAAAGACGCATGGCGG
>CAVVUY010000054.1:0-17443 GCA_963751375.1 uncultured Gammaproteobacteria bacterium
GCAGGGAGCGGTCGCCTACCGCGTCGTGCAAGCCGACTCGCAGCTGCGCCTGCGCGTCTACCGGGCGGGTCCGTTGGCGGCACTGGGACATAACCATGTCATCAGTACCTCCGACATACAGGGTACGGTCTACGTCCAGCCGAAGCTGGAACGCTCCGGCTTCGAGCTGCGCATTCCGCTCAAGAGTTTCGTGATCGACAAATCCGCGCAGCGCGCGCAGGAAGGGGCTGGTTTCGAGGCCGAGCCGAGTGCTTCGGCCCGCGCCGGTACGCGCGCGAACATGCTCGGCAGCGCCGTGCTGGATGCCGTCAAATATCCCGACATGACGCTGCGTTCGCTCGGCATGGTCGGCCCCCCTTGGTATCCGCGTATCGCGGTGCGTGTGACGCTGCACGGCGTCAGCCACGACTATGTCGTGCCCACGGCGCTGTTCCATGCGCCGCACGGCCGCCTCGTTGCCACCGGCGGCTTGACCCTGAAGCAAAGCGATTTCGGTATCAAGCCATTCAGTATTCTGAACGGCGGTTTGCGCGTGCGCGACGGGCTGGATGTCAGTTTTCATCTGGTGCTGGCGCCGGCGGGCCGGTGAGTTCCGCTTTGCCATTCGCGACGGCTCGGGTAGGCTGCGCTCTATTTCCCGCGTGCAGGTCGAGTGTCTGATCAATGACGAAAGTACGAGCCATCCACATCGGACTTTTCGGGGCGGTGAGTTCATGTGCGGCATTGCTCATCGCGCTCTGGTGGCAGTACCACGACGGCTTGCAGCCGTGCTCGCTGTGTTGGGTGCAGCGCGGCGAAGTGCTGGCGATACTGGCCGGCTTCGTGCTCTACGGCTGGCACCGCCGCGCCGGCGGTGCGCTGGCCTTGGCCGCGGCGCTCGCCGGCCTGGCCACGGCGTTGCTGCAGTTGAGCGAAGTCCATGGCGCCGCCCCGGCGCTGGGTGTCTGCACGATCACCGCTTCCGGCGTGCCGTCCTGCGCGGTGGCCGGCGCGCATCGCATCCTCGGCATCCGCCTGGTCGACTGGTCGCTGGCGGGATTCGTGTTCTGGATCGTGCTGGCGCTGGCGGCCCTGCGCTGGCGGTCGCGTTAACCCTAGGGAAAAAAACGCCCCCTGGCGGGGGCGAGGAACAGCTATGAAGCATTGCTGAGGTTCAGGTGGAATGCCTGCGCCGCAGATACAGTCCGCCGAGCATGGCCATGCCGAGCAGCATGATCGACAGTTCGGACGGTTCGGGAACGTTGGCCGAACTGCATACCTGGCCACCGTCGGCGCCGGTGCCGCTGCCGCTGACTACCCAGCCGCTGCATGTTTGGTTGATGCCCTGGATGTGCGCCACCGAGTACCAGCCGGATTGTTTGTGATATAGAGCGAAGTCTGCTGTGGGGCGCTACCGCTAGTGAGACTTGAGGGCGGCGCGCCGAGCGTGATGTCGTAGACGGCGGTGTCGCCGTACTGGAAACGGTTGCCGGAATCCCAGCCGAAGGCGAGATTGAAGGTGCCGGGCACCGGGCCGGCGTTGTAGCTGCCGCCGAGCGCCACGGTGTGGCGCAGTTCGAACTCAGCGAGCTGTCGCAGCTGATGCCCGTGATGATCGCAGATGAAGTTGAAGGCCCAGCCGATGGCGCCGTTGGCGTTTTGCCCCTGCATGCCCTGCAGGAAATCGCTGCCCGTGAGCGAGGAAGTCAGCGTCAGCACAAGGCCGCTGCTGCCTGCCCGAGCCAGGGTCGCGGTCAACCATGGCGCAGGGCCGTCCGGGATGTAACCGGTGTAGACTTGATTCGTTTCGATCGGCGTCGCGTAGGCTCCGGCCGTACAGAACAGCCCGAACAGCGCGGCCGTCAAACCCAACAATTGTTTTCTCATTGTTCCGTTGTCCCCCGGCCGGCTTCGCTCCAGCCGGCTCTTCTCTTTATGGTTATTGGTATTCAGAGCAACGAGCATGCCATTGTTGTTCAGGGACGCACCGGGCAGGTTCTTTCCGCGGGCTTGTATTCCGATTAATGTTCTTGTGGTCTTGAAAGTTTGATTCTAAAGGACTGTTGTCCTCCCATGAGGTCCCGTGGCGCACCGGCCGTGACCGACAAGGAAAGATCGACGAAGTGCGCGGGATTGTCCACAATCGATGGCGTAAAAATTCCGACAGGCTCTGCGAACCGTGAACAAGCTGTAATGGCGAGCGGGGTGGCGCGACGCGCCGTTGCACGGCACCCTGCGAACTGCCGTGCAGATGTTGGACAAGGCAACAGCGTGGCTGCGGAGGCACGGACGTTGAACAATCGTCGCTGCATCCGGTCCAAGCCCCAGCCCCAGCCTTCTGGCGGGCGTGTTTTGCGGATGCGAGTTGTATGTTGAAGACACGAAGCCCCGTCGCCGATGCTGGTCAGCAGCGGCGGGTTTTCAATTTGCGGGCCGCGGGGATGGTGCTGTTCGTCGCCGCCATGCTCAGCGTGGCGGTTTACCGCTTGGTTCAGTTGCAGATTCTGGAGCACCGCAACTATGCCCAGGCCGCGCACGACAACCGTGTGCGTATCGAGCCGGTGGCGCCGCCGCGCGGCCTTATCTACAGCCGCAACGGCAAGCTGCTGGCGGAGAATGTGCCCAGCTACAATCTGGTGGTCGTGCCCGCCGACGTGCATGATCTGAACAAGACCGTGCAGGATCTGGTTCAGCTGTTGCACATCGCCCCGGCCGACGTGCGGCATTTCGAGCAGTTGCGTTACTCCACGCCGTCCTATCGTGCCGTGCCTTTGCTCACGCAGCTTAGCCAGCACCAGCTCGCGCGTTTCGCGGTCGAGAGTTACCGCTTCCCCGGCGTGCATATCCAGGCCCGCCTGGTCCGTCATTATCCCTACGGGCACCTGACAGTGGATTCGGTCGGCTACGTCGGGCGTATCAATGCCGCCGAGCTCAAGAAGGTCAATGCCAACAACTACGCGGGCACGGACTATTACGGCAAGAGCGGCCTCGAGCTGGCGTTCCAGCCCGAACTGCACGGCAAGGTCGGCTACAAGGTGCTCAAAGTCGATGCTGCGGGCCGCCCGCTCGATACCCTGCAAAGTCACTTGCCGGTGCCGGGGCGCGATTTGGTGCTGACGCTGGACATGGGGCTGCAGCGCGTGGCGCAGAAGGCGATGAAAGGGTGGCAGGGCGCCGTGGTGGTGATGGATCCGCGCAACGGCGCGGTGCTGGCGCTGGTGTCCAAGCCGGCCTTCGATCCCAATTGGTTCGTCAACGGCATTTCCGAGAAGCGCTATCGCAAGCTGCTCGACGATCCGCGCAAGCCGCTGTGGAACCGTGCGCTGGATGCGGCCTACGCGCCCGGTTCGACGATCAAGCCGTTCATCTCCCTGGGGGCGCTGCAGGCCCACGTCATCACGCCGCAGAAGCAGATCGACGCGGGACCGTACTACATCATTCCCGGCGATCGCAGCCACCATAAGTTCTGGGACTGGACGCCGTACGGCCACGGCATGACCAATCTCAAGAAAGCGATTGAACAATCCGTGGATACGTATTTCTATCCGGTGGCGTATGCGATGGGCATCCACACCATCGACCGGACACTGGCCAGTTTCCACTTCGGACAGTTGCCTGAACCGGGGCTGCAAGGCGAATCGGCCGGCGTGCTGCCGTCGCCGAAGTGGAAGGAGCACAGCCAGGGGCAGCCCTGGTACCCGGGCGACACCGTGCTCATGGGCATCGGTCAGGGTTATCTGCAGGTCACGCCGCTGCAACTGGTCGAAGGCGTTTCCACCATCGCCATGCGCGGGCACGGCTATCAGCCGCATATGCTGCGGGCGTGGCGGCTTTCACCACGCGGAAGCCTGCATACAACCAAGCCCCAGGCCTTGCCGGTCGTGCGCTACCGGCACGCGAGCTTTTGGCGCGACGTGATTGCCGGCATGCATGCCGTGACCGCCTCCCCGTACGGCACTTCGTATCGTGCGTTTCGCGGTTTCCCGCTGCCGGTGGCAGGCAAGACGGGTACCGCACAGGTCTTCAGTTTCCACACCAACCCGTTCGCCAATCACGGCAAGATTCCATTCCGCCTGCGTGACAACGCCTTGTTCGAGGGGTTTACGCCAATCGACAAGCCGCGCCTGGCGGTGGTGGTGGTGGTCGAGCATGCCGGCTACAAGCTCGGCCCTGCTTCCAACATCGCGCGTAAGGTGATGAACTACTGGTACGCCCACCAGGCCCAGATCGAAAGCCCGTTGTCGCAGCTCGCGTTGCAGCCGATGGCGCCGAGCAAGCGCAGTAAGTCTTGCGGGCAAAAGGTCGCCGCTCACGATCGAACGGCGAACTGCGCCGTGCCGGCCCTGTCCTGATTCCCGGAGTCCGCATGCAAAGTCTTTCGGTTTCGAGCCCTTTTGCGCGCCTTGTCGACGGCGTAGCGCGGCGTATTCATCTCGACTGGCCGTTGTTCGCGGGCATCCTGCTGGTGTTCTCCGCCGGCGAGGCGGTGCTGTACAGCGCCGCCGGGCCAGGCTTCGGCGTCGTCTGGCACCAGGGTGTGAAGTTCCTTATCGCGCTCGTCGTGATGCTGACTGTCGCCCAGGTTCCGCCGCAGCGCTGGCGTCAGCTGAGCCCGCTCATCTACCTCGGCGGACTGCTGCTGCTGGTGGCCGTGCTCGGCCTCGGTCATGTCGGTCTCGGTGCGCGGCGTTGGCTGGATTTCGGTCCTCTGCGTATCCAGCCGTCCGAGCTCATGAAACTCGCCCTGCCCATGATGCTGGCCTGGTTGTTCAGCCGCCAGCCGCTACCTGTGCGCGCCGGCGTTCTGTTGCAGGCCGTCGTATTGATGGCGCTGCCAGCGCTGCTGATCGCCAAGGAACCTGACATGGGCACCGCGATACTCATCGCCTTGGGCGCCCTGGTGATCATCTTTCTCGCCGGTGCGCCGTATCGGTTCCTGCTGCTGGGCTTGGCCGGCGTCGCGGCGCTGCTGCCGGTGCTGTGGCACTTCATGCACGCTTATCAGCGCGCTCGCATCATGACCTTTCTCGATCCGCAGAGCGCCCCGCTGGGGGCCGGCTACCACATCATCCAGTCGATGATCGCGATCGGCTCCAGCGGGCTGTACGGCCTCGGCTGGCCGCATGCGCCCCAGGCCCAGCTCGGCTTTCTGCCGGAAAGCCGCACCGACTTCATCTTCGCCGTGTTCGGCGAGGAGTTCGGACTGCTCGGCAGTCTGGCGCTGCTCGCGACCTATGTCTTCATCATCCTGCGGGGCCTCTACATCGCATGGCGCGCCAGCGACAACTATTCGCGGCTGCTGGCCGGCTGCCTGTCGCTGACTTTCGCCATCGACGTGTTCATCAACATCGATATGACCATGGGACTGCTGCCCGTGGTCGGCGTGCCGCTGCCCTTCATGAGCTACGGCGGGACATCGCTGGTGAGTATGGCGGCGGCCATGGGGCTGCTGCAGAGTATCGCGCGGCATAAGCCGCTTATTCCTGCCTGAGTCGCGCTTGAGGTGTGGTGATGTGGGCGATTCGCTTGTCTTGAGGCCGCGTATCCGCCGGCGCTAAGGTTCTTTTCGGGCGTGAATCAGCGTTTGTGGTTTTGATCCTGCGTGAGGCGGTCCACGTACTGGGTGGCCGTGGTGGTCTGTTTCGTGCGCGAATCAGCGTTTCCAGTTTGATCACTTGGGTGACGCGCCCGAGTACCTTTCTTTGCACGCCCAAAGAAAGGTACGAAAGAAAGGCGCCCGAAAGGCCTTGTCCCTACGGGCAGACCTCGAGCGCACACCCCGTCGCGGGGCACCGCAGGCACTTGCCCTCCTGGCAAAGCCTGCTCGGGCGGCATCCCTGCCGCCCGACCCCGCGCCGGGGCGCACGCTCGAGGCAAGGCCAAACGGGAAGCGGGGAGTCAAAACAAAGCGCAACCCAAACGTTTGGGCATCGAAATCTGCTTGTTCGGAGCGCCTTCCTGTCGGACTCGCCGTGTTTTGACGTTCGGCCCCCCCTGATCGCTTGCCTCGCGAGCGTGCGGCTGGGCGGGGATGGCCGGCAGGACGCCGGCCAAGCAGCCCTTCGCAGGAAGCGAATGGCTGCGGGCCCCGTTCAGGCGTGCGTTCGCGAGGTTGCCCGTAGGGACAAGCGATCCTGGGGGTGCGTTTCTTTCGCCGGTTTCTTTGCGCATTTCAAAGAAATCGGCTCGGGTGCGTCACCTCGATTGATCTGAGTCCCAGACGTTGAATCGCGCCCGAAACAGGACAGCAAAGCCAGCAAACACGCCGTCTTTAACCACACAAGATCAAAACCACAAACGATTAACACCGCAAAAGCTAAAAAAAACGAGCTACTTGCCCCGCATGTACTCGTAAATCGAAGCGAAATCCTCACGCCCCAAACCTTCCTGCCGCGCCGCGGCATACAGTTCCTTGGCCGCATTGGCCAGATTCAGCGGCTGGCCGTGCTCGTAGGCGGTCAGCGCCGCCAGATGCAGATCCTTGTGCATCAGCTCCAGCGGGAACTGCACGCCGTAATCGCCGGTGCGGATCATTTCGGCTTTGGCCTTGAGGAAGGGGGCTGCGACCGGCAGGTTCGGCAAGGTGTCGAGTAGGAACTCGCGTGACAGGCCCATCTTTTCGCCCAAGGCCAGGGTCTCGGCGAACACCAGCATGGATTGCGCGAGCAGGGAGTTGACCAGCATCTTCAGGCTGGCGCCACGCCCTGTTTCGCCGACGTGAATCAGCTTGCTGCCCATGTGGCCGATCAGTGCTTCGGCTTCCTTCACGTCCGCCGCATCGCCGCCGACGAAGAACGTCAGCTCGCCTTTTTCCGCCTGCGGAGCGCTGCCGGCCACCGGTGCGTCCAGGAAGCGCAGGCCGCGTGCGTGAGCGGCGGCGGCTTCCTCCAGACTGAACGAGGGGTTGACCGTCGAGCAGTCCACCCACAGTGCGCCCGGCGTCATCGCCGCGAGAAAACCCTCTTCGCCGAACGCGACTTCGGCCACGACGTCCGGCTTGGCGAGCATGGTGAATACGATGTCGGCGCCGTTCACGGCATCGCGCGGCGAGGCGGCGATCTTCGCGCCGAGGTCGCCGAGCGCACGGGCTGGCGCCTGCGAGCGATTGTAGACGGTGAGGTCGACGCCGTGCTGCAGCAGGTTGGCGGCCATGCGGCTGCCCATGATGCCGAGGCCGATGAATGCGATGTTCATGGTGTCTCCTTCGCGATGCGGCTATGGTTGGTTCGGTCGAGCTAAGCCAGGAATTCTCTATGTCCGATTCGAGAATGGACCACCCCGTGGCACGGGCGGTTCCCTACTTCAGCCAATGGGAGTCGGCGGCGCTGGCGCCCGCGCTGATCGCCGGTGTCGCGCAACCGGCGGACGACCCGCACTGGCAGGCGTCCGGGGCGTACAGCCGGGCCGAATACGCCGCCTGGGCCAATCATGTCTGCGGTATGGCCTGCCTCAAGATGATTCTCGCCGCACGCACCGGGCGTGTGGTGCCCACGCTGGAACTGGCCCGCGGCGCCCGGCGCTATGGTGCCTATACGGTCGAAGGCGCGGCGATCAAGGGACTGATCTATGCGCCGTTCGCGACTTTCGTGGCGCAGGAATTCGGCCTGCGCGTCGAGGTCGTCACCGGCATCGATGCGGATCATCTGCCGGGACAACTGGATCGCGCCGAGTTTTTCATGGCTTCGGTGCATCCGTCCATCCGTCGGTCGCAGGCGACGCCACCGGCGAAGGGCGGCCATCTGGTGCTGGTCACCGCCGCCGATGCGGACGGCGTCACCTTTCACAACCCATCCGGTCACGGTGTCGCGTCGCGTGCGCACGTGCGCCTGCCGTTGGCGACTTTCGATGCCTTCTTCGCCGGACGCGGTGTGGCAATCCTGCCGGCGGTCTGAGCCGATTCCGGTCAATTGAGCGATGGTCCGAGCAGGGCTTGGTAGAGTTCCAGCTGTGCGGCGGAAAAGCAGCAAAAGATCACTTCTTCCAGGTCCGTGAATTCCTGCACGGCGCCACGTACGGCCTCGACGGCGACTTCGGCCGCCTGGTCCGGCGGATATCCGTAAACGCCGGTGCTGATGTTCGGGATGGCTACGCTGCGCAGTCCATGGTCGGCAGCCACTTCCAACGAGCGTCGATAACATGAGGCCAGCTGTTGCGGTTCGCCATGCATGCCGCCGCGCCATACCGGGCCGACCGTGTGAATCACGAAGCGTGCCGGTAGGTGGAAGCCGGGCGTCAGTTTGGCATCCCCGGTCGCGCAGCCGCCCAGTGCGCGGCAGGCCTCGAGCAGCTCGGGGCCGGCGGCGCGGTGGATCGCGCCATCCACACCGCCGCCGCCCAACAGGGAGTTGTTGGCGGCGTTGACGATGGCGTCCACCGCCAGCGTGGTGATGTCGGCCTGGACGGCGCTCAGCTTGGCGTTCGGCATGGCGGTTTCCGATGCGGGCTGGTGTACCGGGATTAGTGTAGCGTCTGTGTCCAGACCCATATCGCGCGCAGCGCCAAGAGCGTCATTACGATCCTGAACAGCAGCTTGAAGTGCTGGTCCGGAAGCCGGCCCAGCACTTTGAGCCCGACGATCGTGCCCAGGTAGCCACTGGCGATCATCAGCGCCAGCAGCGGCAGCCAGGGCAGAAATGCGAAGCCGGCCAGGCCGAAGGCGAGGACCTTCAGCAAATGCTGTATGAACATGCAGCCGGAGAAGTT
The DNA here is from genome assembly GCA_963751375.1 of uncultured Gammaproteobacteria bacterium. GTDB lineage: Bacteria > Pseudomonadota > Gammaproteobacteria > DSM-5130 > Acidihalobacteraceae > Acidihalobacter_A. The sequence goes on from CAVVUY010000054.1 coordinate 8,683, forward strand.
GGCGGTATAGGTCCAGCGGTCGCCGCTACGGCCCAGCCAGGCCGATACCAGTGGTCCGGTGGCGCCGACCAACATTGTGGCCAGCGTGGTGATCAGTCCCCCGCTGAACAGGCCCAGTGGCCGGGTGCCGTGATTGAACTTGGGCATCGGCAGCCAGGTCAATGCGAGTATGAACAGGCCGACGAGCAGTGGGATCCAGCCCGGCTCGATGCGCCCGAGCACGAAGCCGGCGAGCAGCGCGGCGAGCAGGCTGCCGAGAGCGAAGAATCCGACCACGCGCGGCGCGGCATGACGGCGCGTCATCCATGCCCGGCCGGCGTTGGAGCCGAGTTGGGCGATGCCGTGCACGGGAATCAGCGCCAGCGGCGGTACCACGCCGGCCATCACCGCGATCAGGAAGGCGCCGCCGCCGACACCCAGCGAGGCGGTCATCAGCGAACCGGCGAAGCTGCTGGCCAGCAGGATGATTACATTGGCCAGAGTCAGGTCGGCGAACAGGGACAGGTGCTGCATGGGATGATGGGACGTCGACAGTTGGCGGGCGGCAAGTCTACTACCGAGGGTCGTGCTATCGTTTCATCATGTGTACGATTCATTCCTTAATGAATTAGTATGGTTTTGCTATAACTTAAGCCGTGACGCCTTAAGAAACTCCAACAAATCTACCTCAGTCAGAGTCGTCGTGTTATGCGGTTGGCTTCCCGCCATCAGCAGGATCGTGCAGTGCTGCAGTACGTCCTGCGGTTTGCGCTTATCTGGGGGCCGTTGAGCCTGCTGCTGGCTGCCGTCGTCTGGACCATGTTCCAGCTGCAGGTGGGGGCTGCGAGCACGGCCATTCGCGACGCCGAACGGCACACGCTGCAGCTTGCCCGAGATACCCTGTCAGGCGAGCTGCGCATGCTGCGCGGCGACACGCTTTATCTGTCCGCGCTGTCGTCGCTCCACGCGTGGCTCGACACCGGATCGGCGACGGCGCAGCGGCGCCTGAGCGCTGATTTCCTGTCCTTCGCACGCGCTCGCGGGATCTACGATCAGGTCCGTTTCCTCAATGCCCAGGGACGAGAGGTCGTGCGCATCAACTGGGACCGCGGGCATCCCCGGGCGGTGCCGTCCGATGCGCTGCAGAACAAGGCCGACCGTTATTACGTGCGCGACACGCTGGCATTGCCCGCGGGCAGCGTCTACGTCTCGCCCTTCGACCTCAACATCGAGCACCACGCCATCGAACAGCCGATCAAGCCGATGATCCGCCTCGGTACGCCGGTGTTCGATCGCCAGGGCCGGAAGCGTGGCCTGATCGTATTGAACTACATGGGGCGCCGCCTGCTGGAACGCTTGCGCGGCATCCCCGACCAGGCAGGCAAGGGCGTCTGGCTGCTCAATACGCAGGGGTACTGGCTGCTCGGTCCCCGTCCGGGCATGGAATGGGGCTTCATGTATCCGGGCCGCCACGACATGCGGTTTGCCAAGGACTACGGGGCAGCCTGGGCGCACATCGTCAAGGGGCCGAAGCAGGGCCAGTTCGTGCAGGACGGCGATCTGTACACCTACTCCAGGCTCGCGCTGACGACCGCGTTCGGCGTCGATGCGGGGGCGCGTTACTGGGTACTCGTTTCCAGGGTGCCCCACGCCGTGCTGGCGGCGGACGTGGCAGGCTACGCGCGCAGTCTCGGCCTCATATTCGGCCTTGCCGTCGTCCTGCTGGCGGTGGCCAGTGCGCTGATCGCCTACTACGGCCTGCGGCGCCGGCAGAGCGAGCTGGCCGTGCGCGCGAGCGAGAGCCGTTTCCGAGGCCTGCTCGATGCCGCGCCGGATGCCTTCGTCATCGTCGACGAGAGTGGTTGCATTTCGCTGGTCAACGAACAGACCGAGCGCTGGTTCGGCTACGCGCGCGAGGAGCTGATCGGCGAACCGATGGAGAAACTGGTGCCCGAGCGTTTCCGCGCACGGCATGTCGGCTATCGGGACAAGTATCTGGCCGATCCGAAAGTGCGGTTGATGGGCGCGGGGCTCGACTTGTACGCCGTGCGCAAGGACGGCAGCGAGTTCCCGGTGGAAATCAGCCTGAGTCCTTTGCGTACGGATCAGGGGCGCTTGGTAATCGGCATCGTGCGCGACATCGCCGCGCGCAGGCGCGTCGAGGAAATGCGCCGTGTCGCCGAGACGCAGTACCGCGAACTGGTCGAGAGTCTGCCCCTCGGCATTTACCGCAACAGCTTGGGCGGAAACGGCCGCTTCCTGGACGTGAATCCGGCCATGATCGAAATGTTCGAGGCCGAGAGCGCCGACGAACTGCGCAGGTGCCGGGTCAAGGATCTGTGCTGCGATCCCGAGGCCGCCTCCGCATTCGTCGACAAAGTGATGCACGAAGGCAGCGTCAAGGGCGAGGAACTGCTCGTGCGCACGCTGCGGGGGCGGGAGTTCTACGCGTCGATTTCGGCGGTGGTCAAGACGGATCCGTCCGGCAGAACCTATCTTGACGGCATGGCGGAGGACATCAGTGCGCGCAAGCAGAGCGAAGAGCGCATTCGTCAGCTCAACGGCGCATTGCGCGAACGGGCGGCGGAACTTGAAGTCATCAACAAGGAGCTCGAGGCGTTCAGCTATTCCGTCTCGCACGATCTGCGCGCGCCTCTGCGTGCGATGGACGGCTTCAGCCGCATCCTGCTCGACGACTATGCCGACCAGCTCGATGACAAGGGACGCGATCGTCTGGCCAGGATTCGTACGGCAACCCAGCGCATGGCCGGGCTGATAGACGATCTGCTCAAGCTGTCGAGGGTCAGCCGCGCGGAACTGCATCGCGAAACGGTAGACGTCAGCGCGCTGGCGCAGGAAGTCGTCGAAGCGCTGCGCAAGGACGACCCGCAGCGCGAGGTGGAAGTTTCAGTGCAGCCGGGCCTGACGGCCGACGCCGACGAGCATCTGCTACGGGTCGTGTTGGACAACCTGCTGGGAAATGCGTGGAAATATACCGGCAAGACCCAACAGGCGAGGATCGAGATGGGAGCGCGGACGGAAGACGGTGCCCGCATTTTTTATGTCCGCGACAACGGTGCCGGTTTCGACATGGTCTATGCCAACAAGCTGTTCGGCGCCTTTCAGCGCCTGCACGATGCCGGCGACTTTCCCGGCACCGGCATCGGCCTGGCGACCGTGCAGCGGGTTATCACCAAGCATGGCGGAAAGGTCTGGGCGGAGGGGGCGGTCGGTCAAGGGGCAAGGTTTTATTTCACCCTGCAGCACACGGAGGCGTGATGAACGACGGCGCGATTCTATTGGTGGAAGACAATCCCGACGACGAAGAACTGACTCTTCACGCGTTTGAGAAGAACCGGATCGGCAACGAGGTCGTTGTCGCGCGTGACGGGGTGCAGGCGCTGGACTACCTGTTCTGTACCGGCGCTTGGGCTGGGCGCAAGCCCTGCACTCCCCCGGCCTTGGTGCTGCTCGACCTGAAACTGCCCAAGGTCGACGGACTGGAGGTCCTGCAGCGTATCCGTGCCGACGAACGCACCCGGCTGCTGCCGGTGGTGATCCTCACTTCGTCCAATGAGGACGAGGACCGGCTGCGGGGCTATGCCCTGGGTGCCAACAGCTATGTGCGCAAGCCGGTGGATTTCGACGAATTCGTGCGTGCCGCGGGCCAGGTCGGCATGTACTGGTTGTTGCTCAATCAACCGGCGCCCGATTGAGGCGAGGAGGAGGGAGCAGTCATGAATGAGCTGAATGATGTCGCCAAGTCGCTGCGCGCACTGATCGTCGAGGACGTCGAGGACGACGCGCTGCTGCTGGTCGATCATCTGGAGAACAGCGGCTTCCGGCTCGACTGGGAACGGGTCGATACGGAGCCGGCGCTGAGGGAGGCGCTGCAGCGGCACTGGGACATCGTGTTCTCGGATTACTCCATGCCACGCTTCAGCGGGACTCGTGCGCTTGCGGTGGTGCGCGAGTCCGACCCGGATCTCCCCTTCATCTTCGTGTCCGGCACCATCGGTGAGGACATTGCGGTCGAAGCCATGAAGGCTGGGGCGCAGGATTACGTCATGAAGGGGGGATTGGCGCGCCTGTCGCCGGCCATCGATCGCGAGCTCAGAGAGGCTGTGCTGCGGCGGGAGCGCCGGCGCGCCGAGGAAAGCCTGCGGCAGCTATCGCTGGTGGTGAAGCAGGCGGCCGACAGCGTTTTCATCACCGATCCGTCCGGGTGTATCGAGTACGTCAATCCGGCATTCGAACAGTTGACGGGCTACGCGGGAAGCGATGCGCTGGGACAGACCTCGGCCATTCTGCGCTCGGATCGCCACGAGAATGAGTTCTATCGGGCCATGTGGGAGACGATTCTGCGTGGTGGCGTCTTCCGTGGCACTTTGGTCAACCGGCGCAAGGATGGCGGGCTGTTCTACGAGGACAAGATCATCACGCCGCTGATCGACGAAGCCGGCCATATCACCCATTTCGTATCCACCGGCCGCGATGTTACCGCGCGCGTGCGTGCCGACGAGGAGCGCACCCGTGTGGTGGCGATTCTAGAGGCGACGCCCGATCTGGTCGCGATCATGAAGCCGGACGGCGCGCTGAGCTACCTGAACGCCTCCGGTCGGCGGAGTCTCGGCGTGGCGGAAGGTGAGGACATCACCGGTCATTCCATCCAGGAGCTGTTCCCCGAGCGGATTTACAATCGCTTGGTCGACGAGGTGGGGCCGGAGGTTTATCAGTCCGGCGTGTGGAGCTGGGGAAACCGTGCTGCAGATCGCGGGCGGACACGAGATTCCGGTGTCCCAGGTCGTGCTCGCGCACGTCGGCAAGGAAGGCGAGATCGAATACCTGTCGACCATCATCCGCGATATTTCCGAGCAGAAGCGTTTCGAGGCCAGGCTGCAGCATCGCGCGACCCATGACCGCCTGACCAATCTGCCCAACCGCTTCCTGCTCGCCGATCGGCTAGGCGCCGCGCTGGAACGCGCCTGGCGTTACGGACGCCACGTCTCGATAGTGTTCCTCGATCTCGATAACTTCAAACGGGTCAACGACAGCCTTGGCCACCCCGCCGGCGACGGCGTGCTGCAGGCGGTGGCCCGCCGTCTACAGAACTGCCTGCGCCCGACCGATACGGTGGCCCGCCATGGCGGCGACGAGTTCACCGTGCTGCTGGACGATCTCGCCCGCCCCGACGGCGCGATGGTGGTGCTCAACAAGATCCAGGCCGCCTTCGAACGCCCGGTGATCAGCGGCGCGCATGAAATCTACATCACCTTCAGTGCCGGCATTGCCGTTTACCCGCAGGATGGCATGGATACCGAGGATCTGCTGCGCAATGCAGATACCGCCATGTATCGCGCGAAGATGGGTGGGGTGAGTCAGTACAGTTTCTACGCCGCGGACATGAATGCCCGCAGTCACGAGTTGCTGAGCCTGGAGACGGATCTGCGCCGTGCGCTGGAACGGCAGGAGTTTCGCCTGTATTACCAGCCGCAGATCGAACTCGCCGAAGGGCGGATCGTCGGCATGGAGGCGCTGATCCGCTGGCAGCACCCGCTGCACGGCCTTATATCTCCGGCCGAATTCGTGCCGCTGCTGGAAAGCACCGGTCAGATCGACGCGGTGGGCGAATGGGTGTTGCGCCAGGCTTGTGCCGATCTGCGCGTTTGCCGCGAGGCGGATTTTCCGGACCTGCGCATGTCGGTCAACGTGTCTGCCGTGCAGTTCAATGACAGGCAGTTGCTGGACAAGGTGCGCAGCGCGCTGACGGAGGTGGGTATCCCGCCGCAGGCATTGGAGCTGGAGCTGACGGAGAATATCGTCATGCGCGATCCGCGGGCCGCTGCGGAAATCCTGCGGGCTCTGCAGACCCTGGGCGTGCGGATCGCCGTGGACGACTTCGGCACCGGCTACTCTTCGCTGAACTACCTCAAGAATTTTCCCCTGGACGTGCTCAAGATCGACCAGTCCTTCGTCAAGGATCTGATGGAGGATACCAGCGACGCGGCGATCGTCGAGGCGAGCATCCTGTTCGCGCACAAGCTCGGATTGGAGACGGTCGCAGAAGGAGTGGAAACGCAGGAGCAGCTAGCCTTTCTGCGTGAACACGGCTGCCAGATGGTGCAGGGATACTATCTGAGCCGGCCGGTGCCCTTCGCGGAGTTGTTCGACTTGTTGCAGGAAGGCCGGCGTTGGTGAGGAGCGCAACTGCGTGGCGCTAGTAGTGCACCGCCAGCCAGACCGTTGCCGTTGCCGGGTCGGTCCACTCCACACGATGCCGGCAGTGAGCCGGAATGTCGACGTGGTCGCCCGGCTGCAGCGTAAGCGTGCTGCCGTCGTCGAAGCCCAGGCGAGCCGCGCCTGCTAGCAGCACGACCCATTCCGGCTGGTCCTGGTCGTACCAGTCGCTCGCCGGCGAGCGATGCCCCCTGGAAACGATGCGCTCGATACGCACGGCATCCCGTCCGGCAAGCTGTTCGAAGGTCTCTTCGGCGAGATCCCGGGGCAGGGCGGCAAACAGGTTGCCGGCTTTCATGTCCCTGCGCCGCGATCCACGGCGTCCATAAACGCTTCGCACAGTGCCTCCATGCCGACACGGTCGGTGGCATCGAAGCGAGCCGGTCGAGGGCTGTCCACGTCCCATACGCCGAGCAGCGAGCCGTCCGCGCGCAGCAGCGGCACCACGATCTCCGAGCGCGAGGCGGCATCGCAGGCGATGTGGCCGGCAAAAGCATGCACGTCTTCGACCAGTTGCGTCTCGCGGCGCTGGGCCGCCGTACCGCATACGCCCCGGCCCAGCGGAATGCGCACGCAGGCCGGTTTGCCCTGGAACGGACCTACCACCAGCTCCGTGCCGTCGAACAGGTAGAATCCCGCCCAGTTGATCTCAGGCAGCGCTCCGTACGCCAGCGCGGAGAAATTGGCAGCGTTGGCGATCAGGTCGTGTTCGTCGGCGAGCAGCGCGCGAGCCTGCTCGGCGAGCTCGGCGTAGAGCGATGGCTTGTCGGCGGTGGCGATCGGGGCGGGGGTGAGCATGTGGCGTGAAATCCTGTCTTGGCTGATGCTTATCTTAGCTGCTGCGGGTCGTGCGGGTTGAGGAATCCTTCGCCAGCGGCGTTGCCCTCAATGCTTGTCGTCGGACTGCATCAGTATCCGCTCGATCCTGCGGTCGGGCACCAGCCAGATCAGCGCGACGAACACGTACAGGGCGATGGACGCCCAGCGCTGCCAGAAGGCGAAAGCGATGGCGGTCGCGTAGAGCACGGGTGAAAGTTTGCCCTTCCAGTCGCTGCCGACGGCTTTTCTCAGCAGCGAGTCGGCGCCCTGCGCGCGAATGATGATGCCCTGCAGCAGCCAGTATGCGATCGATGCCATCAGCAGGACTATTCCGTAGACCGCGGCCGGAGCCGAAGCGAAGTGGTTTTCGCCCATCCATCCGGTGCTGAACGGGATCAGCGAGAGCCAGAACAGCAGGTGCAGGTTGGCCCACAGTATGGGGCCGCTCACTGCGCGCGTGGTGTGCAGCAGGTGGTGGTGGTTGTTCCAGTAGATGCCGAGGTAGACGAAGCTCAGCACGTAGCTGAGCAAGACCGGCACCAGCGGCAGCAGCGCGTCGGGTTGCGTGCCGTGCGGCACTTTCAGTTCCAGCACCATGATGGTGATGATGATCGCGAGCACGCCATCGCTGAAGGCTTCGAGTCGGTTCGTTCCCATTGCGAAAGTCTCTTCGGGTGGTTTGTCCGGAGCCACGGAGCGTCATGCATTTCGCCAGCCGTCGCCGGGCGTTCTGCCGAGGGAAAACTGTGGCATGGGCAGGTGCTGTTTGGCGAGAGGTGCGGCGGTTTTTCGCCTGCGGCTTGCGCACTAAAAATGTGCGCGGGTATAAATACGCACCATTCGCGGGCGAGCATGTTGCTCCGGATGTGCCTAAACTAGCTTCGTCTGTCATTTTCGCGCTGTTGTGCGGGGAAATGGAGATTCGGCATCATGGCATTTTTGTTGCATTTGAGGGCTGGGCTTTAACGGCGGTTTGTAGTGCCATCAAGGGCGCGCGAAAGCGCTCAACATATTAAGAGTCACGCAACCGGCGAAGACAATACGTAGCGTTCAAGGGGGATTTTCTACAGGGGCGGATCTCAGGTAACGGGATCGACGACAGACCCAACGAGGAGAATCCAATGATGTATCGCAAGGGGCGCGGTTTTGCGCTTGGGATGGGTATTGCCGCAGCAGCATTGGCGGCGGGAGTTTCGCAGGCCGCATTTGCGGCCAATGCGCAATATGGCGATTGCAAGGTGACCGGCAAGTGGGCGTCGCATCCGATCAAGCCGGCGATTCCGGGGCAGCTGACCGTTGAGGTCAACCTGCCTGCGCCGGGCTGGTGGAACGGCAATTCGCCGGACACCATCAAGAGCGGTTACGAGTACTGCATGGCCGCCAATATCGCCTATCGGGCGGGACTGCCGAAGCTCAAGGTGAAGAACGTGGGCTGGGATGGCCTGGTGGCCGGTCAGACCAAGAACTTCGACCTGGCGCTATCGGAGATCTCGATCACGCCCGCGCGGGCCAAGGTGGTCGATTTCTCGGTGCCTTACTTCTCGTCCACCATGGGCGTGCTGGTGCGCAAGGGAGCCAATGTCACCCCGCAGAACATCCGTGACATGGTGATCGCGGTGCAGGGCGGCTCGACTGGCGCGAGCTTCGTACAGAACAAGCTCAAGCCCACCAAGCAGGTCCGCGTGTTCAGCGGCGAGGAGCACGAACGAACGTAACCAGACAGAAC
>CAVVUY010000055.1:0-20073 GCA_963751375.1 uncultured Gammaproteobacteria bacterium
CGCGTCGAATTCATCGAGGATCAGGCGGGCATGCTTGAGCACGCGTTCGCCCTCGGCGGTCAGCCCCTCGAAACGCCGACCGCGCCGGATGAGCGGGGTGCCCAGCTCCTCCTCTAGCTGTTTGATGCGGGCCGACAGCGTGGGTTGGGTGACGTGACAGGCGGCTGCGGCACGGCCGAAATGGCGCTCGCGGGCCAGTGCGCAGAGAAAGGCGAGTTGGCGGTGGTCCATGACATCTCCATGCGGAGGAAGGCGCATCATCCCGGCAGCGGCCGGTGCGGTGCAAGTCCGTCCGCGTTTGCCGTTATGCTGTAGCGTCTTTCCCGGTTCATAAGTGTGAGTGTTTTCGTGCGGTTTCCCCCCCACGACTGGACGGCGCCGTCTGGCGTCTGGCCTGGCCGATCATCCTGTCCAATGTGACCGTTCCCCTGCTGGGGTTGGTGGATACCGCGGTGGTTGGCCACTTGCCGACACCGCGCTATCTGGCGGCGGTCACGCTGGGCGCGACGCTGCTGAGTTTCCTCTACTGGGGCTTCGGTTTCCTGCGCATGGGAACGACCGGGCTGACCGCACAGGCACACGGCCGCCAGGATGCGGAAACGGTGCGAGCCTTGCTTGGCCAGTCGCTGATCGTGGCCGGAGCGATCGGCCTGGGATTGATCGTGTTCGGCCATCCGCTGGTGCGGCTTGGCCTGTACTGGCTCGGCGGCAGTGCCGACAGCACGACGCTGGCTGCCGAATATGCGCATATCCGCCTGCTGTCAGCACCGGCGGTGCTGGCGAATTATGCGATTCTCGGCTGGTTCCTGGGGCTCGGAAATGCACGCGTTACCTTTGTGATCATGGTGTTGACCAACACCGTCAACATCACATTGGACATGTTTTTTGTGCTTGGTCTGGGCATGACCAGCAACGGCGTCGCCTGGGCTTCGGCGATCGCTGATTACGCTGCGTTCGGTGTTGGTTTTTGGCTGTTGCGACGGGAACTTCGCGAACTGGGCGGCGTACCGGTCCCGCGTCATCGACTCTGGCGGCTGTCGGCTTATGCCGACTTGTTCGCGGTTAATCGGCATTTGTTCGTGCGTACGCTGTGCCTGTTGTTCGCGTTCGCATTCTTTACCGCGCGCGGTGCCGATTTGGGCGATACGGTATTGGCGGCCAATGCCGTGCTGATGCAGTACGTGATGCTGACGTCCTATGGATTGGACGGTTTCGCGCAGGCGGCCGAGTCGCTGGTCGGCAAGGCTGCGGGACGCAAGGACTGGCCTCTGTTCGGCGCTTCGGTGCGCGCGGCGTTGAGATTTTCGCTGATCACCGCCGTGCTCGCCACGGTGGCGTTCGCCTTGGCGGGTCACATCCTGATCGGCTTGCTCACGGATCTGCCGGCAGTCCGAGTCGAGGCCGGTGCGCATCTGGCATGGCTGGTTGCGATGCCGGCGCTTACGGTGTGGAGCTATCTGTTCGATGGCGTGTTCGTCGGCGCCACGGCGACGCGTGAGATGCGCGACACGCTGCTCGTGTCGCTGGCCTTGTTCCTGTTCGTGTGGTGGGCGAGCCGGGGCTGGGGCAGCCAGGGTCTGTGGTTTTCGTTCGCGGTGTTTTCGGCAGCCCGTTCGCTGAGCTTGGCGGCGGTTTATCGGCATTATCGACGCTCCCGCTGGCGCTGAGTGTGCGCCGGCAACGTAGTACACTAGGCCGCTTCGATCATGGGCTGTTGAGCCCGTCCCCCCCCTGTTTTGCAGGGCATGTTCCATGCCGACCGAGGGTCGAGATTTGAGTGCCGACTTCGCGACCGCCGACTCGGCGGAGATTCTTCAGGCCGCGCGCGAGCTGCTAGAGGCTTCGCTGTTTTCCTATCAGAACGAGCCGGTCGGTACGCGTGCCGCCCTGAACGCGGGCGTTGCGGCGGAGAACTATGCCGACTGTTTCATTCGCGATTTCGTTCCCTCGGCGTTGGTGTTCCTGCTCGACGGTCGCAGCGATATCGTGCGGCATTTTCTGCGCGTGGCCTTGCGCCTGAGAGGCATGCAGGAGGAGATCGAGGGGCATCGGGGCCTGCCGCGCGTGATGCCCGCGAGCTTCCGCGTGGAGCGCCAGGCGGACGGTGCAGAGGTTTTGCACGCGGACTTCGGCGATCGCGCCATCGGCAGGGTGGCGCCGGTGGACTCGATGATGTGGTGGGTGCTCATCCTGCAGGCCTACGTCAACATGAGCGGCGACAATGCGTTGGCCGAGGAACCGGCTTTCCAGCGTGGTCTGCAGTCCATCCTCTCGGTGTTGTTGTACGATCGCTTCGAGGTGTTTCCCACGCTGCTGGTACCGGACGCCGCCTTCATGATCGACCGCCGCATGGGCGTTTACGGTCATCCGCTGGAAATTCAAGCGTTGTTCTTCGCGACCTTGAATGCAATGCAGGAACTGCTGGTGCCGGATACCGTCACCGGTCCGATGCTGGAGCAGGCGGGCAAGCGGCGTGCGCATCTGACCGAATACGTGCGCAACTTCTACTGGCTGGATCTGCCGCGGCTGAACGAGATTCATCGCTATGAAACGGAAGGCTTCGGCTACGACATCGCCAATCCGCTGAACATCTATCCGGAAAGCATTCCCGATTGGGTGTCTGACTGGTTGCCCGACGATGCCGGCTATCTGCTCGGCAACCTCGGGCCGGGGCGCATGGACTTTCGTTTCTTCGCGCAGGGCAACCTGCTGTCGATCCTGTTCGGACTGTCCACCGAGGAGCAGGACCAGGCGATCATGAACCTTTTCGATCATCGCTGGTCCGATCTGATCGGGCGTATGCCGGTCAAGCTGGTCTTTCCGGCACTGGTCGGCGTGGAATGGCAGCTGCTGACCGGCTCGGATCCGAAGAACACGCCGTGGTCCTACCACAACGGCGGGAACTGGCCGGTGTTGCTGTGGCCTTTCGTGTCCGCGGCCTTGCGGGTCGGTCGCCGGGATCTTGCGCTGGGCGCCATGGACGTGGCTCGCATGCGGTTGTACCGCGACGAATGGCCGGAGTACTACGATGGCCGCAGCGGGCGCATGATCGGTCGGCGCGCAAACACGCGTCAGGTGTGGACTGCGGCGGGGTTTATTCTGGCCGATGCGTTGATAGAGCAGCCGGACTGCCTGTCGTTCTGGGACGCCAAGATCCACACCTGAAGCCGGTGGGAACCGGCGCTCCCTGGCATTTTGAGCGTGGCTGCTGCAGAATAATTGCCCGACCAATTCACTAGGTTATTAAGGGTGTACGGTATGCAGACAGCCGCGCGACTTCCATCCGCGCCCTTCCCGGCAGTTCCGCGCGGTTCGCGTTTCCTGCGTCTTGGCCATCCCTTCCAGCTTTACCGTGGCGGGCGGCTGGCCGGCGCCGAGATCGCCTACGAGACCTGGGGCGAACTCAACGCCGCACGCGACAACGCCGTGCTGCTGTTTACCGGTCTTTCTCCCAGCGCGCACGCGGCATCCTCGGTCCGCGATTCCTCGCCTGGCTGGTGGGAGTACATGATCGGGCCCGGTCGGGCGCTCGATACGCGCCGCTTCCACGTCATCTGCGTCAACTCGTTGGGCAGTTGCTTCGGTTCCAGCGGTCCGGCCTCGCCGCATCCGCAGGATGGCGAAGCCTACCGGATGCGTTTTCCCCGCCTTGCGCTGGAGGACATCGCCCGCGCCGGAATCGAGCTGATCGATGCTCTGGGCATACAGCGCTTGGCGGCTGTGGTGGGGCCGTCGATGGGTGGGATGAGCGCATTGGCGTTCATGCTGCAGGCCCCGCAGCGCAGCCGCGCGCTGGCGTTACTGTGCTCCACGGCCAGTGCTTCGCCGCATGCCATCGCCATGCATGCGCTGCAGCGCGAGATGGTGCTCAACGATCCTGCCTGGGCGCAGGGAGACTATCCGCTGGAGGCAGGGCCGGTGAACGGCATGCGCCTGGCGCGCAAGCTCGGGTTGTCCTGCTACCGTTCGCCGGGCGAGTGGGCGGAGCGTTTCGGCCGGCGGCGGACGGCGTCCATCGATGCGTCGGGCGATGGTTTCGGTGCCGAATTCGAGGTCGAGTCCTATCTCGAGCACAATGCGGCCAAGTTTGCCGCTGGCTTCGATGCGAACTGTTTCCTCTATCTTTCGCGCGCCATGGACGATTTCGATCCCGCCGAGCATGCCAATGGCGATTTCCAGGCGGCATTCGCCCGTTTGCGGCTGGAGCGGGCGCTGGTCGTCGGCGTGAGCAGCGATACTTTGTTTCCGGTCGCGGAGCAGCGTGTTCTGGCCGATGCGCTGGAGGTCGGCTGCGACGGTGACGTGCGGTTCGTCGAACTGGGGTCGATCCAGGGGCATGACGCGTTTCTGATCGACGAGGCGCGGTTTTCGCCGGTGATGCGGCAGTTTTTCGAGGAGCTGGCGTAGGCGGATTGCGCCGTCGTCTTTCTCGATTCCCATGAGCGGGGCGTGCTATACGCCCTTGGATCGATACCGTAGGTCGCGCGACAAGGCATTTGTTGACGGGCGGGGTTTGTTGCGCGCACGCATCAGCGGCCACTCTTGGCGAACGCGTTTTCTAAAAATGGTCGCTAAGACGCACCGCCATCTGCAGGCTTAAAAAGGAAACCCCGACCTCATCCCCTGAGCTCCTTCCCCGTCAACTCCAAAAACAAATCCTCCAGCGTACGGCTGCGAATACGCAGCCCGTCCAGCGGCACGCCTGCCTCCAGCAATGCGGCGACAGCGGCATTGACGTCCCCGGTTTCGATCTCGAGCGAATCGTGAGTACGTCGTACGGTCATCGGCAGTGTCTGGGTGTCGGCCGGGAGGGCGTCCGGCGGAAGTTGCAGGACGACGTCGTTGAAGTGGTGCGCGAGTAGGGCGTCCGGCGTGCCGCGGGCGATGATGAGGCCATGGTCCATGATGGCCACCTCGTCGCACAGCGTGTAGGCCTCTTCCATGTAATGCGTGCTGAGCAGGACGGTCTTGCCTTCGGCCTTGATGTCCTCGATCAAACTCCAGAAGTTGTGCCGGGCCTGCGGATCGAGACCGGTGGTCGGTTCGTCCAGGAACAGGATGTCGGGGTCGTTGATCAGCGCGATGGCGAGCAGCATGCGTTGGCGCTGACCGCCGGACAGGCGGCGGTTGTCGCGGTCGAGGTATTCCTGCAGCGCGCAGCGTTCTACCAGCTCGTCCAGCCGACGGGTGTGCGGGTAGAGGCTGCCGAACATCTGCAGAGTCTCGCGCACGGTGATGAACTCGGGCAGCGCCGTCGCCTGGAACATGATGCCGGCGCGATTGCGGAAACCTGCTCCGAGCGGAGTGCCGCAATAGCGGATCTCGCCGCCGCTGGGGGCGGTAATCCCTTCGAGCATTTCCAGCGTGGTGGTCTTGCCGGCACCGTTGGGGCCGAGCAGTCCGAGGCAAGTGCCCTCCGCCACGGCGATGTCGAGGCCGCATACGGCCCGGACCTTGCCGAAGTTCTTGATCAGGTTGTGGGCGGTGAGCAGGGCTTGCATGATCTGAGGCGGCCGAAGAGGTGTAAGCAGCTCAAGGCCGCGGATCGTGTGCGTCGAAAACGGTCGTATAGTGTTCGACGACAGGGGGCGGACCGTAGAAATGGTGCAGCAGTCGTTTCCACTCCTGGTACTGGGGGGAGCGGCGAAAACCCTGTGTGTGGTCTTCGAGCTGCACCCATCTCACCAGCAGGATGTAACGGTCAGGATTTTCCACGCAGCGCTGCAGTTCGTGCGAGCGATAGCCCGGCATCGCCGCGATGATGTCCTGCGCCTCTGCGAAGGCCGCTTCGAATGCATCGGTTTGGTCCGGCCGCACGTCAAGGGTGGCGACTTCGAGAATCATAGCCGTGCCGCGCTCAGTCCAGGCTCAGCTCGTTGCGGATGTGTCCGCTGCCCTGGCTGAGATCGATCTGTAGGTCGCGGCCGTCGAGTACCGAAGCGCAGGCGAGAAGGAATATCTCGACGAATTCGTTGCGCTCGGTTTCGGGCAGTTCGGTACGGCGGTTGAAGGTGCCGAAGGTGCTGTCGTGGAAGGCGGCGACGAACAGGATCATCTCCCGCATGCGTGCCTGGTCGTAAGGGTCGGGCGCGCCGAAACCGGCGAACGGCATCGGCTCGTCGAGCTTGCGCTTGATGCTTTCGTAGACATGCTCGATATATTCGGCGGCACTGCGCTTGCCGTATTCATCGGCCAGCGTGACGTCCAGGCTGAGTTTTTCGCCCGAGCGCGTGAGTACCGTGATGCGTTTCTCGATGGGAGCGTCCTGTCCCTCGGGTGGATGTTGGGAGGCCATGGTCTATGCGCTCAGGGTGCCGGTGACGACCACATCGCGGCCGTCGGCTATGAAGTGTACTTGCGGTTCGAGGTCGACCGCGCGGAATTGCTCGGCGATTTCCTCGGGGCGCAGGAAGTGGTTGCCCTGCACGTGTTCGCTGAGGTTCTGAAAGGCCATGCCGCGGCGTGTGGGGCTGCGCAGGTCGCCGCGCTGTGCCGGCCAGTTCGGTTCCCAGATCACCGCCGCGCCGCCGGGGCGCAGGTGTTCGCGCAGGATGCGGAAGACGTTTTCCTTCTGATCCCATACGTGATGCAGGGAACGGTTCATGGCGATCAGATCGACGGGCTCCTCGATATGGAAATTGTGGATGTCGCCGATCGCGAAGTTGAGCCGTTCGCCCAGATTTTCCCCTTCGGCCAGACGGGAAGCCTGGGTGATGTTCTCCTCGAAACCGTCGAGGCCGATCCCGCGCAGATGCGGGCAGCGGCGGGCCAGGGCACGCAGGTACCAGCCGTTGCCGCAACCGAGGTCGACCGCCAGGCCGCCGCGCTCGTCGACGGCACGAAATACCGGCACCTGCTCGACGACCTGTTTTTCCAGCAGCGGCCCGAACTGATATTCCAGCATGGGGCCGAACCATGGCAGAACGGTCTCGCGCTCGGCGAGCACGCGTTCGCCCGGACGCTCGCCACTGCGCATGAGGCCGGCGGCGCGCTCACCCATGTGGGCGGAGAGCACGGTCTGTACGGCGAAGGGCATCAGGGTGCCCGGACGATCGGGGATGAAGGCCTGTCCAAGCGGGGTGAGCTGGAACTCGCCGGGTACGGATTCGTCGATCAGCTCGAAGGCATAGGCCGCGTCACACCAGCGCAGCACGTAGCCGGCGTCCATGTCCGTCGCATCGGCTAGGCGTGAAGGCGGCGCCGTTCCGAGTTCTTCGAGCGCGGCGAGCAGGCCGTTGACGACGCCGATGTAGGCGATGTCGAGGCTGAGCGCGCCCTGGGCGCGGCGCATGATGTCTTGGCGTAGCGTGTCGAGTTCTGTGGACATGGTTTCCCGGAACCGATGTGTGCGATGAGGCGGTATCCTAGCACCCGCTTCGAGCTGCCGCATGTCGGCAACGTCGTCTGTAATGTGAACTTCATTCCTTCATTAGGCTCTTTCATAATGGTGTTTTGGTCGATTCTGGAGCGGATATGCGTTTGGGGACGCCGTTGAGTCCGAGTGCGCTGCGCGTGATGCTGTTGGGCGCGGGCGAGCTTGGCAAGGAAGTTGTGATCGCCCTGCAGCGATTGGGGGTGGAAGTCATCGCGGTGGATCGTTACGCCGATGCGCCGGGTCATCAAGTGGCGCATCGCGCGCATGTTATCGACATGACGGATCCCGCGGCACTGCGCGAGCTGGTCGAGCGCGAACGCCCTCATCTGGTCGTGCCGGAGATCGAGGCCATCGCTACCGACGCGCTGGCGGAAATCGAAGCCGACGGGCTGGTCGAGGTCATTCCTACCGCACGCGCCACGCAGCTGACCATGAACCGCGAGGGTATCCGCCGTCTGGCCGCCGAGACGTTGGGGTTGCCGACCTCGCGCTACGCGTTCGCCGACTCGCTGGAAGAGCTGCGACAGGCTGCCGCGGGTATCGGTTTCCCCTGCATCGTCAAGCCTGTCATGTCCTCTTCCGGCAAGGGTCAGTCCCGCGTCGATGATGCTGAGGGCATCGATGCCGCCTGGGACTATGCGCAGCACGGCGGACGGGTGAAAAAGGGCCGTGTGATCGTCGAGGCGGTGATCGAGTTCGACTTCGAGATCACGCTGCTCACAGTGCGCACGCTGGCCGCCGACGGTTCGCCCGAGACGCAGTTCTGCGAACCCGTGGGACATCGCCAGGAGCGCGGCGACTACGTCGAGAGCTGGCAACCGCAGCCGATGTCGCCGGCGGCACTGCAGCGTGCGCGCGAGATCGCCCGGTCGGTGACCGACGATCTCGGCGGGCGCGGCATCTTCGGTGTGGAGCTGTTCGTGCGCGGCGACGAGGTATGGTTCAGCGAGGTCAGCCCGCGCCCACACGATACCG
This sequence comes from uncultured Gammaproteobacteria bacterium, assembly GCA_963751375.1. Lineage (GTDB taxonomy): Bacteria > Pseudomonadota > Gammaproteobacteria > DSM-5130 > Acidihalobacteraceae > Acidihalobacter_A. The sequence continues at coordinate 8,351 of CAVVUY010000055.1, forward strand.
GCATGGTGACCATGATTACCCAGGCGCAGAGCGAGTTCGCGCTGCATGCGCGTGCCATCCTCGGTCTGCCGGTCTCCACCGAACTGTTGACGCCGGGGGCGAGCGCGGTGATCTACGGCGGCGTGGAGGCTCGCGGCATTGCCTACGAAGGCGTGGCCGAAGCGCTGCGCGTGCCGGGTACGGAGCTGCGCCTGTTCGGCAAGCCGGAGTCGTTCGAGCGACGCCGGATGGGAGTGGCACTGGCGCGCGGTGGCGACGTCGAGCAGGCGCGCGAGCGCGCCCGTGAAGCGGCCTCTTGCGTGCATCCGGGCCCGCTCGTGGACGAAACATCCAAGCCCTAACGTAGTCTCAGGAGACTCGCATGTACTATGTCGTTGCCAATCGCGTACCGGTCGCGCCCGGCTGGGAAGCCCAGTTCGAGGAGCGTTTCCGCAACCGCGCCGGCCAGGTCGAGCACCAGCCCGGTTTCGTGAGCATGGAAGTGCTCAAGCCGCGTAGCGAAGGAGCGCCTTGGGTGGTGTTGACGCGCTGGGAGAACGAAGCGGCGTTCCGCGACTGGGTCGGCAGCGAGGACTTCAAGGCGGCGCATCGCAATCCCCTGCCGAAGGAGGCGTTCGTCGGCGAGGGCGGGCTGGAACAGCATGAGGTGGTGGTTTCTGCGTATCGTGCCTAGACTGGCGGCCGAACGTGCGAGCCGGCGTTGTTTCTCTATGCGGCGCCGGCTCGCTGGCATCGCATAAGACATATAAGACATATAAGACATACATACCAAGGTGCCCGTATGACGAGGAAACAGAAGCCCATATGCACGGACAAGGCCTGGGTAGGACGCTCGAACTGCCGTAGCTGCGCGGTCAGGAACAGTGTGCTGTTCTCCGATCTGAGCGCGGGCGAACTGGACCGTATCGTCGAGCCCATCGACAACTATCTGTTCGAGGCGGGGACGAGGATTTACGAGCCGACCGATGACGCCGGCTTCGTTTATACGATACGGCGCGGGCTGGTGAAGCTCGAACAGGCGGGGGCGGATGGTAACGAGCGCATCGTGCGTCTGCTCGGAACGGGCGATGTGCTGGGCATGGAAGCCTTGGTCCAAGAGCCTTATCAGCATACTGCGACGGCGCTCCGCCGCGTGGACTTGTGCCGTATCCCGATCGGTGTCATCGAAGCGCTCAAGCGCAGCTATCCCCAGCTAAACAACCAGCTGGCCCGTCGCTGGGAGGACAGCCTGGAAACGGCGGATTACTGGATCACCCGTCTGTCCTCGGGCCCCGCCAGACAACGCGCAGCGTGGCTGATCCGTTTCCTGATCCGTATGACCGGCGGCTCGCGCGACTGTGTCGAACTGCTGAGTTCGGCCGATATGGCGGCGGCTATCGGCACCACGGTGGAAACGCTCAGTCGTACCATGGCGGAGATGAAGCAGAACGGCATTCTGGAAGGCACTGGAGCGCGCCATTACCGCTGCGATATCGAGGCGATCAAGGCATTGAGCGAGCCCGCCGCCTGAACGAAGAAGGCCCCGCCCCCCGGAAGGGGCGGGGCCCAGACCTGCCTTTGGTGGTTCAGCTTATCCGATCAAATCCTGCAGCCTTTCTCAGTTGGCGAGATTGGTGGGGAAGATCGGGTTGTTGTGCACGAACTCGATGATGGTGCGTGCGTCGTCGGCAGCTTGTGCGAAGCCGGTCACGCCGGCATCCGCGTAGGCGTCGCCGTTGAGCGCATCGAGCACCGTCAGCGCGTTCAGCGTTGCGCCGGTCGCGTCGGTCAGCGTCACATTACCGTAGACCACGGAACGGTCGTAGGTGAAGGTCGACAGGTCGGTCGCCGGAGCCGTCTTCAGGATGTTGTCGTTCAGGTACATCACCGTGTCGACGGTCAGCGCCTCACCTTCCTTGCTCGATGCGGCGGCCAGCAGGGAGGCGGCCACCTGCGGATCGGTGGTGGAGTAGACCACGTTGCCCGAGCTGTCCTTGATGGTCAGGCCGCCGTCCTTGAGGAACGCGGCATACAGCGCCAGGTTCTCCAGCGGCGAGTCGATGACCTTGGTTTCGCCATCGATCGTCACCACCAGCCGACCAGATGCGTCGTAACTGACCGCGGTGGACGAGCCGAGGATGCTGCTGACGGCTTCTTCGTACGCATGGTCCAGCACCTTGGAAGGCGAGCGGCCCATGTTCAGACGCTCGAACTCGACTTCGACCACTGCGCTGGGATTGATGGGCTCGCCCTCGGCGTTCAGCTCGATCGGCACGCCGTTCGCGTCCAGCGGTTGGACGAAACCGTCGGCCTGGGTGGTGACCACCATCTTGCCGTCGACCCACTTGGTGTAGATCGGTTCGCCGGTCAGCGGATCGCGCAGGATGACCCACAGGTCGCCGTAGTCGCCACCCTTCTTGGTGCCGGCAGTGGTGGGCTGGCCGGTCTCACGGCCGCCGCTGTACTTCGGACCGCGCTTGTCGGAGTCTTCCTCCTCGGCGCTGAGCGCTTTATCGATGGATTTGCCGCCCTGGTAGCCGGCGCCGCCGTGGCCGCTGTCGCCCTGCTGGCCTTTCTTCATGACCTGCCCGGACGTGTCATGACCTCCGGAGCCGCCCTCGGCAGCATTGGCCGGGGAACTGATCAGAGTGAGTGGTGCCCCCGCCAGGAACAGTACGGCGACGCTGCTGGCCAAGAGGCGTTGTGCGTTATGGGTGTATTTGGTGGTGTTCATGGCTTGTTCCTCCGCTAAACGGATTTGCCCTCGTTGTGGTCTTTTCTCAATCCTGCTCAGCGCGTGCCCCTCGGGTTTCGCTTTGCGGGTTTTCTCTGTAGAGTGAATGTTTTTTCATCCACGTTTTCAGTTTGTTCCTATCGCCCCCTTGCGTCATTGATAAAGCTCAATTCTTTCGGGTACTTAGGTGTTTTTTTTGACTTGGATCAAATGGTCCGCATACCCGTGTTTTCACGTTTCCGTGGGCGAGGTATGCGGACCGTTTTCGGTGTCTTCCTCCGGTCTCAGAACACCACGCCTAGGCCCACTTGGAACAGCGCCGAACTGTTTTCGATCTGCACTGTGTCAGCGTTGGCGTTCGCCGTCGTGAAGGTATATTTCTGGTACTGGCGGTAGCTGTATTCGACGCGCGTGAACACGTTCCGCGTGATCGGCAACTGCACGCCGAGGCCGTATTGTTCGCCAGTCTTGATGTCGTCGCGGTTGACCCAGGCACTGGAGTTGTTGCCCTTCTTGTACTGCGTATTGAAGCGGGTGCGGACCGCGCCGAGTTTGCCGTAGATCAGAGTGCCGCTGTTCATTACGTAGCCAAGGCGTACGCTGGCGCCGTAGCTGGCATTCTGCTCGACGGAGAAGGAACGTCCGGTCGGCGTGCGCGTGTGCTGCCAACCGGTGTGGGCGTTGTCCACCTCGCCCTCGAGGCCGAGGTAGTAATGTTGCTTGAAGGTCTTGCCGTAGCCGGCGAACAGGCCGGAGCTGAAGCCGGCCTTGGCGAAGTCGGCCTGCAGGTGCGAGGTGGTCGGCGTGCCGCCGCCGCCGCTGTCGGTCTGATCGGCGTCGAAGTTGCTGTGCAGCGAGTTGTCGCCGAATTGCGCGCCGGCGTAGAAGCCGTCGACCTTGGCGCGGAAGTGCGGTCTGGGCTGCTCGCGGAAGCGCAGGCCGACGCCGAGCATGACCTGACTCTGGGTGTTCTGCAGCGTATCGGTCTGCAGCGTGCTGCCGTCCGAGTAGGTGACGTCGTACTTGGGATAGGTGATGTAGTTGTAGGCCAGTCGGACGAAGCTGTGCGCCGAGGTCGGCACTTCCACGCCGACGCCAAGTTCGGTGCCGGTCAGATGCTTGTCCACCTCGACCGGTGTGGCGCCGTCGACGGCGTACAGCGTGTTGAAGTGGGTGTTGACCGCGCCGACGTTGACGTAGGGCAGGGTGCCGTTGGCCAGCACGTAGCCGAGGCGCAGGCTGGCGCCGTAGTCGTTCTTCTGCGCGCTCGAGAATTCGCGCCCGCCGGTCTTGGTCTTGTTGTGGTACCAGGTGGTGTCGCCCTCGTTGCCGTGCAGTTCCAAGCCCAGGTACCAGCGGTTATTGACGAAGCCGTAGCCGAGGAATCCGCCACCGATGCCGCCAAAGGTGCCCATGTTGCCGTTGTCGGAGCCGTGCGAGCCGCGGCCGCCGGTGCTTTGCGTGCCGATCAGCGCGTAGCCGTACTGCAGGCCGCCATAGAATCCACCCAGGCCGTTGGGCGAGGCGCTGCCCAGCGGCGTGCCGCTGGGCACGAAGACCTGCGGCACGGGGTAGAAGACCTGGCGCAGGCCGACCGAGACTTGGTTGTCGATGTAGTCGGCGTAGTACTGCTGCTGCGTGTTGCTGACGTTGGAGTTGCGGCTCAGCACGCGGTAGCTGGTTTCCAGGAACAGGCCGCGGGTGAGTCGATAGTCGACGCCCAGTCCGGCGTCGACGACGTTGTCCTTGCGGTCTATCTGCTTGTAGTTTGCGCGGCCGTAGGAAAGGTGGCCGTTGAGGCGGGTCTTGCCGTTCAGCCAGTGGGTCACCTTGCCGCCAACCGACGAATACAGATAGCCGGGCGTGCCTGTCAGGGTGGTTTCTTCGAGGCTGCGGCTGACGTAGCCGGTGACCATAGTCAGCGGCGACGGCTGCCATTGCACGTTGGCGCCGAAATCCGGTGCGCTAATGGGATCGAAGCGGCTGTCGGTGTAGTCCTGGCGCAGGTGACCGACGAAGACCTCACCCTTGACCTGGCGTGTGGGTGCGAACTTCAGGCCGGCGACGGCGCGGTAGCCGCTGGAGTCGCGGTTGTAGCCGTAGTTGTCGACCTTCGACTCATAACTGCGCACGTCGCGCGCACCCTGCAGGAACACGCCGTACTGCGGCGTCATGCGGTAGGTCAGGCGTGCGCCGCCAGCGCTGACCGTGCGGTCGCGCAGGTCGTTCGTCCAGCCGATGCTGTTCTCGACGTTGAAGTAGTCGAGCTGCGAAGCCGTGCCGGCCACGCGCAGCGTCCATGGGCCAAGGCTCTGGCTGAAGCCGAGATTGGCATGGTTGTCGCGGTAGCGGGTCGGGTACTGGCCGACGAAGGCGTCCTGCGAGCTGCGCGATTCGTGCTGATAGTCGATGCCGGCGCCGCCGAACAGGTTGGTGCTCTGTGTGAGATCGAGTCGCCCCTGCAGATTGACCCAGCCGTTGGTGTAATTCTCGGTGGGATTATCGGTGAAACGGGCGGCATCGAGGCCGGCGCCAATGTCCAGACGGTTTTTCTTCCAATTGGAGCGTGCATAGATCGACGGCGACAGCACCGTGATGGTGTCCGCCTTGCGATCGGTGCGCGTGAAATAGATGTTGTCGTTATAGATGCCGGTCAGGGCGACTTCCGGATAGAGCAGGAAGGATCCCAGGGGCAGTCCGGTGGCGTTGATGGTGGGTTGGTTCGCGGTTTGTGCGTCGGCGGAGAGGTTGCTGGTGTCCTGCGCCGAGGCAGTCAGCGGGGATACGGCAAGCGCTGCAGCTATCGCGAGCGCTAGGGGATGGCGGCGAAGTATCTTTGACATGGTGGTCTGCCTTTATTTGTCGGTGGTTATGGCGCGCAAAAAACGTCTATTTTTATATGGTATTTTGTCGCTCCTTCGGGTTCAGAGTAGCACTCGGCATTACCGAGTTTTAATGACATATATCAATTTTTCCATCGCTTTAATTCTGAGAGGGCGCGTTAAGTTTTATTTAAGTTGTCGCGCATAAAGTGATACTCGCAATGACGTATTTATCACGGAGGTTTGTTATGCGCTTGAAGTATTTTGGATCGTTGGCCGTTGTCGCCGCTCTGGGTGTGGCCCCGGCCGCTTGGGCGGATCATATGAGCCCCTGGGGCGAAGGTTGGGCGAACATGCCGAACGACACGCATGACACGCGTATCGACACCCTGGACGACAACGATGCCTTCCTCGACTATGTCAGCGACGTCAGCGGCGGTGGCGCTTCCGAAAGCGGTAGCGACAACGCGGGTGGCGGTGGCGGCCAGGGCAACGGCGGCCCCCGCGTTTGATGTAGTGCTTCACCCGGGTAACCCCCGGTTGGTTTGTTCCGGTCTTTTCTCCTTGAGCTTGGAGGCGCTTCGGCGCCTCCTTTTTTATGTCTGATTCAAGGAGATTTTCTAGTCTTAAATTTAACTTATTCGCCCATAAAAAATAGCCAATGAACTTTTATGAGTTTTAGGTTTACGCGAAATTTCGGCAAATTTTATGGATAAAGAAGGCGCGACTGCCATTGTCCATCCGAAAATTCCCAGCATACGCGTTCGTGCAGGCGATAGCTTGCCCCGTACCAGAATTCGACGCGGTCGGGTGCGACGCGGTAACCGCCCCAGTGCGGCGGGCGGGCTACCTCGCGTGCCGTGAATTCCTGCTCGTATTGCGCGTAGCGGGTCTCGAAATCATCTCGTGTCGGCAATGTCTGCGACTGCAGCGAAGCCCAGGCTCCGAGTTGGCTGCCGCGCGGTCGGCTGGCGAAGTAGGCGTCGGAAACTTCGGCAGGCAGTCGTTCTGCCCGGCCCTCGATGCGTACTTGCGTCCCTCCTTCTTCGCCCAGCGTGGGCCAATGCACGCACAGAGCGACGGCGGCATTGGCGGCGATCTCGGCGCCCTTGTCGCTGTCGTAGTTGGTGTAGAAGTCGAAACCCTCGGGGCCGAAGTCCTTGAGCAGGACGATGCGGCTGCGCGGGCGTCCGGCGGCATCGACGGTGGCCAGGTTCATGGCGGTGGGGATGGCTTCGGCCGAGGCCAGGGCTTGTTCGTAGAGCGAACCGAAGGTTTCCAGAATACGCGGGTCGAGCATGGGTGTCCTCGTGCGGGCTGTTGAGTGTTAACAGGCTCTAGTCAGTGGTCGTGCCGCCCAGGCGGCGATCAGGTCGGCGCAATAGTCTACGTCGGCCTGGCGGCGCAAAAGATGATCCGCGTCATCCAGGCTGACGAAAGCGCGCGGTTCGGCGGCGGCGTCGAACAGGGCGTGGGCCTGGGAATAGGGTACGACGGTGTCGTCCGGAGCGTGCATGACCAGGTAGGCGCGTTGCAGGCGCGCAACAGCTGCGGTGGGGTTGTAGCGTGCCAATGTGTCGAGAAAGTGCGGTGCGAAGGTGAAGCGTTGTCCGCCGATGGTCGCGAGCAGCCCGCCGTCGGGCAGGCGCTCATCGGCCTCGCCGTGCAGCAGGTCGATCAGGTGGTCGAGTGTGGACGGCGCGCCGATGGTGACTACCGCGCGCACCTCCGGCAGGCGGGCGGCGGCTTCGAGTACGGCATCGCCGCCCAGGCTGTGTCCGATCAGCAGGCGCGGTGCTTCGTGGTATTCACGCAGCCAGGCGGCGGCGCGCAGGACGTCGTCGATCTCGCTTTCGAAGTCGCTCTCGGTGAAGTTGCCGCCGCTTTCGCCGAGTCCGGTCAGGTCGAAGCGCAGCACGGCGTAGCCGTGCCGGGCGAGAGCGCGTGCCAGGCGTACGGCAATCGGGATGTCCTTGCTGCAGGTGAAGCAGGCGGTGAACACGACGTGGGCGCGCGCTTCGCCGGCCGGGAGATGCAGTACGCCGGCCAGGGCGTGGCCACGCGCGTTGTCGAAGCGGATCGGTTTGGGGCGGGGCAGGGGTTCTGCGTTCATGTTGCGACCTCCGGGCGCGCTGAATAAATAGCTGCACGGGCGATCTGACGCGTTGCGCGGTGCCGTTCCCTCAGCTCGATTACCATTAGGCGCGCCATTCTATGTCGGGAACCCGGTCGCGCGGATCCTGGCGGAAGAATGCGCGGAGCTGTTCGTAGACCTGTGGGAAGTCCCGGGCCAGCGCATGCGGCAGTTCGAAAAACGCCTCGCAGGCCACCGCGAAGAATTCTTCGGGGGCTTCGGCCGCGTACGGGTCGAGCGAAGGGTGGCGTTTCGGTTTGCGCTGAAATGCCTCGTATGCGCGGGTGAAGGCTTCGCTCCAAGCCGCGGCCGGCATGCCGGTGTGCAGCGGCGGCCGGCCGTTGGCATCGCCCGCCTGCATGTCCAGCCAGTGTGCACATTCGTGCAGCACGACATGATTGCCGTCCAGTTCGCCGGATGCTTCGAGATCGTCCCAGGACAGTATCAGCAGGCCCTGGTCCCAGGCTTCGCCGCTCAGTTCGCGGCGTTCGGTGTGGACCACGCCGGCTTCGTCCTCCCAGGTGTGGACCGGGGCGAAGCCGGCCGGGTAGACAACCACCTCGCGTAGCCCGCGATACCAGTCCAGGCCGAGTTCCAGTACCGGCAGCGTGGCGAGCAGGGCGATGCGCAGGCGTGCGTCGGCGTCGAGCGCCAGGCCTTCGACAGGATTGATGGTACGGGTGCGGAGGAATTCCTGCGCCAGAGCCCACAGTCGTGGGCGGGCGTCGGCCTCGAGCGTAGCCAGCACGGCCTGTCCGGCGCTGGCTCTGCGCCATTGCTCGGCATCGAAGGGCGCGGCTGTGCGCCGCAGGTATGCGAAGAGTTGTTTGAACACGGACGTTGCTCGTCGAAACCGTAATGCGCTCCAGGATCCTGCGGAGTATGGCGCGGCTTTAGCCGCGTAGCACCAGATAGGGGATGTGCGCCTGGAACAACCGGTGTTCCTTGTGTGGGTCGTGTGCCAGCACGGCCGTATCCACCGCGACACGGTCCAGGTGCGGCGCGAAGCGGTGTATGAAGTCGTACATGTAATCGCGCAGCACCAGGCCGCGCCGCAGTCCGATGCTGGTGACCTCGTTCGGAAACAGGTGACGCGCATCGATGCAGGCCAGGTCGGCGTCACGTTCGGCTTCGTAGGCCATTTTCGCGAGCAGGCCCACGCCGAGGCCGCTGCGTACGTAAGTCTTGATGACCTCGGCGTCGGCGGCGGTCAACACGAGATTCGGCTGCAGGCGTTTCCTGGCGAAGGCGGCCGACCTCTTGGAGCGGTCCTCGAAACCGAAGACGTAGCTTACCAGCGGATAGTCCGCGAGACTTTCGAGAGTGAGCGGCTCGCCGTTCGCCTGCGGGTGGTCGTGCTGGACGACGACCGCGTGGTTCCACTGGTAGCAGGGCAGCAGTACCAGGTCGGTGAAGTGTTCGAGTATGCGGATCTGCTTGCTCACTCCGGGCTGGGAGGTGAACAGGGCGTCGGCGGCGGCCGAGACGCTGAGGACGCTGAGTCCCAGGGATCTGCGCATCACACCGCTGCTGTTCGAGAACGCCGCCTACTGCACGCGCTGCGCGCAGATGGCCACGCGCAAGACCTGCCCGCATCCGGCAGATGACTGGCTGCAGCTGTCCGGTTCCAAGGTGCGGGCCATGCTGCGCGAGGGCGTGCGTCCGCCGGTGGAGTTCACGCGGCCCGAGGTGGCCGACTTGCTTATGCAGGGTGTGCGGCGGGCGGGTTGAGCGTTGGAGTTTATTTCGGGCACGAATCAGCGGTTGCGGTTTTGGTCTTGTGTGAGTGAACACAGGATACTATCTGGCCATGGTGGCCTATTTCGTGCGCGATTCGATGTACGGAGTATCTATCTGCTGAAGTGACGCGCCCGAGTACCTTTCTTTGCACGCCCAAAGAAAGGTACGAAAGAAAGGCGCCCGAAAGGCCTTGTCCCTACGGGCAAACCTCGAGCGCACACCCCGTCACGGGGCACCGCAGCCACTTGCCATCCTGGCAAAGCCTGCTCGGGCGGCGTCCCTGCCGCCCGACCCCGCGCCGGGGCGCACGCTCGAGGCAAGGCCAAACGGGAATCGGGACGTCAAAACAGAACGCCTCCCAAACGCTTGGGCTACACATTCGACGATCGAAGCGTAGGTTGGGGTAAGCGAAGCGCACCCCAACGCGGGCGGTGCAGATCATGTTGGGGTTCGTTGCACTCACCCCAACCTACGGGAGCCGTGTTTTGACGTTCGGTCCCCCCTGATCGCTTGCCTCGCGAACGTGCGCCTGGGCGGGGATGGCCGGCAGGATGCCAGCCAAGCAGCTCTTCGCCTGGATGGCGAATAGCTGCGGGCCCCGTTCAGGGGTGCGTTCGCGAGGTTGCCCGTCAGGGACAAGCACAGCACTCTGCGCCTGTGCCATTGGCGGCTGCAGCGACTCCAGGCTGTTTCGCCACAAGGCGCGTCGCGCAGGGAAGGCTTGTTGCCTTCACCAGCGGCGCAACACCGGGGCGGGACAGCCTGGTGCCGCCCTTCGGGTGGGCTGGTGTGCGCCCAGGGCGGCGTTGCGGCGCTTGCCAAGGGCTCGGGCCATTGCCTTCGCACCGCGCCTTGCCCTGAACGCACACCAGCCCACTGCAGTCGCGAATGGCACAGGCGCAGAGTGCTTTGGGGGTGCGTTTCTTTCGCCGGTTTCTTTGCGCATTTCAAAGAAAAAATCGTCGGGAACGATTTTTCGCGCCAGCCCCGAAGGGGTGAGGCGCAGGGATGCGCCGAACAAATCGGCTCGGGCGCGTCACCTCGATTGATCTGAGCCCCAAACGTCGAATCGCGTCCGAAACGAGCCCCAGCGGCCAGCAACTATGTCGCCTTCACTCACACAAGATCAAAACCACAAACGCTGATTCGCGCCCGAAACCAGCCCACCTCGGCCAGCAAGTACGTGCCGCAGGATCAAAAACAACCCGCAACTGATTCGCGCCGGAAACGGATTCCAAGCGTCGAAGAAAGGTCTCTCAGCGACATAGTGCAGTAGGCTTATTCGTAGCCAAAACACCGCCCAACAACCCCCGACCGCACCCCGTCAGGCACCTCGTAAATGCTACAATCGCGGGTCTCGCGCGAGTGGTTGGAGGATAGCCGGTGAACAGTACCGGAGAGCAGCAACAGGGACGTCGCCTTTCGGTGGTGGTGCCGATGTACAACGAGGCGGACAACGTGGCGCCGTTCCTGGAACGGGTGCACGAAGGGCTGCGCGACTATGGCGCCCCGTGGGAGGTGATCATGGTCGACGACGGTTCGCGCGATGAGACTGCGCGCCGTCTGCATGCCGAGGCCGCACGCTTCGGCGATCATGTTCGCGTGGTCGAACTGATGCGTAATTTCGGCCAGACCGCGGCCATGCAGGCCGGGCTCGACGCAGCGCGCGGCGAGGTGATCGCCACCTTGGATGGCGACCTGCAGAACGATCCGGCGGACATTCCCGCCATGGTCGAGCGGCTGTATGCCGACGAGCTGGACCTGGTCGCCGGCTGGCGTCGCAACCGTCAGGACGCGCTGGTCATGCGCAAGATCCCTTCGCGCATCGCCAACCGCCTGATCGCGCGCACTACCGGCGTGTATCTGCACGACTACGGCTGCAGCCTCAAGGTCTACCGCGCCAGTGTGATCAAGCGCGTGCGTCTGTACGGCGAGATGCACCGCTTCATCCCAGCCTGGATGGCGATGGCGACCTCGCCGGCGCGCATCGGCGAGATGGTGGTCAACCACAACGCGCGCATCCACGGCGAATCCAAGTACGGCATCTCGCGTACTTTCCGCGTGGTGCTCGACTTGCTCACCGTGGCCTTCTTCATGCGCTACCGTGCTCGCCCGATCCATTTCTTCGGTTCCATCGGGCTGGCCAGCGGCGGTATCGGCGGCTTGATCCTGGCCTATCTGGCGGTGCTCAAGTTCGCTTTCGGCGAGCCCATCGGTACGCGTCCGCTGCTGCTGGTCGGCGTGGTGCTGGTGATCGCCGCGCTGCAGTTCCTAACTACCGGCGTACTTGCCGAGCTGATGGCGCGAACCTACT
>CAVVUY010000056.1:0-8349 GCA_963751375.1 uncultured Gammaproteobacteria bacterium
GTGGGTTGGTCCTGCTGAGGCAGGTTCGCGGTAGGCGGTGATCTTGGGTCGCGCATTCTTCGGCAATTGAGGGTGGTTTCGGGCGCGAATCAGCGATGGGTAATTTTGATCTGAATCGGTGACGCGCCCGAGCCCCTTTCTTTGCACGCCCAAAGAAAGAGGCGAAAGAAAGGCGCCCGAAAGGCCTTGTCCCTACGGGCAAACCTCGAGCGCACGCCCCGTCACGGGGCACCGCAGGCACTTACCCTCCTGGCAAAGCCTGCTCGGGCGGCATCCCTGCCGCCCGACCCCGTGCCGGGGCGCACGCTCGAGGCAAGGCCTAACGGGAATCACACGTCAAAACAGAACGAACCCCAAACCGCTGAACTACGAATCAACCAATTCAGAAAGATTCGCTGTCGGACTCGCCCTGTTTTGACGTTAGGCCCCCCCTGATCGCTTGCCTCGCGGACGTGCGCCTGGGCGGGGATGGCCGGCAGGACGCCGGCCAAGCAGCCCTTCGCAGGAGGCGAATGGCTGCGGGCCCCGTTCAGGCGTGCGTTCGCGAGGTTGCCCGTCAGGGACAAGTGATCTCGGGGGTGCGTTTCTTTCGCCGGTTTCTTTGCGCATTTCAAAGAAATCAGCTCGGGCGCGTCACTCACGCAAGATCAGTGTTACCTAACGCTGATTCGCGCCCGAAAACGACCCCAGACGCAAAAAATACATGGGCTTCTGAAATCCCATTCCGTAGCCCGTTTCCCCAAAAATCCGACGCTTCCCCGCTAAACTGTCCCGAAATCCGAACGGACAACGGAGCCCCAACATGCGATTCGCCATCATCGGTGCCGGCGGCATCGGCGCCTACTACGGCGCGCTGCTCCACCGCGCCGGCCACCAGGTGACCTTGGTTGCGCGCGGCGCGCACCTCGAAGCGCTCCAGCGAGACGGTCTGACCGTGCACCATCCGCAGATGGAGTTCACGGGCCGTGTGCCGGCGCTGTCGCAGGCCTCACTGCTGGAAAAATGCCGCGCCGCCGACTTCGACCTGATCGCGATCGCGATCAAATCCGGCGGCACCGAGACGCTGTGCGCGGAACTCGGCGAGTGGCTGGCCACGGCCGACACGCCGGTGCTGTCGCTACAGAACGGCGTCGACAACGAACTGTGTATCGAACGCTCCGTGGGCCGGGAGCGTACCGTCGGGGGGCTGGCGGTGCGCATCGGCGGACACATCACCGCCCCCGGCGTGGTCAGCGTCACGGGGCCGGCGCAGGTGGTGATGGGCGCGTGGCCGGATGCGGCCCGCAACGGCGAGCTGCAGACGCGCCTCCAGCCGCTGGCCGCGGCGTTCGATGCGGCGGGCATTCCGACTACGCTGAGCGCGGGGATACAGAAGGAGCTGTGGCGCAAGCTGCTGATCAACAACGGGGTCAATCCGCTGTCCGCGCTGACCGGCCTCGATACCCGCGCGCTGACTGCGCACCCGACCCTGGGGAGAACGGTCCACCAGATGATGCAGGAGACCGCCGCGGTGGCGGTCGCGGACGGCGTCGAGCTCGATCCAGGCGACGTGGACGAGATGTTCCGGCTCATCAGCGGCTTCGATGCGATCAAGACTTCGATGCTGGTAGACCGGGAGAAGGGGCGTCCGTTGGAACTCGAAGCCATCGCCGGCGCGGTGCTGAGGCGGGCCGGACAGTTCGGCGTCGAGACGCCGTGCACCGCCACGGTGGCGGCATTGCTGGAATTGTCGCTGGCGCGCGAAGACGAGGCGGGACGGGCTCGCGCATAGCAGGGCCTGGCTATGCGGGGCCGGCATCGGCCGCGGGCGACTACAATACTGCTTATCCGTGATTCGATGGTGTGCGCCGCAGATGCATCTGCTGTTGATTGAAGACGACAAGAAGACGTCCAGGCACGTCGCCCAGAGCTTCCACGAGAAGGGGCACGTCTGCGACGTCGTAGAGGACGGCAACGCGGGGCTGGAAGAAGCGCTTCGCGGCCGTTACGACGTCATCATCGTCGACCGCATGCTGCCCGGACTCGACGGCCTCTCGCTGGTCAAGTCGCTGCGCTCGGCCAACAACAGCACCCCGGTCATCTATCTGACCGCCATCGGCGGCATCGACGACCGGGTGGCGGGGCTGGAGGCGGGGGCAGACGATTATTTGACCAAGCCTTTCGCGTTCAGCGAGCTGGCGGCGCGGGCCAAGGCGCTGACGCGCCGGCATGTCCCTTCGACGGAGGCGACGACACTGCGCGTCGCCGACCTGGAAATGGATCTGGTCAAGCGCGGCGTGAGCCGGGCCGGCCAGAACATCGTTCTGCAGACCCGGGAGTTCCTGCTGCTCGAGGTCCTGATGCGGGCCGCCGGGCAGGTGCTGACCCGTAGCATGCTGCTCGAACAGGTGTGGGATATCCATTTCGATCCCAAGACCAGCATCGTCGAAACCCACATCAGCCGCTTGCGCGCGAAGATCGACAAGCCGTTCGACGTGCCTTTGCTGCACACGGTGCGCAGCAGCGGATATACGCTTCGTGCGTCCGGCTAGACTGCTTCGCAGCACCGCGTTCCGCATGGCGCTGACCTACGCCGTGCTGTGCATGGTGTCGGTCTTTCTGGCTGGCGCGACCGCCTCTCAGCTGATGAAGTGGCAGCTGTTCAGCCACCGGGATCGTGAGATCCATCGCGTCTATGGGGTGATCGCGGGGACCTACAGCGGCGGAGGAACCGCGGATCTCGTCAGTACGCTCGACGCCTACATCCAGGAAACGCTGGGGCATAGCTGGCTGTTCGTAGCCATCGGGCCGGGCGGCAAAGTGCTGGGCGGGAACGTGCACGCCCTGTCGCTGGAAATTCCGCAGGGCTGGTCCTCGGTCGACGGCGAACGGCTGGGCCTCAATCAGGGCACGCTCTACCGCCTCTACTCCGGTATTGTCCACGGCAACGTGCGCCTGGTCGTGGGCATGAAGTTCCGGCAGCTCGGCTATCTCGGCAGTCTCGTGCAGACCAGTTTCGAATGGGCATTCGTCGTCGCGGTGGTGCTGGCGATCGTCGGCGGCAGCCTGATCGCCCACCGGATGCAGCGCCGTTTCGATGCGGTACGCGAAACCATGGACCGGGTGTCGCGCGGGGAATTGACGGCGCGTGTCCCGTTGTCGGGGCGGAACGACGACATCGAGCGCCTGTCGGAAGATCTCAACAGCGCGCTGGACCGGCTTGCCGATTCCGTGGAGAGCATGCAGCAGGTCAGCGCCGATATCGCGCATGACCTGAAGACGCCTCTCAGCCGCTTGAAACTGACCGTCGTCGAAGCGCTCGACAAGCAGGAGCGCTCGCTTTCGGTGGCCGAGGATCTCAAGAGTGCGGCGGCGGAGGTCGACCAGATCAACCGGACTTTCGACGCCCTGCTGCGCATCGCGCAGATCGAGGCCGGCGCACGCAAGGCGAGCTTCAAGCCGGTCGACCTCGGCGGCATGCTCGCGCTGCTGGAGGAGATCTACGGCGAAGTGGCGCAGGATGCAGGGCAGAGCTTTTCGGTTGCGCTGCCGCCGGCCGGTGAGGCCAAGGTGCTGGGCGATCGGGAACTGCTCATGCAGATGTTCGCCAACCTGATCGAGAATTCGATCAGGCATTGCCCGGCAGGGTCGACCATCCGCTGCAGTGCGACGATCTACAACGATACCGTGTGGGTCGCGGTGACGGACAACGGCCCCGGCATTCCGGAGCGGGAACACGAGCGCGTCCTGCGGCGCTTCTATCGCCTGGAGAAAAGCCGCACGTCCAGCGGCACCGGTCTGGGGCTCAGTCTGGTCAAGGCGGTGGCCGATCTGCACGGCGCCGAGTTGCGCCTCGACTCGGTGTATCCCGGCCTGATGGTCACGGCGATCTTCGCCCGCCAAGGCAAGATTGTCTGAGATGCGGGTGTGGGCTGCGACGGGCGATAAAAACAGGCGGCCTTGCGGCCGCCTGTTGTTCCTTTCAGCCACGCCGGCCGTCTTCGCGGCCGGCGTGTGTCGCCGTCGATGCGCTCAGTGCGAGGCTTCGTATTCGTTGGCCAGCAACTCGTTCGCGCGGATGGCGTACTTGTTGGTGTAGGTCTCGGCGAGATTGACCGGCTTGACGATCTTGCCGGCCAGTTTCTCCACCGCCAGCACCGTTTGCGGGCCGCCGGCCGGCATCATGCCGTCAGGCATGAACTGGCCCTTGTCCTGCGCCAGCGCATGGACGTATTCCGCTCTGGTCGACAGCGGGTTGCTGACGAAGTCCTTGGGCAGGTGGGCGGCGATCTGCGCAGCGCTGTGCGTATTGATCCAGTGCATCGTGGCGACCATCGCGTCGACGACGTCCTGGGTCAGTTTGGGATGCGCTTTGACCCAGTCGGCGCGCGCCAGCACGCTGGCCGTCGGCCAGAAGCCGCCCAGCCACTTCTGGGCGCCCTTGCCCGAGGCCAGGTCGATCGCCGAGTAGCCGATGCCGAGCTTTTCGATGGCATTGACGGTCGGCTGCGTGGTCATGCCGCAGACGATGCGGCCGTGCTTGAGCGCGCTGATCAGGGTCTCGCCCGCGCCGACGCCGATGCGGGTGAAGTCCTTCGAGCTGAGGTGGGAGCGGGCGGCCATGTACAGCGTCAGGTCGTCCGTGCCGGAGCCGATGTCGGTGACGCCGACCGCCTTGCCCTTCCAGTCGGCGGGCGATTTCACGCCCGAGCCGGTCGCGCACATCTCGCGCTCGCCGGGCGCGCCGCTGAGCTGCACGATGTCGATGACCTTCTTGCCGTGCATCTGGAAGTCGATGGTGTGCACGTACCATGCGCCGGCCATGTCGACTTCACCCGAGGCCATGGCTTCCTCGGCGCCCACGCCGCCGGCATGCTCGGTGCTCAGGACCATGTTGACGCCGTATTTCTTGTAGAACCCCAAGCCCTTGGCGAGCTGGTAGGGCAGATAGATCTGCTTGTCGATACCGCCGACCATGAGCGTCACGGTCGGCAGTTCGCTGGCCGAGGCCTGTGCGATGGGGATGCCCGCGAAGCACAGGCCCGCGGCTGCGACCGATATGCCGGCCACGGTGGCTGCCATTTTGTTTACCAAGGTTCTTCTGCTCATTGTGTCTACTCCTCCGCTCCCAGTGGACCCGGAATGGGCCTCTCGTGAAGTCTTGTCGTTGATGTGTGCGTCGTCTGGCGAACCGGTCACAAGCCGGCGTTGTTACCGCCGGAGGACGACGGTGGCTGCCAGGCGAGCAGTCGTTTCTCCACCATGGCCATCAGCCACTCGGCGCTGAGCGCCAGAATGCCGATGACCAGCATCGCGCCGAACACGCCGTTGGCGTCGAAGTTGTCCTGTGCCGTGGCGATGACCAGTCCCAGGCCTTTCTGGGCGCCGAGGAATTCGCCGACGATCGCGCCGATGATCGAAAAGCCGAGTGCGACATGCAGGCTGGCGATGATCCAGGTCATCGCCGAGGGGAAGACCACGTGGCGCACCACCTGCAGGCGCGATGCTCCCAGAATGCGGGCGTTGGCGATGAGGTTGCGGTCGACGCTGCGAACGCCCTGGAAGGCGTTGAAGAAGACCACGAAGAACACCAGCACGGCGGCCAGCAGCACCTTGGAGGACAGCCCAAGGCCCAGCCACATGATGAAGATCGAGCCCAGCACGATGCGCGGCAGCGCGTTCACCACCTTGATGTACGGCCCCAGCACGTCCGCCAGGAAGGGGATTTCCCCCAGCAACACGCCGGCGACGATGCCTGTGACCACGCCGACAATGAAGCCCAGGATCGACTCTTCGAGGGTGATCCATATCTGCAGCCACAGCGAGCCGTATGCCGTGCCGTGTACGGCCCAGTCGCCCAGGCGCATGGCAATGCCAAGCGGCGAACCGAAGAAGAACGGATCGACGATCTTCAGCATGGTCAGAATCTGCCAACTTCCCAGCACCACCACCAGGGTGGCTGCCTGCGCGAGGGCCACCAGGATCTTGCGCCGCTTGATGCGGCTACGGGCATTGGCGGTGATCGATGCCTCGTCCGACCCTTCCGGCGTGACCGCCGTACCCACTACGCTTACTTCAGCCTGAACGCTGCTCATGCCGCCGTCGCTCCCTTGTTGCCTGCCACCGAAGTGCGCGAATAGGCTCTCTTGACCTCTTCGCGCAGCGATTCCCATATCTGCTGGTACAGCTCCAGGAAGCGGGGGTCGAAGCGGATTTCCTGCACCGCGCCGCGGGGGCGCGGCAGGTCGATGTCGTAGACCGCCTTGACCGTCGCCGGTCCTGCGGTCATGACCACAACCCGGTCCGCCAGCGCGATCGCTTCTTCGAGATCGTGCGTGACGAACAGAACGGATGGCTTGGTCCTCTCCCACAGCGTCAGCAACTCGTTGGACATGATCGCCCGCGTCTGTACGTCGAGCGCCGAGAACGGTTCGTCCATGAGCAGCATGGAGGGTTTGTTGATCAGCGCGGCGGCGAGGCTGACGCGTTTGCGCATGCCGCCGGACAGTTGATGAGGATAGTGGTTCTCGAATCCGGCCAGCCCCACCGTTTTCAGCCATTCCTGCGCCTCGGCATGGGCCTCCTTTTTGGAGACGCCGCGGAAAGTTGGGCCTAGCGCGACGTTGTCCAGAACGGGCTTCCATGGCAGCAGGGCGTCGTTCTGGAACACGAAGCTGGCGCCTTTGGTAATGCCGTCGACGATGTTTCCAGAAACCCGCACGGTGCCTGCACTCGGGTTTTCGAGCCCGGCAGCCAGTGTCAGTGTGGTGGATTTTCCGCAGCCGGTCGGTCCGACCACGGCGCAGAAGTGGCCGGGATCGACGGTCAGATTAACGTCGCGGATAGCCGTCATCGCTTCGCCGGTCGGGGTGACGAAGCGTTTCGTCACGCCGATCAACTCGATGCCGCCCTGTGCGGTTCGTGTCTCTGTCATTTCGCCTCCTGGTGTCGCGATTGATTGTGATTATGGGCGGAAGCGTAGTTTCGGCGCGGACATTGTCAATCGCATGTCGTGCAAATTGTGGCGAAGTTGCGGATTGGTTTGGCTGATTGTGTTTTGTGTGTTTGTTGGATTTTTTTTGGGGGATATTGGTGGTGTAATTGCCGCCTAATAGGTGGTGTTTTTGTTTTTTTGGTATCTTATTTTTTTATATAAAACATGATGTTATTGTTATTTTGTTGTGGGGTTTTTGGGTGTTAAATTCCGTGCCATGTTTTTCGTTATTTTGGATTCTTACTAAGATGTATATTTTTAGGGGTGTGTGGTAGCGTGCGTTTCGGTGCATTTTTACATTTTTGTAAAAATACGTTTTTCGGTCGATCGGCCTGGGTTTTATCGTTTCGCGGCGACGCAAGTTAGGCGCGATGTGTCTGTGTGGTGGCGGATTAAGTCCCGTTATCGATGCGAGAAGTAGGCGATGGCGTCGGCGCTGCGCGGATGTGCGGGCGCGGTGCTCGTCGGGGGCATGCTTGTCCGCAGGCGGATATCAGGCGGGGCTTTCGTCCATGACCAGCACGGCCGCGCCGGTCAGCCGGCCTTGGCGTAGACGGTCCAGTGCTTCGTTGGCCGCGGACAGCGGGAAGCGTTCGACTTCCGGTTTGACCGGCACTCTTGGCGCGAGCTCCAGGAACTCGTCGCCGTCCCGGCGGGTGAGGTTGGCGACCGAACGTATGCTGCGTTCGCCCCACAGTATCGAATAGGGAAACGCCGGGATATCGCTCATGTGTATCCCGCCGCAGACCACCACGCCGCCCTTGCGCACGGATCTCAGTGCGGCCGGCACCAGCGCGCCGACCGGCGCGAAAATGATCGCAGCATCGAGCGGTACGGGGCTCGGCGCATCCGAGTCGCCCGCCCAAATGGCGCCCAGGCGTTTGGCGAAGGTCTGGGCATGCGTGTCACCCGGGCGGCTGAAGGCGTAGATTTCCAGGCCTTTCCAGATCGCGACCTGCGCGATCAAGTGCGCGGCGGCGCCGAAGCCGTAGATGCCCAGGCGCCGCACGTTTTCACCGCACATGCGCAGCGAGCGGTAGCCGATCAGGCCGGCGCACATCAACGGCGCCGCTTCGGCCGAGTCGTATGATGGATCGATGGGGAAGCAGTAGCGGTAGTCGGCGACGGTGTATTGCGCATAGCCGCCGTCGATTTGATAGCCGGTGAAGCGCGCCTGTTCACACAGGTTTTCCTCGCCGCGCAGGCAGTATTCACATACACCGCAGCTGTAGCCCAGCCAGGGTACGCCCAGTCGTGTTCCGGGTTCGAATGCTGCGTCGTGGCCGCAGCGTACGACGCGCCCGATGATTTCGTGGCCGGGTACGATGGGCAGCGGGATGTCCGGCAGTTCGCCATCGATCAGATGCAGGTCGGTT
>CAVVUY010000057.1:0-140935 GCA_963751375.1 uncultured Gammaproteobacteria bacterium
TCCTACCGACGGTTGAGTCGGAGGCGCTGCCCGTCAACTGTCGGAAGCGGCATCGAGCTTGGTGCGAGGCAGCAGTCGTCCCACTTCGATTCGCGCCTGTCGCGCGAAGGGCTTGGAGCGGAGGAGCTGTACGACAGCGTGCGGCGGGGTGTTTTCGCTTGCGCGCGGGAAATTCTTTCTGCGCAGTCTCGACGAGCGTCCCGATTCGTGCCGGGACGCCGCGGATACTTGAGCCGGTACCCGCGGAGGTCCGCGCTGCAGCAGGCGCTCAGTTCACCGGGATGCTGCGCCGTTTGGCCTTTTCGACCTTGGGCAGGGTAATTTCCAGCACGCCGTTGTCCATGGCCGCTTTGGCGCCTGCAGCGTCGACGGTGGCGGGAAGCGCCACGGTACGGCTGAATGAACCGCGCGTGATTTCACTGCGGTAATAGTCGCCTTTTTCCTCTTTTTCCTCGTGCCGCGTTTCGCCCCTGATGGTGAGGGAGTCTTCGCCAACCGAAATGTCGATGTCCTTCTTGTCGACGCCGGGCAGTTCGGCTTTCACCAACACCTCGGCTTCCCGGTCGATGACGTCGACCTTGGGCAGCTTCATGCCGGGCAGGGCTGTTTCGGATATGTTCGGCCATTCGAAACGCCAAGGGCGCATCCAGCCGCGCTGCATGAAGTGGTTGAACAACTGATCCATCTCCTCGAACGGGCTCAATGCGTGCGCGGTCGGAGTTTTCCGGATTTCCTGTTTCTTGATGTCTTTGGCCATGGCTATATCTCCTTAGGCTGCCGATCGGTGAGGGAAACACCATTTGGACGCCGTCAGGGGGGGCGAAACCAGCTGAGCTAAGATCGGTAGGTTTCTTGGCCCTCAGCAGCGCCAGCTGGCGACTCTGCGAAAGCACTCTGCAGCGAAGCGGCAACTGCTGTCCCGGCAGGTATAGCGTTTCTCGGAGCGGAAACACGGTTCCTGGCCTTCCTGTAGTTGCAGGCGGCGAATCCTCGAAGGAGCCTGGGCGGTGTTCTCGTGCCTTTCTGATGGTTGCGTGAGGGGCGCAGGGAAACTCTGTTCCAGAGGGATTCGTACCTTCATCAGAGGGTCTCCTCAGGGATCTTCTGTAGGCATTCTGATTCTAGACCAAGCTGCTCGTTTGGAATTGATTCATGTCAATAGCGCGATACGCGACACGAAACCATCATCTTCCACGCCCGCCGGTGCACTGTATCGATAGGGTTTTGCTAGGCTTTGCAGCTCCCTGGAAGGAAAGCATGAGTGATCATGGAAGCTGACAACGGAATTCATACGATCGATACGGGTTTCAAACGCGCGCACTTCGATGCGGCGTATCTGGTGGTCGAGAACGGCCGGGGCGCCTTCGTCGATACCGGCACGCATCACAGCGTGCCGCGACTGCTTGCGGTGCTGGGCGAGGCGGGGCTGAAGCTGGAGGACGTGGACTGGGTGATCCTCACGCACGTTCACCTGGACCATGCCGGTGGTGCCGGAGAGTTGATGCGACAGCTGCCCAATGCGCGGCTTGCCGTGCATCCGCGCGGCGCACGTCACATGATCGATCCGAGCAAACTGTGGGCCGGTGCGACGGCCGTTTACGGCGAGGCGGCGATGAAGGCCGATTACGGGCATGCCACGCCGGTCGACCCCGCGCGGGTGGTCGAGGCCGGCGAGGGCGCGTGTCTGGCGCTCGCCGGGCGCGAACTGACGTGTTTCGATACGCCCGGTCATGCCCGCCACCATATCTGCATCTGGGACGAGCGTAGCCGGAGTTTTTTCACCGGGGACACCTTCGGCCTGTCATATCGCGAACTGGATACGGACAGGGGGCCGTTCGCGCTGCCGACCACCACGCCGGTGCAGTTCGATCCAGAGGCATTGCACACGTCCATCGACCGGCTCATGTTCAACCGCCCGCAGGGTATGTATCTAACTCACTACGGGCGCGTGGAAGACCTGGCGCGTATGGCGGACGACTTGCACCGCAGCATTGATGCAATGGTCGAAGTGGCGCTGGCGCATGCGGACGAACCGGATCCCCATGCCGGCATCGTCGAAGACCTTGGCGTGCTCTACGCCCAGGATCTGGCCGCGCACGGCGTGGCCGGGGGACGGGAGGCGGCGCGCAGCCTGCTGGGCGACGACATCGAACTGAACGCCCAGGGACTGGTGGTATGGCTGGAACAGCGGCGTCGTCGTGGGTGAGCTCGGTTAGATCGCCACACTACCGCCCTGGGCCTGGGAACGCTGCGCGGCCTGGATGATCTCCAGCACCGTGACGGCATCCTGTGGGTCGACCGGCAGCGGGCCGTCCCGGCGCAGTGCATCGGCCAGCTGGATATAGAACTGCGGATAGTCGCCGGGCAGCGAGGGTATGTGTCGACGGTCCGCGTCGGTACCGAGCCAGCCGTGCCGTGCGGCATCCTCGCGCCCCCAGTTCGTGAGCCCGGGTCGCTCCCCGCGGCGCAGCGCGTCCTCCTGCGGATCGAGCCCGTACTTCACGAATGCCCCGCGGTCGCCGAGCACGCGCAGGCGAGGGCCGAGTTGTGCGGCGACGCTGCTCATCCACAGGTGCGAGCGTATGCCGCTGGCGTGGGTGAGTGCGACGAAACTGTCGTCATCGACCTCCGAGTCCGAATAGCGTCGGTCAAGCTCCGCGTACACCTGTTCGACGGGGCCGAACAGTTGCAGGGCTTGGTCGATAAGGTGGCTGCCGAGGTCGAAGAGGATGCCGCCGGCGTCCTCGCGCACGCCGCTGCGTTTCCACCCCGGTTTGGCTTCCGGACGCCAGCGCTCGAAACGCGATTCGAAGCGGTGAACCCTACCCAGGGCGTCCTGTTCCAGTAGTGAACGCAGGGTGAGAAAGTCGTTGTCCCAGCGACGGTTCTGGAACACGGTCAGGCGGCGTCCGCAGCTGTTGGCGTGGGCGATGAGTGCGCGGGCCTCGTCCGCGCTGGGTGCGAACGGTTTGTCCACCACGACGTGCAGTCCGGCGTTCAGCGCTGCGCGTGCCAGCGGAACATGCGTGCTGTTGGGCGTGGCGATTACCACGAAATCCAGTTCGTGCGCCTGCTGCCAGAGCGTTTGCGCATCGGGCACGACGGTGGCCTGGGGGTGTTCGCCGAGCGCGGTGCGGGAGCGTTCCGCTGAGCTGGTGACGATGTGCGTGAGGTGAAGGCCTGGAGTGGATGCGATGAGTGGTGCGTGAAAGAAGGCACCGGCCACACCGTAGCCGATCAGGGCGACGTTGAAAGATTGTTTTTGCTCTGTTGTCGACGGCATATTATTTCCCATTAAAACAATATCTAATGGATTTCATTGAAAGTGAATTGTTCGATTTCGATGTTGGTGGCACAGCCAACGGCAGCGGATACCATAAGCCTAACGTGCGACTGACGCATCGGCAGGTCAAGCCCTGCCGGTCCCGGCGCGAGGCAGGGGCTGTGCTAACATCGCGCGCCATGTCCGATATGTCCCGCCCCGCCGCTGCCTGTACGCGCTTCCCGTTTCCGGGAGACACGCGTGGCTGAAGAAGCGAAACCACCGCTCGGCCCTCGCCACTGGCCCGGCTGGCTGCTGGTCGGCTTGATCTGGGCTACCCATTTGGTGTTGCCGCGCGCGCTGCGCCGGCGAGTCGGCCGCGCGCTCGGCGGCCTGGCGTGGCGTTTCAACAAAGGGCCGCGCCGGGTGGCCGAAACCAATCTGGCCCGCTGCATGCCGGAGATCGATGCGACAGCCCGCACGGCGATGGTGCGCGAGCATTTCCGGTTTATGGGCCAGGCGATATGGGATTATCCTCTGGCCTGGTTCGGCAACCGTCGGCGCCTGGCGCGCGAGGTCATGATCGATGGGTTGGAACATCTCGTCGCGCTGCGCAAGGAAGGACGCGCGGTAATCCTGATGGTGGCGCACACCGCAGGCCTCGACATCGCTCCGCCGAGACTCGGCATGGAAGGGCCGATGTACGGTCCCTACAATCCCTTCGACAATGCGCTGGCCGACTGGCTGATCAGCCACGGCCGGGGCCGTTTCGGCAACCGACCGGTGCCGCGCGAAGCCGGGCTGCGCGGTCTGTTGCGCGCGCTGCGCGGCGGCGGAGTGCTGTACTACCTGGCCGACGAGGATTACGGACGCGAACGTTCCGAGTTCGTGCCGCTGTTCGGGCATCTCAAGGCCACGCTGCCGATCATCGGGCGCTTGGCGGGGGCGAGCGGAGCCGCCGTACTGCCCACCATGACTGTGTACGACGAAGCAGCGCAGCGCTACCGCGTCATTCTCGATCCACCCATGGCTGACTTCCCGAGCGGCGATCCCGTACAGGATGCGCTGCGCATGAACGAGGCGCTGGAGGCGCAAATCCGACGCTATCCAATACAGTACATGTGGACGCTCAAGTTGTTTCGCACGCGTCCGGAGGGCGAGCAGGGCTGGTATTGAGCTCCCGGACGCCGGGGTTCATTCGCGTTGCAGCACACGGTCGACCAGCGCGTTCAGCCAGCGATTGCTGCGAAAGCTCTGCCGTACGCTCTCCTGGGTGTATTCGGTGCGAATCCAGTCTTCCAGGCTGATGCCCGTCTTGCGCTGCGCTTCGAGGTAGCAGTCGAAGAAGTGGTCGAGCATGCCGGTACGGGCATGCCGGTAATGCCAGTACGGCCACAGGCGCAACTGCCCGGTCCGATCAAGGGGGACGTCCTCGATCCAGTGCAGGTAGAGTGTCGCCATGAGACCGGCCCGGTCGGCCCCCGACATGCAGTGAAACAGCGCGGGATACTCGATGTCCTCCAGCAGCCGTTTGGCTTCGAGCAGGACTTCGGGGCGGTGCGTGTCGCGCGAGAACAATCTCAGGTCGATATGGCGCACGCCTTCGCGCCGGCACAGCTCGCGCTCCAGCGCTAGAGTGGGAGTATCGATAGGACCGCGCAGGTTGACCACCGTGCGCAGGCCGTGGCGGCGAATCCGTCCGACCAGCGTCCACGGCGGCAGTTGCCCGGAGCGGTAGGCCTGTCGACCGACGGGATGAAAGTTGGTGGTCAGCAGCAGGCGCACCCAGCCGTGTTCGTGCACCAGCGCGTGCCAGTAGGCCCAGAGGCGCTGCAGCGGAGTGAGGGCCGGCGGTTCGGACATAGAGTGGGCGCGGGGCTGGCGCTTGCATATTGACGAGGGCCGTTTAGTTTACGCGAAGTGGGCGCAGACTGCGCCGCCGTGCCCCGATTGTTGATGACATTCCAGGGAGTGTTCCGAATGAAATGGGAAATCATGGAAGAGGACCTGTGCTTTCAGGGCTTCTATCGTCTGCTGCGCTACCGCGTGCGGCATGCGCTGTTCGAGGGCGGCATGGGCGAGCCGATCGTGCGCGAGCTGCTGGTGCGCGGCCACGCTGCCGGGGTGCTGCCCTACGATCCGGTACGCGACGAGATCGTGTTGGTCGAGCAATTTCGTATCGGTGCCCTGGAATCGCCGCGCAGCCCCTGGTTGTTGGAGATCGTCGCGGGATTGGTCGAGGAGGGCGAGCAGCACGAAGAGGTGGCGCGGCGCGAGGCGATCGAGGAAGCCGGTTGTCAGGTGCATGACCTTGAACACATCTGCACCTACTATTCGAGCCCCGGCGGCACCAACGAGCGCGTCACTTTGTACGTGGGGCGGGTCGACAGTTCCGGACTGAGTGGCGGCATCCATGGCCTGGCGCACGAAGGCGAGAACATCCGTGTCGAGGTCCGTCCGGCGGAGGAAGCCTTCGAGCAGGTCGCGCGCGGCTTGATCGACAACGCGATGAGCATCATCGCCCTGCAGTGGCTGCAGCTCAATCGCGAGCGGCTGCGGGAAGCCTGGACTTGAGCCGGATCAGCTAAAGTTTATTCGTTTCCCAACAAGGGGAGGGTGCACTGCTACATTATGGGGGCGGTCTAGAAAAGCAATTCACAAGTATCGCCAAACGGGGAATGACATGGGCGCTGGTCAACCGGAGCAGGTCGGAGACGGTAGCGGAACCGCAATGATGCGGATTCTGGAGGCTGAACAGCAGGCCGAAGCCCGACTGCAGGCGGCCGACGAAGCAGCCGAACTGCGGCTGCGCGCCGCGCGGGAACAGGCGCGCCGGCTGCTGGCACGCGCCGACGCGCGCGTACAGGCCATACGCCAGACCCATGCCTCGCGTCTGGCCGGTTCTATGCAGGTGATCGAGGTGCGCCGGGATCTGGCGCGCCACGAAGTACCTCTGGGCGAGGCCGAGGCTGTGTTCGTAAAGCAGGCCGCAGACGCAATGGCCAACGAATTGTTGGGTATCTCGGAGAACGACTGAGATGCCCGGCGTCGCCTGGGACAATGAGTTCGCCTACCTGCAGGCCCGCGTGCGGGCACGCGCATCCATGCTGCCGCGCAACGAGGATTGGGCCGCTCTCGGGCCGTTGAACGAAGCCGAACATTATCTGCAGCGGGTACGCACCACGCGCATCGCCGTGCTGTTGCCCGACGAGATACTGCGTTCCGACGATATTCACGCCTTCGAAGGCGCGCTGCGCCGGCGCCTGCACGGAATGATCCTGGAATTGCTGCACTGGGCACCGCATGCGCTGGCGGAGCTGATCGAGTGCTGCGCGCTGCTGCCGTACATCGCATTTTTCGAACATCAGCGCCGCGCCGGCGAGGCGTACGACTGGCTGGATACGGATCCCGGTCTGAGCGAGGCGGAGAATGCACTCGGCCGCGAATTGATCGAACGCGGCCGGACACAGGATCGCGGCATCGCGCTGCTCTGGCGCGAACTGCTGAACGAACGCCTGAGCGGACTGCAGGCACCGCCATCGATGCGCAGTTTGCTTCGGCCGCTGCTGGAACGCCATCCCCTGTTCGAAGCCGGACACGAGATCGAAGCGCGTTTCTACCGCACGCTGCGCATAGATCAGACCTCGGTCGGGCAGGTGCTGGCCTATACGGGCCTGCTGGTGTGGCTGGGCATGCGCCTGCGTGGCGAGGTCGTGCAACGCCAGGTTTTCGCGACCGCGGGAGGCATGCGATGAGTCTGCGTCCGGTCGCCGCTCGTTGGTTCGAAGTCATCGTGCCGGTCGGACAGTGTCCGCAGGCGTTGGAAGCATTGGCCAGAACCGGCGCGGTGCAGGTCGAAACGCGCGAGGGGCGCGGCGAGAGCCTGCGCCTGGATGCGTTGAGGGCGCGACTGCAGGACTTCCACGCCCTGGATCAGCGGTTCGGCGGCTATTGGCCGACGCCGGTCTATCGGCGCGGCCTGGAAGCGGCGGATTCGCTGGAGGAAACCCTGGCGCATGCGATGGCTGCGGTGGAGCGCTGGGTGATCGACGCGCAGCGCGATGTGAATGCCCTGCAGACGCAGTCCGACGCACTGGCCGAGGTCGTGTTCTGGCGCAAGGCGCTGTCAGCTGCGCAAGCGCAGGGCATCGATCCGGCTGCTCTGCTTCTGGGCGGTCGTCTGCTGGAGGTAACCTGCTGCTGTCCGGAGGCGGGTATCGCGCTGCCGGTGTTCGGTGATGTGCCCGGCGTGCCGCTGCTGTTGGACGGACTGGAGTGCCGGCTGGCGGTCGTGCCCAAGTCTCAGGTGGAGGTTTATCGCCGCCAGATGCATGCACATCAGGCGCATTGCCATACGCCGCCGGAGTGGCTCAGAGCCTCGGGCGGGCCGGAGCATGCGTTGAATCGGCGCGAGGAGTCGACGCAGAGCGAAATACGTCGGCTGCAAGCGGCGCTTACGCAGGTCAACGCGGTGCATCGGCTTGGCGAACAGCTGGGCGATATCCGCCGTATCGAGTGGATGACGCGGCATATCGCTGCCCTGGAAGGTTCGCGGCACTTCGCCTGGATCACCGGTTGGACCAGCGCCGCGAATGCCGACGTGCTGCATGGCGCGATGCACCAGGCGAAGGTATCGTCCGTGGTGCATTTGCCCGCCTTGCCGGAAGGCGCCGAACCGCCGTTGCTGTTGCGGCACCGAGGCTGGGTGCGACCCTTCGAGGTATTCGTTCGGGCGTTGGGTATGCCGGGGCGTTCCGAGGTCGATCCGAGTGTCATCCTGGCCGTGGTGGTGCCGCTGATGTTCGGTTATATGTTCGGCGACGTCGGTCACGGAGCCGTGTTGCTGGCGCTCGGCCTGCTGCTGCGCCGGCGCTACGAACTGGCCGCGATACTGGTGCCCTGCGGCTTGTCGGCGATACTGTTCGGCGTGCTGTTCGGCAGCATTTTCAGCCAGGAGCACGTGTTCCCGCCGTTGTGGGTCAATCCGCTGTCGGCGCCGCTGGAGATTCTCGCGTTGCCGCTGGCCGGCGGCGTGATCCTGCTGGCGCTTGGTATCGTGCTCAACGGCATAGAAACCCGCTGGCAAAGTCGTGTCGGTATCGGCTGGCTGGCCGATGTCGGTTTTCTGCTCGCCTATCTGGGTATCGTGGCGGGTTTCCTCGATGCACGCGGCTTCTACATCGTGCCGCTCGGGGTGCTGCTCTACCTGCTGGTGCATGCGCTGCAGCCCGGTCGCCGCGTCGCGTCCACGCTGGCCGCTGTGGGGCATCTGATCGAAAGCGGCCTGCAGATCCTGATCAATACCTTGTCGTTCCTGCGTGTCGGCGCTTTCGCGCTCGCGCATGCGGGTTTGTCATCCGCGGTGGTGGCGCTTTCGCATACGGCCGGAGGGCTGTTCGGCGAGTGGGCGGTGCTGATCGTCGGCAACGTCCTGATTCTGGCCATCGAGGGTCTGGTGGTGTCGATCCAGACCACGCGCCTGGTCTTGTTCGAATTCTTCGTTCGTTTCCTGACCGGTACGGGACGTTCATTCGTACCCTTGCCGTATCCCCCATCCGTCGTAGAAGGAGACCGTGTCCATGAAACAGAAAAACCGCGTTAGATTGCCCTGGCTGTTGGCACTCGGTAGTGCGCTCGGCAGCATCGGGTTGACGCTGTTGGCCTGGCCGATCCTGGCCAGTGCCGCGGAGGCGGTCGCGCCAGCAGCGCCGGTGATGGATTCGCCGATTTGGCAGTGGGGGTTGTTGGCTGCGGCTCTGTCGACCGGCATGTCGGCACTCGCAGCGGGGATTGCCGTGGGGCGCGTCGGTGCCGCTGCGGTTGGAGCATTGGCAGAGAAGCCGGAACTGTTCGGGCGCCTGCTGATCCTCGTGGGCTTGGCCGAGGGCATCGCGATCTATGGTCTGATCGTGTCGATCCTCATTCTGAACAGACTGCTGTGACCGCGCCGAAGCTTATATTCCTGGGAGACGAGGCGAGCGCGGCCGGTCTGCGCCTGGCCGGTGTGGAAACACACCTGACCGATGCCGCCACGGCGGTGCAGGCCTATGCCGAGTACGCGCCGAAGGCGGACGTGTTGCTGTTGGGCAGCGATGTTGCGCAGGGCCTGCCGTCCGCGCAGCTTGAGCGCGATTTGGCCGCACCCCGCCCCCTGTTGCTGGTGCTGCCGGCATTGCGCGGGGAAGCCGAGCGGATCAATCCGGCCGAACTGATCCGTCGTCGCCTCGGCATACGCGACGACACCGCGTTGGAGAGATAAGCGTGATCGACGAATCCTTCAAAGGGCTGCTTGATTATCTGGAGCGCGAAACCGAGACGGGCTGCAAGGCCGCGTCCAGGCAGGCGGACCGGGAGGCGCACGTGATTCTGCGCGAGGCCTACGGCGAAGCCAGGCGTCGCATGCGCGAGGCGGTGGCTGACGAGCGGCGCCGGCTGCATGAAGAACTGCGGCGTGCGGCGGCCGAAGTCGGGACGCTGGAGCGCCTGCAGCGCCAACACCGCCAGCAGGCGCTGCTGGATCTTGCCATGCAGGAATTGCGGACCGAATTGATCAATCGCTGGCATGCGCCGAATCAGCGCCGGGTCTGGCTGCACAGCATCCTGAAACAAGGACTGATGCATTTGCCCAAAGGCGACTGGCGCGTCGAACACGGGCGTATCTGGGGCGGTGAGGAAATCGCCTTGATCCAGGCCGCGGTGCTGCGCCTCGGCGGCGTGCAGATCAGCTACCGACTGCGCGCCTCCATCGATGCTGGCCTTCTGGTTCATGCCGGCGGCGTGGTGCTCGACGGCACCATCGACGGACTGCTGGCCTACGACGAGAGCATACGCGCCCGCTTGCTGGCGCATCTTGACGAGGCGGAACACGCGTGAATACCGCATTCATACTCTCCATCGCCGGTCCCTTGCTGCAGGCCCGTACCCAGGGGTCATTCTCGCTCTACGATGCTGTTGAGGTGGGCAAGAACCATCTGCTCGGCGAGGTCATCCGCCTCGACGGCGAGTTCATTACCGTACAGGTCTATGAGGACACCACGGGGCTTATGCCCGGCGATACGCTGACCAGCCATGGGCTGCCGCTTTCCATCCCGCTGGGGCCAGGCGTGCTGGGCGGCATCTTCGATGGCCTGCTGCGCCCCTTGACCGGATATCACTCGCCATTCGTGCAGCGCGGCGCACGTGGTCAGCGCGAAGCGCGTTTCCATTTCAGCCCGCAGGTGCACGAAGGCCAGAAATTGCAGGCGGGCGCGCGCATCGGCGGCATGGAGCGTGCCGGCGCCGCACCGCAGTGGTTGTTGGTGCCGCCGGGGATTTTCGGGACGGTCCGTCATCTAGCGCCGGAGGGAACGTGTAGCGAGGACGATGTGCTATGCGAAATCGAGACCGAGCAGGGTGAGTTGAAGGTAATCCGGGCCGTCGAACATTGGCCTATTCGCCGTCCGCGGCCGGTGAACAAACGCCTGCCGTCCGAGGTCCCGCTGATGACGGGGCAGCGCGTGGTAGATTCGCTGTTCCCGATCGCGCTGGGCAGCAAGGCCGCCTTGCCCGGCGGTTTCGGCACGGGCAAGACGGTGCTGCTGGAAACGTTGGCCAAATGGTGTAGCGCCGACGTCATCGTTTATGTCGGTTGCGGCGAGCGTGGCAATGAACTGACCGGCATGTTGGAAGAGTTCCCACAGCTGGTCGATCCGCGCACCGGTCGCGCACTGCTGGAACGCACGGTGATCATCGCCAATACCTCGAACATGCCGGTGGCGGCGCGCGAGGCGAGCATCTACACGGGCGTGACCTTGGCCGAGTACTTTCGCGATCAGGGCCAGCACGTGGCGCTGATGGCCGATTCCACCAGTCGCTGGGCGGAAGCCTTGCGCGAGATTTCCGGTCGCCTCGGCGAGTTGCCCGGAGAAGGTGGCTATCCGGCCTATCTGAGCAGCCGATTGGCGGATTTCTACGAACGCGCCGCACGCGTGGAAACGCTGGGAGGCATGCAGGGCTCGGTAACCATCCTCGGTACGGTCAGTCCGCCGTCGGGCGACTTGTCGGAACCCGTGGTCAGCCATACCAAACGCTATGTGCGCTGCATGTGGGCGCTGGACGTGCAGCGCGCCCAGGCGCGCCTGTATCCGGCCATCAATCCATTGATGTCCTACAGCGAAGATGCCGGCAACCTGGACGGCTGGTGGCAGGCTCAGGGCAACGACCGCTGGCTGGAACTGCGGCGTTTGTTCCTCGGGCTGCTGGAAGAGCAGGTCCGCCTGGAGCGCATGGCGCGCATCATCGGCAAGGACGCCTTGCCTTATCGCCAGCAGTTCCGCCTGTTGTGCGCCGAACTGATCAATGAATCCTTCCTGCGCCAGTCGGCCTATTCCGATATCGACCGCTACGCTTCGCCGGCACGGCAGACCGCCATGCTCAAGCTGATCGCCCGCTTCGTCGAACTCGGCGAGGTCGGCGGTGCAGAAGGCCATCGCTCCGCAGCGCATCATCGAGCTGCCGATGTTCCGCCGTCTGCAGCGAATGGGCGAAGAGATCGCCGAGGAGGACATCGAGGCGATGGCGGCATTGGGCGCGCAGATGGAGGAAGAGTTCGAAACGCTGTATCGCGAAGCAGGGGGGACCGCACTTGAGCAAGCATGATCAAGGCCTGCACGCCAGGCTGACATTGGAGGGCGCGGCGACGCGCCTCGACGGCTCGCTGCTGTTCCTGCACCGTTACATCGACGTCGGGCTCGGCCACGCCGTTAACGTGCGCGGCGCCGACGGGGTGTCTCGTCAGGGGCG
The DNA here is from genome assembly GCA_963751375.1 of uncultured Gammaproteobacteria bacterium. GTDB lineage: Bacteria > Pseudomonadota > Gammaproteobacteria > DSM-5130 > Acidihalobacteraceae > Acidihalobacter_A. The sequence continues at coordinate 12,044 of CAVVUY010000057.1, forward strand.
CATCGTGGCGCTGGACGAGGAGTTCATGACGATCGAGGTGCTCGAACCGACCATCGGTCTGTCGATCAGTGGCGTGCGAGTCGACGTCCTGGATCGACCGATCGAATTCGGCGTTGGACCGGGCATCCTGGGGCGCGTGTTCAACGGTGCGGGACATGTGATCGATGGCGGCCCGCCCGTGGCTGCACACCGCTATGCCGCCGTGAGCGGTTTGCCGATCAATCCCGTGATGCGCCAGACGCCGCGCGATTTCATCGAGACCGGGGTGTCCAGCATCGACGTGCTCAACAGTCTGGTGCGTGGCCAGAAGCTGCCGATCTTTTCCGGCGGCGGCCTGCCGCACGATGCCCTGGCCGTGCGCATCGCGCGCGACTCCCGTCTGCGCAACGAGCGCAACGAAAACTTCGCCATCGTCTTCGCCGGGATCGGCGTGCCCTACGACAGCGCCGAGTATTTCCGCCGCGCGATGGAAGCCAGTGGCGCCTTGGAGCGCACTGCGCTGTTTCTGAATCTGGCCTCGGATTCCAGCACTCAGCGGCTGTTGACGCCGCGTTTCGCGCTAACCGCAGCCGAATACCTCGCATTCGAGGAGGGCATGCATGTGCTGGTCCTCCTGACCGATCTGACCAACTACTGCGAAGCGTTGCGCGAGGTGTCCTCCAGTCTCGGCGAGATTCCCAGCCGCAAGGGATTTCCCGGATACATGTACTCCGACCTGGCCACGCTGTACGAGCGTGCCGGACGCATACGCGGACGCGAAGGCACGCTGACGCAGGTGCCGATTCTGTCCATGCCAGCCGACGACATCACGCATCCGATCCCGGACCTGACCGGCTATATCACCGAAGGGCAAATCGTGCTCGACCGCGAGCTGGATCGCCAGGGCGTGTCCCCGCCGGTCAAAGTCCTGCCCAGTCTTTCGCGCCTGATGAAGGACGGCACCGGCGGCGAATATACGCATCCCGACCATCCAGCCTTGGCCAGCCAGCTCTACGCCGCCTATGCTCGATCGCGGCAGGCGCGGACGCTGGCCAGCGTGGTCGGCGAAGACGGTCTGTCGGCAGTCGATCGTAGCTATCTGGCTTTCGGCCGGGACTTCGAGACCCGCTTCGTGCAGCAGACCGATCGGCGCTCCCTGGAGGAGAGCATGGATATCGGATGGCAGTTGCTCTCGCAACTGCCCAGCAGCGAACTGCACCGCTTGAGCGATGCACAGATCGCCAAACATATCGCCAAATGGGTCGAGCCGGAGCGAGTCGATGGCTGAGGAACTGCTGCCGTCACGCGCCGCGCTGCTGGAGCTGCGCGACGATCGAGAGGTGATGCAGGCGGGACAGGCTTTTCTCGACGAAAAGCGCACGCTCATCGCAGCGACCCTGGTGCAGATGCTCCAGCGACACCGCGCGCTCGAGTCACGCTTCCGCGCTACCTTCATCGTGGCGGCGGACGCGCTTCGCACGGCTTTGGCGCGACACGGTCTGGAAGCGTTGCAGGCCTACCCGCGGGAACCGCTGCCGCTCGCCGAACTCGTTTTCAAGCCTTCCGAGCTGCTGGGGGTTGCTCTGCTCGAAGCCACACTCGATATTGAGGTGGATGAACTGGGTGGCGAGCAGGAGGACGACGGCATCCGTTCAGTGCAGGGCGAACTTTGCCGGCGCCGTTTCACCGAGCTGCTTCCGGTTGCCGTCGAACTCGCTGCGCTGGAGAGCAATCTGCGACGTCTCTACGAGGAGTTCCGCAAGACGGAGCGGCGCGCTAGCGCGCTGGAGGACGTTTTGATTCCCGAGTTGGACGATCAGTTGCGTGGGCTCGAGGAGTTGCTGGAAGCGCAGGAAATCGAAGAGGCGGTGCGAGTAAGGGTGAAGAGAAAATCCGCCTGAATCCGATTCGGCATATTGCCCAATTAAGGAAAATAATGGAATTTCACGGAACTTTTAGGTTAAACGATTGCCTCTAAATAAATCATACTTAGGCCATCAAGAATAAGGGCTGATGGCCGATACGAAGAATAAGCTAGTGGGAGGCTGGGTAAATCCAGGGCTTCTGCATAAGATTTAATAAGGGGTAATCATCAAATGAATGGTTCACCTACGAGCTCCCGGGATATGGCGGAGCGGACGTGGTCGACACACAATCGGATGCTGAACGGCGGTTGGCGTCCTTCGTATTGGATCGCGGTTAGCGCGCTTGCGGGGCTCTTGCTCGGTGGAATTTGGTCGTGGTTCGAGTGGCCGGCGGTGGTGCTGGTGATTCTGGTCACGTTTTGGGTCGAACGCGGCGCCGGACCGGCTGCCGCCGCAGCCGGTCCGGCCGAGCCGCAGATCACATCCGAGGAGAACGAACTCGTGTCGGCCCTGCGGCTCGGCTGCACCACGGCGATACCGATTCTGGCGCGTCAGATCGAAAGCGGCCGTCAACAGAGCGAGGAAGCGATAATTGCCTTGAGCTCCCGCTTCCAGATCCTGATAGAGCGCCTGGAGGCGACGGTGCAAGCGGCATCCAAAGTCACGCGTGGCAACGCGGGCACTGCTTCCGAGGACACTATCCAGAGCAGCGAAACCGAACTCCAGAAAGTTCTGAACGCTCTGCGTGTGGCGGCCAAGCGTCGCGAAGCCGTCACATCGGCGATCGGCGGACTCGATGCCCACGCGGCGGCGCTGCACAGCATGGCGACTGAAGTCGGTGCGATCTCGTCGCAAACCAATCTGCTGGCATTGAATGCGGCTATCGAAGCGGCGCGTGCCGGCGAGCAGGGGCGCGGTTTCGCCGTGGTGGCTGACGAAGTGCGCAAGCTGTCCGCGCAGTCGAGCGAGACGGGACAGCGGATGGTCGACAACGTGAAGCTGATCAGCGATGCGCTGGCTGGCGTAAGCGAAGCGGTTTACAAGGCCGATGCGGAGGAGGGCGAGGCCTTGAGCTCAGCCGAGACGGCGATCGGTGGTGTGCTGCAGCGGTTTCAGGCGTATTCGACGCAGATGCAGGAAATCGGGGTCGAGGTACAGACCGAAACCGATGGGGTCCGCGAGGAGGTGACGCAGATGCTGGTTTCGCTGCAATTCCAGGACCGGGTCAGCCAGATTTTGGCGCATGCGCGCGACAGCCTCGAGAGCCTGGCGGCCGAAATCGAACGAATGCAGGGCGATGGCGGAGAGCATATCCGCATCGCGCAGTGGTTGGACGGGATCGAGCGCCAGTACACCACGGAAGAACAGCGCATGAATCATCAAGGAAAGGTCGCCGAAGTCACTGGCGGCGACATCACTTTTTTCTGAACGAGATACATCGAGGCGGGTAAGGATAGATGGCGAAGACCGTAATGATCGTGGACGATTCGGCTTCCCTGCGACAGGTGGTCCGTATGGCGTTGAGCGGTGCCGGCTACGAAGTCATGGAAGCCGGCGATGGACAGGAGGCGCTGGACCGTCTCAACGGCAGCAAGATTCATCTGGTGATCAGCGACGTGAACATGCCTAGGATGGACGGCATCACATTCGTCAAGACGCTCAAGCAGCGACCGGAGTACCGTTTCTTGCCGGTCATCATGCTGACTACCGAGGCCGGTGAGGCGCGCAAGGACGAGGGGCGTGCCGCAGGGGCGAAGGCCTGGATGGTGAAACCCTTTCAGCCGGCGCAAATGCTGGCGGCCGTTTCGAAGCTGGTCGGACCCTAGGCAGGCACGAAGAGGTCGACATGGAGATCCAGACTCGAGTGACGCCGGAGCAGGCCGATGTGGTCTTCGCCGGCGAGTTGGACATCTACGGTGTGACCGAAGCCAACGAGATACTGCGTCGGGTTCTGGCCGAGGCGCAGCGCGTCGAGGTCGATCTGAGAGACGTCGAGGCGATCGATGGCGCCGGTTTGCAGATGCTGATGACGGCCAAGCTCGAAGCCGTCCGGCTGGGCCGTGAGCTGCTCCTGAGCCGGCACAGCGAAGCCGTCATCGAGGCGATAGAGTTGGCCCAGCTGCATGTTTTTTTCGGCGATCCCGTGGTGCTGCGTGCGGATGAGAGGAAGGCATGAGCGAGCCGTTCGACATGAGTGCCGCGCTGGCGACCTTCATCGAGGAGGCGAACGAGCTTCTGGCCGAGATGGAGAGGCTGCTGCTCGGTTTCGAAAACGATGGCGTGGCCGCTGACGAGATCAACGCGCTGTTCCGCGCCGCGCATACCTTCAAGGGTTCGGCGGGACTGTTCGGGCTCGACTACATCGTCGACTTCGCACATGTCATGGAGAGCATGCTCGACCGCGTGCGCAGCGGTGAGCTGCGGCTCGAGCCGCCGGGTATCCAGGCTCTGCTGGAAGCCCGCGACCATCTTGCGATTCTGGTCGAAATCGCCGAACAGGCCGGCGAACCGGACGCCGGTGTGTTGGCGTTGAGCAAGGCTTTGGGAGAACGACTCGGCGTCACCGCATCGGCACCGGAGCAGGCTCGAGCGGGCGTGGCTGCTGCCGCAGGCGATACGAGGCTGCTGTCGGCAGGCGATGCGGTCGAAAGCGTGATCTCCTCGCTGACGCGCCGCGAGCAGCCCGGCGGCTGGCACATATCGCTGCGCTTCGGGCCCGACACTTTCCGCAACGGCATGGACCCGCTGTCGTTCCTCCGATATCTGGGCAGCCTGGGGGAATTGTTAGGCGTGGAGACGTTGCTCGACAACGTCCCGGAAGGCCGGTCCTTCGATCCGGAGTGCTGCCATCTCGGATTCGAGATCAATTTTCGCGGCGACGTCGACAAGCAGACGATCGAGAACGTTTTCGAGTTCGTCGAGGACGATTGCGAAATCCGTATCCTGCCCAGCTCGTCCAAGCTGCAGGCCTTTGTCGAGCTTATCCGGTCACTGCCCGAGGACGATATGCGCCTGGGTGAGATCCTGGTCGGCGTGGGTACGTTGACCGAGCGTGAACTGCAGGAGGCGTTGGCGCTGCAGGCCGAAGCCGCGGATAGGGCCGAGCCGCTGGGCCGAGTCCTGGTCGGACGCGGCGTGGTCGAGCCCACCGTCGTCGAAGCGGCGCTGGAGAAGCAGTCGCGCGTAAAGGAAACGCGAGCCCGCGATTCGCGTGTGGTGCGCGTGCAGGCGGACAAGCTAGACACTCTGATCGACGGAGTGGGCGAACTGGTGATCGCCACGTCTACCGTGATGGAACTCGCGGCGCAGGCGCACAATCCCGATCAGCTGCAGGCGGCGGCCGAAGTGGCCAGATTGGTCGAGGTGATCCGCGAAGGTGCGCTGCGCCTGCGCATGGTGGAGATACGCGACACCTTCACGCGCTTCCATCGCGTCGTCCGCGACGTCGCGCGCGAGGTGGGCAAGGAGGTGCAGCTGGTGCTGCGCGGAGAGGACACCGAGCTCGACCGCGCAGTGGTCGACAAGATCGCCGATCCGCTGACGCACATGGTGCGCAATGCCATCGACCACGGCATCGAAACGCCGCAGGTACGCACCGCAGCCGGCAAACCGGCACAGGGCACCATCCGCCTGCAGGCCCACCATGATTCGGGCAACGTGGTGGTCGAAATCGTCGACGACGGCGCCGGCCTGGACCCGGTCCGGATTCGCGCCAAGGCCATCGAGCGCGGACTGATCGACGCCGAGCAGTCGCTTAGCGAGAGCGAAATCTTTCCGCTCATTTTCGAGCCCGGGTTTTCCACCGCCGAGAAGGTCAGCGATCTGTCGGGGCGCGGCGTCGGCATGGACGTGGTCAAGCAGGTCATCGAGAGCCTGCACGGCAGCGTCGAGGTCGAGAGCAGTCAGGGCGAAGGCACGCTGGTGCGCTTGAGACTGCCACTCACCCTGGCGATCATCGACGGCTTCCTGCTCGGTGTCGGCGACGCACGTTACGTCCTGCCGCTGGATAGCGTGGTGGAATGCACCGATTTCGCCAGCGTCGAGGAGCGCTCGCGCTACGGCGACTACGTCAAACTGCGTGATGCCGTGCTGCCTTATCTGCGCCTGGACGATTTTTTCGGTCAGCGCCACGGCACAGCGCAGCGCGAAGGACTGGTGGTGGTGCAGAGCGGAGGCGAGCGGGTCGGATTGGTCGCCGGCGAGCTGCTGGGCGAGATCCAGGCCGTGGTCAAACCGCTCGGCGAGCTGTTCCATCACCTCAAGGGGATCGGAGGATCGACCATTCTTGGCAGCGGCAAGCTGGCTTTGATTCTCGACGTGCCCGGCCTGATCCAGGCCGCGGTACAGAACGAAGCCGCCGGCCGGCGGCAGGAGTCTTCAGGGCGGACGCAGAATCCCGCCACGACCTGAACCGCGGTGCCTCATCGTATATCAGCACTAAATAACGAATCAATCGGGGTGAAAGTAGATGTCATTCAATAACTTGCGGATAGGCGTCAGATTGGGGCTGGGATTCTTCCTGGTCCTGGTGTTGTTGATCGCCGTTGCGGCCATGGGGCTGAGCCAGATGGCCTCGATCAAGAGCGGCACGGACCGGATTGCGCAGGACGCCTGGGTCAAGGCGAAACTGGCGATGGAGATCAAGTCCAAGGTGCTGGAGACCGATGCCGATTTTCGTGGCGCTCTGCTCGCCACGGATATCTCGACACGCGGTGCGGACCTAAAGCGGATCAAGGACAACCGCCAGCAGATCGACGGCGCCGTCGCTAGCGCCGGCAAGCTGTTCACTTCGACCCAGAATCGGACGCTGCTAGGGCAGGTCAGGACCGCGCTGCAGCAGTTCGACGGGATCAATCAGCGTGCCCAGGCCCTCTTGGCCGCGACTCAGCAAGCTCAGGCACAGTCCTTGTTCAGCGGCGAGGGATTGCCGATAGTCAAGCGTCTGCGCGCCGAACTGGACAGTCTGATCCAGAGTCAGCAGGCCTATCTTGACGCCACCTATCGTCAGGCCAACGTAACCTATCACGATGCCATGGTGGCGACGTTCATACTGGTCGTCGTCGCGATCCTGTTGGGCCTGGGGATGGCCTTTTTCACCACGCGCAGCATCACACGTCCGATCGGTGAGGCGGTCATGGTCGCCAATCACCTGGCCGACAATGATCTTACGCCGCAGGTCAACGTCGCCTCCAAGGACGAGACGGGGCAGTTGCTGGCGGCGATGAAGCGCATGGTGGACAACCTGTCTGGCGTGATTCTTGAGGTGCGTTCGGCGGCCGATTCGCTGTCCAGCGCTTCGGAGGAGGTCAGCGCGACGGCGCAATCGGTGTCGCAGGCCTCGACCGAGCAGGCTGCGAGCGTGGAGGAGACCAGCGCCTCGATGGAGGAGATGGGGGCTTCGATTACGCAGAACTCGGAAAATGCGAGGGTCACCGACGGCATGGCGGGCGAGGCTGCCGCGAATGCAGCCGAAGGCGGCGATGCGGTCGACAAGACCGTGCAGGCGATGAAGGATATTGCCGACAAGATCGGCATCATCGACGACATCGCTTACCAGACCAACCTGCTGGCTCTGAATGCGGCGATCGAAGCGGCGCGTGCCGGCGAGCACGGCAAGGGATTCGCGGTGGTTGCGGCCGAGGTTCGTAAGCTGGCCGAGCGTAGCCAGGTCGCCGCGCAGGAGATCGGCGCGCTGGCTTCGGGCAGCGTCGCATTGGCCGAGCGCGCCGGTCACCTGCTCGGCGAGATCGTGCCGGGAGTGCGCAAGACCTCAGATCTGGTGCAGGAGATCGCTGCAGCTTCGGAGGAACAGAATGCCGGTGTGGCGCAGATCAATACCGCGATGAGCCAGCTAAGCCAGGCGACGCAGCAGAATGCCTCGGCCTCCGAAGAGTTGGCCGCGACTTCCGAAGAACTCAGCAGCCAGGCCGAACAGCTGCAGCAGACGATGTCGGTGTTCAAGCTACGCGCCGAGGGGCTGAAGCGTGCTGCTGCACAGGAACGCGCCAAAGCGTATCGCCCGTCTCCGAGTGGACGTCAGGCGCATGAGCAAAGCGATGCCGGTCCGGTCGAGGACGAAGGCGAATTCGTGCGCTTCTAGGGGGCATGATGGAATACACCGAAAGCGCGCGTTCGAGCGAACTGGTACCAATGGGCGGGGCGTCGGCGCAGACGATGCAGTACCTGAGCTTCAGCCTGGGCGTAGAAACCTTCGCCATCGACATACGCTATATCCGTGAGATCATCGAATACGGCGGCGTGACCGCCGTGCCGATGATGCCGCCTTTTCTGCGTGGAGTGATCAACCTGCGCGGCAAGGTCGTGCCGGTAATCGACCTGTCCGTGCGCTTCGGGCGCGCGCCGACCGACGTGCGCCGCAGAAGCTGCATTGTCATAGTCGAGGTCGGCGATGAGGCGACCCGGCAGGATCTGGGCATTATCGTCGACGCGGTGAACGAGGTGGTGGAAATCGAGGCGAGCAGCCAGGAACGCCCGCCGGCATTCGGGGCTGGCCTGCGCAACGACTTCATTCAGGGCATCGGCAAGGTCGACGGACATTTCGTGGTGGTGCTCGACGTCGATCAGGCCTTGTCCGTGAAGGAGATGGCGCAGTTGTCGCAGTCCGAACAGTGGACCGCACCCCAGGAGCAGGATGCCGGCGCCGATGGTCGGACGGCGGGCTGAACGCGCGGTGGACAATACGAAGCGCAAGGCCGCTGCGCCGGCCTTTTCAGCCGCATTCAACACGGCGGCCGTGCTCGGCGACGCGGATTTCGCCGCCATACGCGAATTCGTGCTGCGGCGCGCTGGGATCAACCTCAGCGAAGGCAAGCGCGCGCTGGTGACGGGACGGCTCGATCGCCGCCTGCGTGAAATCGGCTGCCCCAGCTACGCCGAATACCTCGAGCGCATCGGCAGCGGTGAACTGATGCCTGGTTCCGAGGCGCAGGTGGCGCTCGACCTGCTGACCACCAATGAAACCTATTTCTTCCGCGAACAGAAGCATTTCGATTTTCTGCGGGATCGCGTGCTGCCGGAAGCGCATCAGCCGCTGAGGATCTGGAGTGCGGCCTGCTCGAGCGGGGAGGAACCCTATAGCATCGCCATGTTGCTGGCCGATGAACTCGGCCGAAGCCCATGGTCGGTGTTCGCCTCCGATGTCAGCAGCCGGGTACTGGCGCGCGCGCGCCTGGGACAATATCCGATGGAGCGGGCCGATCGCATTCCCCAGCATCTGCTGCGCGCCTATTGCCTGCGCGGCATCGGTTCCAAGCAGGGTTGGTTCGCGGTTGCCAAACAGCTGCGCGAACGTATCGAATTCCGCGCGGTCAATCTAATCGAGAGACTGCCCGAGATCGGGCCTTTCGACGTGATATTCCTGCGCAATGTGATGATCTATTTCGACCAGGAGACCAAACGCGGCGTCTGTAAGCGCCTGTTGGCGCGCATTCGCTCTGGCGGCTATCTCTTCGTAGGCCACTCGGAAAGTTTGCACGGCATGTGCGAGGAACTGCAGCCGGTGTCGCCTTCGATCTACCGCCGCGTATGAATGCGGCCCCCGACCTCAGCGAGATATTTCTCGAACCTGGGGGATTTTTCTTCGGCGGGCCGGGCGTGCGGGTCAGGACAGTGCTGGGATCCTGCGTGGCCATGACGCTGTGGCATCCACAACGGCGTGTCGGAGGTATCGCGCATTTCATGCTTCCCACCCGGTCGCGGCCCCGGCGCACGGATGAGCCCCTGGACGCGCGCTATGCCGACGAAGTCATCGAGTTGTTCTGCGAACGCCTGCATGCGTTGCGGACACGTCCCGCCGAGTACGAACTCAAACTGTTCGGCGGCGGCAACATGTTTCCGCACATGGTGCGCGCAAAGGACTGTACGGACGTGCCCTGCCGCAACGTGCGGACGGCGCGCCGCTTAGCGGACGAACACGGTTTCGCACTCAAGGCCGAACATCTCGGAGACATCGGACACCGGGCGCTGATTTTCGACCTACGCGACGGCGCGGTCTATTTGCGCCATACGCGACAACTTCAAGCGCGCGGAACGGGAGCCCCATGAGCGCAGCACAATCGATTCAGGTGTTCATCGTCGACGATTCCGCGGTAGTGCGCCAGGTGCTTAGCGGCATCCTGGCGGCGGATCGAAGCATCGAGGTCATCGGTTCCGCCCCCGATCCCTTGTTCGCGCTGCAGCGCATGCAGAAGCGCTGGCCGGACGTGATCGTGCTAGATGTGGAGATGCCGCGCATGGACGGCATCACCTTTTTGCAGAGGATCATGCACGAGCGGCCGACGCCGGTGGTGATCTGCTCGACTTTGACCGAAAAGGGTGCGGAGACGACGATGCAGGCCTTATCCGCGGGTGCTGTAAGCGTGGTGACCAAACCCAAGCTGGGCGTGCGCGACTTCCTGCTGGATAATTCCTCCGATCTGGTCGCTGCGGTCAAGAGCGCCGCGCAGGCCCGGCTCGGAAATCTACGCCGCACGGTGCCGGCCGGGAAACAGGCCGGCGAGACGCGCACGCCTGATCGGAGCGCCCCGGCGGTTCCGGCGCCGCGCGCCATGGCCGAGACGACCGACCGCATCGTCGCGATCGGTACCTCGACCGGCGGTACGCAGGCGCTCGAGACGGTGCTGACGGCGCTGCCGCGCGTCTGCCCACCCATCGCCATCGTCCAGCACATGCCGGAGAAGTTCACCGCGGCCTTTGCCCAGCGCCTGAACGGTTTGTGTGCGATCGAAGTGCGCGAGGCGCGCGACGGCGATCGGCTGCTGAATGGGTTGGCGCTGATCGCACCCGGCGGACGGCATCTGAAAGTTGCGCGGCGCGGTGCGCAATACTACGCGGAAGTCATGGACGGGCCTCTGGTCAACCGGCACCGGCCCTCGGTCGACGTATTGTTCCGCTCGGTAGCAGACGCCGCCGGACGCAACGCGATCGGCATCATCATGACCGGCATGGGCGGCGACGGTTCGCATGGACTGAAGCGCATGCGTGAAGCCGGCGCCTATACCATGGCCCAGGACGAAGCGAGCTGCGTCGTGTTCGGCATGCCGAAGGAGGCGATCAAACTCGATGCTGCCGTGGCGATCGGTGGCTTCGAAGAGATCATCGAAATCGTCCGCAAGGGTTGATCGCGAAGATTCAGCGGAGCAGGCGACGCTTGATCGCGTGCGTGAGCCAGCGGCGTGCTGGTACGAGGCCGCCTGCGGCAAGGCCGAGCAGAAAGGCGACGATCAGTGGACGATGCTCGGGTTCGAGCAGACGCAGGGGCCACGGCTCGCGCCTAGCGATGCGGCGCAGCTGCGAGCGGGCATCGGTCGTTCTGTCGTGCGCATTTCTGTCCATTCAGAACGCCCTATATGGATCGGGGCAAGGCGGCGTTTTGCGGTGCCGCGGGCGGACCGCTAGCGGCGGATGAGCCGGCGCACCCATAAGGCTAGACCGGTGGCGACCAGCAGTAGCAGTCCGCCGACCAGGAACAGGCTGGATATTGGGCCGAGCAGCGAGCTCAGCCAGCGTTCCACGCCCCATGCCACAACTAGCAGGCCGGCAAGCAGGGTGAGCGCCGCGATCAAGCTCAGCCATAGACCGAGGCCCAAGCGGAAGGCCTGCCGTTTGAACTGGCGACCCTCGAGTTCGAGCAGATCGAGTAGCGCCAGCAGCCATTCGGTGATGTAGTTCAGCGCCGCCCCCCGAGATCGAGCAGCTTGGCGATGACGAAGCCCACGCCGAAGGCGGTGAGCAGGCTGCTCAGCGGATGTTCGCCGACGCGTCCTTCGAGTTGGTCGTAATAGGCCCGGCCGCGCTGTCCGGTGGCATCGACGCGCTCCCGCAGACGTTCGCGTGCCTCATCGAGCCTGTCGTTGACGCGTTCCTGCGTGCTATGCGCCCGGTCCAGGCCGAGCTGCTTGAGCGTCTCGGTGAGCTTGCCGACATCTTCGCGCAGCTTGCCGAAGTCCTCGCGCAGGGCGTTGAGATCATCCTTCGGTGATTCGCTCATGATGCTTTTCCCCTTACACGATGGGTGACGCTATAAGTGTAATGCTTCGAGCATGGCGCGTCGCGCCGATTTGTTGAGGCGTATCAACTCACATGCGTATAGGCGGCGAGATGGCGGCCTTCGTGCATCAGTGACTGAGGCTCACCTCGTTCGATGACGCGGCCATGGCTCATGATGACGATATCGTCCACATAGCGAAGGGCCTGCGGACGGTGCGTGATGAGCAAAGTGGTGCGCTCGCGCATGAGTGCCTCCAGCGCCTGCAGCACGGCGTGTTCGGATTCCGCATCCAGGCCCTCGGTGGGTTCGTCGAGGATCAGGACTGGTGCGTCCTTGAGCAGCGCGCGGGCGATCGCGACGCGACGGGCCTGGCCACCGGAAAGTCGCGTACCGGTTTCGCCGACGAAGGTGTCCAAGCCATCGGGCAAGGCCATGATTTCGTCGTGAATGTTGGCCTGCCGCAAGGCACTCAGAAGATCCTCCTCGCTCGCGTCCGGGCGTGCCAGCAGCAGGTTCTGACGCACGCTGGTGTTGAACAGATGCGTCTGCTGAGCGACCACTGCGCACCAGCTGCGTACCGTTTCGCCGCGGAAGCCGCGAAGCGAAGCTCCGCCGATCTCGACCTCGCCCTCCTGATAGTCCCAGAAGCGCAGCAGCACGTTGAGCAGACTGGTCTTGCCGGAGCCGGTGGCGCCGACGATGCCGAGGCGGCCACCTGCAGGTACGTCGAGGTCGACCCCGTCCAGCGCCCAGGACGCATCGTCAGCGTAGCGCATGCGCAGGCCGCTCAGACGCAGATCGAAATCAGCGGGGCGCTCGGCTTCTACGCTCGGCTCGGTAACGGCCGGGCGGGTGTCGACGATCTCGAAGATGCGGCGTGCCGCGGCAAGCGTCTCTCCGAGGGTCTGGAAGGCGAGCGGCAGCGCGTTGATGGATTCGAAGCTGGCCATGACGAACAGCGCGATCATCGCCAGGCCCGGGCCGTCGAGACTCTTGTGCGCGACCAGGGGGATGGCGATCAGTACGGCGAACCAGACGGTGAGCTGGGTTATCAATCCCGACAGGGCGGCGGACAGGCCGTTGATGTGCGTCTGGCGTCGCTGCGGTGCGATCAGCTCATCGCTCAAACGCTCGATGCGCTCGGCCTGCCGTTGTCCGGCCTGATACACGCGCAGTTCGCCTTGCCCACGCACGGCATCGGCCACGGCGGAGCGCAGCTCTGCACGCACTGCGACGATCTGCCGGCCGGGACGGCGGCCGAGTCGTTGGGCGAGCAGTGGCAAGGCAATACCTGCCAGCAGCAGGCCGGCGAGGTTGGTCAGCGCCACCGGTACGTCGAACAAGGCCATGAAGCCGACGACGGCGAACACGCTGACGGCGGCAGCGATGCTGGGCGCCAGCACGCGCAGGTAGAAGTTGTCCAGCGTGTCGATGTCCGCGCGTATGCGGCTCAACAGGTCGCCGCCGCGGTAGTACTGCAGACGCGCCGGGGCCAGCGGTTCGAGGTGTTCGTAGAACCATACGCGCAGTCGCGACAGCAGGCGGAAGGTCGCCTCGTGCGTAACCAGGCGCTCGGCATAGCGCCCGCCGGTGCGCAGGATTGCGAGGCCGCGGATGCCGGCGGCCGGCGTGAAGTAGTTGATGCCTGTGCCGGCCAGGCCGGCGATCGCCATGGCGGTGATGAACCAGCCGGACAGGGCGAGCAGGCCGATGTTGGCCAAGGTGACGGTGATGGTGAGCAGGATGCCGGCGGCGATCCAGCGGGCATAAGGCCGGAACAGGCCGAGCAGTCGCAGCAGGTCCTTCATGCGTTCGCTCCTCGGTACAGGCTGTTCATGCTCGCATACAGGCCGTTGCCGGCGAGCAGAGCCTCATGTCCGCCCTGTTCGACGATACGGCCTTCGTTGAGCACCAGAATGCGGTCGGCGCGGCGGATGGTTTCCAACCGATGGGCAATCACCAGCATGGCGCGGTTGCGGGCCAGGCGCTCGACCGATTCGGTGATCAGCGCTTCGGTTTCCGGATCGAGGCTGGCGCTGGCCTCGTCGAGTACCACCAGGCGGGCATCCTTGAGGAAGGCGCGGGCCAGGGCGATACGCTGAATCTCGCCGCCGGACAGCCCCTGACCGCGGTCACCGACCAATGTGTCGTAGCCCTGCGGCAGGCGTTCGATGAAGTCGGCGGCATTGGCCAGTTCGGCGGCTTGGCGAACCGCCTCGGGATCGGCGTCGGGCCGGCCCAGGCGGATATTGTCGAGCAGGCTGCCGTGGAACAGAGTGGGCCGCTGCGGCAACCAGGCGACTTGCGACAGCCAGGCGTTTTCAGACAGTTCGTGCAGGTCTATGCCATTGATGCTGAGGCGTCCGCTCTGCGGTCGGATGAAGCCAAGCAGAAGTTGGCTGAGCGTGGTCTTGCCGGCGCCGCTGGGACCGACCAGCGCCAGGCGCTCGCCATGGGCGAGCGTGAAGTCGATGTCGGCGAGTACGGGGCGACCCGGATCGTAGGCGAAGCCGACGTGTTCGAAACGAATCTCCAGCGGTGCATCGGCGGGTAAGGTCCGCTCTCCGGCGGGTGTTTCGGGCAGCGGCGTGTTGAGCAGCTTGACGATCTGTTCCGAGGCGCCGACCGCCTCCATGCGCGCGTGGTACTGCGTGCCCATGTTGCGCAGGGGCAGATAGAACTCGGGCGCGAGCAGCAGCACGAAGAAACCTGGCAGATAGTGGATGTCGCCGTAGAGCAGGCGGAAGCCGATGAATACGGCGACCATGGCGATGCTGACGGTGGCCATGAACTCCAGCACCAGCGAGGACAGGAATGCGACTCGCAGCACGGCCATGGTACTGCGGCGGTATTCGTCGGAGATCTGTGCGACGACTTCGGCCTCGAAGCGGCTGGCGTTGAACAGTTTGAGCGTGGTGAGGCCTTCGATGACGTCGAAGAAGTGCGCGCTCATGCGTGCGAGCTTGCGCCACTGGCGCTGGTTGAGCCGTTCGGCTCCCTTGCCGATGAGAATCATGAAGAACGGAATCAGCGGCGCGGTGACCAGCATGATGATTCCGGAAACCCAGTCGGAGGGAAAGACGAAGACCAGTATGGCGAAGGGTATGAAGGCAGCCAGCGCTGTCTGCGGCAGGTAGTTGGCGTAGTACTTTTCCAGCGATTCGACGCCGTCGATCAGGGTGTTGGCCAGGTCGCCGGTGCGCTGCTGGCGGGTCCAGGCCGGCCCGAGCGCCTCAAGATGGGCATAGACGCGTTTGCGGATGTCGAGTTTGACGCGCGCGGCTGCTTCGAAGGCCGTGGCTTCGGCCAGGGCGGCGACCACCGCGCGTGCGGCGAATACGCCGAGCAGTCCCGTCAGCCAGGGCCAGACATAAGCCAGGTCGCGCCCCTCGATGGCTACGGCGTTGATGGTCAGCGCCAGCAGCCAGGCCTGCAGGATGAGCAGCAGACCGCCGACAGCCCCGACGGCGACGGCGGCGGCGAGCGGCCGGCGCACGCGAGCGACATGACTGCGTAGCCAGCCATTGAGGACTTTGCCGGTGGTGCGGGGCATGGGGGCTGATGGCGATGACATGATGCTTCCGGTCAGGTGGTTTCGCTAGGACGCTGCAGGCCGAATTTCTGCATGCGGTAGCGCAGCGTCTCGCGTGTGGTGCCGAGCAGGCGTGCCGTGACCGAGACATTGTAGTCGTTGAGGTCGAGCGCCCTGGCGAGGACTTCGCGTTCGATTGCCTCGAGGCTGAGGCTGCCGTCCAGCGGCAGTTGCAGCAGGGGACCGTCGTGCCGGTCCAGCGGACAGGGGCTGGCACTGCACAACTGCAGCCAGCGGGTGGAGAGGCGGCTGCCCTCGCTGAGCAGCACGCTGCGTTCGATAACGTTGCGCAACTCGCGTACGTTGCCCGGCCAGGGATAGCCGTGCAGCTGCCGCATGACGTCTTCGGGAACCTCGCTGGTCACCCTGCCTGCCTTGGCTGCGAATTCGGCGACAAACACAGGAACCAGCTGTTCCAGATCCTGCGGGCGGTGGCGCAGAGGCGGCAGTTCGACGCGGAATACGCTGAGGCGGTGATAGAGGTCGGCGCGGAATTCCTTTTGCGCGACGCACTGGGCGAGATCGCGGTGGGTGGCGGCAATGATCTGTACGTCAATACGAATTTCGCGCGCACCGCCGAGCCGGCGGATGGTGCGCTCTTCGATGGCCATCAGCAGCTTGGCCTGCAGATCGGTGTCGAGTTCGCCGATTTCGTCCAGGAACAAGGTGCCGCCGTTGGCCTGTTCGAACAGGCCGATGCGGCGCCCGCGAGCACCGGTGAAGGCGCCGGCTTCGTGGCCGAACAGTTCCGATTCGAGCAGTTCCCGCGGTAGGGCTGCGCAGTTGAGCTGTATGAACGGGCCGTCGCTGCGCGGCCCGGTGTGGTGGAGGATGCGAGCCGCAAGGCCCTTGCCGGTGCCGGTTTCGCCTTGTATCAGCAGGGTGCTGAACGGCACTTGGGCCAGTCGGCGCAGCAGGTCGCGTACGGCCTGGTTGGCCGGACTGTCACCGAGCATGGCCTCGGGTCTGTAGCGTTCGTTGCCGGCTTGGTGCTGGTGGTCGAGGCGGCGGTGGGCACGCGCGGCGCGGGCGGCACCGCCGACAATCAGGTCGAGGCGGTCACGGGCGCAGGGTTTTTCCAGGAACTCGTGTGCGCCCAGGCGCAGGGCGCGAACGGAATCGGGCACGGTGCCGTAGCCGGTGAGCAGTACCCATTCGGAACGGATGCCGGCTTCGCGCGCGGCTTCCAGTAGATCAAGGCCGTTGCCGTCGGGCAGGCTCATGTCGGAGAGCACGACCAGCGGATCCAGGGCGTTATCGAAAAGTTGCTGCCGAGCCTGCGCTAGGTCGTCCGCGAGCACCACTTCCCAGCCTTCGCGCTGGAAGTGACGGGCGAGCTCCTGACCCAGCAGGGCTTCGTCTTCGATGATCAGCAGGACTTCGCTCATGCGTGGAGTTCGGGGCGTGGTCGTGGTGACTGTTTAGTCAAACCGCCATTGTGCCAGATGCGGGCGGCGTTCAGGCAGCGGCCGCTTCGGGGCGGCACGGAATTGCCAGAACGACCCTGGCACCGCCGCGTTGGTGGTTGGAAAGCTCCAGCCGGCCACCGCATTCGTGTGCGAAACGGCGGGCGGTGGCCAATCCCAGGCCAGTGCCGTTGCCCTTTTCGGAGGCGAAGGCGCGCGGGCCGCTGGTCAAGCAGTTGCGCGGAAAATCCCGGGCCGTCGTCTTCGATGCTGATGTGCAGTTCCTGCTGCAGCAGTTCGGCCCGGATGCGTACGTCGCCGCCTTTGTCGCTCAATGCCTCGCAGGCATTGTTCATCAGGTTCAGCAGCGTGTGGCGGAAACCGGCTTCGGGCAATCGGCAGCGCAGCTCCGCAGGCGCCTCGACACGCAGGCGGACTTTGTCGCCGAAGCTGAAACCCTGTAGTAGGGCGGTGTTGCGCAGCGTTTCGTCGATGCGGATCGGGGCCGGTGCTTCGGGGCGGTGGCGGGCCCGGTCGAGGTGCCCGTTGAGCGTATTGACCAGTCGATCGATCTCTCCGCCGACCAGCTGCAGCCTTGCCGTCGTGTCCGCATCGCTGCTGTCGCTTTCCAGGTTATGCAGCGCGAGGCGGATGCCGGCGAGCGGATTGCGCAGATCGTGGGCCAGTCCGGCGGCGACCTCCCCGGCAGCGGCGAGGCGCTCGGCGCGGGTGAGTGCGGAATGCGTGAGCAGCAGCGAACGCATGGCTTCGTCCACGGCGGCGGATAGTTCGCGTTCGCGGTTGGCGTGGCGTTCCTCGAGCAGTTCGAGGCGGGCGACGAGCTGGTTGTAGCTCGAAAGCAGGGGCCGCAGCGTCGGTGTCGTGCCGCGCTCCTCGATCGGCTGGTAGTTGCGTTCGGTCAGCATGGTCAGCATGTCCGCCAGGCGTCCGAGCGGCGCGACGAGCCGCCCGTGCAGGCCGTATAAAAAGGCGATCACCAGCAGAGGGAAGGCGATCAGCGTGGCCAGCGCGAGCTGCAGGGCGCGGCGCGCGGCGTCATGCACCGTCTCGAACATGCCGAGGCTGGCGGTGTCCTCGGCTTCCTCCGCCAATCGGAGGTGCTGCAGGGCGAAATCGACTGCCTGACCGACCGGCATGGCGCCACCGTGCAGTGTGGCGAACGCCTGTTCGAGCCTGGTCTGGGTATCCGGTGCAAGCCAGCGGTCGAGTCGTGTGAGTTTGTTCAATTCGCGAGTCACGCTCGGGGCCGGCAGTATGCCGAGTTCGCGGTCATGTTCGATCGCGTTGATGACGGTGCGCAGCTCGGCGACCTGTCGGGCGTGTGCGTACAGCGGCTCGAAGCGGTTCAAACCGGTGTAGATGATGAACACGAGCACGGTCATGGAGCCGATCAGCGCGGTCATCGTGATCAGCACCGGTAGCCATAGCGGCTGCATGACCAAGCGGCGCAGGGCTTGACTGGGGCCGCGATTGAACATGAATGGCTCCGTGGCGTGGATGTGGTGTGTTCGTTCTGCGGGTCGTCGCAGGAATGAAAATGCGGCTGCGTAGTGTATCCGACCGATCGCTGCTGCGCCGCTTATGAGCCGTTCCGGTGGCCGAGGGCAACGATGCGTCGTCGCTCGGCTGCAATCAGAGATGACAGCGTGGCCAGGGAAAACAGAAACATAGCGCAGGCCAGCAGGTATAGCGTTGGCGGTATGCCGAATATGGTGCCGACCAGCGAAGTGCCGAGCGCAGGCCCGAGCAGAAGCAGAGCGAGCAGACGCAGATTCCAGAGCGCCTGCAGCGTGTAATGAGGGCGTGCGTTCATGAGCATGATTGGCCGGAAGTGAGCCTGCGCGGCCAATTCAACTGCACCGCGCAGGCTTCGTCGTCAGTGATGCGCGTAGGCGGCCATCTTGGTGATGCGCCCGCGGAACACCCAGATCTGATACCAGTTGTACATCAGCATGACCGGAATGAAGCCCCCCATCGCCAAGGTGAAGGCGACCAGCGAATTCGACGGATTGGCACCGCTGAAAATGGTCCAGGTGCCGGGAACGAGCCAGGGGAACATGGTCGCCATCATGCCGCCCCACATCAGGGCGATGGTTGCGGACAGCCACAGCAGTGCGCGCGTGTCCTGCTGGCGTGCCGAGGCGACGCGCATCCTGACGGCGCTGTACACCACGGCCGCGCCCAGCAGCCACCATGCCCACCAGTACGCTCCGCTCCACTTGGCAGCTGCCCAGGGGAACTTCAGGAAGCTCCATGTCAGCGTGATCAGCACTGCGGCCAGGGCGAGGTAGAAAGTGGCGGATACCCAGGCGGCTACGCTGCGATAGATGCGGCAGTATTTCTCGAAGCGGGCACGCAGGAAGAGACCACCTGCCAATGAGGCGGCGATCACCGCGGCGATGCCGGTCCACAGGCTGAATGGGCTGAGAAAAGTCATGCTGCCGCCAACGTAGTTGGGTACTTCGGCGTTGTCGAGTTGAAAGCCTTGCAATACGGCTCCCAGCGCGACGCCGGCGAAGAACGTTGCAGTCAAACTGGCGAGGCCGAATCCCCAGTCCCAGAAGCGCTGACTGTTCTGGGAATGCACGCGGAATTCGAGCGACACGGCGCGCAGGATGATGCTCAACAGCGTCACCATCAGCGGCACCATCAGGTAGTGAAAGGCCGAGCCGTATACCAGTGGGAAGCTGCCGAACAGTATTCCCCCGGCAACGACCAACCAGGTCTCGTTGGCATCCCAGGTGCCGGCCATGGCCGCCATGATGGCGCCGCGTTCGTCTTCGTCACGCACGAACAGCGAGAAGATTCCGGCGCCGAGATCGGCGCCGTCGAGGATGATATAGAGCATGAGGCTGAGTCCCAGCGCGATCCACCAGATAAAGGACAGCTGGTTTTGTATGGCGGTTAGCGTTTCCACGAATCGATCTCCTGGTGCTCAGTAGGTGGGGCGGGCATATTCGGGGTATTCGTCGTCGGCTTCGCCGCTGACCATGTGGCCGAGACGGTCGTGGCGTTGACCGTCGATCACGGGGCTTTCCAGATCCGGACCTTGGCGGACGACCTTGGCGAAGAAGTACCAGGCGCCGATCCATACGCCGATTTCAAAGATGCCGAAGCCGATCAGCCAGGCGAGTTCGGCGGCCACGCTCATCTGGCTGGCGCCTTCGGATGTGCGCATCAGTCCATGCACGATCCAGGGTTGGCGGGCGATCTCGCGCGTCCACCAGCCGGTCCAGATGGCCAGATAGGGCAGGAAAGCACTGAACACGACTGTGCGCAGGAAGAGTGGGCGTCGACGCAGTCGATCGACGTTCAGGTGACCACGCAGTTTTAGATATAAGCCCCACAGCGCCACCAAGCTCAGGAAGATGCCGATCGCTACCATGATGCGGAAGGCATAGAAGGGAATGAGTACCGGTGGGCGGTCTTCGGGCTTGAACTGGTCGAGGCCCTTGACCACACCGTTCAGCGTGCGCGTCTCGATCAGGCTGAGGACGTGTGGCAGCGTGATCGCGAAGTCGTTTCTTCCCTCGGCGTCGTTAGGCCAAGCGAGGACGTGCCAGCCGGTATTCGGGCTACCGTCCGGATTGTAGGTGTGGTAGTGCCCCTCCATGGCTGCGAGCGCGGCAGGTTGGTCGTCGGCGACAGCTAGACCCAGTGCGTCGCCCAGGTAGACCTGTAGCGGTGCGATGATGACCAGCGCGAGTAGGGAATACTTGAGCGAGTGAAGAAAGATCTGGGTGTTGCGGTTCTTCAGGAGAAACCAGGCCGACACGCCGGCGACGAAGAATAGCGAGAGTTCCAGTGCGGCGATCCACATATGCGGAAAGGCGAGTAGGAAATTAGGGTTGAAGATTGCCTTGGCCCAGTCGTGGACCATGAACATGCCGTTCTCCAAAGTGACTCCGGTGGGGGTCTGCATCCAGGAATTGGCAACCAGGATCCACATCGCCGAAAGGCTGGAGGAGAGCGCCACGTTGAAGGTGGCGAACAAGTGCATGCGTTTGCTGATCTTGCCCCAGCCGAAAATCATCAGGCCGACGAAGCCCGCTTCGTACATAAATGCAGTGATGGTTTCGTAGCCTAGGATATTGCCGAAGAACGGACCTGCGGCTTGCGAGAATGGGCCGTAGAAAATACCGAAGGCCATTTCCATGGTGACGCCGGTCGCTACACCGGCGCCGAAATTGATGATGAAGAGTTTTTCGAAAAAACGCGTGAGACGATACCACTGTTCTTCATCGGTTTTGAACCAGCGCCATTCCGTGAAGAACAGCAGGAGCGACAGACCGATGGTGAGCGGCGGATAGAGGATGTGCATGCTGGTAATCCATGCGAAATCCATCCTCGAAAGAAACAGCGATAATGAGTTTTCCAACATCCGGACGCTCCTCTGCGTGTGCTTTGTGATGCGTAATGCGCAAAGCAGGGGAGCAAGCGCCGTGCCAGACGCTAAAGCGGCGCCTGGCACGGTAGATAAGGGCGTTTTACGAAGCGATGGTGGTTGATATGACGAGGCGGTGGTTGAAAACAACCCGCTGCTTATTTCGTCTGCGCTGAAGCAAGCCGCTCGTGATGGATGCTGTAGGCGAGGCGGGTTTGCAGTACGCCGATGACATGCAGGCTGAGTTTGCTGTGTGGTCGAGCCGCCTGACGTATGTCATGCAAAAGCGCAGCGTCGCCATCGCCGTCACCGTCGCTGCGGTCGCGGCTCAGCCACCAGACGGCATGCTGCAGCGAGTTGCGTGCTCGAGAGGGGGAGTTGGGAAACTGGACGTAGGCCGCGACCGTGGCGTCGAATGCGTGGATCATGTGTCCCGCTTCCGCACGCATGATCCAGCGGGTCTGGTCGAGGGAACTGGTAATCGCTTTCTGGGCCTGTGCCCAGCGGGGAGTGAATGCCGAGGCCGCCTTGACGGCAGCTCCCACGCTTTTGCGTACCGCGGTGATGGGGAATACGTGCGAGGTGATCTCGATTTCCGCGACCAGCTTCGAAAGCTCGGCGCGCGCACCGGCGAGATCGCCTTCCGCCGCCAGTTTTTTTCCCTGCTCGGCGGTACGATTCAAACGTGTCCTCGCCGGTTGATCCGCGCGATGCATGGGTAGTTTTTCTATCGATCCGATGAGCGCCGCCCATGCTGCGTCCGGAGGCGTTTTGCTCCGGCCGTCGAGGCTCTGGCGTACGGCGACCATCTGCTGCCTGAGGCCTGCCAGAGACGGTGGGGTAGCGAGTTGGAGCAGATGGGCGCTGGCGTCCGCCAAGGCCAACCGTAGCGCCAGCGTCCGCTTTGCGCGTGCGGCGATACGCGCTTCCTGGAGATCTTCGTAGATGAGGCGCCCGTCGTACAGCAGGTGATTGCTGAAGGCGGGAATCAGGTAATGGTTGGCAGAGAGTGGTGATTCGGCAATGGTTTGGGTGCTGCCGTAGCTTGCAAGCGGCGAGAACGACAGAAGTAGGGCGAGCAGGAGCGAAGGCTGTGAGGCGGATAAGGGCGCTGTTCGTGGCATGCTGATTCGCGTGTCGGCTGGCAGTGTATCCGGTCGGTTCCCGGCGCGAAGCCGGCAGTGCCCGGGATGAGTGTCAGGCTTATCCGACAGCCTGCGCGCGGGATAATTCCCGCGTGCAGGCAAATCAAGCGGTACGCTGGGCGATCAGGCCGATTCGGTTTCCCGCTGTGCGGTGTAGTGACGTTGCACGTACTCGGCCACCAGCGACTTGAATTCCTCGGCGATGCCGTCGCCCTTGAGGGTGACGGTCTTCTCGCCGTCCACATAGACTGGGGCGACCGGCGTCTCGCCGCTGCCGGGTAGGCTGATGCCGATGTTGGCGTGGCGGCTTTCGCCGGGGCCGTTGACCACGCAGCCCATGACCGCCACGCTCATATCCTCCACGCCCGGGTGCGTGCTGCGCCATACAGGCATCTGCTGAACCAGGAATTCCTGGATGTCTGCCGCGAGGTGCTGAAAGTAGTCGCTGGAAGTACGCCCGCAGCCCGGGCAGGCGATCACGCGGGGAGTGAATGAGCGCATGCCGAGCGATTGCAGGATCTCCTGGCCGACCAGAACTTCCTGCGTCCGTTCACCGCCGGGTTCGGGGGTGAGCGAGATGCGGATGGTATCGCCTATGCCGTCGGCCAGCAGCACGGCGAGGGCTGCGGTGGAGGCCACGATGCCTTTCACGCCCATGCCCGCTTCGGTCAACCCGAGATGGAGCGGGTAGTCGCAGCGGCCACCCAAATCGCGATAGGCGCGAATGAGGTCCTGCACGCCGGAAAGCTTGCAGGAAAGTATGATCCGGTCGTGGCCGAGGCCGAGTTCCTCGGCCCGTTGCGCGCTCGATAGAGCGGATTCGAGCAGCGCGTCGTGGGTGATTTCTTCCAACTCTTTCGGAGACGCGCTGCGCGCGTTCTCATCGAGTCGACGTGCCAACAGGTCCTGGTCCAGCGAGCCCCAGTTGACGCCGATACGCACAGGCTTGTCGTAGCGGCAGGCGAACTCGATCATCTGTGCGAACTGCTCGTCGCGCTTCTTGCCGCGACCGACATTGCCGGGATTGATGCGGTATTTGGCCAGTGCTTCGGCACAGGCAGGGTATTTGGCCAGGAGTTTATGGCCATTGAAGTGGAAATCGCCGATCAGCGGCACATCGAGGCCCATGGCTTCCACGCGTTGGCGTATTTCAGGAACGGCGGCGGCAGCTTCCTCGGTGTTGACTGTCAGGCGAACCAGTTCGGAACCTGCACGCGCCAGTTCGGCCACCTGGATCGCGGTGCGTAGCGTATCCGCGGTGTCGGTGTTGGTCATGGATTGCACGACGACGGGGGCATCGCCACCGACGGTGACCGAACCGACGCGTACGGGGACGCTGGTGCGTCTTTCGCTCAGGGCTGCGCGCAGCATACGTTTGTTTTCCATTCGGGATGTGTGGTGGTTTGTATAATGTGGTCGCTGCTGCCGGAAACGGCCGGCCCGCATAGCGACACCGTAGCTGGTTTGTTGGCGGGAACGGTCCCGCAAGGCGGATGGTCGGGCATGGCAGATGCGGACCAAAGGTGTCGATGGTGATATAAAGACATATCATACCGAATGATGGCCGCTGTGGTCAGCGTGGCGCACGTTCATCGGTCTATTGCGACCACGCGTCGGCCGCGCGTTAAGCTGAGCGGGAGACGGGTCGATAATTCATAGTGCGCAACTGCGTATATGGCTTTATCCGTGCGACACCCTGATGGGATATCTTCGCGTCCGGGCCGCACACGAGGTGGACGATGCAGCAAGGGAATCAGGATAAGGTTGTTGCGATCACGCCAGGCCGCGGCGGACTCGGCGCGGTACAGCGGGGGCAACTCATTTCGCGTCTGCGCGAACAGCTCCGCGATTCGTTCATGCAACGCATCCGGGTCATGCTGGAAAACGTGGACGATGCGTTTTTCGCCCGGGCCGACAAGGCCGAGAGCAACCAGCAGCAGGCGCTTTATTTCGAGGCGATGCGTGAAGTACGCCTCAAGCGCAAGAGCATCGAAGGCGATTTCGTCGCCGGTGTGCTCAAGGGCTTCGAACGCAGTCTGACGCCGGGGATCCGCCAGCGTACGGAAAACGACAAGTTTGGCGGTGCCGATGGCGAGCTGAGCTTGGTTGAAACCGATGAGCTGGAAGAACGTCTGGCGACCGACGGCATGTCCGGCAAGGCGAAGCGCCTCTACTCGGAAGATCTTTACCTGATTGGTCAGCGCCTCGCCGCGCTGAGCAGCCAGACTGCGCCATCGTCCGACGACGATATCGCCATCGGCCCGCGTACGGTGTGCGAAGCCTTCAGTGAGGCGGCGTCCGTGCTGGAGATGTCCATCCAGCCGAAACTCGTCCTCTACAAATTGTTCGATCGCTTCGTCGTCGGCGAACTGGGCGACGTCTATGCGGGTTTCAATCTCATCCTTCGCGAAGCCGGACTGCTACCTAATTTGAGAGGCGACGAGCATGCTGGCGGAGGCGGGTCCGCCCGCCGGCGCGGCCCCGGGCGCCATGGTGGCTCGTCTACCGAGCATGGGGGAGGCTCCCAGAGCGATGGGGGCTATTACGAGGACGATGGCAACGACGAGCTCGCCGCTGCGCTGCAGGCGTTTCTAGGTTCGGTGCGGGGCCAGGGCGGCGCGCCTGGAGGCGGTTACGGATACGGCGGCGGGGCGCCGATGATGGTGTCCGGCCGCGAACTGGTCGGAGCCTTGACGCAGTTGCAGCAAATGAACGGCAACGGCGCGCCACTTGCAGCGAACATCCTGAAGGATGAGCTCCGTCAGGTCGTCGGCAACGGCGGGACGGAGGGGCAGCAGACGTTTACGCCGGTGGACGAGAACACCATCGACATTGTGGCGATGTTGTTCGATTTCATCTTCGAGGACCCGTCGCTGCCGGAGCCCTTCAAGGGGCTGATAGCGCGTCTGCAGATTCCGATGCTCAAGGTCGCCTTGATCGAGCGTAGCTTCCTGACCCGCAAGCATCATCCCGCGCGCCGCCTGCTCAATCTGATGACGCACGCCGGGATTGGCTGGACGCCTGGTGCCGGGCAGGGTGCCGAGGATCTGTTCTCGCGCGTCGAGCAGATGGTGAATCGTGTCGTCGATGAATTCGAGGACGACACGCAGGTCTTCGAAAAAGTGCTGGCTGATTTCGAATCCTATCTCGATTCGGAAGAGCACACGGCACAGGAGCGCGAAAGCGCGGCCGCCGAGCAGTCGATGCGGCGCGAGAACCGCGAAATCGGTCGTGCCGTGGCATCGGCAGCCATCGATCAGGTGCTGGTGGGAAGCCGGATTCCTGGCGTCGTCGAGAATTTCCTGCGCGGGCCCTGGCGCGATCTTATGGCCGGCATCTATGCCAGTTCAGGCAGTGAATCGAAGTCGTGGATGAAGGCTCTGAATATCGCCTCGACGCTGGTTTGGAGCCTCATGCCGAAGGAATCGGATGGAGCGAGAGCCCAGCTTCTGGATACATTGCCTAACATCCTGCGCGCGTTGCGCGACGGCATGGAAAAGTTGAATGTGACGGCCGAGAATCGCGAGGCTCTGTTCGTGTGTCTCGCCATGGAACATTCGCGCCTGGCGCGGGTTTCGCCCAAGCCGGATGCCGGTGTGCACCGCGAAACGTCGCCGGAGCCGCCGCATGATGCCGTCGCTGTGCAGGTGGCGCCCCCGGTTCCGGTACACGCTGCTGCCGCGCAGCCGGCAGCAGCGGAAAGCGTGGATGTCGACCTGACGCCGAATTTCCGCGAAGAGCCGGCCATCGAGGTTTCTGCGGACGCGGAGTCCGAGCTCGATCAGAAGAGCTTCATGGCGCGCAAGACCGACGAAATCAATCGCATGATCGCCGAGGGACGATTCCGAGGCGCGGAAGCCGTGACTCCCAACCTGGGGGATGGCGACGGCGAGGTGGTCCTTGACGAGTTCCTGGAGTGCGCAGAAAGCCTGGAAGAGAGTACGTGGCTTGACTGGACGGATGCCAACGGGCGCGAACAGCGTATCAAATTGTCCTGGCGCAGTATCATCAGCGGCAAGTATTTTTTCGTCAATCGCCAGGGCATGAAGGTGGTGGAAATGACGGCACAAGCATTGGCTACCGAGCTTCGCGAGATGCGCGCGCGCATCATCGAGGATGCGCCGGTGGTCGATCGCGCTCTGATTTCCGCTTTGGATAGTCTCAAGCAGACGGAAAACTGATTCCCGCGCCCGGATGGTGAGCGCGCCGGACCGACGCGCCGTCATCCCGACGTACATCCGCGTTGCCTCCAACCAAACGCACGACCATCGGGCGCAATGTCCTGTTCTGGTGCATATGCGTTTCCTCCACCTATGCGCGAACCCTTACGCATGCTTGCGCAGCAGGCGTATAGACTGGCTGGTCCGGGTTTTGCTCAGTATCCTCCGATGCACCAACCGTGTGCTCGTGGCGGATTTGGCTGCGACGGGCGTCGTCGATTCGTGAACGGATGATGGGCAGGCAGCCCCGCTTGTCTGTGCCGGAATAGAGCGCCAAGACACTGAATGAATAATCTTTCGAACGCCGGTCAGCTGTATATCCGTTTGGGGCTTCTCGAGGAGCCGGCTGTCTGCCGGCTATACGGACAGTTGCAAGACGCATCGGCAGGTGGTCTATGGCGTTTCGATGTCGACGAGAATGAGTTGGGCGGACTGCTGTCGGAGCTGGTCCGCGCGGTGCCTCAGACGGTCAGCGGTGAAATCCAGGCCTTGTGGCTGGCGGGAGATGAGGGGTTGCTGGGCCCTGCGAGCGCGTTGTCACGGGTGGTGTCGCTGGAGACGCTGCATACCTGGGTAGAGCATGACTGGATCCACGGCGACCTTGGCAACTATCTGTTCAGCCAGCTGCAGCCGATAGTCGATCTGCAACGGGCCGGAAAGTTGTTCGCTTACGAAGCCTTGTGTCGCGTCAGGGCTCGTCAGGAAGTGCTGGTCGGTGCCGTCGAGGCGTTCGATGTTGCCCGGCGAGCCAAGCGCTTGGAAGCGATGGATGTGGCGGCGCAGTTGGCAGCGATAGATGCCAAGATTCGCCTGATGCCTGCCGGAATGCCCATTTTCATCAATGCAATGCCGAGTAGTTTGGTGCATGTCGATTACGGCCGCCATCCGCTGTTCATCGCACTACGTGAGCGCGGCGTGCCCACTCAGGAAATCGTAATCGAGATCGTCGAAAGCGAACGTTTCGAAGATGTTGAAATGCTGGCAACGGCCTGCGACGCATTGCGGGCACAAGGGGTACGCATAGCGCTCGACGATATGGGGTCGGGATATAACGGCCTGAGCCTGCTCGGGGCGCTACGCCCGGATTTCATCAAGATCGACCGGAATCTGGTCCATGGCGCGCATAACAGCCGCATGCGTTCGGTCATGTTGGAAGCCATTATTTCCCTGGCCCAGCGGCTGGGGTGTTCGACAGTGGCCGAGGGGCTGGAGGATGAGGAGGACGTACAGCTCTGCAGCGATCTCGGAGTGAGCTATGCGCAGGGATTTTTTTTCGCGGCTCCCGCCAACGAGCCTGTCAGTCAGGATTGCCTGCCCAAGGTCGCGGCGGCGAAGATGAGCTCGCCTGTGCCGCAAGTGCGGTTGGGCGATTTTCTATCGCCGGGTTCGGTCGTATCGGTGCATGATCACATCGCTGCGGCGCAACGGCGCTTCCGATCGGATACGGCGCTTGAATTCATCGTGGTGCTTGATGACGAACGTCCTGTCGGATACCTGGATCGCAAACTGCTGACCAGCATCGGCAAAGGCAATGTGGGGCGCTACGCCAAAGCGCTGGAACACATTCTGCGCGCCACGGCGAATGCTCATAGCCTGTTGCGGCGCGTGTTCGAGAGCGGAGGGCGGGATCAGCCGTGGGTGGTGGTTGACGATGCTGGACGCTATATGGGTACGTTGGCGCTGTTGGGTGCCCTGGATCACCTGACCAAAGCGGGAGTGCCCTCCAGCGTGCATCCGTTGACCGATCTGCCGACGGGGCCGGTGCTGCGCAGCCTGATTGATCACCGTCTCTCAGGCGACGAATGGCTGCACCTGATCTATCTTGATCTCGATTATTTCAAGGCCTTCAACGACCGCTATGGATTCGTGCGCGGCGACGCGATGATCTATCTGTTGGCCGAGATTCTACGCAAGGCCGCCGGCGTTCTGCCGGGCGTGGAGCTCGGACATATCGGCGGGGACGATTTCCTTATGGTGGCTCCCGCCTCGGCGGTTGGGGTGACGGAGGCGCTCGAATGGTTGATCGGCCGTTTCCACGAGTTGGCCATATATCTATACGATCAGGACGATTTTCAGCGCGGGTATTTCAGCACGGAAAGCGGCGGACGCTACCCGGTTGCGACCTTGTCGGTCGCGGTGATCACCGGCGCCGAGGTCCGCGTCACGGATAGTGTCAGTGCCAGTGCCCGTGCGGCTTACCTCAAACGTCTGGCCAAGGATCGTCATGGCAGTGTGATCGTGGTCGAGGGTAAATCGCCGCATATGGTGCCGCGGACGGACACGGAGGGTTTGCCGGAGTGGCATGCCCGCCTGGAGCGGGCGTTGCGCGTGTTCCCCGTCCTGGCCGGCAAGCAGGCGGTCGACGCATGGTTCGCAGCCCACCCTGAGTTCGAACTCGTGTTCCGCGTCGACAGCGAAGGGATGCAACGCGGGGTCAATTGGATCAATCCCGCGATGCGGAGTTCGATCAAGCGGGGCGGGGCCGGGGTGTATCGCGGCGACCGGCCGTATTTCACGATGCTCCAGCCGGACATGGGGGCCTATTTGTCCAGTGTGTATCTGTCTCGGGCAACCGAGGACTTTTGTCTGACGTTCTGCTGCCCTGTGTGGGGCGAGGATGGGGCGCTGGACGAGCTGTGGCTGGGCGATATCGGGCTCAGATCCTTGGTCGGTTGAGAGGTCGGCGTCAGATCGGGGGCTTCGTGGCTTCAGTGCTTCTCAAGCTTACCGAGCTCATCGAGTACGGCAAGCACCAGGGATTCGCCCTGCGCTCCCATGCCTTTGAGCAGCACATCGGGGTTGCGTTCGCCTTCGACGAGGCGTCGCATAAGCCCGCCCATGCGGCCCATGTCACCACCCACGCGGGTCATCTGTTCGGCCATTTGCGAGAGTAGTTCCAGCGCCTGCACGTCGCCATGCGTACAGGCCTGGATCATGCCGGCCAGACCGGGAGCCGCAAGCACCGGGTCGGGCCGTGCATTCGGGTCCGGCAGGGTGGTCGGGTCCTGTAGGCCACGTAGAATCGCTTCGACGATAACGCTGTCTTCCTCGTCGAGTTTTGCCAGCAAGTTCAGGTCGCGCGAGCCGTCGAGTATGCGGCGGACGGCGGCGACCAGGGCGCCCCAGCCGTTTTCTTCGCTGGTGCGCAGCAGTTGATCGAGCTGGGGGCGCAGCGCCGGATTCTGCGCCGCCTGGACGACGTTGACGATGAGGCCGGCGTGCGCCTGTACGATCTGTTGTTCGCGCGGTGGCAGTTGCGGCATGGGATTCTCCGTTCGTATTACAGGGTGCTGATGCGCGCGCGCTGTTCATGCAGGCGGGCGAGCGAGCCTTCCATGTCTGTGACACGGCCGCGTTCCTGTTCGACGACCTGTGCCGGCGCTCGTTCGACGAAATTGGCGTTGGTGAGCTTGGCGCGACACCGTTCGAGATTGGTTTCCAGTTTGGAAATCTCGCGGCCGAGGCGTTCGAGTTCTGCCTCCTTGTCGATCAGCCCGGCAAGGGGGATCAGGACGCGCATTTCGCCGACCAGAGCGGTCGCCGCTTCCGGCGCGGTTTCACCGTCTCCGAGGTATTCGATCTTCTCCAGGCGGGCCAGGCCGTCGAGGAAACGACGGTTGGTTTCGCATAGCCGCCGATCGTCCTCCGTATACCCGTCGAGCAGCACAGGCAGGGGCTTGCCCGGAGCGATGTCCATCTCCGCGCGGATGCGCCGTACGCCGAGCACGACGGACTGGATCCATGCCATTTCGCGTTCAGCTTCGGGATCGAGCCGTTCCTGGTCGGCTTCGGGGTAGGGCTGCAGCACGATCGTATCGCCATTGCGTCCGGCCATGGGAGCGACCGATTGCCAGATCTCTTCGGTGATGTAGGGCATGATCGGATGGAGCAGGCGCAGCAGCGTTTCGAGCACGCGCACCAGGGTGCGGCGTGTGCCTCGCTTGCTCTCGTTCGATGCGGTGTCGTCGGTGAGAACGGTTTTTGCCAGCTCGAGATACCAGTCGCAGTAGGTATGCCAGGTGAAGTCGTAGAGCGCTCGAGCGAGTAGGTCGAAACGGTAGCCCCGGAAGTGTTCGGCAGCTTCGGCTTCCACGCGCTGCAGGCGGGAGATCAGCCAGCGGTCGGCCAGGGAGAGAACGATCGGTGCCTGATCGTCCAAGCCGGTGTCCTGGTCCTCGGTGTTCATGAGCACGTAACGGGCGGCGTTCCACAGCTTGTTGCAGAAGTTGCGATAGCCTTCGATGCGTGCGAGGTCGAAGCGTACGTCGCGGCCGGTCGAAGCCAGGGCGGCGAAGGTGAAGCGCAAGGCATCGGTGCCGAAGGCCGGTATGCCGTCCGGGAAGTCGCGGCGCGTGCTCTTATCGATCTGTTTGGCTTTTTGCGGCTGCATCAGTCCGCGGGTGCGCTTCTCGAGCAGTTCATCGAGAGTGATGCCGTCGATCAGATCGATCGGGTCGAGCACATTGCCCTTGGATTTGGACATCTTCTGGCCTTCGGCATCGCGCACCAGGCCGTGCACATAGACTTCGTGGAACGGCACGTCGTCCATGAACTTGAGGCCCATCATGATCATGCGCGCGACCCAGAAGAAAATGATGTCGAAGCCGGTGACCAGCACGCTGGTCGGGTAGTAGCGCTTCACTTCTTCGGTGTTTTCCGGCCAGCCCAGTGTGGAGAACGGCCACAGCGCGGAGGAGAACCAGGTGTCGAGCACGTCTTCGTCCTGGCGCAGTTCGAAATCGGCGGCAAGCCCGTACTTTTCGCGGACGGCCTCTTCGCTGTGTGCGACGTATATCTTGCCGTCGGCGTCGTACCACGCCGGGATCCGGTGCCCCCACCATAGCTGACGCGAGATGCACCAGTCCTCGATCTTGCTCATCCAATCGAAGTAGGTCTTGTCCCAGTTCTCGGGGATGAAACGGATGCGCCCGTCCTTGACCGCCTGTACTGCAGGTTTGGCCAGCGGTTCGATTTTGACGTACCACTGGTCGGTCAGATAGGGCTCGACCACGGCGCCGGAGCGGTCGCCGCGCGGGACCATGAGCTTGTGGTCGTCGATGCGCTCAAGCAGGCCCTGCGCCTGCAGATCGGCGACCACGCGCTTGCGCGCCTCGAAACGGTCCAGTCCGCGATAGGCTTCGGGAGCCTCGTCGTTGATGCGCGCGTCGGACGTGAAGACGTTGAGCAGCGGCAGATCGTGACGCTGGCCGACCGCATAGTCGTTGAAATCGTGCGCCGGCGTGATCTTCACGCAGCCGGTACCGAATTCAGGGTCGACGTATTCGTCGGCGATGATCGGAATACGCCGGCCGGTCAGCGGCAGTTCGATGGTATGACCGACGAGTTCGAGATAACGGGCGTCGGCGGGATGCACGGCTACGGCGGCATCGCCCAGCATGGTCTCAGGGCGTGTAGTCGCAACCACAAGATGACCGCTGCCGTCGCTCAGAGGGTAGCGCAGATGCCACAGGTGCCCCTGTTCCTCTTCGGATACGACTTCGAGGTCGGAAATGGCGGTGTGCAGCACCGGATCCCAGTTGACCAGACGCTTGCCGCGATAGATCAGCCCTTCGTCGTGCAGCCGGACGAAGACTTCGGTGACCGCCTGGGACAGCCCGGCATCCATGGTGAAGCGTTCGCGGCTCCAGTCCAGCGAAGCCCCCATGCGCCGCAACTGGCGGGTGATGTTGCCGCCGGACTCGTGTTTCCACTGCCAAACGCGGTCGAGGAATTCTTCACGGCCGAGTTCGTGGCGGGTCACACCTTGCTGGTTGAGCTGGCGTTCGACAATCATCTGTGTGGCGATGCCGGCATGGTCGGTGCCTGCCTGCCAGAGCGTGTCATCGCCGCGCATGCGATGGTGGCGGATGAGCGCGTCCATCAACGTGTCCTGGAATGCGTGCCCCATGTGCAGCGTTCCGGTGACGTTGGGCGGGGGAATCATGATGCAGTAGGGTTGACCCGTGCCTTTGGGCGCAAAGTAGCCGCGATTTTCCCAGGTTGAGTACCAGTGCTCTTCGATCGCGTGCGGGTCGTAAGTCTTGTCCATCGTGTCCGTTTGTCCGGTGCGGGCTCAAAAAGGGGCGATTATAGCGGGGCTCGGCAATTGTTCCGAGGGCTAACGTGCGAGGCGTATGTTCGCAGCACACGCGTCGGTGCGCGGCTAGCGCAGCGGTAGCCGCGAAGTTCTTGCCGGGTGCTACTTGCGCAGGCGGGTGATGACGGCGTCCGTCACGATGTCGGTCAGCCTGTCGAGCTCCTGCTCAAGCGTGGTTCGCACGGTCGCGCGTATGGTCTCTTCCAACGGTGGTTCCGCTTCCGCTGCAGTTTCGGCGTCCGGGGTCGTCGCAGACGGCATATCCGCGGGGGCGATGGCCGCGGGAGCCTGAAGCGTTTCGAATATCGCCTTGGATGGAGGCTTGGGATTCTGGAAGTAGGTCATGAGGTCTTCGATGCTGACTTCCTCTTCCACCTCGATACCGCTTGGAATGTTCGATGTTGCAGTGCTTGGCGCGTCCGCCTCGTTCTCGTTCATGCCGCCATGCTCAGGGGCGAAGGTCATGGCGTTGTTGGCGGGAAGTTCGGGCTGTTGTTCGGCGATGTCGCCGTATTGTGCGACTTCGTCCGCTTCCGGCGTATCGGAGTCCGCGGCGGGAAAGTCCGCATACGGCGGCTCAGCTGGTTCGCGGCTGGCCTGTTCGGGCGATGCTGCCGGCTTCCAGTCTTGTTCGTCTTCGTCGGGCAGCAGGATAAAAGGGTCGGCGGAATACGAATCATCGAGCTTAGGCGACGATGCATCCTCGGATTCCAACTCGTCACCTGACGTCAGTTGCGGTTCGATGCGTTCGCGCTCGTGGCTTTGCGAGCGTCGAAGTTCCTGGTTGCCTGGAAACACCAGGTCGCGCAGCGTTGGGATTTTATCCTCGTCGGGATGCGATTTCTTCATGCGCTGTTCTCGGCGGGCGTTGGCGGTCGGGGCATGCTTCTGATGCGTACTCAGGAGCCCAGCTGATGATGTTGTAGAGGATAGCCCCGATCACGATAGAAACGATAGCGCGCGCGGCCGGCCGTCCGAATTTCCGGCTGTTCGTCGATGACTTCCGCGACGCGCTCGAATCGACTGAAAAAATGCGGCGTTTCGGGCGCCAGATTGATCAGCACATCGCCGCCAGTGGGTGGGGGGGTGTCGTATCCGAGGCGGATGGGCGCGGTGCCGGATTCCGGGGTGGCGATCTGGTGTGGCAGGAAGCTGATGTCCTGAAAGGTCCACAGTAGCCGATCCAGGCGCTGAGTCTGCTCTGCGTCGGTAGTGTGAATGTACAGCTGCTGGCCCAGGCCGAATATTTTGTCGGCAAGCCGACAGACGACGCGCAGGCGCGCCGTCTCGTCGGCCGTATCCAGCAGGTAGAAATCTACCCGCGTCATAGTCAGGCGGAAGCTTCGGCTGCGCAGCGCACGAGATATTTCACCAGCAGCGGCACAGGCCGTCCGGTGGCGCCTTTTTTATCACCGCTGACCCAGGCCGTGCCCGCGATATCGAGGTGCGCCCAGTGGAAATTCTTGGCGAAGCGAGACAGGAAACTGGCTGCCGTAATGGTGCCGGCCGCGCGGCCTCCGATATTGGCCATGTCCGCAAAATTGCTTTTGAGCAGTTCGTTGTACTCATCCAGCAGCGGCAGTTCCCAGATGCGGTCGAAGCTTTCCTGTCCCGCTTCCTTGAGAGCGTCGACCAGTGGCGCGTGATTGCCGAGCACGGCGCTTACTTCATGGCCCAGCGCCACGATGCAGGCGCCGGTAAGCGTGGCCATGTCGACCACGGCGCTGGGTTCGAATCGTTCGACGTAGGTGAGCGCGTCGCACAGCACCAGACGCCCCTCGGCGTCGGTGTTGAGAA
Source organism: uncultured Gammaproteobacteria bacterium (assembly GCA_963751375.1). Classification (GTDB taxonomy): domain Bacteria; phylum Pseudomonadota; class Gammaproteobacteria; order DSM-5130; family Acidihalobacteraceae; genus Acidihalobacter_A. Next base: position 46,559 of record CAVVUY010000057.1, read on the forward strand.
TTTCCACGGTCTGCCCGGAAAGGGTTTTAACGATGTCGCCCGGACGGCTGGCGCGGCCGTCAGGCATGTTTTCCGCTGCGGCAACGACGGCGACGACGTTGAGCGGTAGCTTGAATTCGGCGCAGGCGGCGAGAGTTCCGAAAACGCTAGCGGCGCCGCCCATGTCGAATTTCATTTCATCCATCTGCGCACCGGGTTTGAGCGAAATGCCGCCGGTGTCGAAAGTGATGCCCTTGCCGACGAGCGCGACCGGTTTGGCGTTTTTATCGCCGCCACGGTAGTGCATGACGATCATCTTGCCGGGTTGCTCGCTGCCGCGCGAGACGGCAAGAAATGCGCCCATGCCGAGTTTTTCCATGGCTGCTTCGTCCAGCACATCGACATCGATGCTGTCGAAACGCTTTTTCAGCGCCTTGGCCTGTTTTGCCAGGTAGGTAGGATTGCAGATATTGCCCGGACGATTGGCCAAGTCGCGGGCGAAGGCGACACCGTGCGCCGTAGCGCATGCCTGCTCGAGGATACCTTCGGCAAGGGATTCGGTTTGCCAGAGGTCGAGTCGCCTGATAGGGGCTTTACTGCTGGCGTCGCTCTTGAATTCGTCGAAGGAATAGAGCGCGTATTCGGTCGCCAGCACCGCTTGCTCCACTTTCCAGTCCGCATCGCGCTGTTTGACTTCAAGCGCGGGTAGGGCGCTTACGGCCTGTTTGGCGCCGCCGGCGTTCAGTGCGCGCGCTGCAGCGCGATTGACTTCGATGTAGGCGCGCTCGTCGAATGCCTTGGTCTCGCCGCAACCGACCAGCAGCAGGCGCTCGGCTTTCAGCCCGGGCGGGTCGTACAGGTACAGGCTCTGGCCTTTGGAGCCGTCGATATCGCCGCGTTTGACCTGCTTGGTGAGCCAGCCGTCGGTCAAGGCGTCAAGTGTGCTGAAGGTCGCGTCAGGTCGCGCTTTCTGGAACAGGCCGATGACGAGGCAAGGGGTTTTGATGCGATCGAAAGCTGTGTTGACGGACTTGAACTGCATAAGACGGACTCCTAAGAGGATGGGGCCGGCGCTGCGCCTTTGAGCTTGGAGAAGACGCGCGCGGTGTTGTTAAGCGTACTCGTATCATTCTATGGCAAACTTGCGCCTCCGATAAGCGGATGCGCCAATAACGCGAAGCCGTTCGCTTCCCAAACCCGCCGAAGCCAGGCCGCACTGCAGAAACCATGCGTATTGTCGACCGTTATCTGATCACGGAGGTATTTACCACGCAGGTCGCGGTGGGCCTTGTGCTCGGACTCGTCATCGTCGGCGGAACCTTCGTGCGTTTGCTGGGCATGAGCGCGGGCGGAAGCTTGCCGGTGGATCTGCTCGCGCCACTGGTCGCGGTCGAAAGCCTGAAAGCCATGGTCATGCTGACTCCCGTCGCGTTGTTTCTGGCCATCATGCTTACGCTTGGCCGACTTTATCGCGATAGTGAAATGACCGCGCTGCAGGCCGCAGGCGTCGGCCAGAGACGGCTCTATCGGGGGCTGCTGCTGTTGGCTGTGCCGCTTTCGGTGCTGTTGATCTGGCTTATGTTTTTCGTGTTTCCATGGGCTTCGGCAAAGAGCAATACGATCCAACGCGAAGGGCAGCAGCGAATGAGCCTGGCTGCGGTCGAGGCCGGTCGCTTCTTGAGCCTGGCTTCCGGGCGGGCGGTCGGGTTCGTCGGCGCGCTGAACGAAGGCGGTCGCCGCCTGGAAAATATTTTCGTGCAGGCCAGTGGAGTGCATACGCCGGTTGTCGTTCTGGCCAAGAGCGGCACACAGCACACCGATAAGAACAATGGCCAACGCGTGCTGTCGCTCAACGACGGTGTGCGCTATGACGGCCGTGCCGGACAGGCTGATTACCGTATTTTGCAGTTCAAGCATTACGAAGCGATGTTGATCATGCCGTCCGTCGGTACCGCATCCGGGAGGCGAAACGCGCGCTCTAGCCTCGAACTGTGGCGCGAGGGTGGCGCGGCCGATCTGGCGGAACTGCAATGGCGACTGTCGGTGCCTTTATCAGTGCTTATTCTGACGTTTATCGCCGTGCCGCTTAGCTATGCCCGCCCGCGTCAGGGACGTTTCGGTCAATTGGCGCTCGCCATCCTGTTGTACGTGTTTTATGCCAACCTGATCCTGATTTCCAAATCCTGGATGGAGCATGGCGAGACCCCGCTGTGGTTGGGAATGTGGTGGCCGCACTTCGCTTTGCTGCTGCTGGGCGCAATGATGTGGTGGTGGCGGGCGAGACAGCGGCCGCGCCGGCGTCGCGGTCTGAGGGGGGCGCAATGAAGCGCCTAAATCGCTACCTGATGCGTACCGTGGTATCGGGTACCTTGCTCGCGCTTCTGGTACTCGGCCTGCTCGACTGGGTGTTCGGTTTTTTGGGACAACTTGACGGCGCCGGTAACGGAGGTTTGGCACAGGTATTTTTGTATTCCCTCTATACCGAACCCAGGCGCATGTATGAGCTGTTTCCGACGGCGGTGCTCATCGGCTCCTTGCTGAGCCTTGGAACTCTGGCAGCCAATAGTGAATTGATCGCGATGCGCGCGGCCGGAGTGTCGGTTTCAGGTGTCGTGCGGGCCGCGTTGCGTGCGGGCATCCTTATGATGTTCGTGGCAGTCGCGCTGGGCGAATGGGTTGCGCCTATCGGTGAGCAAATGGCGCAGGCATTGAAGTTGCACGCACAGACCGGCTCATCAGTCGTTGCGGCGGAGCAGAACGTGTGGGCACGCGACGGCAACAGTTATATCCATATCGCCCATGTACTTCCTGATCATCGCCTGCGCGACGTCACCATTTACGAGGTGAGCGGCGATCACCAAATGCAGGCGGCCATACAGGCGAAGTCAGCACGTTATGTCGATAAGCACTGGTTGCTGGAACAGGTATCGATAAGCCGCTTCAACGGGCAGAAAGTGGTAACCGAGCGTCGCGCCGAGTTGCTGAGAAACCGTCTGATCCAGCCGAATCTGTTCGGGTTGCTGGATACGCAGCCGAAAGATATGAATGCTTTCGCCCTGGCGCGTTATATCGCTTACCTGCGTGTCAATCAGCTGGATTCGGCGAGCTATGAACTTGCATTCTGGCAACGCTTTACGACGCCGGCTTCGGCTCTCGTCATGCTTATGCTGGCCGTTCCGTTCGTGTTCGGCTCGCTGCGTTCGGGCGGTGCTGGCCAGCGTCTCTTCATTGGTGTCGTGGTCGGCGTCGGGTTTTATTTCTTTAATCGCCTGACCAACCAAGTGGGCTTGGTTTACGGATTATCCCCCTTGTTGAGCGCGGCTTTCCCGCTCGTGTTGTTCGCGTTCATCAGTCTGGTTGCTTTGCGGCGCTTGCGTTGAATCCCGTTGCGCAGGCGTTGCCTTCGCTTGCCATGCGCCGGCTTAAAAACATAAATGACGGTTCGTTGCCGAGGTCTCCGGTTTTCGTGTTTTTGTCGGGCTCAGGCGACATGAGCGGGCTTTGCGGCGTTCGGAAAAGTGGAAATCTCAGCTTGCTAGGTTGATCATTTCGAGCTGACATATTTTATGTTTTTTTCTACAACGCTTGCGTGGGGCCGACTTATCTCTATAATGTGCGCCATTAAATAATAAAAAACCGTGCGGCGTGTGGCATGTTGCCGCCGCAGCGGGGCGGGACGTTTCGTGTTGATTGAATTTCTATGGGGTTTTTAAATGAACGACGAACAAAATACGACGCAGGTTGATTCGCAAACGGAGAGCGCGGTTGACGCTCCGGAACAGGCTGAGGTTACGAAAAAGCGTGGTCCGGGTCGGCCGCGCAAGAGCGCTGGTGCCACCACCGCCCCGCGCCGCCGCGGCCGTCCGCCGAAATCTGCCAGTGGGACGGGTGCGGCGGCCAAGCGCCGTGGTCGCCCACCGAAAGCGATGTCGCTGGTTATGGAATTCGAGCGTGAAATCGAGTCCCGTTTCCAGGCCAAACTCGACAAGGCTGAAGCGCAGATCAACGCCCTCAAGGCCGAACTCAAGGCCGCGCAGATGCGTGAACGGACTGCGTTGAAGTTGTTTGAGAGGCAGGAAAAGGCGCTGACCAAGTTCGTCAGTACTTGGAACACCAAGGAACTGGGCAAGGTGCAGAAGGCTGCCGAGCCGAAGAAGCGTCGTGGTCGTCCGAAAAAAACCGTCTGAGGATTTCGTCTCAGTGAGTTTTGCAAAACGGCCCCATTATCGGGGCCGTTTTCGTATGCGTCATGGGGTAACGTTTTGCGGTGTTGAAGTGCGAACTAAAGCAACCGTGTTCACGTTAGGGTAGCAGGTTGCGCAAGATCGCTTCGTAAATGTCGCTCAGGGTATCGAGGTCGCAGGCGCGCACGTGCTCGTCTATCTGATGGATGGTGGCGTTGACCGGACCGAGTTCGATCACCTGTGCGCCGGTGGGCGCGATGAAGCGTCCGTCGGAGGTACCCCCGGCCGTCGAAAGCCGGCTCTCTCGACCGGTGACATCGCGGATTGCACACTTGACGGCATCGACGAGTTCGCCGGCAGAGGTCAGGAACGGCTCGCCCGATAATGTCCAGGCGAGTTCGTATTCCAATGCATGCGCGTCAAGTATGGAGGCGACGCGCTGACGGATTCCGTCCGCGGTGGTTTCCGTCGAAAAGCGGAAATTGAAGTCGACCGAAAGTTCACCGGGAATGACGTTGCCAGCTCCGGTGCCGGCAGCTACGTTCGAAATCTGGAAAGTCGTGGGCGGGAAATATTCATTGCCTTCGTCCCATACCGTGTCGACAAGTTCTTTCAGGGCGGCTAATGCCTGGTGTACCGGATTGCGTGCGAGATGTGGGTACGCGACATGGCCTTGCCGGCCCTGAACGACGAGTTTGCCTGACAGCGAACCGCGGCGTCCGTTCTTGACGATATCGCCGACCTCATCCGTGCTGGAGGGTTCGCCGACGAGGCACCAGTCGATTTTTTCCCCACGCGCGTTCAGTGTTTCCACTACGCGCCGGGTGCCGTTGACTGCGGGACCTTCCTCGTCGCTGGTGATGAGCAGCGCAATGGAGCCTGAGTGGCCGGGTCTGGCTGCGACGAAGCGCTCGCAGGCGGTCACGAAGGCCGCGATGCTGCCCTTCATGTCGGCGGCGCCGCGGCCGTACAGCATGCCATCGTCGCTGACTTGCGCCGAGAAGGGATCGCTACGCCAGCGTTCGTGAGGGCCGCTCGGTACCACGTCGGTATGGCCGGCGAACACGAACAGCGGATGGCTGCTGCCGCGTCGAATCCAACTGTTGGTGACTTCGCCGAACGGCAACTCCTCGGTTTCGAATCCGACCTTGCGCAAACGATCGGAGATGAGTGCCTGGCAGCCGCAATCCTCGGGCGTGACCGAGGGCAGTTCGATCAGGTGACGGGTTAACTCGAGTGTGTCGCTCATCATCGGAAGGTGGTCGTCGGTGATTTATCGGCCCAGCAGGCTCGCGTAGCGCTCGGCATCGAAGCCGATATGGCGCTGCTGCCCCATATCGAGCACAGGGCGTTTGATCAGAGTGGGCTGTTCGAGCATGAGCGCGAGCGCACGTGACTCGTCCAGGCCTGTCCGCTGTTCTTCGGGCAGCCGTCGCCAGGTGGTGCCGCGACGGTTGAGCAGCGTTTCCCAGCCGAGTTCGGCGGTCCAGGCACTCAATCGGTCGAGATCGAGCCCGTCGGCGCGAAAGTCGTGGAAACGGTATTCCACGCCATGCTCGTCGAGCCAGTGCCGTGCCTTGCGAACGGTGTCGCAGTTCTTGATGCCGTAGAGCACAGGAGTCATAGGGATATCGAGTTGATCGGAACGATGGTCTTGCCGATGGGGAACAACGACAGCTGGGCGAGCTTGAGGTGCTGCAGGCCGAAGGGGATGCCGATGATGGTGACGAAGCAGCCCAGCGCGGCGAACAGGTGCCCAAGGCCCAACCACAATCCGGCCAATACGAACCAGACGATATTGCCCAGTACGCCCAATGGTCCGCTGCCGATATCGGAGCGACCAAACAGCGCTCGGCGCTCGGCGACGCGGTAGCCGAAGGGCCACAGGGTGAAGCGGCCGATGACGAAAGCCGATCGGGCCCACGGAATGCCGACAATGGTGACGATCATCACCAGTGCTGCAAACCACCAGGCCAGCGCCATTACCAGCCCGCCGAACACGAGCCAGAGCAGATTGCCGATGAGCCGCAGTGCACCGCGCATAGTCGGAAACTGGCGCTCAGATCGAGCGCAGCAATTCGTTGATGCCGACCTTGGCGCGGGTTTTTTCGTCCACGCGCTTCACGATTACCGCACAGTAGAGACTGTATTTGCCGTCTTCGGAGGGAAGGTTTCCGGGCACCACGACAGCTCCGGCCGGGACGCGGCCGTAAAGCACTTCGCCACTTTCGCGATCGTAGATCTTGGTGCTTTGTCCGATGTAGACGCCCATGGAAATGACGGCACCTTCTTCGACAATCACGCCTTCGACAATTTCGGATCGCGCGCCGATGAAACAGTTGTCTTCGATGATGGTCGGAGTGGCCTGCAACGGCTCAAGTACGCCGCCGATGCCGACGCCGCCGGAAAGGTGCACGTTCTTGCCGATCTGGGCGCAGGAACCCACGGTGGCCCAGGTGTCGACCATGGTGCCGGAATCCACGTAGGCGCCGATATTGACGTACGAAGGCATGAGCACTACGTTCGAGCCTATATGGGCGCCACGTCGCGCCGCTGCCGGCGGCACTATGCGGGCGCCGCCGATACGGAACTCGCGCGAATTGTAGTCCGCGTATTTGGACGGGACCTTATCGTAGTAGTTGGTGAAGCCGCCCTTGATGGATTCGTTGTCCCAGATGCGGAACGCGAGCAGAACGGCCTTCTTCAGCCATTCGTTCACCACCCATTCGCCGTCGCGCTTTTCCGCGACACGGGCCGTGCCGGAGTCGAGGCGGTCGATGGCCTCTACGATGGCGTCCTTGACGTGGGTTTCGACGGAACGCGGGCTGATGTCGGCGCGGCGCTCGAAAGCTTCTTCGATAATCGGCTGGATGTCGCTCATGGGTGACTCCGGTCAGGCGGTTTGCAGTAAATGGTTTAAAGGGATTCGGTGAAGCGGCGGATGCGTCTGGCACCCTCTATGCATTCGTCCAGGGGCGCGACCAGGGCGATGCGCACGCGCCCGGCGCCAGGATCCATGCCGTCATGGGCACGCGAAAGATAGCGCCCGGGCAGTACGACAACGTTTTCTTGCCGGTAGAGATCGCGGGCAAAATCCGTGTCCGCGATCGGCGTTCGCGGCCACAGATAGAAACTGCCCTCGGGCGCGCCGACATCGAACACGGGGCCGAGGATTTCGAGCACCGCCTGGAATTTCGCGCGGTACTCGTCGCGGTTGAGGCGTACGTGTGAATCATCGTTCCAGGCGCGCGTGCTGGCGGCCTGGGTCGGCGGGGGCATGGAGCAGCCGTGATAGGTGCGGTAGCGCAGAAAACTCGCAAGCAGTTCGGCGTCGCCAGCGACGAAGCCGGAACGCAGGCCGGGGGCATTGGAGCGCTTGGACAGGCTGTGAAAGACCACGCAGCGTTCGAACTCGGTGTTGCCCATGCGTTCGCAGGCGCCGAGCAGGCCAGGTGGCGGCATCTGTTCGTCGAGATAGATGTCGCTATAGCATTCGTCGGAGGCGATGACGAAGTCGTGTTTTTCGGCGAGTCCGATCAATCGCTGCAGCCAGGCTTCGGAGGCGACGGCGCCGCTCGGATTGCCCGGCGTGCACAGATAGAACAACTGGCAGCGGTTCCAGGTGTCGGCCGGGATGGCGTCGAGATCGGGCAGAAAACCCGTGTCTGCCGTGCAGTTCAGGTATTCCGGCTGGGCGCCGGCCAGCAGCGCCGCGCCTTCGTATATCTGGTAGAACGGGTTGGGCATCAGGACCAATGCATCGTCCGCGCGCCTGACCACTGTTTGCGCGAAGGCGAACAGCGCCTCGCGCGTGCCGTTGACCGGCAGCACCTGGCGTTCCGCGTCCACACGCCCTGGGGGCAGTTGAAAGCGGCGCGTCAGCCAGCCGGCGACCGCCGCCCGCAGCGTGGATTCTCCGCGCGTGGTCGGGTAGTTGGCCAGTCCGTGTAGGTGCTCCAGAACGGCTTCGCGAATGAACCCGGGGGTCGGATGCTTGGGTTCGCCGATGGAGAAGGCGATGGGCGAAACCGCCGCGGGCTCTACGCCGGCGAACAAAGTGGCCAGCCGCTCGAAGGGGTAGGGTTGCAGTCGGTCGAGATCGGGATTCATCGGCAGGGCGGACGTCGGTGGTCGGTCAGTATAGCGTGATGGAATTGATCTTGGTGTACTGCGTGGATTGGCCGCCGCTCAGCCGGTGGAGGCGGCGGCAGGAGTATTCTCGTCCAGCGCCTGCATGATCGCGCGATGCACCTCGGCTTGGCGCTTGGCATCGGTGAGCGGCTGTCCGTCGTCCTCGGTGACATAGAAGATGTCGTCGGCCTGTTCGCCGATGGTCGTGATTTTGGCGTTGTGCAGGCGCAGGTGGCTGGCGGTGAGCGCCTGGCCCACGGCAGAGAGCAATCCGGGGCGATCGCCGGTGGTCAGTTGAATGGCGCTCCAGTGCTGCGACTCGTTGTGGCTGAAGTTGATGCAGGTCGGCACCTGGAAATGGCGTAGACGCTGCGGCAGTCGACGTTTGACCGTCGCCGGTGGCTTGTCCGGATGCGCTAGTGCTGCTTGCACGTTGTTGACGATCTCTTCCAGGCGGAAGTCGTCGTGCACGGTTTCGCCGTTGTCTTCGAGCACCATGAAGGTGTCCAGCACCATGCCGTGACGAGCCGAGGTGATGCGCGCATCCACGATATCGAGTCCGAGCCGGTCTAGGGTGCCGGTGACATGTGCGAACAACTGCGGCGAGTCTTCGGTGAAGAGGAAGATTTCGCTGCCGCCGCGTTCCGTATGCGGGCGAATGCGTACCACCGGTCCGCTTTCGGTGCCGTGCTGAAGTATCGCGCGGGTATGCCAGGCGACTTCGTCGGCGGAGTGGCGCAGGAAATAATCCTCGCTGAGTCCTTCCCAGAGCTGTAGGGCATCGCGTTGAGAGAGCCGTTGTGCACGAATAAGCTTGAGCGCCTCGGTCTGCACCTGCGCGGTCAGTTCGTGTCCGCTCTGCGAGGTCTCGATGCCTTGCTGCAGCACGCGGACGGTTGTGTCGTACAGTTCCGACAGGAGGGACTGGCGCCATGAATTCCACAGCGAGGGATTGGTCGCGCGGATGTCGGCAATGGTCAGCAGGTAGAGGTGATCGAGGTACTGGTGTGTGCCTACCTGTCGCGCGAATTCGCGCACGATCTCCGGATCGCTGATGTCCTTGCGCTGCGCAGTCATGGACATGAGCAGATGATTGCGCACCAGCCAGCTGACCAGCGCCACGCTGGATTCTGGCAATCCGTGCAGACGGCAGAAGTCCTCCGCGTCCGTGGCGCCCAGTTCGGAGTGATCGCCGCCGCGCCCCTTGGCTATGTCGTGGAACAGCGCTGCCAGGTACAGCACTTCAGGCGCGGGCAGGGCGTCGAAGATTTGGCTGCATGTCGGCAGTTCTTCGCGCAGTTCCGGCACGCTGAAGCGGCGCAGGTTGCGCAGCACCATGAGCGTGTGTTCGTCCACGGTGTAGACGTGGAAGAGGTCGTACTGCATACGCCCCACGATCATCGCGAAGGCCGGCAGGTAGGCGGCCAGCACACCGTAGCGGTTCATGCGGCGCATCTGCTCGGTGACACCCTGCGGTTGACGCAGAATCTGCATGAACAGGTTGCGGCAGAGCAGGTCGTGGCGGAAGTCGTCGTCGATCAGGTGGCGATGCTGGCGCAGCAGGCGGATGGTGCTGGCGCGTACGCCCTCGATCTCCGGGTGCTGGGCGCTGAGCAGGAACAGTTCCAGCAGAGCAGGCGGGTACTCCTGGAACACATCCGGATGGCGGGCTTCGATGAAACCTCGCCTTACCTGGAAACGACTGTTCAACGGTTCCGGGTCGGCCACGGCGTCGGCGTACAGAATGGCCTCCTTGTAATGCTGCAGCAGCATTTCATTGAGCCGTTCCAGACGCATGACCGTCCGATAGTAGGTCTGCATGAACTGTTCGACGGCAAGGTTGGCGCTTTCGTCGTGGTAGCCGAACAGATTGGCAAGAGCGCGCTGCTGATCGAACAGCAGGCGCTCCTCGCTGCGCCCGGTCAACGTGTGCAGGGCGAACCGAACCCGCCACAGATAGGACTGTCCTTCCTTGAGCTCACCGTATTCGTCATGCGTGAGAAAACCGTGGTGGACGAGCTCGCTCATGCGCCGGGCATGCAAATGGCGTTTGGTTACCCAACCGATCATCTGGATGTCGCGCAGACCGCCGGGGCCGTCCTTGACGTTGGGTTCGAGGCTATAGGCCGTATCCCCGAATTTGTGGTGGCGCTTGGCCTGTTCCTCGAGCTTGGCGGCGAAGAACTGGCGGCTGGGCCAGATGCGCTCCGGGCCCGTACGGGTCTGCAGTTCGGCGTAGATCTCCGCGCTGCCGGCGAGCAGGCGGGCTTCCATCAAGTTGGTGACGATGGTGATGTCGTGCGCCGCTTCGGCCTCGCATTCGGCCAACGTGCGCACGCTGTGGCCCACGTGCAGGCCCATGTCCCATAACCGGCGTATGAACTCGGAAATCTGTTCGCCGCGCCCTGCGTCCGGAGCATCGGCGGCCAGTAGCAGTAGGTCGATATCCGAGCCGGGCAGGAGTTCTCCGCGCCCGTAGCCGCCGACGGCGATCAGCGCCAGATCGCGTTCGATATCCAGGCCGGCGCCATGCCAACAGGCGTGGAGGAGGCGGTCGATGATAGCGGCACGGCCGTGGACCAGATCGTCGGCGAGCACGCCGGCGGTGAACGCATTGCCGAGCGCCTCGGTGGTGGCGTCTATCAGCGCACGACCGGCAGCGAGCTCATCGTCGGGTCGGGTCAGTCGTCCAAGTTCGGTTTCTAGCTCGAAGTGGAGCTCCAGGGAGACGGGCCAGTCGATGTGCTCGAAGTCGTCGCGCTCAGGCATCAGGCGGCGCCCTGGGCGAGCGTCTCGCGTTCGTCCTTGCGCAGGGTGAGTATCTCGTGACCGGTTTCCGTGACCAGGATGGTGTGTTCCCACTGGGCAGACAGGCTGTGGTCCTTGGTGACGACGGTCCACTCGTCCGGCAGCACGCGCACGGGTGCGCGGCCGGCATTGACCATGGGTTCGATGGTAAAGGTCATGCCGGGCTTGAGCTCCATGCCGGTGTTGGGCTTGCCGTAATGCAGCACCTGCGGTTCTTCATGGAAGCCGACGCCGATGCCGTGGCCGCAGTATTCTCGCACGACGCTGGCATGCTGGCCTTCGACATAGGTTTGGATGGCGTGGCCGATGTCACCCAGGCGTATGCCGGGCGCGACCATACGCAGGCCGATCCACAAGGCCTCGTGCGCGATCTCGCAGACGCGGCGACCGATCACGCTTGGTTTTCCGACCATGAACATCATGCTGGTGTCGCCGTGGTAGCCGTCCTTGATCACGGTGATGTCGATGTTGACGACATCGCCGCTCTTGAGGCGACGGTCGCTGGGGATGCCGTGGCAGACCTGATGGTTGACCGATGTGCAGATCGATTTGGGGAAACCGTGGTAGTTGAGCGGAGCGGGTATGGCATCCTGCTCGTTGACGATGTAATCGTGGCATAGCCGGTCGAGTTCATCCGTGGTCACGCCGGGTTGCACGTGCGGCTCGATCATTTCCAGCACTTCGGCAGCGAGGCGGCCGGCCACCCGCATTTTTTCGATCTCTTCAGGGGTCTTTATGGTTACGCTCATAAATCCTGCATTCACCGGGGCGTAGGACACCCGTGCGGCGGTTGGTTGGGTAAGCTGTTTATGGTATAAAGCGCCGGCCTCGCGCGCAATTGCGCCTTGGCTGGGGTTTCGGTCGCCATAAGGCGATCCGACGTTTCAATTGACCACATTTTTTGCGTGAACGACACACATGCGCCGTCACGTCTGGCGGGGTGCTCCAAGCCGTAGAGTGCAAGGTTGCCGGCAGCAGTTGCAAGCCGAGGAACCGGGCAAAACGGCATTGGGGTTGTCAGGCGGGGCGTATGGAGGTCCTAACCCGTACCTAAGGAGACAGCCTAATGGCTAACGTAACCATGCGCCAGATGCTTGAGGCTGGTGTGCACTTCGGACACCAGACTCGTTACTGGAACCCCAAGATGGCCGAGTACATCTTCGGGGAGCGCAACCGCATTCATATCATCAACCTCGAAAAGACGCTGCCGCTCTTCAACGATGCCATGAATTTCCTTGGCAAGCTGGCGTCCAAGAACAGCAAGATCCTGTTTGTCGGCACCAAGCGCTCCGCGCGCGATACCGTGCGCGAAGAGGCCGAACGCTGCGGCATGCCCTACGTCAACCAGCGTTGGCTGGGCGGCATGCTGACCAACTTCAAGACCGTGCGACAGTCGATCCAGCGCCTGAAGGAGCTGGAGGCGCAGGAGAAGGAAGGCAGCTTCGACCGTGTAAGCAAGAAAGAAGCGCTGATGCTGCGCCGCGAAATGGACAAGCTCGAACGGAGCCTGGGCGGCATCAAGGACATGAACGGGCTTGCCCGACGCGCTGTTCATCGTCGATGTCGGCTACGAAAAAATCGCCGTCAACGAAGCTGCCAAGCTCGGTATTCCGATCGTCGGCGTGGTCGACACCAACAATTCGTTGGACAAGATCGACTACGTCATCCCGGGTAACGACGATGCCATGCGCTCGATCCAGCTGTACGTGACGGCCACGGCCGATGCCATCAACGAAGGCCGGTTGGCCGCGCGCGCCTCGACCGGCGCGACGGACGAATTCGTCGAGGTGTCCGAGCCCGCCGCCGAACAGGCGAGCGCGTCCTGATACCGTTGGCTGCCTGGCGCTACGGTGCCGGGCAGTATTCATGAATTTAGTTTTAGGAGGTTGTAGGGCGATGCAAATCACGGCGAGTCAGGTTAAGGAACTCCGTGAACGCACCGGTGCCGGCATGATGGAGTGCAAAAAGGCGCTCACCGAGGCCGGTGGTGATATGGAGGCCGCAATCGAGGCGATGCGCAAGTCCGGCGCCGCCAAGGCGGTGAAGAAGGCCGGTCGCGTGGCGGCCGAAGGTCAGGTGGTTGTCGCGATGTCCGACGATGCCCGTACGGCGGTGCTGCTGGAGGTCAACTGCGAAACCGATTTCGTCGGCAAGGACGAGAACTTCGAGCGTTTCGCGGCCGCAGTTGCCGAGCGCGCGCTGTCTGAAGCACCGGCCGACCTTGAGGCGCTGATGGCGCTTGAGATCGACGGCAAGCAGATCGAGACGGCGCGTCAGGAGTTGATCTCCAAGGTGGGCGAGAACGTCCAGGTGCGCCGTTTCGTGCGCATGGAGAGCGAAGGCGACCGTATCGGTTCCTATCGCCACGGCGTACGCATCGGCGTGGTGGCCGACATCGCCGGCGGCGATGAGGAGCTTGCGCGCGATCTGTGCATGCACATCGCGGCAAGCCGTCCGATTTGCGTGGACGCTGATCAGGTTCCGCAGGAAACCATCGACAAGGAACGCGAAATCTTTTCCGCCCAGGCTGCCGAAAGCGGCAAGCCGCCGCAGATCGTCGAGAAGATGGTCGAAGGTCGGATCAAGAAGTTCCTTGGCGAAATCACCCTGCTTGGCCAGCCTTTCGTGAAGCAGCCCGACATCACCGTCGAGCAGCTGCTCAAAGAGAAGGGTGCGAGCGTCAAACGCTTCGTGCGTTACGAAGTCGGCGAAGGTATCGAGAAGAAGACCGAGAACTTCGCTGAAGAGGTCATGGCTCAGGTGAACGCTTCCTGAGCATGATCCCGGGGAAGGCCGCTTGCGGCCTTCCCCCATTTCGTACCCCCGCCATCCGAAAATCCCAGCACAGGACGTTGCTTGATGACACCCGCCGAAACCGCCAGACCCGCATACCGTAGAGTCCTGCTCAAGCTGAGCGGAGAGGTGTTGATGGGCAGCGGCGATTTCGGAATCGAGCCGGAAATGATCAGCCGCTTGGCGGCGGAAGCTGCAGAAGTGTCGCGCATGGGCGTGCAGCTGGCCATAGTGATCGGCGGTGGCAACCTGTTCCGTGGTGCCGGTCTGGCCGAAGCGGGCATGGATCGCGTCACGGCCGATCAGGTCGGCATGCTGGCGACAGTGATGAACGCGTTGGCGATGCAGGATGCCATCGAGCGGCAGGGTGCCTATTGCCGTGTCATGTCCGCGCTCAAGATCAATCAGATCTGCGAGGACTATATCCTCAGGCGTGCCGTGCGCCACCTCGAAAAGGGGCGTCTGGTGGTTTTTGCCGCAGGTACCGGCAATCCCTTCTTCACCACGGACTCGGCGGCCAGCCTGCGTGCCAGCGAGATCAACGCCGATGTGATGCTCAAGGGCACCAAGGTCGACGGCGTTTACGATTCAGACCCTATGCACAATCCCGATGCCAAGCGCTACGAACGCTTGACCTACGACGACGCGCTCACCAACAAGCTGGGTGTTATGGATGCCACCGCATTGGTGTTGTGTCGCGACAACAACATTCCGCTGCGCGTGTTCGACGTGTATCAGCCCGGTGATTTGAAGCGCATCATCATGGGCGAGCCGATCGGCACCCTTGTAGAGCGAGACTGAGACATGATTGACGACATTCATCAGAACACGCTTACGCGTATGGGCAAGACGCTGGAAGCGCTCAAGACCGAGTTTTCCAAGATTCGCACCGGGCGCGCCACGCCGAGCCTGCTCGATCACATTACGGTCGATTACTACGGCAACCCGACACCGTTGAACCAGGTCGCCAAGGTTTCGGTGGAGGATTCGCGCACCCTGAGCATTACCCCCTGGGAAAAGATTCTGGTGGGACCGATCGAGAAGGCCATCATGACCTCCGATCTCGGGCTCAACCCGGCGAGCGCCGGAACGGTCATTCGTGTACCGATGCCGGCACTGACCGAGGAGCGTCGCAAGGAGCTGGTGCGAGTCGTGCGTCACGAAGCCGAAGGCGGGCGGGTCGCCATCCGCAACATCCGCCGCGACGCCAACAACGACCTCAAGTCTCTGGTCAAGGAGAAAGAGATTTCCGAGGACGATGAACGGCGCGCACAGGAGGCGGTGCAGAAGCTGACCGACCAGTACATCGCGGAGATCGAAGCGGTACTGGTGCACAAGGAAAAGGAATTGATGGAGATCTGACGCGAGCGACGCGTCAGCATCGATGCCGGCGGTGGAGGCGGTGTGCGAGTATGCCAAGATGCACGACCGATTCCTTCCGGCGCGTCTTTCCTCCTGCGGTACACATCCGTGCCGCGCAACGGTTTCCTATCGGACGTGCAGACCTCTGATCGCCTAATCGCCGCCATCCCACGCCACATTGCCATCGTTATGGATGGCAATGGACGCTGGGCGCGTGCCCGCCATTTGCCGCGTCCCGAGGGGCACCGGCGCGGCGTCGGCGCGACGCGTGAGATCATCGCCACTTGTCTCGAACGCGGGGTTGAAGTGCTGACCCTGTTCGCTTTCAGCAGCGAGAATTGGCGCCGGCCCGCCAGCGAGGTCAAGACTCTCATGGAACTGTTCTTCTCCGCCTTGCGGCGCGAGCGGGACAAACTCCATGAACAGGGCGTGCGTATGTGTTTTATCGGCGATCGCAGCGCGTTCAGCGAGAATCTACGCGCCGAAATGACCCGCTCGGAGGAGCATACCCGCGACAATCGCCGCATGACGCTGGTGATCGCTGCCAACTACGGCGGACGGTGGGATATCGAACAGGCCGCCCGGCGCTATGCCGAGGCCTGTCTCGCGACGGGCGAGCTCATCGCGCCCGAACCTCACTGCACCGCGCTCGATCCCTATTTTGCCACCGCCGGTCTGAACGAGCCCGACCTGTTCATCCGTACCGGCGGTGAGCGCCGTCTGAGCAATTTCCTGCTGTGGCAGTTGGCCTACACCGAGTTGTATTTCACGGACACGCTGTGGCCCGATTTCGATGGGGCGGCTTTGGGCGAGGCGATCGCCGATTTCGGCAGACGCCAGCGCCGCTTCGGTCTGACCGGCGAGCAGATAGAGGCCGATGATGCATAAGGTCCGCATCTTTACCGGACTGGCGTTGTCGGCGTTGGCTTTGCTGTTGATCCTGGGTCTTCCCTCGACGCTCTTTGCCGCCGTCAGCCTGCTCGTGATCCTGTTCGGCGCCAGCGAGTGGGCTGCGCTAACCGGTTTGCGCGGCGTGACCGGGCAGAGCGTTTATGTCTCTATCGTTGCATTGTTCTGCTGGCTGGCGTGGGCGAGCGTGACGGCTGGCTGGGTTTGGCTGCCGGTCGCGGTCGGCGGCGTGTGGTGGGCCGTCGTGGCGATTCTGCTCGCAACCTGGCAGCCGCATCGGTCTTCCGCTAGTCCTGCACGCTGGAGTTTTCGGCTGGCTGGTTTGCCGACCCTGGTGCCTGCCTGGATCGCCTTGGTTCTCATCCACCGGTATGATCCCTGGCTGTTGGTTTTTCTGGTCGTGTTGGCCGCGATCGGAGATACCGCCGCCTATTTCACAGGCAAACGTTTCGGACGGCACCACATGGCGCCTCAGCTAAGTCCGGGCAAAACCTGGGAGGGTCTGATGGGAGAGCTGTCCGCCGCATTCATCGTATCGCTGGTCGGTGCCGGTATCTTCGCGGGCGACACATTCGGCATTCGCGCCACTTTCGTGCTGCTGGCGATGCTGACGGTGTTCGCATCGGTGTGCGGGGACTTGTTCGAAAGCCTGCTCAAACGGGTCGCCGGTGCCAAGGACAGCGGACACCTGCTGCCGGGTCACGGTGGCGTGCTGGACCGCGTCGACAGCCACTTGGCGGCGGCGCCGATCTTCCTTATCGGCCTGATGTGCTTGCTTGGAGGCCACGTCGGATGAGGCGGCAGGGCATATCGATTCTGGGCGCCACAGGCAGTATCGGCGCCAGTACGCTGGACGTGGTGGCCAGGCACCCCGAGCGTTTCCGCGTCGTCGGTCTCAGCGCCAACCGAGACGTGGCGGGCCTCGCCGAGCTGTGCGAACGGCACCGTCCCGATTACGCGGCAATCGCCGACACGACGAGAGCCGCCGAGCTGGAAGCGCGGCTCTCGACAGCCGGAATCGAAACGCGTGTGCTGACCGGACCTACGGGCTTGGTTGAATTGGCTGCGCTGCCCCAGGCCGATGTCGTGATGGCTGCGATCGTCGGTGCGGCGGGCCTGCAGCCGACGCTAGCCGCGGTACGGGCGGGCAAGCGAGTGTTGCTGGCGAACAAGGAATCGTTGGTGATGGCCGGCCATCTGTTCATGCACGAAGTGCGCGAGCGTGGCGTAACGCTGTTGCCGATCGACAGCGAGCACAACGCCGTATTCCAGTGCATGCCGACTGATTTTGGGCGCGGGCTCGACGATGTCGGCGTTTCTCGGGTGCTGCTGACGGCATCCGGCGGACCGTTCCGCGAGGCGAGCCTGGAAACTTTGCAGGCGGTCACGCCGGAACAGGCTTGCGCACATCCGAACTGGAGCATGGGCCGCAAGATTTCGGTCGATTCGGCCACCCTCATGAACAAGGGGCTGGAGGTCATCGAGGCGCATTGGCTGTTCGATGTGCCGCCGGCGCGCATAGAAGTGGTCGTGCATCCGCAGAGCGTGGTGCATTCGATGGTTGCGTATACCGACGGTTCCGTGCTCGCGCAGTTGGGTAATCCGGATATGCGTACACCTATAGCGCATGCCTTGGCCTGGCCCGAGCGTATCGAAGCCGGGGTTGCCCCGTTGGACCTGCTGGAAGTGGCCCGGCTCGATTTCCAGGCCGCAGACATGGCCCGCTTCCCCTGTCTGCGCCTTGCCTACGAAGCCTTGGAGGCCGGCGGAACGGCGACCGCCGTGCTCAACGCGGCCAACGAGATCGCAGTCGCCGCATTTCTCGACGGCGACTTGGCCTTTACCGCCATACCTATTGTCATCGAGGAGACGCTCGGCGCACTGGGTGTGGCACCTGCGGAAGATCTAGATACCGTCGTCGCCTGGGATCAGGCGGCGCGTGAACACGCTACCGGTCTGTTGGCTCGCCACGCCCACCGGCAGGATATGGCATGAGCGTGCTGTGGAGCTTGTTGGCGTTCATCGTCGCCATCAGCATCCTCGTGACGGTGCACGAGTTCGGCCACTTCTGGGTGGCCCGGCGCATGGGCGTGCATGTGCTGCGCTTCTCGGTGGGTTTCGGCCGCCCTTTGTGGCGTCGACAGGCCGCCAGCGGCACGGAATACGTCATCGCATCCATTCCGCTGGGCGGCTACGTCAAGATGCTCGACGAGCGCGAGGGCGATGTCCCGGCGGAGCGTCTGGAGCAGGCATTCAACCGCAAGCCGGTGCTGCGTCGAATGGCGATCGTCGCAGCGGGGCCGATTGCCAATTTCATCCTCGCGATCGTGCTGTATGCCGGTATGTATATGATCGGCGTGCAGGGGATCCGTCCCTATATCGGAGTGGTGACGCCGGGCAGTGTGGCGGCACAAGCCGGCCTGGAAAAGCATGATTTGATCCTCGCTGTCGACGGCCGTTCCGTACAGAGCTGGGAGCAGGCGCGCATGGCGCTGCTCGAGGACGCTTTGGCGCGCAATACTCTGGCCCTCAGAGTGCGGACCGTGGACGGCGCCGAGACTACGCGTCATCTGAACGTGCGCGGCTTGCATCTGCTCAGCGAGAGCCCCGATGTACTTGGGCGCATGGGTTTGAGCGTGTGGCGTCCTTCCGTACCGGTTATCGCCAAGGCAATGCCCGGCGGGGCGGCGGAACGTGCCGGCCTGCAGGCGGGCGACCGCGTGGTTTCGATGAACGGTGAAAAGGTCGTTTCGACCGAAGCCTGGATCAAGGCCATCCAGGCGCATCCGGGCGTGCCGCTGAAGCTCTCGGTCGAGCGCAGCGGCGACCGCCGCGAAGTGACCGTCACGCCGGCCAGACGCCTGGTCGACGGTAAGCCCCGTGGCTTCATCGACGCGCAGATTCAGGGGGTTGTTCCAGCCGCTTTACGTGATACCTTACGCACCGAAGTGCGCTACGGACCGCTGGAGGCGCTTTCCCAGGGGGCTCAACGCACCTGGAGCATGACCGTGCTGACCTTGCGCGTGCTCGGACGTTTGGTGGTCGGCCAGGCTTCGGTGCGCAATTTGAGCGGGCCGGTCACCATTGCAGAGTATGCCGGCATATCTGCGGCGATCGGTTTGTCCGCATTCCTCGGTTTTCTCGGCATCGTCAGCGTGAGTCTGGGTGTGCTGAACCTGATGCCGGTTCCCGTGCTTGACGGTGGGCACCTGCTGTATCAGTTCATCGAGTTGGTACGGGGACGCCCGCTTTCCGAGTCGGCGCAAATCGTCGGGCAGAAAATCGGTTTGGCATTACTCGGTGCTTTGATGGTGTTGGCCATCTACAACGATCTATACAGGCTGTTCAATTGATGACGTTCAAACGCTTAGTGGCGCTGGTATTCATGTTGTGGTTGGGGACGGGCGCGGTCACGCACGCCGTCGCTGCCGATGCCTCGACGGCGAACGACAGTTTCAAAGTCTCCAATATCGAAGTGCGCGGCTTGCAGCGTATTTCTCCCGGAACGGTCTTCAGCTACCTGCCGGTGCATGTGGGCGATGTCTTCAAGTACTCCGAGACCCCGAAGATTATCGACACGCTCTACCGCACGGGCTTTTTCGACGCTGTCGACGTCTATCGCCAAGGCGACGTGCTGGTGGTCAAGGTCAAGGAACGACCGGCGATCAACGACATCAAATTCAGCGGTAACAGCCTGATCAAGACCGATCAGCTGAAGAAGGCGCTCACGCAGGCAGGCATCGCGAAAGGGCAGGTGTTCAAACGCCAAGTGCTGGAGGAGTTGCAGAACCAGTTGCGCAACGAGTACTACGCACGCGGCAAGTACAACGTGAACATCGACACGACGGTCAAGGATCTGCCGCGCAACCGCGTTGACATCGACATCAAGATCACGGAAGGCAAGACGGCGACCATCAAGCAGGTTACCATCGTCGGCAATCATGCGTTCAAGGAACAAAACCTGCTAGGCCAGCTCGACGTTGGCATTCCGCCGTGGTGGGCGTTCCTGAGCCAGCGTGACAAGTACTCGAAACAGCGCCTGAGCGCCTCGCTGGACAAGTTGCGTTCGTACTACCTCGACGATGGCTATATCGATTTCGCGTTGAATTCGACCCAGGTTGCACTCACCCCCAACCATCGTGACATGTACATCACGATCAACGTGCACGAAGGCGATAAGTACCGCGTCAAGGACGTCAAGCTGGCCGGCAAGCTGCTATATCCCAAGGCCGAGTTGATGCGGCTGATGAAGATCAAGGCCGGCGACGTGTTCTCGCGCAAACAGGTGATCGATACCGTCAAGGCTCTGCAGAACCGCTATGGCGATGATGGCTATGCCTTCGCCAACATCAATCCCATTCCGCAGGTCGACAAGGCGAACAAGACCGTGGGCCTGACCTTCTTCGTCGATCCGGGCCGGCGTGTGTACGTGCGCGAGATCCACTTCGTCGGCAATCAGAGCACATCGAGCGAGGTGCTGCGCCGCGAGATGCGCCAGATGGAAGGCGGGATGTACTCGACCAAGCTGATCGATCGCTCGAAGGTGCGGCTGCAGCGTCTGGCCTATATCAAGTCGGTGAACATCAATACACGTCGAGTGCCGGGCAGCGACAATCAGGTCGATCTGATCGTGCATGTGGAAGAGCGTCTGGCCAGCAGCTTTACGGCGAGCATCGGTTATTCGCAGTTCGAGGGCGTCATTCTTGCCACCAGCGTTTCGAGCAACAATTTCCTGGGTACCGGAAATCGACTCAAGGTCGGCGTCAATACCAGTAAAATCAATACCTTATATCAGATAAACTACCTGAATCCTTACTATACGATCAATGGCGTAAGCCGCGGCATCAACCTTTATTACCAGCAGACCGACACTGCGAGCGCGGATATCATCGACTACAGCGCGGACAGGCTGGGCGCCTCGGTCGATTACGGGATTCCGTTGTCTGAATTCGATTCGATGAGCGCGAGCTACGGCTATCAGCAAGTAAAGGTGAAGGTCGGTACGAATCCAGCGCAGTCGGTGAGCGACTACATAGCGCAGTACGGCAAGGACTACAGCCTGTTCAAGCTAGGGCTCGGGGTAAATCACGACACGCGTAATCGAACGGTGTTTCCTACCTCGGGCAATTACCAGGGCCTGAATCTGAATCTGGTAACTCCCGGCAGCACGGTGAAATACTACAAAGTGGGCTATTTCAACCACCAGTACATTCCGATCGCCAGTTGGCTCACCGGTTCGCTCAGTGGTTCGCTCGGTTACGGCAAGGGTTATGATAAAACTACCAGCCTGCCGTTTTTCGACAAGTATTACGCAGGCGGCATCGACACGGTCGCTGGTTACAAGGACAGTTCCCTGGGCCCGCTCGATGCCGTCACGGGGCAGCCAACAGGCGGTGATTTCAAACTGGTCGGGCGTGCCAGTCTGATTTTTCCGATGCCGTTCCTGACCAATGCCAATTCGGTGCGTATGAGCGCATTTGTGGACGCCGGTAACGTATTTGCTGGCGTAAAGGACTTCAAAACCAACGAGCTGCGCAAATCGGCCGGCCTGGCATTAGAGTGGCTGTCGCCGATCGGTCCGCTGTCGTTCAGTCTGGCGAAGCCGTTGGATAAGAAGTCCGGCGACAAGACCCAGATGTTCCAATTCAACATCGGCACTTATTTCTGAGGTGATATATGGCTATGCGTAAATTGCTCGCGACTATGATCGTTTTCGTGGCGGCAGCGTTTGCCGTGCCCGCAGCGTCGGCTGCCGCGCTCAAGATCGGCTTCGTCAATGTGCAGCAGATTATGGCCACTGCCCCTCAGGCAGAGGCGGCACGGGCACAGCTCAAGAAGGAGTTCGGCAATCGCGAAAAGGCCCTTACCGCCCAGCGCGATGCGATCCAGAAGCAGGAGGCCGACCTGAAGCGCAACGCTGCGGTGATGGCGTCCGACAAAAAGAGTGCGGCCGAGACGGCCTTGCGCGACAAGATGAGTAGTTTCAATCGCGACATGACCGCGTTTCGCGACGATTTCAATATGAAGCGCAACGAACTCCTGCAGGGTTTGCAGAAAAAAATCTTCGACGCAATCGTGAAGGTGGCCAAAGACGGCAACTACGATCTCGTGCTCAGCAACGGCGTCGTCTACGCGAGCAACCAGGTCAATTTGACCAAGCAGGTACTTGCAGAATTGGCGAAGAGCAAGAACTGAGGCTGCAGCAGGGACACTGAGCGGCGAATGGGATCGCGCGATGCGGCAACAGGATTCCGCGACGCGAATGATGTGTTGGGGTAGGGAATGAGTAGTAGGACGGTGGCGGAGCTGGCGGAGGCCCTGGGCGCCCGGTTACAGGGCAATGGCGACGCTCGCATCGAGCGGGTTTCTTCGCTGGCTTCGGCATCTACCACTACGCTGGCGTTCATGGTCGGCCGCAGCCATCTGAAGGAGCTGCGACGCACACAGGCCGGCGCGGTCCTGCTCAGCGAGGAATGGGCGGACGAATGTCCGGTGCCCGCGTTGATCGTTCCCAACCCTCATGTCGCTTTTGCGCGGGCAGCCGCCATCCTGCATCCGGAAGAGCCAATTCGGCCCGGCATTCATGAGAGCGCAGTCGTGGCATCCGATGCCGAAATCGCCCCGGGTGTCAGTATCGGTCCGAATGCGGTGGTCGGCAGTGCTTGCCGAATCGGCACCGGCGCGGTCATCGGCCCAGGATGCGTGCTGATGGATCGGGTACAGGTCGGCGCCGGCACCCGTCTCGTGGCACAGGTTTTCATCGGCAGCGACTCCCGTCTGGGCAGTCACTGCCTGATACACCCCGGCGCGATAATTGGCGCGGACGGATTCGGACTCGCCAACGAGCAGGGGCGTTGGATCAAAGTGCCGCAAGTCGGCAGCGTCCAGATCGGTGATGATGTCGAGGTAGGTGCCAATACAACGATCGATCGCGGTGCGATCGAGGACACCGTGATCGGAAAAGGCGTCAAGCTCGACAACCTTATCCAGGTCGCACATAACGTGCGCATCGGTGAACATACGGCCATTGCCGGTTGCGTCGGGATAGCCGGTAGCGCGGTAATCGGCCGTGGCTGCACGATCGGCGGTGGTGTCGGTATTGCCGGTCATCTGGAAGTCAGCGATGGCGTACACGTTGCCGGCATGAGCTTGGTGGCGACTGATTTGGAGCAGGCCGGAGCCTATTCCTCCAGCCTGCCGGCGCAGCCTTTGCGTCAATGGCAGAAGAATGCGGCGCGTCTGCGACATCTGGATGAGATGGCGCGCAAGCTCAAACAATTGGAAACCGAGGTGGCGCGTCTGCGTGCGTCAGCCGGAGAATCCGACAAGTTCGACCAAGCCTGAGGTCAAGTCTTTGAAAGAAATCGATATCAACGACATTATGCAGCGCCTGCCGCATCGCTATCCGTTCCTGTTGGTCGACCGTGTGGTCGATTACGAACTGGGCAAGTGGCTGAAGGCGATCAAGAACGTCACGTTCAACGAACCCTTCTTCCAGGGACACTTTCCGAGCCGCCCGGTCATGCCGGGCGTGCTGATTCTGGAGGCGATGGCTCAGGCGACGGGGCTGCTGGCTTACGAAACGCGTGGTGAAAAACCGCCGGAAAATTTTCTCTACCTGTTCGTTTCCATCGACAAAGCGCGTTTCAAGCGCCCAGTGGGGCCGGGGGATCAGCTCGAACTGCACGTGGAACTGCAACGGGTGAAGCGTGATATGTGGAAGTTCGACGGGATCGCCCGCGTAGACGGTGAAATCGCCGCTAGTGCCGAACTGATGTGTGCTGGTCGCGAGCTTGTTCAATGATTCACCCGCAAGCTGCTGTCGATCCCCGTGCGGAATTGGCGGATGACGTATCCGTGGGGGCTTTTGCCGTCATCGGTGCGGACGTGCGGATCGATTCGGGAACGACCGTCGGCCCGCACGCCGTCATCGAAGGGCCGACCCGGATCGGCAAGGACAACCGCATCTATCAGTTCGTATCGCTGGGTACGGCGCCGCAGGACAAGAAGTACCGCGGCGAAGCGACCGAGCTGATCATCGGCGATCGAAATCTGATCCGCGAATACTGCACTTTCAACCGCGGCACGGTTCAGGATCTGGGTTACACCAAGATCGGCGACGACAACTGGATCATGGCTTACGTCCACTTGGCGCACGATTGCGTGGTCGGCAACCATACGATTTTCGCCAACGGCGCCACTCTGGCCGGGCATGTGACGATCGAGGATTACGCGATTCTTGGCGGTTTCTCGCTGATTCATCAGTTCGTGCGCATCGGCGCCTACGCCTTTACCGGCATGGGCTCCGCGGTCAGTCGCGACGTGCCTCCCTATGTCACCGCGAGCGGCAATTTGGCCAAACCACACGGCTTGAACGCTGAAGGTTTGCGACGCAACGGCTTCAATACCGAACAGATTGCGCGCCTGCGCCGGGCCTATAAGACGCTGTATCGCGCCGGACTGCGTCTCGAAGAGGCCGTCGATGCACTGCGCGAAGACGTCGAACATCCCGAGATCGCCCGCCTGCTGCGTTTCCTCGAAGGCAGCAAGCGCAGCATCATCCGCTGATGGGCCTTCGCGTCGGTCTGGTTGCCGGCGAGGCTTCGGGCGATCTGCTCGGCGCCGAGTTGATCGAGGCCATTCGCGAGCGTGTGCCTGAGGCCCGTTTCGAAGGGATCGCCGGGCCGCGAATGGTGGCGGCGGGCTGCCGTGCCTTCGCGCCGTCCGAACGCCTCGCCGTGATGGGGCTGATCGAACCGCTGGGGCGTCTGCCGGAATTGCTGCGGCTGCGCCACCGCTTGGCACGGTATTTCCTCGAAGATCCGCCTGATGTCTTCGTCGGCATCGACGCGCCCGACTTCAATCTCGCACTGGAGCACAAGCTGCGCCGGGGCGGTATTCCCGCGGTGCATTACGTCAGTCCGTCGGTATGGGCCTGGCGCCAGTACCGCGTGCGCAAGATTGCCCGTAGCGTCGATGCGGTACTCACGTTGTTCCCGTTCGAAGCCGAGTTCTACCAGAGCCATGGCGTGCCGGTGACTTTTGTCGGGCATCCGCTCGCCGAGCGCATCCCCGAGCGTACCGACCCTGAAGCTGCGCGCCAGGCGCTCGGCCTGCAGGGGCAGGGGCCGGTACTGGCCTTGCTTCCTGGTAGCCGCCTCGGAGAGATCAGCCGTCTGGGCCGCGACTTCCTCATGGCGGCCGCACGGTTGTCCGAGCATATTCCGCAGCTGCGCGTAATCGCGCCAATGGCCAGCACCTCCGCCCGTGCCGCCTTCGAGGCGCAGTGGCAGGAGGTCGCACCGCGGCTCGCGCTGCAGCTGTTCGACGGGCGATCGCATGAGGTCATGGCCGCGGCGGATGCCGTGCTGCTGGCCTCCGGTACCGCGGCGCTGGAAGCGATGTTGCTCAAGCGGCCGATGGTGGTGGCCTACCGCCTGGCCGGACTGACATACGCCTTGTTGCGCCATCTGAAGCTTATGAAGGTCACTCGCTATTCGCTCCCGAATCTGCTGGCGCAGGCGGATGTGGTTCCCGAACTGATTCAGGATGCGGTCACGCCGCAGGCGCTGGCTAAGGCGGTGGAGCCCTTGCTGCTCGATTCAGCGAGCCGTGAACAACAACTGGCCGCATTCGACGAGGCTCACCGGCAGTTGCGCGCCGGCGGCAGCGCGAAAGCGGCCGAAGCCGTCATCGAACTCGCAAGGAAACATGCCTGATGCTCTTGGTAGCCGGTGTCGACGAGGCGGGGCGGGGGCCACTGGCCGGTCCGGTGGTGGCCGCGGCGGTGATACTCGACCCTGAGCGCCCCATCGACGGACTGGCCGATTCCAAGAAGCTCAGTGCCCGCCGGCGTGAGGCGCTTGCCGAGTTGATTCGCGAACGCGCGTTGGCCTGGGCGGTGGCGTCGGCCGCCGTCGAGGAAATCGACGAACTCAATATCCTGCACGCAAGCATGCTGGCGATGCGCCGTGCCTTGCAGGCTCTGGCGCCACAGGCGGAACACGCACTGATCGACGGCAACCGCTGCCCGACAGGCCTGACGTGTACCGCGGAAGCCATTGTCGGCGGCGACGCCCGCGTGGAATCCATCAGTGCCGCCTCAATCCTGGCAAAGGTGGTGCGTGACGCGGAGATGCTGCGTCTGCATGAGGAATATCCTGCGTACGATTTTGCGCGCCACAAGGGCTATCCCACTGCAGCGCATATGGACGCCTTGAGTCGGCATGGCCCGAGCGCCTGCCATCGGCTGAGTTTCGCGCCGGTGCGCCGCGCGCAAGCCAGTTCCGCTACAGGCCGCTGATCGACCAATCCCGCGTCGCGCCGTTCTGCGTGTCGATTGCAACGACGCGATTGGCATTGGTGTCTGCAACCAGCAGCGTATGCGCATCCAGCACGGCCAGACCGCCGGGCTGGGCCAGGCCGGTGCTCAGCGTGGCGACTCTCGAGGTCTTCGGATCGAGCACACGTACGGCATTGTTGAAGGTGTCCGCGATATAGAGCTTGCCATCGAGCCAGGCCAAGCCCTGGTCGTGTTGCAGCAGCGCACGCGATGCCGGCCCGTCACGCAGTCCAAACTCGAACAAACCCTGGCCGACGAGCGTGCGTACCTGGCCGTTTTCCAGCGTTATCGCACGCACGGCAGAGGATTCCGGGTCGGCTACGTACAGCATGCCTGCGTGATACGCCAGGCCACTGCTCTGAGCAAAACTCGCGCGGCCGGCCGGTCCGTCGGCAATACCTTCCGCGCCGCTGCCTGCGAACGGGCCGATGCGGCCGCGCTTCAGGTCGAGTTTCCACACCTGATGGTCGCCGGCCATGGCGATGTAGAGATCGTTGCCGACCGCTTCCAGGCCCCAGGGCGAGTTCAAGGCGACTTCGCGCGCCGGGTGTGCGCCATGGACCCCATAGGCGCGTTGCCCGTTGCCGGCCACGGTGCTGACGCTGCCGGAGGGCAGGGCGATACGCCGAATCAACTGGTTGCCGGTGTCGGCGACGTACAAGGCGCCATCGTGGAAGGCGAGCCCCTGCGGTCCCGAAAAGCTGGCTTCGGCCGCCGCACCGTTCCGTGCTCCGACATTTCCGTTGCCGACGATGCGGACGACTTTGCCTTCGTGATCCAGCAGGACAATACGGTTGTGACCGCTGTCGCTAACGGCGACATAACGGGCCGACACTGCGACCTTGCCGGGCTGTAACAGTCCCCGCGCGTCTATCGGTGGTGGTTTTAGCGGCAGCGCGGTCTGTACCAACGTGCCGTCCCGGCGTGCCTTGCCCAGGGTGCGGATGACCGCTTCGCGGATCTGCCCGTATTGACCTTCGCCGACGAAGCGCCCGGCGACTGTTCCGTCAGGGCCGAGAAGTATCTGCGTCGGCCAAGCGAATACATGGTAGGCCTGCCACAGCGTCATGCCCTTGTCGGTGACGACGGGGTGCCGTATGCGGTAACGGGCAATGAAGCCGTCGATATTGGCGCTTTGCTGCGAGGCGGTGAATTTGGGCGAGTTGACGCCGATGATCAGCAGCCGGTCGCCGAATTCGTGCTCCAGGCGAGCCATGTCCGGCAGGACGTGGATGCAGTTGATGCAGCCGGGCGTGAAGAAATCGAACAAGACCACACGGCCATGCAGGTCGGCCGGTGTCAGCGGTCGCTGAACGTTGAACCAGGGCGCTCCCGGCGGCAGAGTGGGTTCGGTTGCATGTGCCGCAGGCAGGATGAACAGGGCGACCAGAATCAAGTAGGCAGCAATGCCGTGCCGGTGGGCGGATGATCGCGCGGGTGTGGTGAATTCGGGTTTGGGCATGACGGCCACCGTGTTGCGGTACTTCACGCAAGTCTAGACCGATGCGCCTTACGCGGTATTAGATTCGATATCGTCCAACGGACCCGGCCGCCCAAGATGGAAACCCTGGCCCCAACCCACGCCAAGGCTGGTCAGTGTCTTCTGCGTTTCCGCATCCTCAACCCATTCCGCGACCACTTCGATATCGCGTAGCTGGGCCAGCTTGAGCAGAGCTTCGATGATGATGCGGCTGCTTGGACTGTGTTTGAGGTCGCGGACGAAGCGGCCGTCGATCTTGACTACGTCGACGGGCAGATCCTCAAGGTAGGCGAAGCTGGCGACGCCGGCCCCGAAATCGTCGAGCGCAAAGCGGTAGCCTTGCGCTCGGAGCTTGTCCAGCGTCGCCGCCGCGCGCGTGAGATTGTCCAACGCGGCCTGTTCGGTAATTTCGAAGATCAATTGCGAGGGGGTGATTTCGTAGCGTCGACGCAGTTCCTCTACCCGGGAAATGAAATCGGGCGCGTTGAGGCTGATCGCGGTGAGGTTAACGCTGATGAGTGCGTGCGGCCGCTTGTGTAAGTGTTTGAACGCCTGCTCCAGCACCCAGAAATCGATGAGCTTGTTCATGCCGTAACGGCGGGCGGCATGCAGAAAATTGGCCGGCCCTTCGATCCGCCCATGTTCGTCCCGCGTACGCAGGAGAAGTTCGTGGTAGGGGCGCTGTCCGGCCTGCGTCTTCAATGGCACGATGGGTTGAGCGTAGAGCGCGAAACGGCCACTTTCGAGCGCCTCGCTCAGCTGCGCAGCGTGGTGCATGTCGATAAGCTGCAAGCGCGCCTCGACGTCGGTCACGTGCAGTACGTAGACACGATTCCGTCCCGACTCCTTGGCCAGGTGGCAGGCCATGTCGGCTCTGCTCAGCAATGCCTCCGGCGTCTCGTGTGCATGGTGGAAGGTGACTCCGACGCTGGCGTTGAGGCGTAGTCCGCTGTCAACGGTGCGGGGACGGAACGTTTCGATTTCCCGGCGGATCGTCTCGGCCTGAGCAGTACCGTCAATCGGATTGTCGACCTTACCGCTGATGCCGCATTCGTCGCCGCCCAGGCGCGCGATGTACCAGCGCGGGGGCAGCAGGGCACGCAGGGATTGTACCAACTCCCGAAAGACTTCATCGCCGACGGCGTGCCCGTAAAGGTCGTTGATCAATTTGAACTGATCGAGGTCGAAGTAGATCAGAACGAAGTGGTCGTCTAGATCGTGATCGGCGGCCCGCGCTTTCATTTCCTGCAGAAACGCGCGGCGGTTGGGCAGGCCGGTCGCCTCGTCGACATACAGCATGTCGCGCCGTTCGTTATGCGAGGCGGCTAGCAGCAGCAAAACTAGCGCAGTGACGCCGAGGAAAGTTACCCGGATTATCGTGTCGATACCCTGGTAGTCCTGTCCACCCTGTCTTAACAGCAGCGCCAATGCGGTCACCGCAGTAACGGCCACCGCACCCTGGGTACCAAAGCGGTAGACCGCGACGAGCATCAGCGGGATGAGGGCAAAAAGGAGGCTGTTCGATGCGGTCGGCAGCGTATCGAGAGTGATGATGGCAGTGAGGAGCACGAGCGCTGCCAGCAGTGCTCCGAATTCAATCTGTTTGCGTCGCCGCCATGGTGGCCATGGCCACCACAGCAGCAGCAATGGCGTCACGATCAGTATGCCCATGCCATCGCCGACCCACCAAAGCAATATGCGACGCAGGTCGTGCGGCGTCATGGAAACTGGCAGCAGTGCGGTGAACCAGGCGAGCAAGGCAAGCAACACGGAGGCGGCAAGCGTCGTTGCCGTGCATATCAAGGTCACGAAAAGCAGGACGTCGCGTGTGCTTTTCAGCTGGGTATCGATAGCGAAGCGACGCATTATCCAAACACCTAGCGACGCTTCCGCAATCTGACTGACGCCGGCGAGTAGCGACAACGGAAGTTCTGAGCCGAAATAACCTGAAATCAGCATGTTGCTGGTCAGAATGCCGAAGATGATCGGCGCCCAAAGCGCCAGCGGCATACGCCACAGCGCCGCGATGGCCAAGCCTGCAGCGGGCCATACCGCGCTGATGCCGTTCGGATCTCGCAACCCGACGAGGCCGAGGTATTCGAAGCCGATATAAACCAGCGAAAAAACGAAATACACCCGTAGGATGCGCATCGGTTTGGTTTTTGTTCTCGTCACCGCGGTGCACCGGCAGCTCGATGATGGAGCTTCACTTTAAACTATTTTAGATAGATTTTAAGGGGGAATTCAGCGCGCTCGGCATTCGCATCGGCGCACTGACGGGGCTGGTGTACCATTGTCGCTCGTTTCAGATCAGGCCGATTCCTCTCCGATGCACGACAGCAGCATTCGCATTCACGGCGCTCGCCAGAACAACCTCAAGAACCTCGATCTGGAACTGCCTCTGGGCGAGCTGATCGTGGTCACCGGCGTGTCCGGCTCCGGCAAATCCTCGCTCGCCTTCGATACGGTCTATGCCGAAGGTCAACGCCGCTATGTGGAGACCTTCTCTCCTTACGCACGGCAGTTCCTGGACCGTATGGACAAACCGGCCGTCGACCGCGTGGAGGGCATCCCGCCAGCCATCGCCATCGATCAGACCAACCCGGTGCGAACCTCGCGCTCCACGGTCGGCACGATGACCGAACTCAACGACCACCTCAAGCTGCTGTACGCGCGGGCCGCTCGCCTGTACTGCCGTGGCTGTGGGAGCGAAGTCCGCCGCGACACCCCCGAATCCATCGTCGCACAGCTCCTGGACGGGGCACGGCATGACGAGCCGCTGATCATGGTCTGCTTTGGCATCGAGGTGCCGGAGAACTTTTCCGCCGCCGAGGTCGAAGGCTATCTGGAGCAGCAGGGTTATACGCGTATCCACAGTCGCGAGGGCGCGAGCATCGAAGTCGTGCAGGACCGCCTGCGGTTGAGCGAAGCCAATCGCGGACGTCTGCTGGAAGCGCTGGAAACGGCGCTTGCACGAGGGCGGGGGCGGCTGACGATCTATGTCTTGGATGCGCAACGTGAAGCGGGTGCGCCGCAGCGCTTTTCCGCCGGGCTTCACTGCGCGGCTTGCGATATCGACTACGCCGAGCCGACACCGAATCACTTTTCCTTCAACTCCCCGGTCGGCGCCTGCGAGACCTGCCGTGGATTCGGTCGGGTTATCGGGATCGACTATCGCCTGGTCATCCCGGACGAGAACAAGAGCCTAGCCGAGGGGGCGGTCAAACCCTGGCAGACGCAAAGCTACAGCGAAGTGCAGGACGACCTGATGCGCTTCGCCCGCCGCGCCGGCATCCCCGTCGACGTGCCCTGGCGCGAGCTGGACGAAACGCAAAGACGCTGGGTCATCGAAGGCGAGGGCGACTGGGACGACGGCGTGTGGTACGGCGCGGAGCGTTTCTTCGCCTGGCTCGAAAGCAAGAGCTACAAGATGCACATCCGCGTGCTGCTGTCCAAGTACCGCAGCTACGATGCCTGCCCCGATTGTCGCGGCGCCCGGCTCAAACCTGAAAACCTGCTGTGGCGTCTCGGCAGCCGCGGCGAAGCGGACGCGGCGCTCGAACCCGGCGCGCGTTTCCTCCCCAACGGCGTGCAGTTCGGCGAAGCTGTCCTGCAGGCGCTACCGGGCCTGAACCTGCATGATCTGATGTGCCTGCCGCTGGAGCGCTGCCGGTCGTTTTTCGCCGATCTGCAGCTGCCGGCGCCGCTGGATCAGGCCACCGATCTGCTGCTCGGCGAGATCCGCTCGCGGCTCGCCTACCTCAACGAAGTGGGGCTGGGCTATCTGACCCTGGACCGCCAGTCACGCACCCTGTCCGGCGGCGAGGTGCAGCGCATCAACCTCACCACCGCGCTGGGCACCTCGCTGGTCAACACGCTGTTCGTGCTCGACGAACCGAGCATCGGGCTGCATCCGCGCGACATCGATCGCGTGGTCGGCGTGCTGCGCCGGCTGCGCGACGCCGGCAACACCCTGCTCGTGGTCGAGCACGATCCGCAGATCATGTTCGCCGCCGATCGCCTGCTGGACATGGGGCCGGGGCCCGGCGAACGCGGCGGCGAAGTGGTGTTCTTCGGCGCGCCGCAGGGACTGAAGTCGGTCGAGAACTCGCTGACCGCAGACTATCTGGCCGGCCGCCGGGCCGTGAGCACCGGCGCCGAAGCCACGCCCGTCGACGATGAAACCTCGTGGCTGGAAGTGCTTGGGGCCAGCGAACACAACCTGTGCGACATCGACGTCCGCATTCCCCTCGGGTGCCTGGTCTGCGTCACCGGCGTGTCGGGTTCCGGCAAGTCCACGCTGATCGGCGACGTGCTGTATCCGGCGCTGATGGCCATGCAGGGCCAGCCGCAGGAGCAGCCCGGCGCGCACCGCAAGATCCGCGGCGCCGAAGCCTTCGACGGCGTGGTGCTGGTCGATCAGAGTCCGATCGGTAAGACCGCGCGCTCCAATCCGGCCAGCTATGTCGGCGCCTTCGATGCCATCCGCAAGCGTTTTACCGCGGATCCGCTGGCGCGCGAGCGCGGCTATACCGCCGGCACCTTCAGCTTCAATTCGGGCAACGGGCGCTGTCCGACCTGTTCGGGCTCCGGCTTCGAACACGTCGAGATGCAGTTCCTGTCCGACGTCTACCTGCGCTGCCCGGACTGCGACGGCCGACGGTATCGCGACGAAGTGCTCGATGTACGGGTGCACGGCCAGGGCCGCGAGCAGGCCCTGTCGATCGCAGATGTACTCGAACTCACCGTCTCCGAGGCGCTGGCATTCTTTGCCGATGCGCCGGACATCCTGCGCGTACTCGAGCCGCTCGCCGCGGTCGGCCTGGAGTATCTGCACCTGGGCCAACCGGTGCCGACGCTGTCCGGCGGCGAGGCGCAACGCCTCAAGCTTGCCAAGCACCTGACCGGCAGCGCCGTGGGCCGGCAGCTGTTCCTGTTCGACGAGCCTACCACCGGCCTGCATTTCGAGGACATCGCACGTCTGCTCGGCGCGTTCCGCCGTTTGGTAGCGCAGGGACATTCGCTGGTGGTGATCGAACACAACCTCGACGTCATGCGTGCCGCCGACTGGCTCATCGATCTCGGCCCGGAAGGCGGGGAGGGCGGCGGCCGGCTCATCGCCGCGGGGACGCCGCAGGCAATCATGGACTGTGCCGCCTCGCATACCGGCGCTGCACTGCGCGACTATGCCGCCGCGCTGGAACGGCTCTGGGATGTGCCTGCACAAGCGCATGCGCCTGCCGAGAGCGACGATGCCATCCGCATTCACAACGCCCGCGAACACAACCTCAAAGGCGTCGATCTGAGCATCCCGCGCGAGCGTTTCACGGTGATCACCGGCGTGTCCGGCTCCGGCAAGAGCACCATCGCCTTCGATATTCTGTTCAATGAAGGCCAGCGGCGCTATCTCGAGTCGCTCAACGCCTATGCGCGCCAGTTCGTGCAGCCATCGTCGCGGCCCGAGGTCGACGCCGTCACCGGTATTCCGCCGACCGTCGCCATCGAGCAACGCACCAGTCGCGGCGGGCGCAAAAGCACCGTCGCCACGCTGACCGAAATCCACCACTTCCTGCGCCTGTTGTTCGTCAAACTCGGCACTCAGTACTGCCCGGACTGCGATGTCCCCATCGAACCGCAGACGCCGGAGGCGATCCTCGCCCGTCTGCTGCGCGAGCAACGCGACAGACGACTGGAGTTCTACGCACCACTGGTGAGCGGGCGCAAGGGCTACTACACCGAACTCGCCCAGTGGGCCGCTGCGCGCGGGCACGCCGAGCTGCGAGTCGACGGCGAGCTGTTGCCGACAGATCCCTGGCCGCGACTCCAGCGCTATCAGGAGCACGACATCGAGCTGCCGGTCGGCAACGCGATAGCCGATGCGACGCACGAGCGCGAACTGGCCGAACTGATCGCACGGGCGCTGGACTACGGCAAGGGCGTGCTCAGAGTCGCCGTGCAAGGGCGGCGCAAGGAGTTGACGTTCTCCACCGAGCGCGCCTGCCCCGGCTGCGGGCGCAGCTTCGACGCGCCCGATCCGCGCCTGTTCTCATACAACTCCAAGCGCGGCTGGTGCGAGCGCTGCTTCGGCACCGGCACGCTGCTCAAGGGCTTCGACGCCGAGCAGACCGGCGAGGAGGGGGCCTGGAACGCCGGCTACGAGGACGAGGAACGGGTATGTCCCGCCTGTCATGGCCAGCGGCTGAACCCGGAAGCGCTGGCCATGCGCCTGCACGGGCGCTCCATCGCCGCCTACA
Source organism: uncultured Gammaproteobacteria bacterium (assembly GCA_963751375.1). Lineage (GTDB taxonomy): Bacteria > Pseudomonadota > Gammaproteobacteria > DSM-5130 > Acidihalobacteraceae > Acidihalobacter_A. Next base: position 80,801 of record CAVVUY010000057.1, read on the forward strand.
GCGAGCTGCCGGTGACCGGTGCAGCGCAGGTGTTCGAACGCATCGAGCTCAAAGGCCGCGAGGCGGAGATCGGTCGCGACATCCTGCCCGAGATCCGCAACCGTCTGGCGTTTCTGCAGGAGGTCGGTCTCGGCTATCTGTCGCTTGACCGCGCCGCGCCGACACTGTCGGGCGGCGAATCGCAGCGCATCCGCCTGGCCGCCCAGCTCGGTTCCAATCTGCGCGGCGTCTGCTACATCCTCGACGAACCGACCATCGGCCTGCATCCGCGCGACAACCGGCTGCTGCTGGACACGCTGCACGCCTTGCAGCGCAAGGGCAACACGGTGGTCGTGGTCGAACACGACGAAGACACCATCCGCGGTGCGGATCACGTCATCGACATCGGCCCCGGCGCGGGTTCGGGCGGCGGGCGCGTGATCGCCGAAGGCAGCGTTGAGGAGCTGCTGCGTCATACCGATTCGCAGACGGCGCGCTGCCTGGCCCATCCGCTGGCCCATCCGCTGCACGAACGCCGCCGCTTCGACCCGAAGAAGGACCGGGCGTTGGAGATCGGCGGCGCCGAGCTCAACAATCTACGCAAGGTGGACGTGCGCATTCCACTGCAGCGCCTGGTGTGCGTCACCGGCGTGTCCGGTTCCGGCAAATCGACCCTGGTGCGCGAGGTCGTGCACGGCAATCTGCATCGTCTGCTCGGGCGCAAGAGTGGGCGCCGGCCGGCTCTGCAGGGATGCGCAAGCCTGGACGGCTATGCCGAGCTGTTGCGCGTCCTGGAGGTCGATCAGACGCCTATCGGGCGCACTCCCCGTTCATGCCCAGCGACTTACGTCGGCTTCTTCGACACGATTCGCAAGTTGTTCGCGCAGATGCCCGAAGCACGTATCCGAGGCTACGCTGCCGGTCGATTCTCGTTCAACAGCGGTGGCGGACGCTGCCCGGCCTGCGAAGGACAGGGAATGCGGCGTGTGGAAATGAGCTTCCTACCCGATGTAGTGGTGCCCTGCGAGGTGTGCAGGGGCGCTCGCTACAACTCGGAAACCCTGGCCGTACGCTACAAGGACCGCAGCATCGCCGACGTGCTGGCAATGAGCGTCGACGAGGCGCTGCCGTTCTTCAGTGCACAGCCATCGATACACCGGGCCCTGGAGCTGCTGCGCGACGTAGGACTCGGCTATCTCACGCTCGGCCAACCCAGTCCCACGTTGTCCGGTGGCGAAGCACAACGCATCAAGCTGGTCACCGAACTGGCCAAGGCGGCTCCCCTGCGCGGACGCAAGGCCGAAGGCGGCACACTGTATATACTCGACGAACCGACCGTAGGCCTGCACATGGCCGACGTCGAGCGCCTGATTCAGGTTTTGCATCGGCTGGTCGAGGCCGGCAATTCGGTGATCGTCATCGAGCACAATCTCGACATCGTTGCCGAAGCCGACTGGATCGTGGACATGGGGCCGGAAGGCGGAGACGGCGGCGGACGTGTCGTCGCCCAGGGTAGCCCTGAACAGCTAACGCGACGCAAGAAGGGCACGCACACCGGGCGCCTGCTCGGTGAGTTCCTGTCCGCGAGAAAAGACCAGGTTGCAGACCAAGTTGCGGAGAAATCCTGATGTACATCCCCGAACACTTCAAAGAGCGCGATGCGGGACGCATAGAGTCATTGTTGCGCGGTTACCCGTTCGCGCTGATGATCACCGTACGCGAGGGTATGCCGCAGGTTTCCCATCTACCGCTGCTGTACGAGACGGATGCTTCCGGCCAAGCATGGCTGTACGGGCATTTCGCCCGCGCCAATCCGCAATGGCAGGACCTGGAAGAGGGGGCGGAAGCACTGGTGGTGTTCAACGGACCGCATGCTTATGTGTCGCCGGCTTGGTACGAGCGGCCGGGTGTGCCGACCTGGAACTATGCCGCTGTGCATGTGCGCGGGCATGTCGAACTCGTCGCGGAGAAGAGCGAGCTTTCCCGGCTCGTTGGGCGTATGAGCGAGACATTCGAGACCGGGGAGAACCCCTGGCGCTGGGCGGAACATGCCGAACGTTTCGATACGCTGCTGGGGCATATTGTTGGCTTCAGGGTGGCTGTCGAGCATGTCGAAGCCAAGTTCAAGCTTGGACAGAATCGTGTCGAAGCCGATCGGAATAACGTCTGCGAACGCCTGAGCGCCTCGGCGGACACCGAGGCGCAGGCATTGGCCAAGATGATGATGGATGTATAGAATTAACCCAATAAACAATAAATTGAAGGCTGTTTGTGAGGCTCTGTCGAACTAGCTTGCGCTTGAGTTCCGAACGGTCTCGGTATAGGCCTGTTGCAACGCCTCTGAGATAGGCCCCGGGCATTCGCGCATACGACGTCCGTCGATTTCCGCAACGGGGATGAGTTCAGCACCCGTTCCGCTCAGCAGGCATTCGTCCGCGGTGTAGAGATCGTAGAGATTCAGCGTGCACTCGACGCTCGGGATGCCGAGCGTCGGGGCCAGCTCCAGGAGAACGCCGCGCGTCACGCCTTCCAGAGCGCCGTCGCTGACCGGCGGGGTCATCAGCCGACCGTCGCGTACCACGAAGATGTTGTCCACCGTCCCCTCGGTCACGTGTCCCTGCGCATTGAGCAGCACGGCCTCGTCGGCGCCGACGTTGTTGGCCTCGATACGCGCCAGCACGTGGTTCAGGTAGTTCAGACTCTTGATCCGCGGATCAAGGCCGTCAGCCGGCAGACGTCGCGTGGTGGCGCAGATCAGCTTCGCGCCCTGACGCCGGCGCTCTTCGCTGATCAGCGCAAGGCGATCGACGACGATGAAGGCGCTGCCGCGTTTACAACTCCGCGGGTCCACGCCGAGCGCGCCTTTTCCGCGTGTCGCGACGACACGCAGATACCCGTCCGGTTCGGCAAAGGTTTGAACAAGATGCTCGATGGCCGCAGCGAACTCATCGAACGAGTAGGGCAGTTCCAGCATGATGGCGGTGGCAGAGCGTTGCAGGCGCAGCAGATGCTCGCGCAGCCGGAACACGCGCCGATCGTAGAAGCGAATGCCTTCGAACACCCCGTCGCCATAGAGCAGGCCATGATCGAAGATCGAAATCCTGGCTTCGGAGGCCGCGACGAATTCGCCATCGACCCAACAGGTCGGTTGATTGGACTCAGACATGCAGGCTTCCCTCGGAGACAGTTACGGCCTGGCCGCCGATATGAATACGTTCGCCGCGCATGCGCAGGCGAAGTGCACCACCGCGCGCCGAGGCCTGGTAGGCGCGCAGTTCATCGCGCCCAAGCTGGGCCGACCAGTACGGGCCCAGCAGGCAATGCGCGGATCCGGTGACCGGGTCTTCGTCGACGCCGACGGCTGGACCGAAGAAGCGTGACATGAAATCGAAGTCGTCGCTGTCGGATACGGCGGTGGCGATCACGCCGCGTACATCGGGAATCCTGCCGAGCAGGAGGAAATCGGGCCGCAGATTCCTTAATTCCGAAGCCGATGCGAGGCGGACAATGAGATCGGAGCGTCCGCGCAGCACCTCGACCGCTTGAGAGATGCCCAACGCCTCCAAGAGTCCTTGAGGGGCTTCAGTCGGGGTAGGTGTGTCGGCCGGGAAATCCATCTCCATGGATACGGCGTGTCGTTCGACCGTCAGAACGCCGCTCAGGGTGTTGAACTCGATTCGTTGGTCCTCGGCCACACGGCCGGTCGTCCAGAGAGCGTGGGCGCTCGCCAAGGTCGCATGCCCGCAGAGGCGGACCTCAGTAGCCGGTGTGAACCAACGCAGCCGGTATCGGCCGGTTTCCGACCACACGAAGGCCGTTTCGGACAGATTCATCTCCATCGCGACCGATTGCATCCAGCTTTCGTCGGCTGGTTTTTCAAGTATACAGACGGCGGCCGGATTGCCCCGAAAGGGCCGGTCGGTAAACGCGTCGACTTGATAAAGCGGGATGGACTGCGGCATTTGTACCTCGTGTGTACAGTTCGTTGATCGTGGCTAGAACTGTATCAGGAGGGTGATGCCGTTATGCAGATGCAGTTGGCGCACACAGGCATTGCGCTACGCAATGCCTGTCATGGCTGTGCCGCAAAGGCTCGCTGTCAACTGTACTGCTGGAAACGCCCGGGTCAGGCTGACACGGGCTCCTTGAAATCGTACAGCCCGTTGTCGACCTTCCAGGCCGCACCGCAGCCGCTGCAGGTCAGAGGCGAATGACCGTCGCCGTCGTTCAACGGAGTCGCACACTTCGGACAGGCGAAGAATTGGCCGGCCTGCGCCGGCTCGCCGCCCGCTTGATTGCGGTTGTAGGTGAAAACGCTGGGCGACAACTGGCACAGATTCGCGGTGCGCTGCGTTAGGCTGTCGAGGCCGACCAGCAAGGGCATCGGCACGAAGCGTTTCAGCAGCGGGATACGGAAGTAGGACACGGACAGCGAGCGCCCCGTCTCGAATCCGGCGCTGGTGAGCTGTTCGCGCACCCAGTCAGGGTGGAAATCATAGTGCAGGGGGGCAAACTCTACCGGCTCGGTTTCAAACGGAGACCAGCTCTGACGACGCAATGCATATCTGAGAATCGCCTTCAGGTTCTTCTTGTTGGCGAACTCCAGAACATAGCTGCCTCCGGGACGCCCAATGCGTGCGAGCTGGCTGAACAGCGCGGCAGGTTCGGCCGAATGGTGCAGCGACCTGATTTGCACCAGCGTATCGAACAGGCCGTCGACGAACGGCATGTCGTACCAATTGCCGGCGACATAGATGAATCGTGGGTCGTTTCCGAGGCGGGCCTGGGCATCGCGCAACAGGGATCGCGAGTAGTCGAACAACACGACCTTGTCGTAACCCTGATACTCCGAAGCCAGGCGGCCGAAACCCGCACCGATTTCGATCAGAGTCGAGCCGGTTTTCGGCAGCATGCGCCTCAGGGCGACGCGTTCGGTCAGGTCCTCGTACTCGCGCCCCTGGCCTTCCCAGAAACGTTGGCGGTAGTCGGAACCTTCGTAATCACAGATAGGAGGAAATGTCATCATGCGGCGAGTATACGTGTCACTTGATGGTCCTAGCGCTAATGTTGTCAGAGCGTAATATTTTCCGTTACGAACGTATGAAAATCAAAGACTTTCGGCTGAATGCAACGATGCGGAACTTGATAATCGGTAATCCACTTAGTCAATGCCAAGACGAATGAGTTCAATCCCTCGACGATAGCATGGTTGTCGGCGCAGTGTTTCGTTGGCAGAGAAGGGCGGTCAAGTCTTTCTCCTGTCATCGGGCCAGACGCGTCCACCATGTGCCCACTGGCCAGTGTTGTACCCATCTTGATAAGGAGACGCGTTCGAGTGCCTATCTCAATTGAAAAGCTGGAGGGTGACTACGCCATAGCACAGCTCGCCGCCGATGCCGCCATTCCATCCTGGTGCGGCGGTGATGGATTCGTTTCCATCAATCGGACAGACGACGAACTTTCGATTGTTTGCCTGCAAAGCCGCATCCCGGATGGCGTGAAGTCCGATCGCGACTGGCGCTGTTTCAAGTTCATCGGTCCCTTCGCGTTCGACGAGACCGGCATTGCACTCTCGGTTATCCGGCCGCTGTCGGAAAACGGGATTGGGATCTTCCTCGTCTCGACGTTCAATACCGACTTTCTGTTAGTGAAGGCCCGCGACATTGCAGCTGTAGAACGGCATCTTCAGTCTGCCGGACACCATATAAGATAGAGAGACGGTCATCGGGCATCTGATCGTTCGATACCCGGAGGCCCATCAAGCGTGTCGATCCGGAATCGTTTCGCCGTTTCACCGAGGCTTGTTATGCGCCGTGCGTTTCTGTACGTCGGTATCTTGTGCATCTTCGCAGCAGGAGGGGCGCTCTATGCTCAGCGCTTACCCATGCAAAACGTCGAAGCCCTGCCGCATGTCGATCTTTGGGTAGGAGGTCAACGCCTCTCAGTGCCGGTTGCCCGCACACCGGAGCAGCGTCGTGCCGGCCTTCGTGGTTCTACAAGTCCTGTTCTCCTATTTGCCTGGCACGTCCCCGTCGCGCCTGAGTTCAATATGCTGGGATGCGATCGCCCCCTATGGCGCTTTGATTTCGTTGACCGCGTTCGTCTCGGCGTACCGACAGTTATGCAGCCCGGGACACGAACGTACCCCGTCCCTAGCCCTGTCCGCTGCGTGCTCGAAGTCGACCTGACCTCTGCAGTGGCCAAGCATTTTGCGAAGCCCGGCGTTACTCTGAAACTGCCGTCTTTCTGCAGCTAGGGCCGAGAAGTGCTTGTTACTAGGCACAAATTGCACCGCTTTCCACTAGATTGGTGCGGGCCGACTGTTGAAGCCTGAGGTGCTGGCGCTGCTCGCGGCCGAAAAACATGCCACCTACCGCCTGATCCTCGACCTGATGTGGACTACCGGCGCGCGTGTCTCCGAGGTGCTGGCGCTGACCCGCGAGAGTTTCGTCGACGAGGGCTATGGCTGCGGGGTGGTACTCAAGACGCGCAAACAGCGCCCGGGGCGGCCGATCAGGAGTGCGGTGTTTCCCTACGGCGGCGATAAATGAAATAAGCCACGCCAGCGACCAACGCCAGAGCAGCGCCGACGAGCACGATTCGTCCCATCCAGGCGTACAGCACCGCCAGATGGTCGCCGAGATAATAGGCCGCAGTACCCCAGAAGCCGACCCACAGTCCGGCACCGATGATGTTGTAGAGCAGAAACCGCAGCGGCGCCATCCCGGAACTGCCCGCCACGAGACCGTTCAACTGACGCGCGCCTTCGAAGAAGCGTGCGACGATGACGATCTCTGCCCCGAAACGATCGTAGAAACGGTGCATTCTGTGCAGCCGCTGACGGGTCAGACCGATTTTTCCGCCAAGCCGCAACAAGAGTCGCCGCCCGCCGAGGCGCCCGACGTAGAACGCCGTGTTGTCCCCCAGCACGGCGGCGACGCAGGCGACCAGCAGCACCGTGGGCAACTGGAACTGCCCCTGCGAGGCCAGCAGCGAGGCGGCGATCAAAAGCGTTTCGCCTGGCAGCGGGAGACCGAATGTCTCCAGAAAGAGGGAAAAGAAAACGGCCCACAGACCGTAGTCGTGCAGGAAGGGCGAGGCTTGCTGCAGCAGGGCGTCCAGATGGGTCACGGTCGGCAAGGGTCTCCTGTCGCTTCACTGGTCGTGATACCGATCGGACAGCCGAAGCCAATGTGCAAAACAACCGGCGGAGTCACATACCAGTGTCCCATGAATTCCAAAGGTTCAGGCGAAATACAACGAGGTGTTAATGAACCTGGCTACCGCTGATGCCCGTTGAAGGCGCAAAGAAGTCAGCGGAAAAGGTGCGGACCGCAGCGACCCATAGCGATTACGAAATGCCGATAAATACGCCGGGCAAGCTAATTTGATCCAGGTCAATGCAAGCTCTTAAGCGGGCAAGGAAATTGAGATTTATCAATGCCTGAGCACACGCGTACTCGCAAACTGGAAATGCAGGATTGCGCGGTCGCAAAACATTGGGCCCGCAAAGAAGAGACTCCAAGGGGAAGCTGCAAAGCGGACTGGAGAAAACACAACTAGATCAAATCCGTTTGGCGGAGGAACAAGCCATGAACGCCACCAAGTACACCCATAACGTACAACGCCTCCTGGCCAGTAGCGTGGCCATACTGTTCCTGGCGGGGGCTCCACTCACTCTGATCAGCTCTGCGGCCAACGCCGCCGAAGAGGGCCATGGCAGTGGTCATGACAGTTCGAGTCATGTCATCAAGAAGGGTGGCATGCACGGCGAAAGCGGACACAGCGGAGGGGCTGGTGGTTACCATGGAGGAAAGTCCATCGAGCAAGCGCTCAGCAGCGATGAGAGCGACTCCGACAAGCGTGGCCCGAAGTATGGTGGCGGCCGTGAGACCGGCCAACCCGGCACCGCCGGCACCAAGCGAGGCGGCGACTACGGCGACCTGTGGGTCATCCTGCGCGATCCGCTGACCGGCGAACCGGTCTACACCAAGTGGGTCGACGGCAAGATGGTAGTCACCACCCAGGCCGACGGCTTCGTACAACCGCTGGATGCCAACGGCGTGCCGATCGAGCTGAACGCCGAAGGCGAACCGATCGACTCCAGCGCAGTCGTCGAAGTCGAGTTCGAGCGTCTGAACATGGGCCGCGCGCCGAACAAGGTGCTCGACCATGCCTACGAGGAGGCCGTCAGCAGCATTCTCGGCTCGTCCACCGCGGTCAGCTATGACGAGTCCGGGCGACTGGTGGTGACGATCGACGGCGAAACCAAGGTCATCGACTCGCCGCTGGAGAACCTGGCGCTGTATGCCGCGTTCCTGAAGAATGGCGGCCTGACCATTACCAACAGCTCGGGTGACGTGGTGTATTCCACCACCGATCCGCAGGTGGCCGCCTCTCTGCTGGCCGCCGCATCGAGCAAGGAAGGTGCGGCGCTGACCTCCGACACGGTGATGTACCTGAACGACAACATCCTGAAGGTACCTTCTTCGGTCGATCTGTCGACCTTCAGCTACGATCGCACCACGACCTACGGCAGCGTGACGCTGACCGACGCGACAGGTGCCACGCTGAACGCACTTGAGGTGCTCAACACGCTCAACGGGGACGCGTACGCGGATGCCGGCATGACCGGTTTCGCCCAGGCTGCTGACGACGCACGCACCATCATCGAGTTCGTGCACAACAACCCGATCTTCCCCACCAACCTCGCCAACTGAGAAAGGTTGCGGGATCCGGTCGGATAAGCTGAACCACCAAAGGCAGGTCTGGCCCCGTCCCCCCGAAAGGGACGGGGCCTCTTTCGTGCGCTTCGGTCGTTATTATGCTGGGTTGTTACAACGTTCTATTGCGCTACGATTTCGGTCGTGATGCCCCCGGGCGTTCCTGTTGTTATGGAGCCTGGACGTAAGCTTTATCCCCTCAAGCAAGCTGCGCGCTGTGTGCTGAAAGTTAACCCAGCCGCTCCGGCTGCTCCCCTTTCTGGCCGCTTCTGTGCAACTCTGAAGCGTCCCGCCTTCTGCTAGTAGTCTTGCTCGCACATCTGCGCGCCTCGCTCCGGTGATCGCCGTAGGCGAATCGACCGGGGTAGGGCGCGCTTCTCCCGCTCATATATCCGCGGCTATAGTGCGTCTATTCTGATTCAGCGCCGGACCTCGATCATGAATCCACCAACTTTTCATTCTGCCTATGGCACCCAAATTCATCTTTCGAGCCAAGGCTTGGGGATACACGAACGCTCGAAGTGGGTCGAACTGAGACGAAGGGACACCCGTGAGAAAAAGTTCGGCCAGAAACGGACCGTTGAAAACAACGCAAACAGACTGACATCACCTTTGAACAGATATTGCGCTTGGTTGTCTCAATGAGGGTTGGCGTGTCTATAGAAACAGTGGCGATTCACTCATCGAACCAGTGGTGTGTCGCCCACGCCCAGATCTATGCCGTTGATCTCGGCTTTTGAAGCAAGAAGCTGCAGATACTGGCTAATGGCGCGACGCGAAACGGACTCACGAAGATAATCGGCAATGCGCTCATGAACCATGTCGAATGAACGTTGCTGACCGGCAATCAGGTCATCAAGGCGTACTATGTGGAAGCCGTAGCGTGTTTCCACGAGCCAGGTACAAATTTCGCCGGGCGTCATTCGGGGCAATTGCTCCTCAAACTCCGGAACGGTCTGTCCACGGCCGATGCGCCCAAGGCTGCCGCCCTCATTGGCAGAGGGGCATGCTGAATTCGCGCGTGCAGCGGCTTCGAAAGTCTCCGGCCTCTCAATCAGCTGCTGCAACAGTTCCTGTGCCTGGTCCCTGGCAATCTCCCGCGCCGCGTCGTCATCGGGAAGTGCCGGAATCAGGATGTGTGACACCTCATACACGTCGGGTTCACGGAAACGTTCCATGTTGGACTCGTAATAGGTGCGGCAACTGTGCTCGTCCGGGTCGGGGGTCTGTACCTCATGGTCGAGCAGGGTTCGGATCAACGCATCCTCCTGCGATTCCTCCTCATAGCCGTCCTGCATTACGTCCTGGGGTGAAGGTTCGCTTAGACCCTTGTTCTGGATTTCCTGGCGCAACAACTCGCGTACCACCAAGGCCACCGCGGCCTGATTCTGGCGATCGAGGATGTCGCCTCCTGCGTAGTTGGCCGATTCGACGTTAATTGCCTGGTCTTCGATAAGCACACCGTTGACGTAAATAGGCATGACTCTTCTCCGGCTGTCAGGCTTGGCGCTTGCGCACGATCTGATAGCTGCGTCCCAGATACCAGACCGGCGCGCTCCAGATATGGACCAGGCGCGTAAAAGGGAACAGCAGGAACACCGTCAGGCCGAGAAACAGATGAATCTTGTAGATCCATGGAACCCCGGCTACGAAGGACGCCGCACCGGGGCGGAAGGTGACGATGTGCTGCGCCCAATCGCTCAGGGCGATCATCATGGAACCGTCTACGTGGCTCGCGGAGAAGGGGATGGTGAGCAGTCCGAGCAATAGCTGCACATAGAGAATGATCAGGATGGGGATATCCATCTGTGAACTTTGCGCGCGCACACGTTGGTTGGTGAGCCGCCGCTTGATCAGGATCGCACCACCGACCGCAGCGAAGAGGCCAAAGAGGCCTCCGGAAACCATGGCCAGGATCTGTTTCGATTCGACGGTCAGCCCAAGATACGGATATAGGGAGTGCGGCATCAACAGGCCGACCAGATGCCCGAAAAAGAGAAACAGGATGCCGATGTGGAACAGATTGTTGCCGAGCCGGAAACGCGGCGTGTTGTCCACGATCTGGCTGGAATTGGTCTTCCAGGTGTACTGGCTCATATCGAACCGCACGACGCTGCCCAGCAGAAACACCGTGCCGGCAACATAGGGGTAATAGCCGAACAGCAGGTTGTTGAGAAAGTCCATGACAGTGTCTCCTGGTCAATGCGGCAGAGCGTCGTAGCGGCGCAGGGGCTGGGCAGCAGACTGGCGTGCGGCATCGGAGCCGCAAGTGCCCCCCTCCGGTCCGAACGTGACCGGCTCCTCCATCCACACGCTGTCCAGTGCCTGGCGGGTGTCGTCGGGTTTTTCGGCGGCGATCTCTTCGCTCAATTCAGCATCGTGAGGGTCCAGGCCGGCGAGGCGGACGAGAGGTTCCAGCAGAACGGCATACGGGTTCCCGCGACCGGCGAGACGGGCATGCAGCATCTGCAGAAGGTGACCGGTCTCCTCGAGCCACGCCAGGGCCTGTTCGGCCGGCAGCGTGGAGATAAATTCGAGGAACAAGGGAACGTAGTCGGGCAACTCCGGAACGGATATGTCGAAGCCGGCCTCGCGGTAGACGTGCAGCAGTTCGACCATGGCCTCGCCGCGATCGCGGGATTCGCCGTGGACGTGCTCGAACAAATACAGCGAGCGCGAGCGGCCCCGGTCGAAGGTATCGACGTACTCCGATTGTGCTTCGAGCAGGTCGTTGTCGCACAGCCTGTCGATGAAGTCGACGACGGCGCCGCGTTCTTCGGCCTTCAGCAGCTCATCGTCTGCGAGCACTGCAATGAGTTCATGGCCGTGGGCCTGCAGTTCCTCATCGGGGTAGTGCAGCAGAGCGGCCAGAACCTTGAGCGTGAGCAACTGCGGAGTCATCACTTTTCACCCGCTTGTTCGCCGCTTTCGATGCGCACCGGGATGGGGAACTTGCGGCGGCGCGGATTCTTGGAGCCGAACAGGTTGGTCGGACTCACGCCGCTCGTGTTGCAGCCGTCACCAAAGCTGAAGCCGCAACCGCTGCGCTCGCCATAAGCGTCGTCGGTGGACAGTTCGCGGTGGTTGCTGGGCACCACGAAGCGGTCTTCGTAGTTGGCGATCGCCATGGTCTGGTACATATCTTCGACCTGGGCCACGCTCAAGCCGGTCTGTTCCAGGGCCTCGGTATTGGCGACGCCGTCAACGGTCTGGCTGCGCTTGTAGATGCGCATCGCGAACATGCGTTCGAGTGCTTTGATCACCGGGTCGATGTTGCCGGCGGTGAGCAGATTCGCCAGGTAGCGGACCGGGATGCGCAGCGACTTCACGTCCGGAATCTCGCCGTCGAAACCGATCTGCCCCTGATCGACCGCCGCGCTGATGGACGAAAGAGGAGGGATGTACCAGACCATCGGCAGAGTGCGGTACTCGGGATGCAGGGGAAATGCCACCTTCCAGTCCATCGCCATCTTGTAGACCGGCGATTTTTTTGCGGCCTCCAGCCAGGAGTCCGGAACCCCGTCCCGGCGCGCCTGCGCGATGACTTCCGGGTCGTTTGGATCCAGGAATATGTCGAGCTGCGACTGGTACAGATCCTGCTCGTCTGCGGCCGAGGCCGCCTCCTTGATGCGGTCCGCGTCGTACAGCACGACACCCAGATAGCGGATGCGTCCCACGCAGGTCTCCGAACACACGGTAGGCTGGCCTGCCTCGATCCGCGGGTAGCAGAAAATGCACTTTTCCGATTTGCCTGACTGCCAGTTGTAGTAGATCTTCTTGTAAGGGCAGCCAGATATACACATGCGCCAGCCGCGGCACTTGTCCTGGTCGATCAGCACGATGCCGTCTTCTTCGCGTTTGTAGATGGCGCCTGAAGGACAGCTGGCCACGCAGGTCGGATTGAGGCAGTGCTCGCACAGACGCGGCAGGTACATCATGAAAGTGTTTTCGAACTGTCCGTAGATCTCTTTCTCGATCTCGCGGAAGTTGTAGTCCTTGGAACGTTTTTCGAACTCGCCGCCAAGGATTTCCTCCCAGTTCGGCCCCCATTCGATCTTGTCCATCGGCTTGCCGGTCAATGCGGAGTAGGGCTTGGCGGTGGGCTGGGCCTTGGACTCGGGTGCGTTGTGCAGGCGCTGGTAATCGAAATTGAACGGCTCGTAGTAGTCGTCGATCTGCGGCAGGTTGGGATTGGCGAACACCTGTGCGAGTACCCGCCACTTGCCGCCGATGCGTGGCACGAGATTGCTTGCGGCGGTCCTTTTCCACCCCCCTTTCCAACGGTCCTGATTTTCCCAGTCCTTGGGATAACCGATACCGGGTTTTGTCTCGACGTTGTTGAACCACGCGTACTCCATGCCTTCGCGCGAAGTCCAGACGTTCTTGCAGGTCACCGAGCAGGTGTGGCAGCCGATGCACTTGTCCAGGTTCAGGACCTTGCCGATCTGTGCGCGCACTCTCATCGCGTGTACTCCTGTGCCAGGATGCTTTCGTCGTCGCCTTCGAGCCAGTTGACCTCTGCCATCTTGCGCACGATGACGAACTCGTCGCGGTTCGAACCGACCGTGCCGTAGTAGTTGAAGCCGTAGCTCTGCTGCGCGTAGCCGCCGATCATGTGGGTGGGCTTGGGCACCACGCGGGTGACCGAGTTGTGGATGCCGCCGCGTACTCCCGTGATTTCCGAGCCCGGCGTGTTCACGATGCGTTCCTGGGCGTGGTACATCATGGTCATCCCCGCCGGTACACGCTGCGATACCACCGCGCGCGCGACCAGCGCACCGTTGCGGTTGAACACCTCGATCCAGTCGTTGTCGACGATGCCTGCGGCCTTGGCATCGTCCTCGGACAGCCACACGATGGGGCCGCCGCGCGACAGTGTGAGCATGAGCAGATTGTCGGTGTAGGTGCTGTGGATGCCCCACTTCTGATGCGGGGTGATCCAGTTCAGCACCAGCTCCTTGTTGCCGTTGGAGCGCTTTTCGAACAGCGGCTCCACGTCGCGCGTATCGATGGGTGGGCGATAGGTTGTGAAGCCCTCGCCGAAGGCGCGCATCCACGGATGGTCCTGGTAGAACTGCTGGCGGCCGGTCAAGGTGCGCCAGGGGATCAACTCATGCACGTTAGTCCAGCCGGCGTTGTAGCTAACCTCCTCGGACTCGATACCGGACCAGGTGGGCGAGGAAATGATCTTGCGCGGCTGCGCCTGAATGTCGCGAAAGCGGATCTTCTCGTCTTCCTTGTGGCGTGCGAGGTGCGCATGCTCACGCCCGGTGACTTTCGATAACGCGTCCCAGGCTTTCACCGCTACCTGGCCGTTCGTCTCCGGTGCAAGCCCCATAATCGCTTCGGCTGCATCGATGGCGCTTTCCATCTTCGGCCGGCCCTGGCGCGCCGTCCCGTCGAAATGGCGTCCGTTGAGCGAGCCGAGGAAGTTGACCTCGTCCTCGGTGTTCCAGCTGATGCCCTTGCCGCCGTTGCCGAGCTTCTCCAGTAGCGGTCCGACCGAGACGAAGCGTTCGTAGGTCGCAGGGTAGTCGCGCTCCACCACCGCGATATTGGGCATTGTCTTGCCGGGCACCGGCTCGCAGTCTCCGCGTTTCCAGTCCTCGACGCCGTAGGGCTGGCCAAGCTCGGCCGGCGTGTCGTGCAGCAAGGGTAGGGTGACGACGTCCTTCTCGACGCCGAGATGGCCCTCGGCAACCTGCGAGAAACTTTCGGCGATGCCCTTGAAGATGTTCCAGTCGCTGCGCGATTCCCAGGCCGGATTGACCGCCTCGGACAGCGGATGGATGAAGGGATGCATGTCCGAGGTGTTCAGGTCGTCCTTCTCGTACCAGGTAGCGGTGGGCAGGACGATATCCGAGTACAGACACGTGGTGGACATGCGAAAGTCCAGCGTGACCAGCAGATCCAGCTTGCCCCGCGGCGCTTCCTCGTGCCAGATGACGTCCTGTGGGTGCGTGCCGCTCTCTGGGCCGAGTTCCTCGCTCTGTACGCCGTCGGAGGTGCCGAGCAGGTGGCGCAGGAAGTATTCGTGGCCTTTGCCGCTGGAACCCAACAGGTTGGACCGCCACACGAACAGGTTGCGTGGGAAATTCACCGGATCATCAGGGTCTTCGCAGCTCATGCGCAGCTTGCCGTTCTTGAGCTGATCGACCACATAGGCCTTCGGGTCCACACCCGCGGCCTCGGCCTCCTTTGCGAGCTCGAGCGGATTGCGGGCCAGTTGCGGCGCGGACGGCAACCAGCCCATGCGCTCCGCGCGTACATTGCAGTCGATGAGGCTCATTCGCCACTCGTCGCGATCGGCCAGCGGCGAGACCAGATCTGAGACCTGCTGAGTTTCGTAGCGCCACTGATCGGTGTGGGCGTAGAAGAAGGACGTGCCGTTCATGTGGCGCGGCGGGCGCGCCCAGTCCAAGGCGAAGGCGACCGGAAGCCAGCCCGTCTGCGGACGTAGCTTTTCCTGGCCAACATAATGCGCCCAGCCGCCGCCGGACTGGCCGACGCATCCACAGAGCATGAGCATGTTGATGATGCCGCGGTAGCTCATGTCCATGTGGTACCAATGATTGAGTCCCGCACCGAGAATCACCATGGACCGGCCATTCGTCTTGGCTGCGGTGCCGGCAAACTCGCGCGCGGTGTTTATCAACTTACGCCGGTCGACCCCGGTGATCTGCTCCTGCCATGCAGGCGTGTAGGGAATGTCGTCGTCGAAGCTCTTTGCGACGTTGGGATCGCCTAGCCCGCGATCCAGTCCATAGTGGGCTAGCATCAGATCGTAGACGGTGGCCACAGCCGCCTCTTCACCGTCCGCAAGCCGCAGGCGCCTGACGGGTACCTTGCGGGTGAGCACATCGTCGTGATCGGTATGCCGGAAGTGTTCGCGCTCGATTCCGCCGAAGTAGGGGAAAACGACGTCCTCGGCCGCGTCGCTGGAGTCCAGCAGCGACAGGCGCAGCTTCACCTCCCGACCCGAAGACCCTTCCTTGTCCTCCAGGTTCCAACGTCCGCTCTCGTCCCATCGAAAACCGACCGAGCCCTGCGGCACAACCACCTCGTCGGCGGTTTCGTCGAACGCCACCGTTTTCCAGTCCGGATGTTTATCCTGTCCAAGCCCTGAGTCGAAGTCCGCGGCGCGGAGAAAGCGCCCAGGCATCAGGCCTCTAGGGCCTTTCTCGAGGCGTACCAAGAAGGGGAGATCGGTGTAGCGGCGGCAGTAGTCGATGAAATAGTCGTTGGGCTCGTCCAGGTGGAACTCGCGCAGGATCACGTGACCCATGGCCATCGCCAACGCAGCGTCCGTACCTTGTTTGGGAGCAAGCCACGCATCGGCGAACTTGGTGGCTTCGGCATAGTCGGGGGAGACCACCGCGATCTTGGTGCCGTTGTAGCGGGACTCGGTCATGAAGTGAGCGTCCGGCGTGCGCGTCTGCGGCACGTTGGAACCCCACATGATGATGAACTTGGCGTTGTACCAATCGGCGGACTCCGGCACGTCGGTCTGCTCGCCCCAGGTCATCGGAGAGCTCGGCGGCAGATCGCAGTACCAGTCATAGAACGACAGATTGACGCCACCGATCAAAGACAGATAGCGGCTTCCGGCGGCATAGGACACCATCGACATGGCAGGAATCGGCGAGAAGCCGATGACCCTATCCGGCCCGTAGCGTTTGATCGTGTAGACGTTGGCCGCCGCGATGAGCTCGTTGACTTCATTCCAGTCGCTGCGCACAAGCCCACCCAAGCCACGGCGGGACTTGTAGGTGGCGCTCTTGTCCGGATCCTCGACGATCGAGGTCCACGCCTCTACGGGATCGTCATGGACGCGACGGGCCTCGCGCCACAATCGGAGCAGGCGCCCGCGAATCATCGGATATTTGAGGCGGTTGGCGCTGTAGATGTACCAGGAATAGCTAGCGCCACGCGGGCAGCCACGCGGTTCGTGGTTCGGCATGTCCGGACGTGTGCGGGGGTAGTCGGTCTGCTGCGTTTCCCAGGTAACGAGGCCGTCCTTGACGTAGATCTTCCAGCTGCAGGACCCGGTGCAGTTCACGCCATGCGTGGACCGCACGATCTTGTCGTGCTGCCAGCGCTGGCGGTACGACTTCTCCCAGGATCGGTCCTCCAACGTGGTCTGTCCGTGTCCATCGGAGAACTTGTACTGCACCTTCCGAAAGAACATCAGACGGTCGAGGAAATGACTCATAACGCTACCTCCGCACAAGCACGGGTGGACCGCACTTCGTCGTAGTTTCGGCTGGGACGCAGCTCATGAGGCCACTGCGTCCGTGTCGTCATGCTGGATATGAATTGCGGGCGTTTCAGGGGACGCTCTGATCAGCCGCGCTCTTCGGTCGTCGCGTGGAGCATGGGCGAGCCGTGATGCGCAGCGACTCCCCGGCGGGTCGAATAGAGCAGGGCGGTAAACAACAGGCTGATGACGGCCAGGATCACGTAAACGACATAACCACGTGCGTAACCGATCTCCCCCATGGATTGAGCGATGTTGCCGAGAATGGGAGGCACTACGAAACCGCCGAGTGCACCGAGACCGCCGACCCATCCAGCGGTTCCTCCGACCGCATCGGGCACGTAGAGCGGGACCATCTTGAATACCGCAGCATTGTTGACGCCCATGCCGGCACCGACGAGGATTTCACCCACAACGGTGATCCAGAAGGTTCCTGAAAGAGTCATTAGCGTCGCTCCCACAAGAAGAACCACCAGCGACGCGGCCGCAACGATCTCGCCACCGAAGCGATCGGACCAGCTGCCGCCGGGAACACGGATGAGGGAGGAGAACAGCGAGAAGCCTGCGGTAAGTGCTACGGCCACCCATGGCGAAGCGCCGTAAAAGGTCTGCCAGAAATTCGGCAGCCAGGCCGTCAACGCAAGGAATCCACCGAAGGTTGTGAAGTAGAGAATCACCAGCGGCCAAGTACGCCAACTCATTGCCGAGTCGCGTAGCGTTGCAAACACGCTCACTGCAGGGAAAAGCTCCTGCCCGTGCTGTGCGGCAATCTGCTTCGCCTCGGCAGGCGCTGTGTTGTGGTGGATCAGCTGGAAATACGGTGCGTTGAAACCGATGACAACGTACAGAACGATGCCGGCAATGACGATCGCCAGAGATACGAGATAACCCATCCATAACCCTCCCGCTGCGATGATCAGCGGGAGAATGATCGCCACCAGACCCGGCGAGGTGTTGCCAAGGCCGGCATACATGGCGAGCGCTCGCCCCTGTTGGCTTCGCGGGTACCAGTAAGAAACCTGCCCGATGCCCACCGAAAATGTGGCGATTCCGCATCCGCCAAGGGCACCGAAAAACAGCAGCCATGGATAATGGGACTGGGTCAGGTGATCGGGATAGAGCGTTAGCAGCATCCAGTACAAACCGGCGATGCCGATGACCGAGGCGACGAGCAGGACGAGAAACGGCAGTTTCCCGCCGTTACGGTCGACCCAGGCGCCGAAGGGTATTCGCAGCAGCGAACCGGTCAGCATGGGAATGGCGACCAGGAACCCCACCTGAGCGGGGCTCAGTTGCATGACCTTGATGAAGCCGTGAGCCGTTGGTCCGAACAGGGACACCGCTCCGAAGCCGATGAAGAAGCCGACGGTAGCCCCGATCAGGGATTTTGCGGGGCTGCCATGCAAGTGTGCCGAGGGTGTGGGAGGTGTAGGCATTTCCGTCTCCTTCTTCTGCCGCCTGAATTCGTTACAGGCAGAGTCTCGGGCGGGTTGTTGTGGAGTGCCTTGATTTGTATCAAGTGGAAAAAATCGAAATCTTGTTATCTATTTTTGCGATTACGAGAAATTTGAATGAAATATATTCTTCACATTCAGGAAGAAGCTTAGTGCTAAAAAATAGACCATAGTCAAGGCTGTTGATATTGCAAGCTAGCGCAAAAATCCATCCTATATAAGTGGTCTTTTTATCGCTTATTGTTATTTCCTTGATAACCAAAAATTATTTAATTGGATTGCTCGTACCGACCCTTCGAAAACCCCGATCTGCTTTAATTCCCCTTCGCCGCATCAGATGCAGCCTTCGCATCAGGGATGCCAACAAACTCCAGACGATCGTTGATGACGGTTGCCGGGATTGTTCGAATCATCAGGCGCGCGACGATGTCGCGTCCCGGCCGTTGTGTAACGTCCAGAATGTCGAGAGTGGCTCCGGTTTCATCGGCAATCTGTCGCCACAGACGCTCAGCCTGCGGGCAGGTGGGGCACCACTCCGAAACCAGCAATTGAATGTGCCTGCTCATCGACTCTCTCCTGTCGAACCTGCTTGCAGTTTCGAAAACCTCTGCCATCCAGTCCTTGATCCAGATCAAAGCTATCGGGCAGCGCATCCGACTAGCGTTTGCAGCAAGAGCGAAACCCAAGGACTGGAGCGCCTACATGTCCGATACCAAAGTTACTTTCCATGACACGTTTGTGAGCGAGCATCGCTCGACGGAACGTCTTCTTTCAGCGTTCAAAGAGCTGGCTTCCGCTGGTCGCTGGTCGGACTTGCGGAGTGCGGCGGAAACTATGGCTAGAACGTTACAGACGCACATCGATGTGGAGGAGGACTACGTCTACCCCGCCGTTGAGCGCCATACGAACGACGACGATCTGATGCGCACATTGACCGTGCTGCGCAAAAGGCACCGCGAGATCCCAGCTTATGCATCGGAAATTATCCACGCGGCCCAGGAACAGGATCCTGAAGAAGCGCTTGCCGCCATCGATCTACTGGGACGCGTGTTGAACGATCATCACGGCACAGAAGAGAGCGAGATCTTTCCGTTGTTCGCAGCCGACGGCCCTCTGGCATCAGCAGCGCCGGAGGCCGCCCGGATACTGTCGGAGGCACATGCATGACCCAGTATTCCGGTTGTGAGATCCCCGAGGAACTTCACTACGACCTGGATTACGTATGGGCCAGGCGCGAAACCGATGACACGGTCACCGTCGGAATTACGGATCCGGCTCAATCGTTTGCCGGACGAATTCTCAACGTACGCATCAAAGCCATCGGGAAGCGAATCGTCGCGGGAAGGCAGGTCGCCACCCTGGAAAGTGGGAAATGGGCCGGCGGCGTGCCGCTGCCGTTCGAAGGCGAGGTTGTCGCCCGCAACGAAGCGCTTCTGGAAACGCCCGAGCTGCTGAACATCGATCCCTACCATGACGCGTGGATCGCACGTATCCGGCCCTCGGATCCAGAACATGCGTTCGACACGCTGTATTCAGGCGACGAAGCAGTCGAAGAACTACACCGGTGGATTGACCGCTACGGGATACAGTGCATGCGCTGCAGCGCATAGTCGCCTCAACTGCGCAGCACCGGTTCGAGAGACAGGTCCAGCAATGCGTCTCGATCCAGCAGGTGGATGTCGCGCTCCTGCATTTCGATCAGACCGCGTCGTTGGATCTCGCCCAACAGGCGCGACAGGGTCTCCGGTTTGATGGCCAAGTGAGCTGCAATCAGCGTCTTGGAGGCGGGCAGGGTGAACGCGTCGCCCGCACCCGCCTGCTTGAGCAAATAGGCGATCAACCTGTGGTGCGCACTCTCCAGAGCCTGTGCCTCCACCTCCATCAGAAGTCCCTGGATGCGCTGCGTCTGCCTCGCCAGCAGCTTCAGGCAGGTGGGAAAGGAATGACTCAGAAGCTGCCGCAAGGCCGAGGCACTGATCGCCCAGACCTCACATGCCGTCAGCGCCTGCGCACTCACCGGATAACTGGGTTCCTCCATGAAGGTCACACCCTCGGCGAAGGTTTCTCCGGCCTCGACCAGCCCGAGCACCTTCTCTTCGCCCTGGTGTGACAGCACGAACAGTTTCACCTGGCCCGTGCGCAAAACGAAGAAACTTTCGGCAGGCGTCCCCGCATGGAACAGATGCTCGCCGCGCCGCAGTTCGCGGCGATGAATATGGGCGGCGAGCGTATCGATCTGCTGTTGGTCCAGCGCGGAAAGCAGATCCAGGCTGCGCAAGGCGGCGCTTGTCGAATGGCTGTCGTCCAGCATTGACGGATTGTTCACAACGTTTCCCGACTCCTGCCGTATACGGAACACCGAGGCCTGTTCGCACCATTGCGCGATGCGCTGCGGGACGAGCCCGACTGGCCTCCATCCGGCGTTGCTCGACACTTGTACGGAATGCCCAAACTTCTCTCCTCGCGCCTTGCTTGGCGGCCGGCCGGGCGCAACATCGGACCGCGCACTGGTCTGAACAGTCCCTGGGAAGAGGGGTTCATATATCCGCGAATCCGGGCGGAAGCGATGCCCCCTGCGCATTGCCCGGATCCAGGAAACGCCGCTTGTCCACGCGGCCATTCCAGCGCTGGGCATCTGCCGGCGCAGCCTTTTTGCGTGTCAGTATCGGCCAGTACCGACTGAGCATGGCGTTGACGGATATGAAAACCGCCTCCTCGTCCGGCACGTCGTCTTCGTGCGCGATTGCGTCAACAGGGCATTCGAATACGCACAACGTACAGTCGATGCACTCATCCGGATCGATGGCCAGAAAATTCGGCCCTTCATGAAAACAATCCACCGGACAGACTTCCACGCAATCCGTAAATTTGCATTTGATGCAGTTTTCCAGCACGACGTGTGTCATCGCGATCATCCCGCTTCCATCGCTCGCGCGCGCTTTCTCCTGAGAAGGCCGTTGAGGAAAGCCGCCGACGACAAATTGCGAACCTTGATGCAGATCAATGCCGCGGGCAGCCGAGCATTGCCATCCTGAACCTGTCAACTGGGTTTCAGCGACGAGGAACGTGAGGCAGTCTCCATGAACATTGAACCGCCATCCGCACCCGCAAATCAAAATACGCTTTCAGACCGTCAACGGGAAGTTCGTCCGCGTCGACTGACCGCCGAGATTATCGGTTTGGGCGCCATTCGCCAGGTCGTCGACAACTTCTATGATCGCGCCCGTGCGGATGCAGTGTTGGGGCCTCGTTTCGCGGTCGTGTCGGACTGGCCCGCGCATAAAGCCAAGCTCACGCATTTCTGGTGGGTGGCGCTGGGCGGGCCTGCATACGCCCCGTACCGGTATCGCGTGGTGGAGGCACATCGGCTCGTCGGCGTTAGGAGTGAGGAGATCGCGCACTGGCTGCGGCTGTTCGCCGACTGCGTGCGGGCGACCCTGCCCGAGCCCCTGGCTGAGGCTTGGCTACGGCGCGCCGCGGCCATGGGCGAGTCTCTTTCGCTCGCTTCCGCGGGAGCCTAGCCATGCAGCTTCTTATGCCTTCCGCCGGATTCGACGATCCCCTAGCGCTACTGAGTGCCTGCCACCGACGAGTAGCGGGTTTCTGCGACACCCTGGAGCGCTTAGTCGCACACCTTGAGATCACCGGTGCGGACGACGACGCGCGTCATGCCGCCAAGCGCATTGTTTCCTACTTCGATCAGGCTGCGCCGCACCATCATGCGGACGAGGAGATCGATCTGCTGCCTCTGCTTGAGTTGCGTGCGGAGGCGGGGGATGTGTCGACCGTTGGGGATTGGGCCAAGCGCATTTCGACAGAACACCGTGCGCAGGACGCGGTGTGGGCTGTTCTGCGCGACGAACTGCAGCAAGTCATCGACGGCAACGGCACGATTCTGAGCGCAGCGGCCGAATTCATCGATATGGAACGCGATCACTACCAGTTCGAAGACCGGGAGGTTTTCCCCTTGGCGGGCAAGCTACTTCGCGAGGGTGATCTCGAAACCTTAGGACGCGCCATGGCTCGACGGCGCAATCGCCCCTATCCGGAGGATGTCTGAATGCACGCACTTACGAACACACCACGCAAGCCTGAGTTGAAGCTGCCGCGAGGCTATGCGCCCTTTACACGGACGCCGACTTTCGATCCGCTTAAACTTCCCGCGGGACTGCGCAAATCGCACAGTACTTCGCGCGAGGTTTGGGGGGAAATCATCGTCGAACAGGGCACTCTGCGCTACGACTGGTTGGACGGATCGGGTAAAAGCTGGAACCTTGGGGCAGGGGAGGTTGGCGTCATTCCGGCGGAACTGCCGCACCGCGTCAAACCGCTAAGTGACGATACGCGCTTCTATCTGCAGTTGTATCGCGCCGAGAACACCTCAAGGCAAACGTCCGAATCGGCAGGCGGCGATTGCGTCGTTTTGGATCTGCGAGATTTGCCGCCGCCCTTGCGACACCGTGAAATCTTCACCGCGTTCGACGCACTGAGCCCGGGTGAATCCCTGATCTTCATCAATGATCACGATCCCAGGTCGCTGCTCGGACAGTTTGCCGTTCTGCGCCGGCATCGCTATCTCTGGTTGCCGCAATCCGCAGCGGGAGAACGCTGGACGGTGTACCTCTCCAGACGGGCGGCCGACGCTGAACCAACTGTCGGAGAAGCCCTACAGGCCGATCATGTCAGGCTGGACGGCCTCATGAATTCCCTGGCTCACGCTGCCGCAACCGGGAGCCCCGTGACCGAGATGATCGGCGACTTCAGCTGGGGACTTCGGCGCCATATCCGAATCGAGGAGCAGAGGCTGTTTCCTCTGTTTCTGGAGGCAGGAGGGGCCGTACCGCCCACACAAGTCATGGCCTTTGAACATCGCGAAATTGAGAACAAGCTGCGACTGCTTGAAAACGAAGCCGAGTCCATGGAGCCGACCCTGGCGGCGTTGCAAGCAATGCTCGAGCAGCATAACTTCAAGGAGGAGGGCGTACTCTACCCGATGCTGGACCAGCTATTGCGGGAGCGGAGCGCCGAGTTGGTAGAAGCGGTGTTCAGGGAGATCGGATAGTTCTGCGTAACCGACTTTCAGCCAAAGAGGTTCTACCCCGTTTTCACGGACGGTTTAAAACGGCTGAAAACTTCTGATCCCGCTTGGCCACTCTACGACGCATACGCGGATTGTGGAATCGTTCGATGTAGTCGAACAAATCAGCTCGGGCTTCGTTGAGGGTGCGGTAACGGCGATAGTTGACCCGCTCGCGCTTGAGTATCCCGAAAAAGCCTTCGCAGGCGGCGTTGTCCCCGCAATGACCCACAGCGCTCATGCTGCTGATCAGCGCGTTCTGGCGCAGGAAATGCTGATAGTCGCCACTGGTGAACTGACAGCCACGATCTGAATGCAAAATCACCTTCGTGACTTCCTGGCGCTGCCAGATCGCCATCTCGACAGCCCGGATCACCATGTGACGGTCCTGCCGGTGATGCATGGCCCAGCCAATGACCAGCTTGCTGTACAGGTCGATGACAACACACAGGAACAGCTTACCTTCCAGCGTCTTGATCTCGGTGATGTCGGTCACCCACTTGCTTTCCGGCTCCAGGGCAGTGAAATCCCGCTCCAGATGGTTCTCGATGCCCACAGGACGGACGTTGGGACTGCCCAGGCGCTTACGCTTCTTGCGAGGCCAGCCCTGGATGCCATGCGCAGACATCAGCCGGGCAATGCGGTTCAGGCTGGCCGACTCACCTTCGCCAACCAGGTCTTCCCGCATGCGGGGCGCACCGATGACGCCACCGCTGTCGTCGTGGATCTCTCGAATCCGTTCCAGCAGACGTTCGTTCTCTGTCGCACGGGCACTGGGCGCGCGGGTCGACCAGGCGTAATAGCCGCTGGGCGACACCTGCAGGCAGCGGCACATCAGACGAACCGGAAAGTCATCGCGGCAACGTTGAATCGCCTGATACTTCAGGACGATCCCTTGGCGAAGAACGTTGCCGCTTCGCGTAAAAAATCGCGTTCCTTCTTCACCCGAGCCAACTCGCGCTTGAGCGCAGCCAGCTCCTGGTCACGGGGGATGCCGGAGCCACCAAATGCCTGGCCGGGTGCCTCATCTGCTTCGCGCTTCCACCGACTTAGCAGGTTCGGATTGATGCCGATCTCCAACGCGATCTGACGGCAACTCACACCGGGTTGGCGGGTCAAGGTCACCGCTTCACGCTTGAACTCCGGGCTAAACTTCCTTCTCTTGGACATAGACACTCCTTGGGCAGCATTGTGCACTCTTTCAAAAGTGTCCGTGTTGTCGGGGTAGAACCCGTGGCATCAAAGCGCCCTATAAAGTGTTTAGAGAAACGATAGCGATTCACCTGAACAGGATATGACATGACGATGGCGTTCCTCGCAATCCTTGCAGGACTTGTGTTGCTCGTTTGGAGCGCAAATCGCTTTATCGAGGGTGCGGCGGTCAGCGCCAAGTATGCCGGAGTGCCTCCACTGCTGATCGGTATGGTGATTGTCGGTTTCGGCACCTCCACGCCGGAG
Organism: uncultured Gammaproteobacteria bacterium; assembly: GCA_963751375.1. Taxonomy (GTDB): domain Bacteria; phylum Pseudomonadota; class Gammaproteobacteria; order DSM-5130; family Acidihalobacteraceae; genus Acidihalobacter_A. The sequence continues at coordinate 105,749 of CAVVUY010000057.1, forward strand.
ATGCTCGTCTCCGCGATAGCGGCGCTAGACGGCAACCCCGGGCTGGCATTGGGCAACGCAATCGGCTCCAACATCGTCAACATTGGGCTCGTGCTAGGCACCGCTTCGCTAATTGCCCCCATTACTGTCCATTCTGGGATTGTTCGGAAGGAGTTGCCGCTTTTGCTCGGCGTCAGCCTATTGTGTGGCCTGCTGTTTTGGAATGGAGCTTTGACGCGTATGGAGGCGCTTTTCATGCTGGCCGGATTTTTCGGTTTAAACGGCTGGACTGTCTATACCGCCCTCAGAAGCAGGGATGACACTCTCGGACGGGAGACCCGAGAGGAATTCACTGGTCATGTAATGTCTCTCGGCCGAGCCGTCTTCTGGCTGGTGGTGGGACTTTTGCTACTACTGATCAGTTCCCGCCTTCTGGTCTGGGGTGCCGTCACCATCGCCAAGACGCTGGGAGTCAGCGACCTATTCATCGGTCTGACCATCGTCGCGCTGGGCACCTCGCTGCCGGAATTGGCTGCTTCGGTAATAGCCGTCCGCAAGGGCGAGCACGACATCGCCATCGGCAATGTAGTCGGCTCCAATATATTCAATCTGCTGGCGGTCGTGGGGATCGCGGGCGTTATCGAGCCGATGGCGCATCTCGCACCGGAAATATTGACGCGAGACTGGCCGGTGATGATGGGGATGACGGCAGGGCTGTTCGTGATGGCCTTTGGGTTTCGGGCAGAAGGGCGCATTAACCGGATTGAAGGGGCAGTGCTACTGCTTTCATACGTCGCCTACAACACTTGGTTGTTCAAAGACGCGATTGGGGTTCCGCACTGACGGGTAACACGAGGCGAGGTGACGAGTGGATGTTTCCCCGGCTGATAGTGACACCCCAGTTTGGCACGCTCTGGACGCCGAGGACGCAGCGGCGTACTTGGATACCGACCTGCTGCAGGGGTTGACTGAAACTCAAGCTGCAGAAGGGCTTCAGACGCACGGTCCCAACCGCCTCGCAGAACCGCCGGGGCGCAGGCCATGGCGAGTCCTGATCGCTCAGTTCAAGAGCCTCCTGATATTGGTGCTGCTCGCGGCCGCGCTTTTGGCTGGAGTCATCGGTCATGTCATTGACGCCGTCGTGATCCTCGTCGTCGTGGGCTTCAATGCGCTGCTCGGCTTTCGCCAGGAATACCGGGCCGAGCAGGCCATGGCCGCGTTGCGGCGGATGTTGGCCCCGCAGGCCGAGGTGCGCCGCGATGGCCACAGTCGGATGTTGCAGGCAGATGCGTTGGTTCCTGGCGATATTGTGCTGCTGGATGCAGGAGACCGACTGCCGGCAGATGGTCGCCTCATTATCGCCCAAGGCCTGGAGGTGGACGAATCGTCTCTCACCGGCGAGTCGACACCGTCGGGCAAGGAGACAACGGCCTGTCCCGCTGGGCTCCCACTGCCTGAACGGATCAACATGGGTTACATGAACACTGTGGTCACCCGGGGGCGGGGCGAACTGCTAGTGACCGCCACAGGCATGAACACCGAAATGGGCCGCCTGGCAGGGATGTTGGGCACCGATACCCAAGCTGCGACCCCGCTGCAGATCCAGCTGGATGCACTGGGAAAACGGCTTGCCGCCATCGCCGGGGTGATCGTGGCCATCATTTTTACCGCCGGATTGCTTAGAGGCGAACCGCTTGTTACGAACTTGCTCGGGTCGGTTGCCTTGGCGGTAGCCGCCATACCCGAGGGCTTACCGGCTGTGGTAACGATTACCTTGGCACTGGGGATGCACCGCATGGCGCGCCACCATGCAGTGGTCAAGCGGCTGGCAGCGGTGGAAACCCTGGGCTGCACTACGGTCATCTGCTCCGACAAGACCGGCACCCTTACGCTGAATGAGATGACCGTGCGGCGACTCTGGGCTCGTGATGCTCACTTAGAAGTAAGCGGCCATGGCTACGACCCGACAGGAATGATCCAAGTTGTTGGCGGAGGTCAATTACCGGATCTTGCGACGGTCTTGGAGGCTGCCTCTCTGTGTAACGACAGTCACCTGCGGGCAGGACGGGTGATTGGCGACCCGACCGAGGGCGCATTGCTGGAGCTCGCCCTCAAGGGTGGCGTGGCGATTGATCAGGTGCGCGGTCACCGGCCACGCCTTGCGGAGATTCCGTTCGACTCGTCGCATAAATTCATGGCGACATTCCATCACGACGGGGACCGGATCCGGCTCTACCTCAAGGGAGCACCGGACATTCTGCTCGAGCGCTGTTCACACGTGCTCGGTGCCGACGGCGAACGGCCGCTGAAAGACACCGAAAAGCACGCAATAGCGGCGCAGAATGACCAGTTGGCAGACGAAGGTTTACGAGTGTTGGCGCTGGCTTGCGCCACGTTGCCGGCCAACCGGTTCGATCCGGACGGTGACCTGTGGCCCCATGTGAATGGGTTGACTCTGCTGGGGTTGGCTGGACTGCAGGATCCGCCACGCCCCGAAGCGCGCGAGGCGGTCGCGCTCTGCCGCCGTGCAGGGATTGCCGTCAAGATGATTACGGGGGACCAGATGGTCACCGCTGCCGCCATTGCACGCGATCTAGGCCTCGACGGTGACGTTCTTAGCGGCGCGGATCTGGACCGCCTCGATGATGGTGGGCTTGCTGCACACCTGGAGCGGACCGCGGTCTTTGCACGAGTCGCCCCAGAGCACAAGGTTCGCCTGGTCGAGGCGCTCAAAGCCGCCGGGCACGTGGTGGCAATGACCGGTGACGGCGTAAACGACGCGCCTGCGCTGAAACGCGCCGACATTGGGGTGGCCATGGGCATGACCGGTTCCGATGTGGCACGGGAGGCGGCCACCATGGTGCTCACCGACGACAACTTCGCCACCATCGTCCGGGCTGTGGAAGAGGGGCGTGCCATCTACGACAACATCATCAAGTTCGTGCGCTTCCAGCTTTCCACCAACATCGGCGCCATCCTCACCGTGGGTCTGGCACCGCTGCTGGGGTTGCCGCTGTCGTTCAGCGCAATTCAGCTCCTATGGATCAATATCATCATGGATGGCCCCCCAGCCATGGCCTTGGCGCTGGACCCGGCCCGGCCCGGCATTATGGACTTGCCGCCGCGCGATCCGCAGGTACGCATCATGAGTCCGCCACGGATGGCCAGGCTGTTGTTCTTAGGTGTCATCATGGCGGTCGGTACCTTGAGCGTGCTTTACTACGGTCTGCAGACGCTCCCCGAGGCACAGGCGTTCACTCTCGCCTTCACCACCTTCGTACTGTTCCAGTTCTTCAACGCGTTCAACGCTCGGGCCGGAGACGATTCCGCGCTCAGCCCCTATTTGTTCACCAACACTAAGTTGTGGTTAGCGCTCGGTGTCATCGTCGGATTGCAGGTGTTGGCGGTGTATTGGGGGCCTGCACAGGCGGTAATGCATACCGTTCCGCTCGATCCCGCACAGTGGCTGCTTGCGCTTGGTGTTAGCGCCTCCATCCTGGCGCTCAACGAATTGCGCAATTGGCTCGCACGCCAGCAGTGATGCGTGTGAGACCCTGGGTGGACCATCACTGACATTATCGGCGCAGCGGACGAGCGCCCCGCCTCCTCTTCAATTCCTGGCGCGGTGCAGTGAATCGGTGGTATTGAAACGGCCACGGGTGGCGGTATCACCAGCCACCATCTCAAGGGCGTCCCGTCTGAGTATCTTGATGGTCCTGCCGTGGATGGCGATAAGGCCATCCTGCTGGAAGTGTGTGAACGTGCGGCTGACAGTCTCGACAGCAAGCCCCAGGTAATTACCAATATCGGACCGAGTCATGCTCAAGTTGAGCTCGGAGTTCGAATAACCGCGCAGGGCGTAGCGCGAAGCCAGATTGAGCAGGAAACCGGCGAGCCTTTCATCAGCGCCGTGATGGGCGACCAGACGCTTGAACTGGTCTTCTGCGCCGAGCTTTCGGCTCATGATGCGCAACAGCTGGTGCTGCAGGCCTGTTACTTCTTGAGCCAGCATATGTAGCCGGTCGAAAGGCAGCTCACATACGCTGGCGGTCTCTAAGGCGACGGCTGTGCTCTGATGTCTGCCTTCGCCGATTGCATCGAAGCCGAGAATTTCACCCGGCAGATGGAAGGCAATAATCTGCTCGATTCCGTCTTCGGTGGTGAAACTCTTGATGGACCCAGAGCGAACGGCGACGAGCGATTTGAAGCGCGCGCCTTGTTTGAAGAGAGCAGTGCCGCGCCCGAGAGGAGACCGACGACTGACGATCTGATCTAGCCGATCAATTTCTTCGCGAGAAAGGCCGATAGGCAAGCAGAGGTCTTGCAACTGGCAGTCGGCACAGGCGCGTGAGAAGCCGTTGATAGTGAACACGTGAGACGAGTCCATAGCCTTCCCCGCTGCGGATCGGACAGATCATGGCGTTCCACAAATCCGAGTGTAGACGGATTTCAGAATCTCACCGAGATCGCCAAGGCCGCAACAGGGTCATGAATGCTCACAACCGAAGTGTCCGGCTAACGACTCCCCACCTGTCGCCCAGTCGAATCGGATGTTGTCGACTCATTCAGCGCGCCCTTGCGAATCGCATCCTCCCAGAATCGACCAGCCTCTCGCTCAGCCAACGCCGGTAGCATCCGACTGGGCGCGTGCTTGCACGGCTCGACAGGAATCTTGTATCGCTGCTCAAAGCCTACGGTGCCATCATCCCTGACGATCTGAAAGGTCATCTGCACATATTTCATGACACCCCCCCTGCGTGGCTCTTAGAACGCCACTCACTTGCTTTCTCGAGGATAGCTCAGGAGTGAAAAAATTCACTTGACACTGCTCAAGTACAAGGCGGCCGATCACCTAATGATCGTGTGTGCGGAAGTGCACAACCCAAGTCCAATAATCCGATTTGCGTGAGCTTGTCCTTCCACTGTTTCGAGTCGTATTCTGAGGTTACCTCATACGGGGCAGATCGCCCGCGTTCAGAGAGGTGGATGCGATGGCAAATAACCTGAACGGTTCGGCCTCACAATCCGCACGGCCCTGGCACGCTCAGCCGCAGGAAACGGTGTTCGGTGAACTCGAAACCGGCGCCGCTGGCCTTGGCACGGCAGATGCTACGCAGCGGATGGAACGGTACGGCCCGAACCGCTTGCCGGAAGCTCCACCTCGCGGCCCCCTCATACGCTTCCTGGCACAATTCCATAACCTCCTTATATATGTGTTGCTCGGTGCAGGGCTGATTGCCGGGGTAATGGGGCATTGGGTGGACACCATGGTTATTCTCGGTGTGGTGCTGGTCAATGCGGTGATCGGGTTTGTGCAGGAGGGCAAGGCGGAAGACGCACTGCGCGCCATCCGTGACATGCTGTCCTCGCAGGCGATGGTGCTGCGGGATGGACGTCATGTCTCCATGCCTGCAGAACAGCTGGTGCCGGGTGATGTAGTGTTATTGCAATCGGGCGACAAGGTTCCTGCTGATCTGCGCCTGTTTCGCGCCAAGGGGCTGCAGATTCAGGAGGCAGTGCTCACAGGTGAATCAGTGGCAGTGGAGAAGGGTATAGAGGCGGTCACTGACGACGCTGCATTAGGTGACCGTCTGTGTATGGCCTATTCCGGAACCCTCGTCACCCATGGCCAAGCCAGCGGTATTGTTGTAGCCACCGGCGCGGCTACGGAGATCGGGCGCATCAGCGGTTTGGTCGCCCAAGTGCAGACCCTGACCACGCCGCTGTTGCGGCAAATGGCAGTGTTCTCGCGCTGGCTGACCGGGAGTGTTCTTGCGGCCGCGCTGGCGTTGTTTGCATTCGGCGTGCTCGTGCGCGGCTTCAGTGCCTCTGAGATGTTCATGACCGTGGTGGGACTGGCGGTAGCGGCTATTCCCGAGGGTCTGCCCGCCATCCTCACTGTCACCCTGGCCATCGGCGTGACGCGACTGGCCCGACGCAATGCGATCATCCGTCACCTGCCTGTGGTCGAAACGCTGGGTTCGATAAGCGTGATCTGTTCTGACAAGACCGGCACCCTGACCCGTAACGAAATGACGGTACAGGGTATTGCCACGGCGGACGGCCTCTACATGGTTGAGGGTACGGGTTACATCCCGCGTGGTGACTTCCTGCTCAATGGCCAGCCGACTGCGGCAGATCAGGCGCCGCTGATGCTGCAGGCGATCCGCGCCGGGCTGCTGTGCAATGACGCCACGCTGGAACAGAAGGCGGATGGCTGGCGCGTGCACGGCGATCCGATGGAGGGTGCTCTGGTCGTGCTGGCGGTCAAAGCCGCACTGGAGCCGGAGGAGGAACGGCGCCAGCATCCACGCACCGATCTGATCCCGTTCGAGTCCGAGCACAAGTTCATGGCCACTCTGCATCATGCCCACGATGGCAGGGCAGTCATCTATCTCAAAGGCGCGCCGGAACAGGTACTGTCGCGTTGCGCTAGGGTGCAGGGCGCGGCGGGAGAAGAACTGCCAATGAATGACGAACACTGGCGGCAATTGGTGGAGGATCTAGCAGAGCAGGGTCAGCGCGTGTTGGCGGTAGCCTGCAAGTCCACAGACGTTAACAAACAGACGCTGAATTTCAATGATGTAGAAGATGGTCTGGTATTACTCGGCTTGTTCGGGCTCATCGATCCGCCACGCGCGGAGGCGATAGAAGCGATGGCGGAGTGCCGGTCGGCGGGCATCCGCGTAAAGATGATTACGGGTGACCATGCCGGTACAGCGCGCGCCATTGCGGCACAACTCAATCTGGAAAACAGCGCGGAAGCGATTACCGGTCACGATCTTGACCTGATGGATGATGCAGCGTTGGGTGTGCGCGCGCGCGATGTGGACGTATACGCGCGTGTCAGTCCGGAGAACAAACTGCGGCTGGTCACGCTGTTACAGACGCAGGGTGCTATCGTCGCCATGACCGGTGATGGCGTCAATGACGCTCCTGCGCTGAAGCGAGCCGATGTCGGCATCGCCATGGGCCACAAGGGCACCGAGGCAGCCAAGGAGGCCTCGGAGATGGTCATAGCCGACGACAACTTCGCTTCCATCGTGCATGCCGTCGAACAGGGTCGCACCGTCTACGATAACCTCAAAAAGGCCATTGTGTTTCTCCTGCCGATCAATGGCGGCGAGGCAATGAGCATCATGATCGCGGTGCTGTTCGGTTTTACTCTGCCGATCACCCCGGTGCAGATCCTATGGGTCAACATGGTCAGTTCGGTGGCGTTAGCGATGGCGTTGGCCTTCGAAGCCACCGAACCGGAGACCATGCGCCGCTCGCCGCGACCGGCGAACGAAGCCATGCTGTCGGGCTTCCTGCTCTGGCGGATCGCACTGGTGTCGGCCCTGATGGCCGCAGGCGTGTTCGGCATCTTCGGCTGGGCCACCACGCACGGTGCGACGTTGGAAGAGGCCCGAACCTACGCGGTCAATACGCTGGTGGCAATGGAGGTGTTCTACCTTTTCAGTGTGCGCTATTTGCGCGCGCCCGCACTCAAGCTGGAAAGAATGTTCAACTCCCGTGCGGCCCTGATCGCCGTGGCGGTGGTTGTAACACTGCAGATGTTCTTTACCTATGTCCCTTTCATGGAGCATTTCTTTGAAACTCGACCGGTGGATTTCGCTCATGGTCTGGAAATCATTGCGCTGGGCATAGGATTATTCCTGATACTCGAGCTGGAAAAGCGCTTGCTTCGCAAGTGGCGCAAGATCACTAGCGTTTGACGCGGCGGGTCCTGGGCATTGAGATGAGGCGGTGCCTCGATACAAGAGATGTGAGGATAGCGTTGTCCTCGCTCAGCTCTGCCGGTCGCGACTCGTCATAGCAGCAACCCGGAGTCGAGCGAAGCGAAATCATGGCTGTGTTCCCAGATACTTTCACCGAGATAGCCGTGCTGTTGCTGTTGGCGGCTGCTGCGGGGGCTCTCGGAGTGCGCTTGCGCCAGCCGTTGATAGTCGCTTTTATTGCTGTTGGCATCCTCGCCGGACCTTCGGTGCTCGGTTGGGTAAGCGCGAATGACCAGATCGATCTGCTGGCGAAATTCGGCATTACACTCTTGCTGTTTGTCGTCGGCTTGAAACTGGATCTGCACATTATCCGCACCATGGGACCGGTTGCGTTGGCGACAGGGCTCGGTCAGGTGATATTCACCAGCGGCGTTGGCTACCTGATCGGTATCTCCTTTGGCATGACACCAGTCACCGCGCTGTACGTGGCGGTGGCGTTAACGTTCTCCAGCACCATCATCATCGTCAAGCTGCTTTCCGACAAACGGGAGGTGGATACACTGCATGGTCGTATTGCACTGGGTTTTCTGATCGTGCAGGACCTGTTCGTTGTGTTGGTCATGATTGGTCTCAATGCCCTGAGCGTAACTGGTGAAGCCTCGTTGATGCAGGCGGGATTTGCCGTGCTGGTCAAAGGCGCTGGGTTTCTTCTGCTCGTCGGACTGGCGATGCGCTACCTGCTACCGCGACTGCTCCACATGCTGTCTCGCTCCCAGGAGCTACTGGTGCTGTTTGGCATCGCCTGGGGACTGACCCTCGCGGCGCTCGGAGTCATGCTCGGTTTCAGTAAAGAGGTGGGGGCCTTTGTCGCGGGTGTGTCACTGGCCTCCACCCCCTATCGGGATGCACTCGGAGCGCGCCTCACCAGCGTCCGTGATTTTCTGTTGCTGTTCTTCTTTCTTGACCTGGGGGCGCGACTCGACCTGGGGCTGCTGGGCGCTCAACTGGTGGAATCGCTGGTGTTCTCGTTGTTCGTTTTGATCGGTAATCCCCTCATCGTCATGATCATCATGGGGGTACTGGGGTATCGCAGTCGTACCGGTTTTCTGGCTGGCCTCACGGTGGCACAGATCAGTGAGTTCTCTCTGATCCTGGGGGCGTTAGGGGTGAGCCTCGGGCATATCAGCGCCGAGACCATGGGCCTGATAACCCTGGTCGGGTTGATCACCATTAGCGCCTCCACCTACATGATCATCTATTCTCAGCCGCTGTATGAGCGCCTGGCGCCCTTGCTCGGGGTCTTCGAGCGCCGACAGCCTCATAGGGAAGCAGGACAGGATACTGTGCCGGATGATGCGGTGCCGCTGGTTGTGCTGTTCGGGCTGGGGCGTTATGGCAACGGCATCGCCCGGACATTGCGAGAGAGGGGCTGGCGGGTGCTCGGCGTCGATTTCAATCCGGACTTGGTTCGCGCAGGCGACGCCATGGGGCAGCCGGTTATGTTCGGGGATGCGGCAGATCCCGAGTTCATCGCGACGTTGCCTCTTGGGCGGGCGTATTGGGTGGTAAGTACAGTGCGTGAACGCCACGTCAATCTGTCGCTTCTCCATTCGCTGCGTAGTCTAGGTTACAGCGGCCAGATCGCTATTACAGCGCAAGCCCCGAATGAGGCAGCGAGCCTGGAACAGGCGGGCGCCGACCTGATTTTTGTGCCATTCACGGACGCCGCCCGCGAGGCGGCGGATCGCATCATGGGGCCGGACTTTGTACAACGTCCGTTACAGGAGGAACAATGGCCCTAAAATCGAGGAGCAGGTCAGTGTGGCGTAACACCAGCCGGCTGACCACCTCGGCCACGCATAGACCAGCTCCACGACCTTATGGACCGCTTCAAGTTAAACCTTGTGGCGATTCAAAGGGCTTCTACATCCTGATCCAGCTATCGAGTATCAATCGTTCGAAGAATATGCTAGATCATTAAACAGCAGCTTAAAGCCAACGCTTTTGGGCTTCCGTTCTGGCGGCGGGACAGGTTCAGATAAATGAAATCACTGAACGCAAAAGCACGCTGGTCCGTGATCTTATCGCGCGGGCTGCTATTTTCCCTCATCTGGTGGATTCTCACGGACGGTGCGGCAACGTCCTGGTTGATCGGAGTGCCCGCAGTAGTCATCGCGCTGGCTACTAGTGTCATGATGGTGCCTCCTGTTCCGGTGGCTTGGTCGGAGTTCCTAACATTCGTGCCGTTTTTTCTCCAGCGCTCCTTGCTGGGAGGGGCGGATGTGGCTAGACGAGCCTTTCAGCCCAGTCTCCCTCTTGCCCCCGCCCTAATTGTCTATCCGCTACGGCTGCCGCCGGGAGTGCCACAGGTGTTTATGGCTAACATCGTCAGCTTGTTGCCTGGGACATTGTGTGCTGTGCTGGATCGCAATGTATTAGAGGTGCATGTGTTGGACAGGGGGACAGGTTTCTTGGCGGAACTCCAGGAGGTCGAACGACGTGTCGCCAGGATGCTTAACCTGCGCCTTAGCAACCCACTAAGAGATGAGTGAAATGAAAAGATTTATCGACATTCTTTGTGTGGTGGAGATTGGGGGGGGTGGTAAACCAGCCCTGGAGCGTGCGGTGTCGTTGGCAGAGAACAATCAAGCCAACCTGACGGTCGTTGAGATAGCCGAACGCATTGCGGCTGATATCGAAATGCCGGAAGGAGGGCCGATTTCCGCTGATCTGCAGAGCGCGATGGTGACCACCCGTGCGCAAGACCTTGAAGCCCTGGTAGATCCGTACCGCAAACGAATTGAGATCAAGGCCAAGGTGCTGACAGGCACGTCATTTCTCGAAATCGTCCGCGAGGTGTTGCGTGGCGGGCACGATCTCGTGATCAAGAGTCCCGAAACCACGGATTGGTTGGGCCGGGTATTCGGCAGCGATGATATGCACCTGTTGCGCAAGTGCCCTTGCCCCGTTTGGCTGATCAAGCCGCATGCTCCGAAGGCTTATCGGCGTATCCTCGCGGCGGTCGATGTAGGCGATGACGGCCCGGCGGCGGAGTTGAACGCGCGCCACGCCTTGAACCGGCAGATTCTTGAAATGGCAAGCACTCTGGCGTTGTCCGACTTCGCCGAGTTGCATTTTGTACATGCCTGGGAGGCGGTGGGCGAGGGCATGATGCATGGCATGTTCATGAACATGCCAGCGGAAAAAATTACGGCCTATGTCGAACGGGTAAGACAACAGCACGAAGCCAGTTTGAATGAACTCATGCGCGTGGTGGCCGGCAGCCTGGGGCAGGACGCTGTGGACTACCTTAAACCTCAAATGCACCTGGTAAAGGGAGGGGCGCGAAAAGAAATTCCGGCGCTGGCGAAACGGATCGAGGCCGATCTTGTTGTGATGGGGACGGTGGCCCGCACCGGCATTCCCGGATTCATCATGGGCAATACCGCGGAGACGATTTTGAATCAGATCGATTGTTCCGTGCTTGCGATTAAGCCGCCGGGTTTCGTCACCCCAGTTACGCTGGAGAGGTGAGCACGCATGTCGACCCTTTACCTTGCACTGGCGTTGTTTCTGTTGATGAACCTAGGCGCGGGTATTTGGCGCGTCCTGCGTGGTCCAACGACGGCAGACTGCATGCTCGCCGCACAACTGTTTGGTACCACTGCGGTCGCCATTTTGCTGGTGCTGGCGCAGATTGACGCCAATACGGCCCTTCGTGATGTAGCGTTGGTGTTTGCCCTGTTGGCGGCGGTGACGGCGGTAGCCTTTGTGCAGCGTGCTTGGCCGGATCAGGAGGCAGACCATGGGCCTGAGTGATTATCTCACTGCCGCACTGCTGAGTGGCGGGGGCTTTTTTTTTCTGGCGGGCACCTTGGGCCTGCTGCGCTTCCCCGATGTTTATACCCGCCTGCATGCTCTTACAAAAGCTGACAACGTCGGCCTGGGCCTGATAGTGGCAGGCTTGGCCGTGCAGGCGGAATCGTGGGCTGTAGTGGGCAAGCTGCTGCTGATCTGGGTATTGGTGCTGATCGCCGGGGCCAGCGTTGCACATCTGGTCGCCAGGGGGGCATTGCAAAGGGGGGAGCGCATGTGGAAGCCCTGACGTTATTGGCGTGGAGCTTCGATGCTCTGCTGGGTTTGGGACTGTTGTGGCTGGCTTGGTGGGCGCTGAATTGCCGGGATTTATTCAAGGCGATTGTGTTGTTCATCGCCTTTGGCCTGTTGATGGCGCTGGCTTGGGTGAGGTTGGATGCGCCGGACGTCGCGCTAGCCGAAGCCGCCATTGGCGCTGGGCTCACCGGGGCCCTACTGATGGCGGCCTTGGCTCGACTCCAGGATATCAGTGGTATTGCGTCTGACGGCGATGAGATTCAGTCGCACATTAACGCCGTTTCACATGACGATCCTGAAGAAGGGGCGCAGGCAGATGATTGATTACCTGAAAAAGTTCGAACGTGTCGTTACCGGGGCGTTACTCGTAATGTTGTCTGTGGTGGTTGTGTTGGCATTGATCGATCTTGCCTGGCTGCTGATTCGGGATATGTTGAAACCTCCGCTATTTATTCTTGAGGTTGGGGATTTGCTGGAGATATTTGGCTTTTTCTTATTGGTTCTCATAGGCCTGGAGCTGTTGGAAACCGTAAAACATTATTACGTCGAAGGCAGGATAGAACTGAAAGTGATTTTTACCGTCGCACTGATTGCCCTTGGCCGCAAGATCATAATTTTAGAGCCTGAAAAATATGATGGCCTGACGCTCATTGGTATGGGAGCCGTTATTCTTGCTCTCGTTGCGGGTTATTTGGTTGTTTCGAGAAGGGGCTTGGAATTTAGCCGAGGTCGGGCGGATTCGGAAATCTAGGGGACGTGATATGGGCTGGGCTCGTTGGTTGCTGGCGCCGCTGATGCTGACACTCGCCGTGGGTCTCGGTTATTCCGTTCTGTCGTTGCCTGAACATGCGCAAGGGCTCCAGACGATCGTGGCAGAGAAGATGGCGGTCAGCGGAGTAAAGAACCCGGTGACCGCGGTGCTGCTCAACTTTCGAGCTTACGACACGTTGTTGGAGATGCTCGTCTTGTTGCTGGCGCTTCTTGGGGTCTGGTCGCTTGGCGACGGTACGGCCTCGCGCCGCGAGTCGGCCCCCGGCGCCGTTCTGGACACCCTGGTACGCCTGTTAGTGCCGTTGTTGATCATGGTGGCCGCGTATCTACTGTGGGTCGGTGCCTATGCGCCCGGTGGCGCTTTTCAGGCCGGGGCAGTGCTGGGTGCGGCTGGGGTGCTGCTGAGCTTGGCGGGGTGGCGCCCCCCCGCCGAAGGAATGGCTTTGCCTGTACGATGCCTTCTGGCCGCCGGTCCTGTCGCATTTATCGCAATGGCGATAGTTACTTTGCTGCTCGATGGACGATTGCTGGAATATCCCCCGGCACAGGCAGGCAGTCTTATCCTGATTCTCGAGTCTGCTGCGACGATCTCGATTGGTGTGACGCTGGCCGCCCTGTTTCTGGGCGGGCGCCCCCAGAACGAGAAGGGTCAAAGATGAATGCCGCTTTCCTTTACGCCCTCGTGGGCGTGGGTCTGTTCACCATCGGCCTGTATGCCTTGATCGTTCATGCGCACCTGCTACGCAAGATATTGGCGATCAACATCATGGGGGGCGGGGTCTTCCTGGTGCTGGTGGCGCTGGCAAGGCGTACTGGGAACGCGCATCCGGATCCGGTGCCCCACGCGATGGTCATCACCGGTGTCGTGGTGGCCGTATCGGCCACGGCGTTGGCACTTGCCTTGATGTTGAAACTCACCGCGAAAACCGGGTGCCCCGAGCTTCCCGATGAGGGGGGAGAGTAGCGCAAATGGGCGCTGTGGTTTCGGATATCCCTTGGGGTATTGACCTGATTCTGCTGCCTTTGGCGGGTGGGGTGATCTGTTTCCTTTGGCCACGGATGGCAAGAATACTCGGTTTGGGAGTCGCCTTTGCTGTCGCTTTGTCGGTAGCGGGGCTGGGTTGGAAAATGCTCGAAAATGGCGTCTATCGTCACAGTGTGGGTGGCTGGGGCGCCCCGCTGGGCATTGATCTGTACGCGGATGGCCTGAGCCTGTTGATGCTGTCGATGACGGCGCTGGTCGGGGTAGGGGTTAGCGTTTATTCGGCGGCTTATTTTGAACGTGAGAACGCAATCTGGTTCTGGCCGCTGTGGCTGTTTCTGATCGGCGCGTTGAACGCCCTGTTTCTTTCGGCTGACATTTTCAACCTCTACGTCACTCTGGAATTGATGGGGTTGGCGGCGGTGGCGCTGGCGGCGTTGACGGGTGCCCGGGATGCGCTCGGCGGAGCCATGCGTTATCTGCTGGCGACGCTGTTGGGGTCGCTGGCCTACCTGCTCGGTGTCGCGCTGCTTTATCACGGCTTCGGCAGCGTGGATATCACGCTGCTTGGCGAACGCGTGCACTCCTCGCCCGTCGTTTGGGCGGCGCTAGGGTTGATGGGGGCTGGCCTGTTGCTCAAGACGGCGCTGTTCCCGCTGCATTTCTGGTTGCCGCCCGCCCATGCCAGCGCCTCCGCGCCGGTCAGCGCTTTGCTGTCGGCACTGGTCGTAAAGGCCTCTTTCTACATCCTGCTGCGCTTGTGGCTGGAGATATTCGCGCCTCTCGCAGGAGGCAGTGAAGCACTGTTCGGTCTGTTAGGCGCAGCGGCTGTCCTCTGGGGCTCGGTGCAGGCCTTGCGCCAGACCCGCCTGAAGCTGCTCATCGCCTATTCCACAGTCGCCCAGATTGGCTACCTGTATCTGGCGTTTCCGCTGGCCGCCGCTGCCAGTGTGACGGTCTGGAGCGCGGTCGCGTATCTCGCACTTTCCCATGCCTTGGCCAAGGCGGCCATGTTTCTGGCGGCAGGCAATCTGCTGCGTTTTGGCGGTCATGACCGCATCGGGGACCTGGATCGGGTGGTGCAACGTCTGCCGCTCACCGCGGGCGCCTTTGCGCTGGCAGGGGTGAGCATCATGGGGCTGCCGCCGAGCGGTGGTTTTGTTGGCAAGTGGCTGATGCTTGAAGCGGCCCTGGCACAGGGTCGCTGGGATGTCGTAGTGGTCATGATCCTCGGCGGCATACTGGCGGCGGCCTATATTTTCAAAGTGTTGGGGCACGCCTTCACTCAAGCTGCCGTATCGCATGAGCCGAGGGCGGTTCCCGCCAGCATGGAATGGTCGGCGCTGCTGCTCGCCATCGGAGCGGTGCTGTTGGGCTTTATGGCAATTCCGGTGTTGTCGCTGATGGGGATCGGCGCCCCATTCGGCGCCGGTGGGGTCGGGCCATGAACTGGGATACGTGGCTTCCCCTGCTGCTGGTCACGGGCTCTATGCTGGTGGGATTCATTATCTTCTGCCTCGCAGAAGAGAGGGTGCGTCTGCGCACTGCGGTGAACCTGATTGGGGCTTTGGGTAATCTTGCCCTGGTCGGCTGGATGCTGTGGGGGGTCTACGGCGGACATCATTATGAAACGCGGCTGGCATTGCTGCCGGGACTGGCATTGGTGCTGCGGGCCGGGCCGCTGTCGCTGTTTTTCGCCACGTTGTCTACGGTGCTTTGGCTGGTGACTACCGTCTATGCCGTCGGCTATCTGGAACGGTCGCCCCATCGCAGCCGCTTTTTTGGCTTTTTCAGCCTTTGTGTCACCGCCACCATCGGTGTGGCCCTGTCGGGCAATCTGATCACTTTTCTGTTGTTCTACGAGCTGCTGACTCTTGTCACCTATCCACTGATTGTGCACCGCGGCACGGAGGAGTCCCGCCGTGCCGGACAGACCTATCTTGCCTACACCATCTTCGGCGGCGTGTTGCTGCTGTTGGGAACCGTTTGGCTCTATACGTTGACGGGAACTCTGGAATTTACGCCCAGGGGGTTCGTGTCAGGTCTGGGTGAAACTCATCACACCGCCCTGATCATCATTTTCGCCTTGTTGATCGCGGGATTCGGCGTCAAGGCGGCGCTGGTACCGCTGCACGGTTGGCTGCCGAAGGCCATGATCGCCCCGGCGCCGGTCAGTGCCTTGCTGCATGCGGTGGCTGTGGTGAAGGCAGGTGCATTCGGCATTGTGCGCGTGGTCTACGATGTGTACGGCGTGGGCTTTGCAGCCGGGCTGGGGGTCAATGTCCCACTGGCTTGGCTGGCGGCGGTTACGATTATCTATGGCTCCATACGCGCGCTGTTTCAGGATGATCTGAAGCGCAGGCTGGCTTTCTCTACCGTGAGTCAGGTGTCCTATATTATTTTGGGCGTTGCCATTGTCGGACCCGTCGCCACTATCGGGGGCGTGGTGCACCTGATGCATCAGGGCTTGATGAAAATCACCCTGTTTTTCTGCGCCGGCAACCTGGCCGAGACCCTGGGCATTCACAAGGTAAGCGAGATGAATGGCGTAGGGCGGCGCATGCCTTGGTCCATGGCGGCCTTCACCGTCGGCGCCTTCGGCATGATCGGTGCGCCACCGGTCGCCGGCTTCATAAGCAAGTGGTATCTGGGCCTGGGAGCCTTGGAGGCAGGCCAGGGCTGGGTGATCTTCGTGCTGGCCGGCAGCAGCCTGCTCAATGCCGCCTATTTTCTGCCGATTCTGCACCGCGCATGGTTTCGAGAGCCACCGGCCAACTGGCCGATGGAACATCACTTCGGCCATAAGGAAACCGCCTGGGCGCTGTTGCTGCCGCCGGTGGCCACTGCGCTGATGGCGTTGGCCGCGGGTCTGCTGGCTTTGGCGCCCTTCAGCCCCCTGGAGTGGGCGAAGCTCATCGCGGAGCGGGAGTTCTACCAGCCATGAGTGACCTCACCGCTCCCACCGTCCTGTTGCTGGCTGTGATCTTGCCGCTGTTGCTGGCCAGCGGGCTCGCGTTTGGCGTCACCCGTGCGGCGGCGTTGAGACTGGCGCCCTGGGCGGCTCTACCTGCGCTGATTCAGGTGCTCCTTGCATCACCCACACCCAGCCCTGCGCTGCACTTGCCCTGGCTATTGCTCGGCAGTGAACTGGGTCTTGTGGACCATACGACCTGGGTGTTCATGCTGTTCACGGCGCTGTTGTGGTGCCTGGCCGGGGTGTATGCACGGAGTTACCTGGCCGATTCCCCTGGGCGTGGTCGGTTCTTTGTGTATTTCCTGCTGTCTATGACGGGCAACTTCGGCCTGATCCTGGCGCAGGATATGGTGAGTTTTTATCTGTTTTTCGCCTTGATGAGCTTCGCCTCCTACGGCCTGGTCGTGCACGAGCGGAGCGTCGAGGCCTTGCGTGCCGGACGGATTTATATGGTGCTGGTGGTCATCGGAGAGGTCGCGTTGTTCGCCGCGATGGTTCTGGCGGCGACTGCTGCCGGATCCCTTGGCTTCGATGCCGTGCGCAACGGATTGGCCCGGACCGAGTCACGTGACTTGATTATGCTACTGGCATTTACCGGTTTCGGTATCAAGGCAGGGGTGCTGGCATTACATGTTTGGCTACCGTTGGCCCATCCGGTCGCGCCGACCCCCGCCAGCGTGGTGCTGTCCGGTGCGATGATCAAGGCAGGTTTGTTGGGCTGGTTGCGTTTGTTGCCGCTTGGTGAGATGGCGTTGCTGCAATGGGGCGAGGCGCTGATGATCATGGGGCTGGTTGCGGCTTTCTATGGCGTAGTGGTCGGCATCACGCAGCGGCAGCCCAAGACGTTGCTGGCCTATTCCAGTATCAGTCAGATGGGCATCATGACCATGGCCGTCGGCCTGGGTTTGCTTGCCCCGCATGCTTGCCCGGTTATTCTGCCGGCCGTTGTTTTTTATGCCCTGCATCATGCCTTGAGCAAAGGCGCGCTGTTTATGGGGGTCGGCCTGAACGGCAGTCATCATCATCTGCAGCGGTTCTGGGTCTGGTTTGGCCTGTGGCTGCCGGCGCTTGCGCTCGTAGGCGCACCCTGGACGAGTGGCATGTATGCCAAGCTGCTGCTCAAGAATCAAACTCTTTATGCGCCGACACCATGGGATTCGCTGTTGCCTGTCCTGTTGTCATCCAGCGCCTTTGCCACCGCACTGCTGATGGCGCGCCTGCTTTATCTGGTCCGTCCGATCGCCCAGCCATCAGGTTCGCCCCCGGTTGCGGGTCTTGTCTGGCCCTGGCTGGCCGCATTGGTGGCTGTCGCGCTGGTGCCCTTGTCGCTGCTGCCTTCGCCGTCTGATTACGCCGGCATGCAGATTATGGCGAGTCTCTGGCCTGTGCTCCTGGCGATTATTGTCAGTGTGGTCGTGCGGCGTACGGGCGTGTTCCGCACGCTGCAACCCATTCCGGCCGGCGATGTGTTGGTGTTGATGGAGCGTGGCGTGCAGGGACTAGGCGCTGTCCTTTCCAGCAGCGGGTCCGGTCTGCGATCGATTTTGAGAGCAATGCAGCGAGAGCTCCAATCCCTTTGGCGTGCCTTATGGCTGAAGGAACTGAAGCAGTGCGTCCTGAGCTGGCAAAAATCGGGGAGCTTCGCGATGGGGTGGAGCGCCAGGATCACAATATTGGTGCTCCTGGGATTGGCTCTGGCCTGGCTGGCAGGATGATGCGAACCCTGCCTTTTCGGTCTATGTGGAGCTTGAGTTCTCTTGGCCGCTCATCCCTTCCCGAAGGGTCTACCTAGCAGGGCAAGTCCAGTGTGTGGCGCGATAGTTTGGATCGTCAGCCCCGCATCGGGCCCAATATTACGCGCAAGCGTTCTGCGGCGGAGTGCATGTCCTCACCCAGGGTGATCGCTCCCGCTTCCCCAATGATTTTCTCCGCCTTCGAGGAGGCACGCCCGCCAACCATGACGGGTATTCCGGCCTTGTTGACCAGCTTCTTGAGTTGGGAGTCGAGCACATCCGGCGGCGGGGAGGTCGTCACAGAGAGCACGATCGCGTCGCACCTGCCAACGCTGGCGGCATGTGCAATCTGGTCCAGCGGCGTGTCGGCACCAAGGATCAGAATACTGTAGCCGTAGGCAGCAGTAATCAGGCAGAACAGCAACAGACCGATCTCGTGTTGTTCGCCCGGAGCGCATGCGGCGACGATGCGTGGCTTGTGGCGACGGGTGGAAAGGTGTTGGAAACGCGCTCCCAAACGATTTCGCAGGTAGGTGCTGAAGAAATGTTCTTCTGCGATGCCGCCAGGGCGTTTATCCCACTGCAATCCCAACTGCTTGAGTAGCGGTTGAATCAGATTCAGCGTTACGAGGTCCACTGGATAGAGCGCTAGGACTTCGTTGTAGGTGGTGTCCAGAGCCGTTTCGTCAAAGCGTTCGACGGCCTGTAGCATGCGTTCGGCATATTGCTTCCAGGTGTCGGTTTGCTCCTGCATGCTGGACAATGCGGTAGATGGCTGGGGCTCGTCGTGCCTGCCCAGGTGGTTGCGTACCTGACTGATCGGAATTCCCGTTTTGAGAAGGACGATGGCTTCGCGGATCAGGTCTATATCTTGCCGTGTGTAGAGCCGATGCCCTTTTGGGGTGCGCTGGGGATTCAGCAGGCCATATCGGCGCTCCCAGGCACGGAGGGTTACCGGATTGATACCGGTCAGGCTGGCCACCGTTCGGATCGGGTAGAGCGCGTCTTCTGGCTGTTGCTGATCGGGAGTGGTTTGCACGTTGACCCTTTGTATCGGTTTTGTCCAATTATTCTAGCAATATGGCCCCGGAATTGTTAATGCCGCCGCACACATGCCGCAGCGTGTTGCCGCTTTGCTTGGTCATGCCCGGTTACCGGCGTCAATCGGATAACGGAAATAGGGGAGACTGTGCGGATGCGCTGTCATTTTGTAAGGCGATGGCGGATGTCCGCGCAAGGTGTCAGTGCTCGGCAAGCAAACGTTGGCGCACGGTAGCCGACAAGGGGCCTTCTGCGCTCAGCCAAATGCCGAAATAAGCGGCGGCGAAAGCAGCACCGCGTACGTCGATCTGCGGCTCGCCGTTGCGAAAGAGGGTGGTGCCATAGCCCGGTGCGTAGCACAGGCGGTAGCGGTCTCCACGCGAAACGTCGCGGTAGGCGGCACCAAGACGTTCGATATCAGGCTGCAGTCGGCGCAGCGTTTCGGCGGGAAGTTGGCGCTTGAGCACTTCGGACGCCGAACGTCGCAGGTCGGAGGCCGAGATGCTGCGTTGGTAGGCAATGTCCAGGCATTTTGCCGTTCCGCGTGCGAGCACCTCGCCAATGGGCGTCGCGGTTGGCAGATACAGCGCGGCATCGTAGACATGCCAGAACAGATAATGCGCTTCGGCCCTGCCGTGCAATTCGAGTGCTGTACCGCGGTAGATCTGCTGTGGTGCGAATTCAGTGGCGTGTGCCGAATCCCAGAAAGCGCCGGCCATGAACAAAAGCAGCGCTGCCGCGTGCAGAGCCCTCGTCATGCCGACTCCGTCCGCTCGGCAATGCGCTCGCGTACGATCCGGTGTGTGTCAGCATTGAGCGGGAAGCGCCACGCGAAGTAGGAGCAGGGCAGTTTGATCAGCAGTGGCAGGACGCCGTAAAGCAGAGCCAGCGCGAGCAGTGCCGAGTCGGGTTGTGTCGCGGCGACTTCGCTGACGAAGCCGGCCAGGCCCAGCAGCGGGAAGGCGATGCCGACGGCCAGCGCCAGGGCGAGCTTGGTCGCCATGCCCCAGAGTCCGAACAGGAGCCCGGTGCGCTGGCCGCCGCCGGCGGCTGTGTCGACGTCAACGACGTCGGCCTGGATGGAGGCAGGCAGGGCGAGGTCGGCGCCGATACACAGACCGGTGACGATGACCAACAAGGTATACATGTCGAGGTCGTTGGGGCCGAGCCAGGGCGCGGGCAGGAAGCCGATCGCGGCGATCAGCATGGACAGCGACCACGCGTGATGTTTGCCGATGTGTTTGGCGAGCGCCAGCCAAGCCGGCAGGGCGAGGATGCCGGCGGCGAAATACAGTGCGAGCAGCGGGCCGATGGCATCGGGGGCCTGGAGGCGCTCGCGCACGAACAGCAGGAACAGTGTCGCCGGCAGACCGTTGGCAAGTCCATTGAGCAAATAGAGCGTGAGCAGGCTGCGCAGCGGCCGATTGGCGACGAGCAGCCGCAAGCCGCTGCTCCAGTGCGGGTGTGCCTGCGTCCCCCGCGTTTCGTCGAGACGCCAGATCGCAATAGCTAGGGTAATCGGCAGCAGAGCCACCACCAGCCAGGCCATGAGATGCAGCGCGGCGGCTGGATTGCGCCCCAGACCGAGCGCAGCAGGCAGGCCGAGCGCGAGCAGTGTGCCCAGTGCCATGAAGCCCTCGCGGCTGGCAGTTAGGCGGCTGCGCTGATGGTAGTCGGAGCTTAGCTCCGCTCCCCAGGCTGTGTAGGGCACGTTGACTAGGGTCCACCCCAGGTAGGCGACGATTGCCCAGGTGAGCAGCCAGGCGCTGCCGCTGTGGGCCGGGGGATGGAACAGCGACCACACGCCGAGCAGGAGCGCCGGCGTACCAAGCAGCATGCCGAAGCGACGACGCCAGTCCGGCCAGGGCAGACGGTCGCTGAGATGTCCGGCGAGCGGGTCGGTGAGCACGTCGATCAGGCGCACGGCGAGCAACACCGCGCCCACACTGCCGACGCCGAGCGCGAGGTCCTGTGCGTAGAAGGTCGGCAGATAAACGTACATCGGCAGGCCCAGCGCGGCGAGGGGCACGCCGGGCAGGCCATAGATGGCCAGTCTCAGCCTAGTCAGCGCACGAGGGTCCATATCCGATCACGCGTGCATCAGCACGGCCTGGACGACGTCTATGCGGCCGATGGCGAAGCCGGCGTGGCAGTAGGCCAGGTAGTACTGCCACAGTCGCAAGAACCGCCGGTCGTAGCCGAGCGCGCGGATAGCGTCCTGATGGAGCGTCACGCGGCGTGACCACTTGGCCAGCGTACGCGCATAGTCGGCGCCGAAGGCGTCGGCGTAGTGCGTGTCGAGACCGGCTGCCTTGGCACCGCGGGTGAAGACCCGGGTCGAGGGCAGCATGCCGCCGGGGAAGACGTGGCGCTGAATGAAGTCCGGCCGGGTGCGGTAGCGCGTGAAGTATGCGTCGTCGATGGTAATGACCTGCAGCGAGGCGCGCCCGCCGGGGCGTAGTACGCGTTCGACAGTGCCGAAGTACTCTCCCCAGTAGGCTTCGCCGACGGCTTCGAACATCTCGATGGAAACGACGTGGTCGAATTGGCCCTCGAGGTCGCGGTAATCGAGCAGCTTGAGCTCGACGAGGTGATCGAGTCCGGCTTCGCGGACGCGGCGAGTGGCGTGTACCAACTGCGCCGGCGAGAGCGTGATGCCGGTCACGCGCAGTCCGCGCTGCGCCGCTTCGATGGCCAAACTGCCCCAGCCACAGCCGATTTCCAGGATGTGCTCGCCCGGTTGGGCGTCCAGCGCGTCGAGGTGCTGGCGGTACTTGCGGCGCTGGGCCGGCACGAGGCCTTCGTCCGGATAGGCGAAACGGGCGCTCGAATAGCTCCAGGTGGTGTCCAGCCAGAGAGCGTAGAAGTCGTTGCCTATGTCGTAGTGCGCCTCGATGTTGCGCCGGCTGCCACGGCGGGTATTGCGGCGTGCCAGGTGGCGCAGGCGTTCGAGCGGGGCGAACAGCCCGTCGGTCGATGTGTCGACGGCGCTTTCGTTGAGCGCGAACAGGTGGAGTAGCGCGAACAGATCGTTGGTATCCCAGTCACCGGCGAGATAGCCCTCCGCGAATCCGGTGTCGCGTTTGGCGGCGAGCCGCGCGAGCAGAGACGCCGGGCGTTCGATGCGCAGATCCGCATGTGGTCCGGCGGCGCCGCTGCTGATGAATTCCCGGGTACCGTTGGCGAAACGCAACTCCAGACTGCCGCACCGAAGACGACGCAGACGTCTGGCAATCAACGCGGCGGTGGGTTCGAAGATCGAGCGCGGACGCTTGAGAACCTGTTCGTTCATCGACTGATGTCCTCGGCGGCAGGTGGCGGTTTGCGGAACAGTGGTGCGCGTCGCAGCCAGAGCGTGAGCGCGTGCCAGTGGATCATCGCCATGACCTTGAAGGTGGCGAGGGGAAAGCGCAGCAGGGCGCCGAGCAACGCCCGGTCGGTGAGGGGTTGCCCGCGGCCGCTCTGGGTGGCGACGAGCAGCAGCGCATCGTCCTGGTATTCGCGGATCGCGATGCCGAGCTTTTCCCCGGGCTCGGCGATTTGAAAGCGGTATTCGGCGCGCATGTCGATGAACGGAGAGACGTGGAACACCTTGTCCGCACGTTTGCGCACCGGCCAGTCCATGGGTCGGCCGTGCTCGTGCAACAGGTAGTGGTGGCATTCGCCGAATGTGTTGCTGACCTCTGCGATCACTGCGCGCAGGCTGCCGTCGCGGTGGTGGCAGTACCACATACTCAGCGGGTTGAAGGTGTAGCCCCAAAGTCGCGGCAGCGACAGCAGTAGTACGCGGCCGCCATCCAGTTCGATGTCGGCCTTGCGCAGTACACCGTCCACCCAGGGGCGCAGTGGGCTGCCGTCGCGGGGGCCGTGATCGCGGTCGTGGAAGGCAATCGGCGCCCGGCGGTTGTGGCGCAGTAATCGCGAGCCTGTGCAGGCCTCGTCGATGCGGTCGATGTCGACCAACAGGGCGAACAGCCGGTATTCGAAGCGATAATCGTACCGGTCGTGTCGCTGATGCATCACCGTGCACAGGTAGAGGCGTGCTGACGCGTTCATCAGCCGGGCTCCGCCGCCAGCTTGTCCGGCATCACCAACGGCTGCGGCGCGTCGAGGTCCAGCCATTCGGGCAATGCGCCGAGGCGGCGCGCGATACTGACCGCGCTGGCTAGGCCGTCTTCGTGGAAGCCATAGCCGGCGTAGGCACCGGCCAGCCACAGCCCGCCCATGCCCTGCAGATCGGGCAAACGGCGCTGTGCGGCCATCGCGGCCGTGTCGAATACCGGATGCGAGTAGTGCATGCGGCGGTGGACAAAGTCCTCGCGCGGGGCGTACGGCGGGTTGAGACTGACGAACCAGTCTCGCTCGCCGGGCAGGTTCTGCAGGCGGTTGAGCCAATAGGTCACCGCGACGTCGCGCACGCCGTCCTGGCGGTCGTGGGCGAAGTAGTTCCACGATGACCACACGCGTCTGCCACGCGGCATGAGCTTGGGATCGCTGTGCAGCCAGGTGTCGTTGGACTGATAGCGAAAGGCGTCCAGCAGCTCCATCAGCGGCGCGGGTGCGTCGTCCAGCAGGGCGCGGGTTTCGTCGGCGTGGCTGGCGAGCACGACCTGCTCGAAGTCCGACGTGCCGGTGTCGGTCAGCACCTGCCAGCCGCTGCCCTGTCTGGCTACGCGGCGCACCGGTTCGCCCAGGCGCAGTTCCAGCGGTGCACGGTCCAGCAGACGCGAGATGTATTGGTGGCTGCCGCCGATCACCGTGCGCCACCGTGGCCGGTCGACCAGATCGATCAGGCCGTGGTTGCGGAAGAAGCGGCAGAGGCTCAGTGCGGGGAACTCACGCATGGTCGCGGTCGGACATGACCATATCGCCGCAGCCATCGGCAGCAGGTAGTCGGACGCCAGGGCGTCGCTCAAACCCTCGCGGACGATGAAGTCGCCCAGCGTCAGCGTCGTATCGCTGCCTTCGTCGAGCAGGCGATAAGCGGCGCGATTGAAGCGTACGATGTCGCGCAGCAGACGCCAATGGCGGAGAGAAACCAGGTTGCGTCGCTGCGCGAACAGGGTGTTCAGGTTGCTGCCGGCCCATTCATAGCGCCCCTCGCCGATGGATACCGAAAACGACATGTCGCTAGGTTGGGTTTCGACGCCGAGATGCGCGAACAAGCGGGTCAGCAAGGGGTAATTGCGTTCGTTGTACACCATGAAGCCGGTGTCCATTGCGACCGCGACATTTCCGGAGATGGCTTCGATGGTGTTGGCGTGTCCGCCGGCGCGTGTTTCGCGCTCGAAGAGCGTCACGGCATAACGTTGTGACAGCATCCATGCTGCAGCCAGCCCGGCGACACCGGAACCAACGACGGCTATGCGTGGTGTGCTCATGCCCTTCCCCCCAATGCTCACTAATGGCGAATCCGGTGGTGCGCTATGCGTCTACCGTGCCTCTATGGCAATTCCCAGCGGTCTCGACCACCGAGGCATTCCGGATAGCTGCACTTTAGTCAAATACTTATACAAAAGCTATTAAATAGTTATACGTTTGTTTTCTAGGCAATCGAGATACCAGTGCCAGAAGTCTGTTTCCCGGTTCAAACGTGTCTGTCTCACGCCGATGACGAGGCGACTGCTTTACAGCGTCGACTTGTGCTGACGCCGGACTGGAAGGGGCGAACGACCTCGCACGGAGCGATGCTGTTTGTGGGCGCGCGTTGCCATGATTGGACTGATCGCCGCCGACGCATGCCGAAGCATTCGCTTACTCAACCCGTTTCGGGCGCTATCTGCAGATAGACCTTTGGAAGCTGTGTTTTAGGCACCGTGCATCCTTATTGCCGGCTTTCGGCTGTTGCCGGGACGCTTCCTGCAGGCTGAGGTCGGGCGATTGGGCGTAGGGTCTGTTCAGCGAGCCGGCACGGCTGTGAGCGGGCAGGGCGACGGCAGCGCCGCTTATGCCTCCAGAGCGGCAAAATGGCGACGGTTCATGGTCGTCGCCCCAACCCCAGACGATGCTGGGGCGGTGATGGGTGGTCGCGATCCGTGCCGGGGGATTTGAACGCGGGACGTGCCTCGGGCTCTTAAGCTTGGTGAGGATTCCCGCGGAACTCTTGGCCGGATCGACGTCGACTGAGCGTATTGCTCCGCCCCTCGACCCTTAGGCCTGCCTACTCGGATTCGACGATGCTCATGGCGACGGGGAGGTGCGGTTGAGTCGCCAGATCGCGGCGTTGAGATAGAACGCGACCCACAACCACAGCCAGTACGGTACGAGTAGCACGCCCGCTATGGTGTCGATGTGCAGGAACAGCGCGAGGGTGATTGTCAGCAGCACGAGTAGGCCGCTGAGGTCGAGCAGCGCGGCGAACGGCCGATGCCGACCGAAGAAGAGCCAGGACCAGGCGGCGTTGGCGATAAGTTGCGCTGCGTAGAGCGTCAGCGCGGGGATGCGCAGCGGGTCGTCGGGGGCCACCCAGACCCGCGCAGCCGCAATGGCCATAAGGATGTAGAGCACGGTCCAGACGGCGGGGAAGACCCAGCGCGGAGGCAGGCCGTGCGGCATACGCAGCGCGGCGTACCAGGCGTCGGGCCGAAACCGCGCGCCGCTGACGGCGACGGCGGCAACCAGCATCAGGCTGACCAGCAGGATAGGGGCGAAGCCGAGGGTCATGGCGTGAGTGCAGGCGTGTCGGGGCCGGCTTCTATCATGAAATCTTCTGCGGACTGCGCGCCGAAAGTACACGGCTCGAAAGGCGGGCGCCGCTGAAGCGGGCGAAGCCTTCGATAATCTGCCAACGCCCGCCTTCAAGCCATTGGATCTGCACAGCAGCGGGCCGCTGATGATCTGGTCCGCAGCCTTGTTTGGTGAGGATTTCGTGGATTTGGTGGTGATCGATCTGCGGGGCGAGGTGCGTAGCGTGGATGAAGCGGTGGAGCATGATCAGGACGCCTCCTGCTTGACGAGGTTGTATACGTCCAGCGCGCGGCGCCGGCTTGCGCCGAGATCCACGACGGGGTGTGGGTAGTCGCGGCCGAGGCGTACGCCGGCCGAGTGCAGTACCTGTTTTGGCACCTTCCAGGGCGCATGCAGCGCGCTGTCGGGCAGGCTCGCGAGTTCCGGCAGCCAGCGGCGCAGATAGGTACCGTTCGGGTCGAACTTGCGACTTTGCAGCACGGGGTTGAACACGCGGAAGTAAGGCGCAGCGTCGGCGCCGCAGCCAGCGCTCCACTGCCAACCCTGCGTGTTGTTGGCGAGGTCCGCATCGACCAGGGTGTCCAAGAACCACTGGGCACCCTCCTGCCAGGGCAGCAACAGGTTCTTGGTCAGAAAGGACGCGGCGACCATCCGCACGCGGTTGTTGATCCATCCGCTGTGCCAGAGTTCGCGCATGCCGGCATCGACCAGGGGGATGCCGGTACACCCATGCTGCCAGGCGGCGAGCGCCTCGGCGTCGTCCGTGCGCCAGGGGAACTGAGCGAAACGTTGGTTGAGGCTCGCGGCCGGCGTGTGCGGGAAGTGGTAGAGCAGGTGGTGCGAAAACTCGCGCCAGCCTAGTTCGCGCAGAAAGCTGTCGAGGCTGGCGTGCACGCCGGGCCGCTCGTCGGCAGCCTGGCAGGCCCGTACGGCGCCGACGATCTGACGCGGGCCGATCTCGCCGAAGTGCAGATGCGGCGAGAGGCGTGAGGTGCTGTGGTGGCCGGGGCAGTCCCGACCCATTGCGTAGCTCAGGGCGCGGTGTTCGAGAAAGTCGCGCAGCATGCTGCGGGCGCCGGCCTCACCGGGCAACCAGTGGTCCTGCAAGCCGGCGTCCCACGGGATGGTGGGTCGCAGGTCGAGGGCATCGAGGGGTTCGGAGTCGGCCTGCGCCAGCGACAGCCCGGTGGCCAGTGTGTCGTACTCCGGCAGCCCGAGCCGTTGGCAGGCTTTCCAGAACGGGGTGAACACGCGGTATGGGCCGCCATTCTGGGTATTCAGGGTCCAGGGTTCGAACAGCAGGGCAGCGTTGTGGCTGCGGGCGACGAGGCCGTCGGCGCGCAGCGCCTGCTTGATTTCGGTGTCCCGGGCGATGGCGGCGGGTTCGTAGAGGCGATTCCAATGCACGGCGTTTGCGCCGGTTTCGGCGATCAGTTGGCGCAGCACGCTGAGGCTGGGGCCGCTGCGCACGATCAGCCCACCGCCGTGTTCGTGGAGCCCGGCGTCGAGCGCGGCAAGGCTGTGGTGCAGCCACCACCGCGAGGCGGCGCCGGGTGCCCAGGGTGCTTCCTCTTCGGGCGCGTGGATGTACACCGGCAGGATACGTCCGCCGTTCTCACGCGCGGCGGCCAGAGCCGGGTTGTCGGCCAGGCGCAGGTCGCGGCGGAACCAGACGATGATGGTGTTGCCGTTCATCTCGTCGGATAGGTGCTCATCGCGGCGCGGTTTTCGGCGGTGTCGGACAGCTTGTGGAAGACAATGGTGGCCTCGCCGACTCGAATGCCGAACTTGGTCACCGTCGAGCGGTTGATGACCGTGGTCGGGTTAAGCATGTACATCCAGTCGTCGAAATGCACTTTGTAGTGTTTATCGCCGACCGGCAGATTGACGTCGTAGGACCAGTGCAGGGCGAAACCGTAGGCCTCGCCGCTGGCGGTGCCGATGATGTTGCCGGCACTACCGTGGCCGCTGCCTTCGAAACTGTGCGGGCCGGTCTCACGCAGCGTCCAAATGCGCTGTTGATTAGGCGTGCCATCGAGGTAGGTGAAGTATTCATCGAGGGTGCCGGTGTCGCCGGACCAATTACCGAGGATGTTGACGTAGAAGCGGTTCACGACCTTGCCGGAGCGGTTCTGGAAGAGTCCTTCGGCGCGTACGGGGCCGTCGAAGAAGGTCTTGAGGTCGAACTTCGGATGGGTGTCTGCATAGTCTGTGGGCACGGTGGCACATCCTCCGAGCAGCGTCAGCAGCATGCCTGTAAGGGCCAGCGACAGGACTTTGTAGAACTTGTGCATAATCTCATCCCCCTCGGTGTATGTTGGTTGTACATATTTTGTATAACTTATGTCAATATATATCGCCAGTCCAGCGGAGCCTCGACTGCAGGGGAAAACCACTATGCAGATGACACAGCGAAGTCATGCCTGGATCGTCGGCGCCAGTTCCGGCATCGGCGCGGCGCTTGCAGCCGAGCTGGCCCGTCGTGGCTGGCGAGTGACGGTTTCGGCGAGGCGCCAGGAGCGGCTCGATGCACTGGCCGCTACGCAGCCGGACGCGATTGACGCGCTTGCGGTGGACGTCACCAAGCCGGTCGATGTGGAGCGAGCCTGGGCCGTGTTGAGGGACAGCACCGAATCGGTCAGCCACGTGATCTACATGGCCGGCGACTACGCGCCGATGCCGCTGCACGACTTCGCAGCTGAACCGTTCCGGTATGCCCTGCAGATCAACTTCCTGGGTGCCGTCACGTTGCTGGATGCCGTCATGCCTGATCTGATCGTGCGCGGCAGCGGCGAGATCGCACTGACGGCCAGTGTGGCCGGCTATCGTGGTCTGCCACGGGCGGCGCCGTACAACACCAGCAAGGCGGCGCTGATTTCGCTGGCCGAATCGCTGCAGCCGGAGCTGGCAGCGGTGGGAGTGCGAATGCGGCTGATCGACCCCGGTTTCGTGCGCACGTCGCTGACCGACAAGAACACGTTTACGATGCCGTTTCTGCTGGAACCCGATGAAGCGGCTCGGCGCATCGCCGACGGCCTGATGGGCCGCCGCTTTGAGATAGCGTTTCCACGTCGACTGGTGTGGCTGATGAAACTCCTGCGATGTCTGCCGTATGGGCTGTACTTGCGGATCGCGCGACGCTTGGTCGATGGAGTAGCACGATGAGCGAGGTTTTGCATCGGTACGCGGCGTTTTTCGGTCGGTTGCAGCAGAGCGATCTGGCGCGCCTGGATGAGATCTTCGCAGCCGACGCGCGGTTCAAGGATCCGTTCAACGACGTGCGCGGAGTGCCGGCGATCCGTGCCATATTCGAGCATATGTACGCCACCTGTGTTGGACCACATTTCGTGATATTGGAAACCAGCGGCTCCGATGAGTTGGCGTGGCTGCGATGGCGCTTCGAGTTCTCGGCGCGCGGTCTTGGGGAGACGTGCATCGAGGGCGTCAGCCGAGTGCGTTTCGATGAGCAGGGCCGCGCAATCGAGCATATTGATTACTGGGATGCCAGCGAACTATTCGAAGCGATTCCGGTTCTCGGACTGGTGCTGCGAGGATTGCGCAGGCGGTTCTCGGTGCCTTGCTAGCCGATGGTGAAACTGACTGTGTTGTAGGCAAGAATGGTGGGCGAGAACCCACGCGGGTCGGCAGTATCCGTGGGAGCGAACCAGGAAGCTGCGTCGGCTAGCTCCGGTTTTTCGACCGTTTCCCCATATACAAGATGATCATTGCCCGGCCTTTTGGGTTTTGTATTTATAAGGCGTCTTTTGATGAAATATATAAGTTTGGTCATGTCTCTGAGGACAAGACAAACATATTCACCAATAACACCATAGATAATGGCATTTGTCGCCTTAAGCACCCAGATCAGAAGGAATAAATATCTTCTTCATGACCTTGTGCGGTAGCGAAAGGCCGCAGTAGGGCGCTGATCAACCTTTCTGCCGTTTCACGAATGTGCACGGCAGACGGCGCTCGGGACAGCCCCGGCAGAGCCGGGACCCCTCCGGCACTGACAAGATTCCGGCCCTGGGCGGGGCTAGAGGCACGCGGGTAGGGCGCTGCTGTGGCCTGATGGCCGAGCGGCGCGCAGGCGGTGGTCAGCCGCGATCCTCGGGCGCGGATTGGGGGGCCAGACCGTGGCGGGCCGTCACGCCCCCGGCCTGCGCCGGACACCTTCGGATGTGCCGCCGTCGGAGGCGCGCCGAGGGTGGCCGCCGCAGGCGGTCGCCCTTGGGCTTGTCCATACTGTAACAACGTCGACGCACCCGATGGCACCTCGTATATACAACTGCCAAGCAATGGCGCACCGTAAGGCACTAGCGTGTATATACACTCGGAGCCAGATATGAAGCGGGACACACTGCCGGTGCGGGTCGAGGGCGAGCTCAAGGCCGCCTTCCAGCGGATCGCCACCAGCCGGGGCACGACCGCCTCGGCGCTGATTCGGGCGTTCATGGCCGAGACCGTGGCTGACTGGGCCGGCAGTCTCGCCGAACCCGCAGCCCCCACGACCGCTGCCGCGCCCCAGCCGAGCCGCAGGCCCAAGAACAAGCGCAAGCGCCGCTGATCGGCCTCCAGGCGCTCGATGGTGCGGCGTTGCTCGCGCACCTGATCGTTGCGAAGCGGCAGCGCCAGTACGAACCCCGCAGACCAGCCGCGTGCATCGCCCGGCGCATAGATCCGATCGCCGGCCAGCCGCCAGCCTTGCCAGTCGGGCGACAGCGCGCCGAGCTCGCCACAGAACAGCCGCAGCAGGCGCACGACCGCGGCGGGCGCCTGGTTGTCCCGTTCCCAGCGGTGCAGCGTCTTGGGCGTCACGCCGAGCACGGCGCACGCCTTGGCGTCGTCGATCAGACCCGCGTGCAAGCGCAGCCTCCGAAGGTCGAGGGCGATCTGCTCGCCGCCGCCAGACCATCGGCGGTCAGCTCGCAGAATCAACCGTTTACTGGTCGTCCAACGTAACTACTAAATCCTGTTATCCGATTATCACTAGAAAAACAGGCTGTAGAGATTCAACAGTAAGTACTAAAGTGATTAACCAGTATTGTAGAAAGTCGGGTTCTACACCGTCTGCCGTTGAGATTCTGGGGTGCGAGAGGCTTCTCTGGGGCGTGGGTCGATAGATCAAGGGTCCGGGTACGGCCACATCCAGCCGTTCTGCTCCTTCCATATCAGTCCG
This sequence comes from uncultured Gammaproteobacteria bacterium, assembly GCA_963751375.1. Classification (GTDB taxonomy): domain Bacteria; phylum Pseudomonadota; class Gammaproteobacteria; order DSM-5130; family Acidihalobacteraceae; genus Acidihalobacter_A. Next base: position 136,929 of record CAVVUY010000057.1, read on the forward strand.
ATGGACGACAGGAGTGCAGCGGGAACCAGTCGTTAGCCTAACTCTGGATGGGCGTTAGCGTCGTGTCCCCGTTTTCATACGTGCGTATAGAGACAGAGGAATGATAAAGTGGTGAAGAATCAGCCGGTTAATCTCTGTTTTCGTGGGTTTCTATATTAAAGAATGTCCGGCCCCGTCGGTCTCTATATTTACTGTTCCGCGGCACAGATCGTTACCCGCAAGACTTTGGTGACATGCAACCGCGACCAGCAAAGAAAGAGGGTGCGCCGGCAAAAAGCGCGGTAATCGGCTCTGGCCGGAATAGCGCAGCTTAACCGCACAATAGGCTTCCCGGACCATATGAGGAGAAGGAGATGGGTGTTAGCCAGCTTGGATATCTCGTTCTCGATGTCGCGGACATCCCTGCTTGGCGCGACCTCGCCGTCAACATCATCGGCGCCGAGGAGCGCCACGACGAAAGCGCCGACCTAGTGCGGTTGCGCTTTGACGAGCACCATCACCGGATTACGTTGCGCGCGGCGAAAACCGATTCGGTCGTGGCCATCGGCTGGGAAGTACCCTCCCTGGGCGAACTCGAATCGGTGCGCGGGAAGGTCTCCGAACAAGGATTTTCCGTCATTGAGGGGACAAGTGAGGACCTCGCCGACCGCAAGGTCGAGGCCCTTTTCCGCTTCCGCGACATGGACGGCGTCCCGCTCGAGATCTACTACGGCCCCTGGACGGACGACGTGCCGTTCCAGCCATCCCGCCCCATGTCCGGATTCAGCTGCGGATCGCTCGGGCTCGGGCACGTGGTGCTGGTGACCAAAGACAGAGGTAAGGCTGCAAGCTTTTACCAGGAGGCTCTTGGTTTTTCGGTCACCGACTACATCGCATGGGACGAGCTCGACGCCATATTCCTGCATTGCAACCCGCGCCATCACAGCCTCGCCCTGATCAACGAGTGCTACGGTATGAAGAGCGGCTACCTGAACCACTTGATGCTGGAAACCCGGGCCCTCGACGACGTGGGCCGCGCGTACGATCTCGTGCGCAGCCGAAAGCTGCCGCTTGTGCTTTCGCTGGGCCAGCACTCGAACGACCGCATGACTTCGTTCTACATGAAGACCCCTTCCGGATTTTCCATCGAATACGGCTGGGGCGGGCTGCTCGTGGACGATGCAGTGTGGCGCGTCAAGCATCACTCGACGACCAAGCTCTGGGGCCACGAGTACATGGCCTGACTTCCACGGCCAGACAACTCATGTGCGCGTGCCGCCGAACAACGGCTTGCAGGACGACGCGCCGCAAGCGGCGCGCGCCTGAAGCCGAACGTTAGGGGCAACGGCAGTGGCGTCAAAGATCGGAAGCGTTATTGTATTTGTCGCCATTGTTGCCGCATTTCAATACAACCTGATTTTTGGCATGCGGGCTCTAGGTGTCGCTGAGTTGGGTTGTGGTGTTTATTGGCTATACACAGGCCTTGTCGCATATGGCTGGCGAGGTTTGGCTCCAACAGGTCATCGAACGGCTTTTCTCACCAAAACCGGTCAATCAAAGCCGTCACCGGTGAATCCAGCTGCTGACTCCCCGTACTCGCTAGAGGCAAAATCTAGGGCTAGGTACAGGCAAAGTACTCATGAATCTTCTTCGAGCATTGAAGCTTGAGTAGCTGGAACACAGACGCCAACCGCAAGTACCGCAGCGATCGTCAGCAGAACCGCCGCCACGCCGAACGTGGCCTGCATGCCGGAGGCGACGGCATCGTGAGCGGCGGCGGCGACGTTGCTCGCGCCCGACGCGAATGCGAATACCGCACCCATGGCCGAAGCGCCGGTGATGAGACCGAGATTGCGCGACAAGCTGAGCACGCCTGATATAGCCCCCTTGTGGCTCGGGTCCACGCCCTGCATCACGGCCGTGTTGTTGGCCGCCTGGAACAGCTGGTAGCCGGGCGTCAGAATGAAGATTGCGACCACGTAGCCGACGAGCCCGAACGTTTCCGGCAGTAGGGCGAGGCAGATCGCGCCGACCGCCATCTCCGCCAGCCCGACGACGACCATGCGCGAAGCGCCGAAGCGGTCCACGATGCGGCCGGCCGGTACGCCGCTCAGCGTGGAGATCACCGGACCGATCGCCATGACGAGACCGACCAGTACGGCGTCGAGCCCGAGCCCGATGGACAGATAGAAGGGCCCGACCAGCAGCGTCGCCATCATCACCGTCGCGACGATCGCGGTCATGACCAGTCGGGGGCGCAACCCGGACCGGCGCAGGGTCGCCAGGCGAACCAGGGGCGAGGCCACTTTCGTCTCGGCGAATGCGAAGAGCGCGAGGCCGATGCCGGCGGCCAGGAGCAGCGCCGCGTTACCTTCGCCGAAGCGGCCGTGTCCGAGCGTCATCGACAGCGTGTAGGCTGCGAGCGTCAGCCCGAGCAACAGCGTGCCAAGGCTGTCGAAAGCGTTCCGTGCGGAGCTGGGTGTTGGGTCGTCGTGCCGCACATGACGCTGGGCGAGCACGAAATTGACGATGCCCAGCGGGACCATGACAAGAAAGATCGAGCGCCAGCCGGAGCCGGCGATCAGCAGTCCGCCGAGCGAAGGTCCGAGCGCGGTGCCGATCGCCGACATCGTGCCGAGCAAGCCCATCACGCTGCCTGTTCGCGACTTGGGCACCGTCTCGCCGACCTGGGCGATCGTGAGCGCCATCAGAATGGCCGCGGCGAGGCCCTGCACCGCACGGGCGGCGACCAGCGTCCACAAGGTAGGTGCGATGCCGCACAGTATCGAGGCGATGGTGAACAGGGCGATGCCCGCCAGAAGTACGCGGCGGCGGCCGACCAGGTCGCCGAGCCGGCCGACGCTGACGCTCATGATCGTTATGGTCAGCAGATACGCCAGGACGACCCATTGCACCTCCTGGAAGGAAGCGCCGAATGCGTGGGTCAAGGTCGGCAGGGCGATGTTCGCGATGCTGGTCCCCAGCGACGCCAGCAGCATCGACAGCGCAAGACTGCCGAGCGCCCATCGATTTACACTGCGATTGGTCTCAGTCATGACGGCTACCTCGCACGACGCAGTCGAGTGCGACCTGGACTCCTGAGTCGGTCTTTACGGGGCGTTCCGCCACGCCGGCTCGTTCGATATCGAAGCGCCCGTCGAGGAGGGGAGTGACCTGCGCTGCGCTGTGGAGCACCGCGGGGTCCTGCGGTCCGCCGTAGCCGTGCTCGATATTGGATGCGTCGTGCGCGACGAGCAGGAAAGTGCCGCCCGGTGCCACGGCATTCGCAGCCCGTGCAATGATGGGCTGCAATTCCGCCTGGGGAAGCTGCAGGTAGATCATCATCACCAGATCGAAACTCGCCGCCTCCGGTTCGTAATCCCTCAAGTCGGTGGCCTGGAAATCGATTCGGTCGGCGACGTTCCGACTTGTGGCCAGTTGCCGTGCTTTTCCGATGGCCACGTCCGAGAGGTCCACGGCGCGCACCTGCCAGCCCCGTTCAGCCAGCCATACCGCGTTGCGCCCTTCGCCCGCGGCGAGATCCAAGGCTCGGCCGGGGTTGAGAGTCGATACCTCCTCGGCGACGAAACGATTCGCCTCGGCCGTCCAGATGAGCTCCCGGGTCGCGTAGCGCTGGTTCCAGTAATCGCGCTCCGCATTCACATCAAACCGACTTGTCGTCATCGTCGTTCTCCACGTCATTTACTTTGGCCGTGACCTCGACACCCGAGGCCATAGACGTCACGCAGTCACGATAGCCTCGGGCATGAGGTGGCGGAAGACGCACGAAATGCACTGCATGCGTGCGTTTGACGCTATGTCTAACGAGCGTTATGGTCGGTGCATGTCTAGACCGGACCTAAATCTGCTCTTCACCCTCGAGGTACTGCTTGCCGAAGGCAGTGTCGCGGGTGCCGCGAAAAGACTGGGACTCAGTCCTTCTGCGATGAGTCGGGCCGTTGCCCGCCTGCGCAGAACGACGGGCGACCCGCTCATGGTGCGCATTGGGCGCGAGCTGGTGCCCACGC